>JAAFIG010000035.1 GCA_013298595.1 Deinococcales bacterium | reverse complement strand
GAGTTCCGCAAACTTTGAAATCCATATCGCCAAGAGCATCTTCCATACCCAGAATATCGGTCAGGATTGCGTATTGGTCGCCTTCTTTGACTAAGCCCATCGCCACACCAGCCACAGGCGCTTTCAGTGGCACACCAGCATCCAAAAGTGCAAGACTTGCAGCACACGTGGTTGCCATACTCGAGCTACCGTTGCTCTCGAGCACATCGCCAACCACACGAACCACGTAGGGGAAATCGTTATACGCAGGCATGACAGCTTTAATGGCACGTTTTGCAAGGTTGCCATGCCCAATTTCGCGGCGGGATTGCCCACCAACGCGTTTGACTTCACCCGTGCTGTATGGCGGGAAATTGTAATGCAGCAAAAACTTATCGTTATCATCTAAACCCAAGTCGTCGATGATTTGCTCATCGCGCCCTGTACCAAGGGTCGCGGTACCCAGCACTTGGGTTTCACCACGAGTAAATAAGCTCGAGCCGTGAGTGCGTGGTAAGTAACCTGTTTCAATAGTAATCGGACGCACGGTTTTCGGGTCACGTCCATCAGCTCGAATGCGTTCCTCGAGTACCATTTTTCGCAAAACATTTTGTTGCACTTTATCAAACACATTTTTTAAGGCAGTCACTCGAGTCGCGTGCACCTCGAGATCATCGGGGTCTGTGCTGGTTGGTACTGGGTTTAACTCGGCAATAATACCATCACGCACAGCTTTGATTGCTGCACCTTTAGCTTTTTTACCAGCTGTTAAAATAGCAGCTTTGAGGTTAGCAGCAGCCGCTTTTTCGGTCACAGCAGCAACATCCACCGCTTTTTGGGCTTCTTTGGCTTCATCAACTTTTGGTTGCCATGCAAATGGTTCATGACCACAATCGGCTTTCATTTGCACAATTAAGTCAATCACAGATTGCATTTCTTTGTGAGCAAATTCAATTGCTCCAACCATCACATCCTCGGATTGTCCACTCGAACCAGCTTCAACCATCAGCACAGCATCCTTGGTTCCAGCCACAACCAACTCGAGACTCGAGGTTTCGATTTGCTGTAAGGTTGGGTTGAGTACATACTGACCATCCAAGTAACCAACCCGAACACAAGCGGTTGGACCATCCCAAGGAATATCCGAAATGGCAAGTGCAGCACTGGCAGCAATTGCACCAAGCACATCTGGTGTATTTTCCTGATCGGCACTGACCACCGTAATAATAATCTGAGTTTCAAAACGGTAACCCTTAGGAAACAATGGGCGAGCCTGACGATCCGTTAAACGCGCACTGAGAATGGCTTTCTCGCCAGGGCGACCTTCGCGGCGCATAAACGAACCAGGAATCTTACCAACTGCGTAGTGGCGTTCCTCGAACTCAACAGTTAATGGCAAGAAATCCAAGGTGCTTGGCTTATCCGAAGCCTGCACTGTTGCCAAAATCATTACATCGCCATACCGCAAAACCACACTACCACTGACCAATTTGGCAACTTTGCCCGTCTCGAGCATAAGCTCCCGACCACCAAGTGTGGTCTTAAAAATCTTTGCTTCCATGTCTTCCTCTTTTCTTTCGACTTCAATGTCGTTTTAATTTTTACCGCCTGCATTCTCTCACGTTCTGAGAGCCACGGCTAGGGCTACACAGAAACTCGAGCAAATTGGCTCGAGTTTCCTTTGATTTATGGATTTTAGTTACGGAAAAGAACTTGTTCTTGACTAAAGTTTCGTAAGGCAAAGAAGGCAGTAATCGCTGCAAAAACAAGATTACCAATAACGATAGTGGCAATAATTTCTGGGGTAGCCTTACCTTTGACCACATCGAGAATACCCAAAACACTGCCAATGATTGGCGTAGCATAGATGGTTGTACTACGTGAAATAAAATCACCAAATTGCACCCCAATAGATGTGAATGTCCCCATCAATTGCAATGGCACCAAATAATTCGAGGCTTCCTTAAAACTACGGGCATAAATGCAAACCGCCACCAATATTCCCGAAAGCATCAATGCCAATGTCACACCAATTGCCAGCATCGAGAAGAAACCACCAACACCCAAGTTCAAATTGCCACCGAGGACATCCGTCATTTGGCTCATGCCTTTGCCACCAAATCGCTCGAGAACAAATGGGCTGACTAAACTGGTAACGACAAAAGCAGTGATTTGTACCAATACACCAAACAATGCAAACAGCGTGACTGCCAGCAATTTACCAATCACCACTTCGATGCGTTTAATCGGAGAAACCAGCAAAATCTCGAGACTGCCACGTTCTTTTTCACCAGCAGTACTGTCCACAGCCACAGTACTTGCGCCACCAAGAATTGCCATAAACAACAGCATTGGGAAGATAAAAGCAAAAATACCACCAGCTTTTTCAGCTTCGTTTTCGGCATTGATGGATTCTGCTTTGACAGGCTCGAGGGTTTGTTCTGATAAGCCCACCGATTTGAGTTTTTGAACCACCAATGAGCGACTGTACGCTTCGACTGCATTGCTGAGTTTTCTTTCGACTACAGAAGATTTTTGGCTGCTTGCTTTGGTATAAATTTGCACAGCAACAGTTGCACCACCTGCACTGGTTGGCATACCTGTGGCTGGAATTTGCATTGCAGCTTCAACATCGCCATCTTGCACCGCTTTAATTGGGTCTGTAACAGGTTTTAGCTCAACGCCAACACCTGATGCTGTGTTGGACTCGAGAATGGTTTTTAGAGCTGCTGGCATTTGGACGAGGTTTACCACACCAACAACTTGCTTTTTTTGTACTTCGCCACCAAATAAATTCCCAAAAAGTAACGGAAACCCAATGATAAAAAGTGGTGTCATGATAAACGGCATTAAAACACTGGTACGAAAGGCTTTGGTATCGCGCACTGTCGAAATCAGTTCTTTATAAATGACTTGCCAAATAAAATTCCAACGCATTACGCTACCCCTTTGGTTAATCTAAAAAATGCTTCCTCGAGATTATTGGTGTTGGCTTTTTGTTTTAAATTACTAATCGTGTCTTGGGCAATCAATTTGCCATGATCGATAATGGCAGCCCGTTCGCAGAGTTCTTCGGCTTCTGCCATAATATGGGTGCTGTACAAGACAACTCGGCTCGAGTTTTTGTAACCTCTGGCAAACTCGAGCACAGCACGACGCGCCACCACATCTAAACCATTTGTAGCTTCGTCGAGAATGAGGACACTTGGGTTATGAATCACGGCTCTGGCAATAACAATTTTTTGTTTCATACCAGTGCTATACTCAGAGGCTCGGCGGTTGAGTAATTCATTCATCTCGAGCGCATCGGATAATTCGGCAATGCGCTTTTGGGTGTCTTGCTTACCCATATTGTAAAACCCAGCAAAGTACTCGAGAATTTCTTTGCCCGTTAAACGGTCGTATAATCCCATGCCACCATTAACTACGCCAATGGTACGGCGGACATCTTCGGGTTGGCGTTTGGTATCAAAACCAGCCACGGTCAATGTACCACTGGTTGGCTCGAGCAAAGTAGCCAACATTCGCAATGTAGTCGTTTTACCTGCGCCATTAGGTCCAAGTAAACCGTAGATCTCCCCTGCTTTGGCTTGGAAAGATAAGTTCTCGACTGCCACGACTTTAGCAGTGTAACGTTTGGTTATATTCTGAACTTCAATCACTGTAAATTCCTCGTTAAATATTTTCTTGGGTTCCTGCTTGCTACACAAGATGGTATAGCAAATTGAGAATGGACTCGAACCAGTTGGCTCGAGTCCATTCTAATATTAAAGTATTAGCGGGCTTTAACTTTCGTCCAAGCGCTATCGTACAAAACATTATCCTTACCTAAGTCAAGGATAAACTCGAGGTTTGCCATGACGTTGGCTGGTGGGTAAACAGCAGGATTTTGCAAATCTGTTTTGTTAATAAATGGCTTAGCCGCTTCGTTTGGCGTAGCATATTGATTGTAGTTACTGAGTTGTGCACCAATTTTTGGGTCGAGGATAAAGTTTATAAATTGATGGGCTAAATCGGCATTTGGGGCTTTGACTGGAATTGCCATATTATCGGTAAAAATGACACTGCCTTCTTTTGGTACAAAAAAACCAATATTTTTGTCTTCCGCTTGGATTTTTACAACATCACCGTTGTAAGCAACACCATAATTGGCTTGCCCAGCCGAAACTTTGTTGCGGTTAGCCACGCCGCCATCTAAGCCAAGACTACGAGTTTTTGCATCTGCCATAACATCAATCGCGGCTCGGATATCATCTGGTTTTATTGTATTTAAGCTTTTACCAAGGTATTTCAGCACTGGTCCTAGCATTTCTCGAGTTGAATCCATCATCAAAAATGGACCTTGCTGTTTGGCTTTATCAAAAAACAATGACCAACTTTGCTCGAGATTTTTAATTTTGTCTTTGCGGTAAACAACTCCCACTGTTCCCCATTGATAGGCTGCACTATAGGTGTTGTTGGGGTCGTAACTTGGGTTGACAAATTTTTTAGAAAGGTTTTTTAAGTTTGGAATTTTTGTTTTATCAAATTTAAGTAGCAAATTTGAACGATACAAAAGTGGCACAGCATATTGCCCAGGCACAACCACATCGTACTGCGAACCACCATTGGCTTTGAGTTTAGCAATTAAATCTTCGTTGGATTCGTACAAAGAAACATTCACTTTGCAATTGCACTTTTTCTCAAAAACTTTGAGAATAGCGGGATCCATGTACTCAGACCAGTTATACAAATTCAAAGTCCGAGTTTGTGCTGAACCCTGAGCAACCAACAAGGCAGATATAACACCACTTATTGCAACTCCAACCATTTTTTTCATAAAACACCCCTCGAGCTTAGAATGCGTTAGTCTGCGACATTGCGCTACGACAAGTCAAGTGGGTTACAGGGTTTTTGTGACTTTTGATAAGGTTCTAGGAGAATCAGGATTTAAGCCTCGAGCTAAACTGAGGTGTCCTGCAAATAAATAAGCCGCTAAGATAGCAGGAATTGGATCGGTTAAATCGTGCCCTGTTGCAGGGGTAGTTAAACGAATTGTAGCGGCTAAACTTGGTTCATCTGCGCCAATTAAAATCAGTTCTGCACCTCGAGACAGTAAATCTGTGTAACGTTCTAAGGAACCAGTTGCGGTTGCATCACGGGCTTGGAAAGCAATCACCGGAAATCCTGATTCAATCAAAATAATCGGACCATGCGCGAATTCTGCGGTGCTAAACGCTTCAGCACTAACCACACTGGTTTCTTTAAGCTTTAAAGCAGTTTCTCGAGCCAAAGGATAATGCAATCCGCGCCCGAGGGTCACCATAGCTTCAACATAACGGTAACGTTCTGCTCGGTCATGAGCAATATTTTCTGTTTCGAGGGCTTGTTGCGTATTTTTTGGTAATTGCACTATTGCATTTTGCAAACTCGAGTCGTTGTTTAAAATAGCAATTACCGAAAGCATAGAAGTTAAACTAGTAGCAAAACTTTTGGTGGCTGCCACTGCTTTTTCTTCACCCGCCCACATTGGTAAAGTAAATTCCGCCACAGCTTCAAGTGGTGTATTTGCTGCGTTGACAATGGCAACAGTTAATGCACCTTGTGCACGAGCAGCGGTTAAAGAATTGACCACATCGGGTGATTGTCCAGATTGAGAAATAGCAATCACCAATGCACCTTCGAGTTTTAGTTTGGCGTTATAGGCTGTAATCACACTGGGGGCAGCCGAGGCAGTCACTAATCCCAATTGCGACTCGAGGGCATATTGCAAATAATTGGCAGCATGGTCTGATGTACCCCTGGCAATGGTCATGGCAAAACGCGGTTGGCGCTCGGAAATGGCTTTGGCAAGCGCAATCACTCGAGACGTATTTTGCTCGAGTTGGGTTGCAAGGACACTGGGAACTTGACGAATTTCTTGGAGCATCATTGGATTAGTCATGTTTATTTAACAGCTCCTTCAAGTCCACGCATAAATAATTTTTGGGCTGCCACAAAAACAATCAGCACCGGAATCATCATAATCATTGCGCCTGCAGCAACATTAAACGAATCATGATTAAATTGCCCTTTAAGTTTTAGCATTGCCACCGAAAGTGGTTGCAAATCATCCGCACCTAGCAAAGCCACACTCGCCCAGAAATATGAATTCCACGTGTTGACCAAGGTAAAAATACCCAATGCAGTCAATGCAGGTCGTGCTAAAGGAATCATAATACGCCAAATAATTTGTAATTCGGTTGCTCCATCTATTCGAGCAGCCTCGAGTAAACTGCTGGGAATGCTGATATACGCTTGACGCATGACAAAAATACCAAACGCTGTGGCAATCGTGGGGATCACCACACCCCAATACGTACCAAGTAAACCAATCTTGTTCAGCGTTAAAACATTGACAATAAAATTGGTTTCACTGGGTAAAACCAAGGTCGCTAACATCGCACCAAAAATAATATCTCGACCTGGAAACTCGAGTTTTGCCAGTGGGTAAGCTGCCATTGCCGAAACGATTAATGTGCCAACCACCGTTAAACTGGTAATAATCAACGAGTTAATTAAGTATTTTTGCAGATTAAACACCGTATACACTTCAATAAAGTTGTTAAACGTAATAGCTTTAGGAAACAGTGATGCGGGAAAATCAAAAATTGAAACACCACTCGCAACAGTTTTATCGGTAATGCTGATGGCAAAAGTCCATAAGAACGGGAATACCGCAAACAGACCAATCAAACTCAATGCAACGTAACTTAGCAGCAAGTTCATGGATTTTCGTGGGCTGAAACGGGTCATACTTTAGCTCCTCGAGTTGGAGCATCTTCCCTTGTCACCCGAAAATTGATATAGGACAAAATAAATCCAACAATTGCCAACAATAAACCTGCTGCACTAGCAACGCCATAGTCAAAATCTAAACCAAACGATTTTTGATAGACATACATCAGTACTGTATAGGTGCTGTTGAGCGGACCACCATTAGTGAAAACAATGATTTCTTCAAGCACCCGAATGGCAGCTAAACTCGAGAGCAAACTGCATAGTAAAATGGTGGGGCGCATCAGTGGCACTGTAATTTTCCAGAAGCGCTGCCATGTACTAGCACCATCAAGTAACGCGGCTTCCTCGAGTTCCGATGGAATACTTTGTAAACCACCAAGGTATAGCACCATGTAATACCCAAAGCCACGCCAAAAAGTGACCAACATGATTGCCCACAAGGCAGTATTTGGGTTCAGTAACCAGCCAAAACTACTTTTGGGATCGATAATTCTAAAAACTTCGAGCACCCAATTGAGTAAACCATCTCGCGTAAAAACCCATTCCCACATCACCGAAGCTAGGGTAATCGAAGTAATGACTGGGATATAATAAGCAGCTCGAAAAATAGCAATACCAGGTATTTGTCGGTTTACTAGAACAGCTACTCCAAGACTGGCTAATTGCAGAATTGGCACAATAATCAGGTATTTCAGTGAGTTGATTAAACCAATCCGAAAGAGTTCATCCGAAAGCACAGTGCGGAAATTCTCGAGTCCTATCCAACTTGGTGGTGTATTAGAGCCTAAATTAGCGGCTGTGTATTTGGTAAAACCCAAATAAGAGCCGTACAAAACTGGATAAAACGTAAATACTGCCATCAGCAAAAGTGCTGGTAGCAAAAGCATATAAGCGGTAATGGTTAAACTTGATTTTCGCATTCTTCACTCTTTTATGATCTAGCAATTTTGTGTTTTGCAATTTTTTCTCGAGAGGTAGGGTAAGACCATGCGCTTACCCTACCTCAACGGTTTTTCAAACCTTAGAATTATTAGGAATTATTTTGCGTTTGCATTCCAGAAAGCAACAGCGTCATTAAGTGCTTGACGGGCTGATTTTGAACCAAGGAAAGCGGCTTCGATATTGTCATTAAAGTTCTTGTAGACATTATCGGTATTTTTTGGTGGGTTCCAGCCTGGGGTAATAAACCGACCCGTACCACTGACCAATGATGTTGCTACATCAAGAGCATCGTTTGGATTGGCAGCTTTGAGTTCAGGGTCGTTTTCTGCGCCTTTTGTGGTGGGGACAATACCAGCCAACTTGGAGAATTGGACTTGGGCTTTGTTATTCGACATAAACATGGCAAACAAGCCTGCTTCTTTTTGGAATTTACTGGCTTTTGGCACCACAAGACTCATTGAACCACCTGTTTGCACACCACCTGCGCCAAGTGGTGCTGGGACGACTTTGGTTTTGCTATAAATATCTTTGTTTGCATCTTTCACACGAACCAAAGCTTGTGCACCACCAACAATAAACGCACTCTTACCTTGGCTGTAGTATTCGTTATTAAGTTGGAAAGCTTCTTTACGCAATAAATCTTGCGGAATAAAATCACCTTTCATCAATTCAATAAATTTTTGCAGCAACGTAATGTGCTTTGGGCTGTTAAAAGCCGCTTTGCCACCCGCAAACAATGGCAATCCCTCGAGGTAAAATTGTCCAAGGAAACTAGCACCATTTGGGTCTTTGACAGGTGGTAACCAACCATATGAACCTGTGCGTTGCTTAATCAGTTTTGAAGCTGTTAACAGTTCAGAAATGGTTTTTGGTACTCGAGTGACTCCTGCTTTTTTAAGGATTTCCGAGTTATATGCCATAACGCCTTGGTCTGTCCAACCGTACCACGGGTAGCCATAGTTTTTGCCGTCCACGATAAACATAGCCAGGGTGTTATCCCAAAACTGAGCACGTAAATCGGCAATACTGGTCAGGTCTGTGACTGGGGTAAGCAAACCGTTTTGGGCAGCAGCGGCAGTTGCATCGCTCCAGAGGTTAACAACATCTGGTGATTTCCCGAGCGCGATGGCTGCTTGTAAATCACGTTCCATGGTGTCTTGTTTGTCTACCAGTTTTACCGAAATTGTCGGATTGGCTGCTTCAAATTGACTAATCACACCTTTTAAGTACGGATCAAATTTCGGTGATAAATACCAAGACCAAAATTCGATTTCGACTTTACTCTGTGCTAAAGCAGTCAACCCTAAGGCACCAAAAGCACTTGCTAATAACAACCAGCGTTTCTTCATAAATCCTCCTGCTACCTCGAGACAATTAACTTGCCTCGTTGTGGCTAATAATATGGGTGGTGCTGACTTGCTCGAGTTGCACACCGACATTGGCAAGGTGTTGTTTCCAATGATCTGGTATGCGTTGATCGGTGATGATGTGTTGGGCAACTTGTAATGCTGCTACATGATGTGGGGCAATTTTGCCAAATTTTGTGGCATCACAAAGCATGTAACGTTCAGCGGCTCGAGAGAGCATTTTGCGGTTCATGGCTGCTTCTGAGGTATCAAAGGTGGTGAAACCATGTTCGGCATGAATAGCATTTGCACTCATGAATAATTGGTCAAACCATAAGCGGTCTAAGGTTTCTTCAGCGTACATACCAATAGTAGCAAGGTTTTCGCTACGAATATGCCCACCCACAAAGAGCAAACTAATCTCTGGAACACCAAAAAGTTCTTGGGCAGCTGCAAAACTATTGGTTGTTAAATGTAAGCGCATTGGATGTAAACGTAAGCGTTTAGCCAATTGCAAAGCTGTGGTACTCGAGTCTAAAAAGATACTGCTATCTGGTTTTAAGTGAGCGTAAGCTGTTTCGGCAATAGCACGTTTATATTTGACTTCGCGGTGTTCACGTTGCCGAAAACCAATTTCGGCATTGCTGGTCTCGGCAAGTTTTGCTCCACCGTGGGTACGAATCACTACACCTTCGGCTTCGAGTTTCTCGAGGTCTCGGCGCACTGTTGCTAGCGACGAATCGGTGTATTCAACCAACGTCTGGACACTCGAGTGACCATGTTGGTAAAGGTATTGTTGAATTTTTTGCAAGCGTTGCTCGAGCATTTTTCTCCAAGCATTGAAGACCAAGTGATGAAAAATAAAATATCTGAACCACCAAATTGCAATCAGTAGTAACAATAAATACGTTTATTTCAATCAACATAACATAGTAATCGCTCAAAAGCAATCAGTTATCTAGCACAAAACCCATCCAAAGCAATCAAACCTTCAGATGTGCAGAAACCCATTACGGCACAAAAATAGATATCGCTTGTGGCAGCACTTGCACTTCAAAAACCCGATTAGGCTCGAGCATTTCGCCATCCACATGAGCTGGCATAACATCTGCCCACTCGAGGCGAATATGTTTAGCTTGTACCACTTGAACTTGCGGATGCCCAAGATGTTTACCTTGGGCAAGTTTTGGCAAAATACCTAATGTGCCAAGCTTAGAAAATTGCCCCGCAATAATAATCTCGAGTAAACCATCTAAACCATTAAAATTGGGGTTCATTTGTAAACCACCACCATAACCTTTTAAATTCATAATAGCGACGAGCAAAGCAGCATTTTCGTAAACCAACTGTCCATCGGCAAAAATTTTGGCTTGTCGAGGCTCAAGGGCGCTGAGTTCTTGAAAAATTGCCAACAAATAACGCAAACTTCCTGGTAAAGCCTTTGGGGTATTTTTGACAGTACGCGCCACTTGTGCGTCAAAACCCGCACCAAAACCATTGAGGAAACTCCGATCACCAATTCGGGCTGCATCAAACCACTTTGTTCTACCTCGCTCAATGATATTTAAAGCAGCATCCAGATTCTGCAACGGAATCCCTGTACCCCGAGCAAAATCATCACCAGTACCTAGCGGAATCACACCGATCACTCGTTCAGTACGATCCTGACCATCCAGTGCACCACGAATAACTTCATGCAGTGTGCCATCACCACCAACCACAATAATTGGCTCAAGCATCGGTAATTGTTGAGCGAGTAGCAAGGCATCACCAGCTGCTTGGGTTAAATGCAACGTTGTCTCGAGTTTACGAGCAGCCACTAAGTTTTGTAAGGCAGGAATAGCACGAGCTGCGCGTCCGCCGCCCGCGCTAGGGTTAATCACAAGATGAAGCATGTCTCGAGTATACAGTTGTTATGTTCTCTCTTGACGTAGAATGCTGAGCATGTCCCTTAGTCAGCGTGATTTGACATTTGTATTATACGAATGCTTGCAGTCCGAACAACTCCTCAGCCGTGAACACTTTGCTGAACATGATAAAAGCATGTTTGATGATGTCTTAAAAATGGCTGCCGAGCTTGCCAAAAAAGAATTCGCACCTCACTATCGTAAAAGTGATCTCGAAGAACCACATGTCGTAAACGGCGAATTTCAGATTATCCCAGAAACCAAACAAGCCTTAGACAAATTACGCGAAGCTGGTTTTTTTGCTGCCGCTGCCAGTTTTGCCGATGGTGGGATGCAATTACCCAATGTCATCTGGAATGCCTGCCAAGCCTTATTTTTAGCAGCCAATTGCGGTACAACCGCCTATGCTTTCTTAACCATCGGGGCAGGTAATCTGATCTCGAGTTTTGGCACAACAGCCCAAAAAGACATGTATTGGAAAAAAATGCTGGCAGGAGAATGGTTTGGCACCATGTGCCTGTCCGAACCACATGCAGGCAGTAGCCTGACCGATATCCTCAGCAAAGCCACCCCTCGAGCAGATGGTCAGTACAACATCAAAGGCAGCAAAATGTGGATTTCGGCTGGCGATCATAATTTAGCCGAGAATATCGTACACTTAGTGCTGGCAAAATTACCAAATGCCCCTGCTGGTGTCAAAGGCATTAGTTTATTTATTGTGCCAAAGTATCGGCTCGAGAATGGCGCGTTAGTTGCTAACGATGTCAACTTAGCAGGTTTAAATCATAAAATGGGTTACCGAGGCACAACCAATGCGCTATTAGCACTGGGTGAACAAGATAACTGCATAGCCGAATTGGTCGGCGAACCACACCAAGGCTTGGCATACATGTTCCAAATGATGAACGAAGCACGAATCGGTGTTGGGCTAGGTGGCGCAGCCCTTGCCTGTGCAGGTTACGAATACAGCCTAAGTTACGCCCTCGAGCGCCGCCAAGGGAGAGCACTGAGCAACAAAGACCCATTAACAAACCAAATTCGTATCATCGAACACACCGATGTCAAACGCATGTTAATGGCACAAAAAGCCCTATCCGAAGGTGCATTAGCCCTGTGCTTATACGCCTCGAGATTAGTAGACGACCACCAAACCCATGAAGATGCAACCTCGAGACATGAAGCCAACGTACTGCTTGAATTGTTAACACCCATCGTCAAAGCTTGGAGTACCCATTATGGTTTAGAAGCCAATTATCATGCCATTCAGATACTGGGCGGATACGGCTATACTCGAGAATACCCTGTTGAACAAATTTACCGAGATAACCGTCTTAACCCAATTCACGAAGGCACCAATGGTATCCAAGGCATTGATTTATTAGGCAGAAAAATCCCGATGCAAAATGGCTTAGGTTTTCAATTGCTCTCGAGCCGAATCCGTGCCAGTACCAAAAATGCCAGAGAAAACAACTTATTTGCATTAGCAGAATCTTTAGACCATGCCTTAGATGCTGCCCAAGAAACCACGATGACACTGATGAGTGCCCAAGCCAGTCCAGAATTACGCCTTGCTAATAGCTGGCATTATCTCGAGATGCTAGGACACATTGTTGTGGCATGGCAATGGTTAATACAAGCGAGTGTTGCCCAAACAGCTTTACAACAAAAACTCAGTGCTTCAGAACAAGAATTTTACAATGGCAAAATGCAGACCTGCAAATACTTTTTTAAATACGAATTGCCCAAAGTAGCAGTCTGGAGCAATTTATTAACCAGTTTTGACACCACCACCCTCGAGATGCAAGAAAACTGGTTTTAATTTGTAGATCGAATCATCTGTCCAGAACAAGCTAACCAACCTATTTCTCGAGCTGTTATTGTAATTTCAGTACAATAAACCTATGAAATCTTGGCATTGGCTTCTTGGTGTTTTATTTCTTTCAGGTATCGCAGTATCGCAACGCAACGCCGATCAATGGTATGCAACTGGGCAAAACGCCTTAAAAAGTGGTGATTACTCGAGTGCAATTGCAGCCTTTCAAAATGCTGTTAAAGGCAATCCTTCGGCTGCCAATTATCGTTGGTTAGGCGAAGCATACGTCAAACTCGAGAAATACGATCAAGCCACTGCTGCTTTTGATATGGCTATTCAAAAATACCGTGCTAAAAACGATAAAGTCACAGCTCAAGCTCTCGAGAATCGAACAAATCCATATCGGCAACAAGGTGAAGTGTACTTATGGCAAGCCAGCCAACCGCGCAAAAAACGAGCCAAACTCGAGCCAAATAACGGGGTGATGCTTGGCATGTATGTCGATGAAACAGGCATAGACAACCAAGATCATTTGCGTCTAAGTTCGCGTTTAGGTTCGGAAGTGGCTGTGTATTTTCGTTATCACAAACTGATTTTTCCTAGCCAGAGTACTGTAAATCGTCCATTTTTTCCAACTCGTTTCTTTCGGGCCGTCAAAAAGGCAGATGGCATTGTGCATCTGGCAATCGAACCAGGTGTGCCATTAGCCCAAGTCACAGAAAGCATGTTAATTCCTTTTGCCGAAGCTGTCCGAGATTCGGGGGTAAAAACGTTTTTTCGTTTTGCAGGTGAATTCAACGACCCCAGCAATGAATGGAGCAAAAATCCGCGTTTGTACATCGAAAAATTTCGTTTAGTTGCTAAAATATTTCATCGTATTGCCAAAAATACAGCCATTGTCTGGATGCCAATGGCAAGTCGACTCGAGGTGCTCGATCAGTACTACCCTGGCGAAGAATATGTGGATTGGGTTGGGGTTTCCATGTACAGCACACCTTTTTCCAATGGTGACATCAATCAAAGTAATCTGCGGGTTTCGCCAAGCGACCAATTGCGTGGCATTTACGCTAAATACGCCAGTCGGCACCCCATTCAAATATCCGAATATGCTGCCAGTCACGAAACCCTTGCCACACCAAATATTGATTACACCGATTTTGCTACCCAAAAAATGCAGATGCTGTACTGGGGAGTGGCACAGCGTTACCCTCGAGTCAAAAATATCAATTGGTTAGATATAGACATGATTCGTAGCAAATTTGTCACACCATCTCGAGCTGCCGAAAGACGCAACAATTACCAATTGGTTGGAGCGAAACTCGAAGTGTTCAAGACGTTGTTGACCAATCCAATTTTTATTCGAGATTTTCGTGAACCCACTGTGATGCCGAGTCGTTTTCCAAGTCGAATCAATGCCACTGTGCCTTTTGATGTGACAGCATGGGTCAAAACCTTTGATCCGTTACCCAAAAAAGTACAGTATTTACTCGATGGCAAAGTGGTTGCCGAAAGCCAAACCATTCCTTATAACGCACAGTTACCTGCCCTCAGCACAGGTAAACACACCATCGAAGTACACGTTTTTGATGCCAAAAATAAATTGCTCCTCTCGAGAAAACAATTTTTTACAGCCGAGTGATACGGAATTAACTTAATCACTCTCGTTTGACCATCTTGACCCTGAAAGCAGCACCTCACGGGCTACTCGCGCTTGGGTCGCAAAAAGCGGTCAAACTGTCGTTCTTGCTCACAAGACAGCACCATCGCGTCCATGGCTGGACTGGTGGCACACAGGAGCGAAGCGGGCTGTTCGCGCTTAGTCGGTAAATCGCCTCAAAATACACGACTGATTAACACAATTCTGTATAATTACTTGACTTTAATTTGATACAAGGTATCCCAGTATTTTCCAGTCACAAAAATACGATTATTCTTGGCATCGTATGCAATGCCATTGAGCACTGCATCTGAATTCTCGAGGTTTTTATCAGGACGTAAACCCACCATATTCACAAAAGCATTGACCTGACCATTTTGCGGGTTAATACGAGCAATTAAATCGGTATTCCAAATATTTGCCCATATTTCACCATTAATCAGCTCGAGTTCATTGACATTAGAGACTTCTGAACTACCATTTCTGACTGTAATTTTTCGTAAGACCTTAAAAGTGCTTGGCTCGAGATAATAAATTGTGCTTGTCCCATCGGACATAATGAGGTTTTTACCATCCGTGGTAAGACCCCAGCCATCTGTGGCATATGTACGTTTCCCCTCGAGTTTCAGGGTTTTAGCATCGTAAACAAAAGCGATATGTTCTTGCCAAGTCAGTTGATAGAGTTTGCCGTTTAGTAAAGCTAAGCCTTCGGCAAACACTTTTTTATCGTTAATATCGGTTTGTTGTAATACTTTGCCTTCTAAAGTGGTTTCTCGTACAAAACTCGAGCCATACTGCCCAGAGCTTTCGTTCAGGGTTTTGCCATTCCATAACAAGCCTTGGGTATACGATTTTGGATCATGTGGGAATTTTGCAACAACTGTGTAACTTTGCATGGTTGCTCGAGGTGCTTGGGCAATGGAACCAGATCCAAACAAAGCAACAAAAAATGCCACAAATAATTTCATGGCATTAGTTTAAGGCTTTACAACCCATAATTGTTAAACGAACCTAAACAAAACTTGCTGTTTCAACAAATTCACGTAAAGCTGGCAAATCAATTTCGTATTCGCCTCTAGTACCAACCACTAAACCGAGATCGCGCAACTCGCCAAGAGCGTTGGTCACTGTAACTCGAGTACTACCAACAAAAGCTGCTAGTTCTTCATGGGTTAAATCAAGTTTTAAATTGGTTTTATCAGCAACTTTTAAACCAAAACGATCCGCAAATGCCATTAAAGCTCCACCAACCCGAGCTGTCACAGGGGCTGTTGTAGCTTCGAGTTGCGCCTCGAGTTCCTGAACTCTCTGGGCTAAAACTCGAGCTAAGGCAATGGCAATGGTTGGTTGCTTAGCCGTTAATTCAAGGATTTTATCAATACACACTGGGCTGGCAATAACTGGTTCGGTTAAAGCAACGGCATCAGTGGTATGGCGTTCTAAACCACTGAGGAAACTTTCACCAAAAAAATCACCAGGACCTAAAACTGATAAAATTCTTTCGCCCCCATCAGCTGTGGGTGCGGTGATTTTCACCTTACCTGTATGGACAATAAACAAATCATCGGCACGATCTTGATACCGATAAATCGCTTGTCCTTTCTTAAATTTACGAGGCGGACACATACGTTCAAGCATCGTTTTATCTTCGATTGTTAAGTACTGCATCAGTTGATGGTTTTGGGCAATGACCGGCATAGCACCCATTCTACCAATTTTTTGGGTTAGGCAAACGTCTTAATTGTCACTAAGCCATTCCTGTTAGGCTAGAGCACAATGCGACGTGGAATTCTATTTGTTTTATCAGGAGCCAGCGGAGTTGGCAAAGGCACAGTGCTCTCCTATGTACTATCTCAAGACGATAATTTATACTTTAGTGTCTCTTGGACAACCCGTAATCAACGCAAAGGCGAGATCAACAGCAAAGATTATTATTTCAAAACTCGAGAAGAATTTATCAACGAACTCGAGACCACGGGCTTTCTTGAACATGCCGAATTTGTTGGCAATTACTACGGCACACCACGCAGCGCTGTCGAAGAACAATTAGCCGCAGGCAACGACGTGATTCTTGATGTTGAACGAATCGGTGCATTTCAGGTCAAAGAATTAATGCCTGAAGCCGTTTTGGTGCAACTTGTACCACCAAATCTTTCAAAACTGCGCCAACGCTTACTTAAACGTGGTACGGATGCCCTCGATGTGATTGGCAAACGACTCGAGCGTGCCAAAGAAGACATGGCATATTACAAAAAATTTGATTACGTGATCGTCAACGACGACCTTGCCACAGCCGTAGACGACCTCGAGAGTGTTTTGCGTGCCGAAAGACTCCGCACAACTCGAATTGACAACACCGACTTTGCTATTCACTCGAGCCAAGATACACAACTCGAAATTGAACTTGATGCCCTTGAGCAGCGCATCCGCGAAAGTGGACATTAACTTACCCGAAATAAGTACATCCCTGAAATGTTTTAGAGTTTTTTGCTAAAACATTTCCGACTAAGCAACCCAGCCCCGTCAGGTGGCGCTTTGGGGTCAAGAAAAGGAGTAAGAGCAATGTATCTCACGCTGTAATGAGCGCGAGTAGCCCGCAAGGTGCTATTTTACGAGCATCTTGCGAAGCAAGAACAGAATTGCCGTTTTCTGAAAATTCTAAAATGAGCGACCCTGCCCGTGAGGTGCGTCTTAGGGTTAAGAAAAGCGGTAGATACTTAGCAAACAAGCTTCGGGCATAAGTAAATTTTAGTAGCGTTTATGGTCAAGAGGGCGAACACGAGGTTCGCCCTCCAAAAATCCAAATATTCACATCAAAAACATTCCAAATCAATGATTTCATCGCTCTGGAAAACGTTACTCGTCTGATGATTCACCTAAAAACCGTGTCTCGAGTGGTGATTCAACTAAGCGATTACGCCCTAATGTGACATGGTATGCCTTGGCACTGGCTCTCGAGGAAATGGCTGCTTTGTACTCACCATTGACAAAATGCAAGGCTGCGCCGTCATCGGCTGCAAATCCTGGTGCAATTTTATGAGCGCGTAAGAATTTTTCTAGTGCAAAGCGGCGGTATCGTTCGGCATCGTAATGAGGTGTGAACGAACCGGGTAACCAGCCTAAGCCTTCCATAACACCTAAAGAGCGCCCTGCCGAATCAGTCGTAAATTGCTCAAACCAACAAATAGCCCCTGCCGATAACCCCGCAAAAACCGTGCCACCTTCATAAGCTTTTTGGAAAATTGGCTCGAGTTCCCAAGCTTTCCACAACGCCAAAGCATTCTTGGTGCTGCCGCCCGAGAAATACAGCACATCAGCACTGAGAATGGTGTCCTCGAGTTCGTCTGTCCAATCTTCGGTATGAAACAGTGGTAAGTGCATTGGTTCGCACTCGAGTGGTTTAAAGGCAGTGTAGAAACGTTCAATGTATTGCGGGCTGTCACCAGCAGCTGTTGGGATAAAACAAACCCGAGGACGACTGACTTCTCGAGCCATACGAGCTGTTTCGAGCACATAGTGGTCAAGCAATAAATTATCGGGTTCTTGTGAAAATCCGCCACCACCAAAAGCAATGATTTGGCGTTTCATCATACTAGAAGCTGTCACCATATCCCATGATGAAGGATGCGATACCAACTCGAGTTCTGGGAAATCTGGTTCTTCTGGTTGCTCAATAACTGGGATTTCTGTTTCAGGTACATGGTTTGTTTCGGTAGATAACAAGTGATTTGCAGTTTGGGCTTCAGTGGGCATCAAAACCTCCAGTGGTATCGCATCCTCGAGTTGATCGTGTGGCAAGTGCATTTCAAAATCAGATTCGTCGGCATTTAACTCGAGGTCAGCTTCAGGTTGACGAATACCTACCTCAGAATCTGGGACTGCCATCAGTGCCATTTTGCTTATATCTGGTGATTCTGGGAATTCGGGCATGTTGGTAAATTCTTCATCAAGATTTGACGTATCGAGTTCCGATGAAGCAGCCAAGTTCGCAGCCATCGGAGTTGAGGTGACTGTTAATTTTTGAACCATTGGAGCATCCACAGTCATTTCGGTTTGGCTGATATACACAGGTCGTGTCTCAAAATCCTCGAGTTCAACTTTGGGTACAATAAATGCAGGTTCAGCAACATCAGATAAATCCAATGCTGGTATACCCATTTCAACAACCTGTGCGGGTGTTGAACCAGCTGAATCCCAACTATCAGACTCGAGATCATCACTCGAGGAACGGGTATTCAGAACTTCTGGTTGACTCAAGCTTTCTGGGGCTAAAGAGACAACCTCCTCTGGTGCAACCGCTTCTGGTGTTAAAGGCATTGCTGTAATAGCCTTGATTTCATTGCTTGCATCGCCATCAGTGTCTGTTTCAATCAGCACTTCAATATCATCTTCTGGCACAGACGCGTGCGGCGCAAGTTCTGGTGGTAATGGTTCTGGAATAGCAGCAGGGGTATCCAATTCTAACGTTGATTTTGCCTTACGGAACTCCTCAGCCGAAACTTGTTGCTCGAATTCTGATAATGTCCGAGGGAACGGATCTGGAATCACAATTTGGGCTTGGCGTAAAGACTCTTGCTCGGCTTTAGAACGCAATGTCGCAGCCAATGCCATTGCCGCTTGTTTATTTGACTCCACCAAGGGTTCTTCTTGTGGCACAACGCTACGCAATTCAGAAACCGCCATTTCGCTTAGCAAGGCTTGTTCAGACTCGAGCACAGGAATACCTAAAGCATCCGATTCTGATTCGTCGGCTAAAGCATCTACAGGCATAATGACAGATTCAAATTCATCATCTAAATTCACTTCTGGTAATGGCATACCCCTTGATTGCTCGAGTTCCATCATGATTTCGTTATCCATGGCTGAACTGGATTGCATTGAAAACAGTGGTGCTTCGATAACTTCTTCAAATTTGACATCCATCAAAATTGAATCAGGAATTTCTGTTTCTTCAATCGAATCAGGAATTTTTGTTTCTTCAATCGAATCAGGAATTTTTGTTTCTTCAATCGAATCAGGAATTTCTGTTTCTTCAATAGCTTCCATAGAATCAGAAACCACATCTAACTTGTCATCAACCATTACCTCCACAACAGCTTCTGCCGTGGTATTTGTTTCAACCAACGCTTCCGATGCACTTGAAGCCATTGGCTCGAGGTCAGCTGCCACTGGTTCAGATTCAGGTACAACCACAGTTTTAGACGCAATCTCAGTAACAACTGGACTCGAGTCCATACCCGCTGGAGGCATTTTAGGGATAGCTCGAGTTTCTGGTTGCGAACCACCCAAAAGCCGTGCCAACACAGAATCAGCAGGCACAGCCACAATACCTGATAAATTCGAGCCTGCACTGACCGATTCTTTTTCAACATCAGCTGGTAATTGCAACGCCTCGAGCGTAGCTTTACGAACCAATTTTGCCCCACCACCAAGCTGATTTAATAACATCATAGCAATACCATCATGGGCTTGAATCATGCCAAGCAAAACATGCCCCGTGGTAATGACTGTAGATTGATACGCCGAAGCCTCTACCCCAGCCAAATCCATGACCCGACGAGCCGCACTAGTAATGGTTGGCGGCGGTGCGTCTCTGGAACGTTCAAAACGTCCAACAATTTCTACTACCCGTTGACGAGCTGCCTCGAGTGTTAAACCAGACTGGAGCAACACTTGCGAAGCCAACCCACCTTCACGGAGCAAACCAAGCAATAAATGCTCAGATTCAATGACAGTATGCCCTAAGCGATCCGCTTCTTCCCGAGCATAATGAAATACCAAACGCGCTCTTGCATCTAATCGGTTCATTATCCATAGTTTACGCGATTCTGAAGAGAAAATGAACGAAACCCGTCAAACCTTGCCGTAAAGCTCATTTTCTAAGTGTTCTTGCAAGATTTTTAGTAAAAAATCAGGTGTTGCTAGATTCTGCTCTCGAGCTTTGCTGGAAAACACATCAAATTGGTCTGCTGGAATTTGCAAACTGACTGTAACAACTGTAGCCGAATGCTTGGTTTTAGCTTGCAAAGACTCGAGCACTCGGCGCATGATTGCCCGTGTACTGACTTCGGCTTGTACAAAAATTTGGGCTAAGAGCGAAGGAGTATCTGTTAACGCTTCTTGTTCGGCTCGTTTAGCTAAAGCCAAAACAATATGCCCTGTGCTGACTTGCTCGGACTGTAATCGCCGAGCTTCACTGGCAGCCACCTCGAGTATTGCTCTGGTTGTTTCTTGCAAATCTGGTTGTTGGGCAGAATCGGTGGAATCCGCAATGGTGGCATCTTGTGGTGCAGGCAATAAACGCTTTGCAGCCGCAAAATGCAAACCCAGTTGTACTAAAAATTGTGTACCCATTTCATCTTCACGCAGTAAGCCCAGCATCAAATGCACAGGCGCTATCTGATGCTGTTGCAATAACAAAGCTTCTTGCTGAGCTAGACGCAGCACAGTACGAACACGATCATCAAAGCGGTGCATATATCAAAATACTAGAAAGACAATCAATTCGCACAAGCCCAAAGTTTAGGGAAATTGATGTTTTATATCACAATTGACGATATAAACAGATTATTCAACCAAAGTTGCTTTGAACTGCTCGAGCCAACCTTGAATCACAGCAAAACCACTATTCCAAAAAGCTGGGTCTTGGGTGTTAACACCCATCGCCGCGAGCAATTGTTGAGGTGAGGCTTTGTTACCACTGGCTAAAAACTGTTTAAAGGCTGGGGCAAACGCTGTTGCACCAATGGTTTTGTACTGCCGATACAAAGCCAACACAAGTAACATTCCAAACGCATAAGAATAACAATAAAAACGATAATTAATCACATGTGGCACAGAAATCCAACCCCATTTGTCACCCTCGGTAAATTGTACTGCATTGCCATAAGTTTCTTGTAAAGTCTGCAACCACAACTCGCAATAACGTTGACTCGAGACAACACCTTGACCTCGTTCCGCATGGGCTAACAACTCCCAACGCGTAATTTGCACTTGGCGAAATAACGTACCAGCAGCTTTCTCGAGTAAACCTGCCAGCAATTCGCGTTTTTGCACAGGTGTTGCAGTCTCGAGCAGCACATCTGCCAGCAGCATTTCAGCAAAAATACTGGCAGTTTCGGCAAGCGAAGTGGTATGCCCAGCATTAGCAGCAATTTGCACTCGAGATAATTCGTGATGCACGCCGTGTCCTAGCTCGTGTGCCAGTGTAAAAACATCATCTAAACGCTGATTGTAATTCAGTAAAATAAAAGCGGGATCTTCTGGGCTTGTTCCCCAACAATAAGCACCCCCACGTTTACCAACTCGGGGTGCGACATCTATACGTCCTTGAAAAAAATCGGCTGCTAAAGCTTGTACTTCTGTATCAAAACGCCCAAACGCATCCAAAACCAAGGCTTTACCTGTGGTGAAATCTATGGCTTCATCTACAGCTTCAAGTGGTGCAACAATATCAAAACTCGAGAAATCCTCAACCCCTAATACTTTGGCTTTAACCCGAAAAAATTCCTGTAAAACACCGACATGATTCTGGGTTGCTGCAAACAGCATTTGTACATCAGCAGCGGTAATACCATCATTCATCACAGTGCGTTCGATTGGGCTAGGGAAACCACGCAACTCGAGAATCTCGAGTTTAAAATCTTGGTAAACCGTATTAAAAATGTAGGTTAAAACATGTTCATGCTGCTCGAAAGCAGCAAACAACGCCACTGTTGCTGCTTGTCGAATGCTACGATCAGCTCGAGTTCGCAATGCCCGCACCTGATCTACTGTCAGTAATTGCTCTGCGCCATCCAATACAAATGGAATCTTAATACCACTGGTGATCTCGCCATATAGCTGTGTCCAAGCTTGCACACCAGTTAAATTCTTTTGTCGCAAAACTTGTTCCTCGAGTTCAGAACGCTGATATGGCAAATACTTACGTGCCTCGGCAAGCGATTGCCAATATTCTTGCAATACCTCCTCTGCCGACCAAACCGCAAACACATTATCAGGCAAAGCAGCTAATTCGAGCCAAGCAAAGGTTTGCGTATTTTGCACTTTCGCCTGCAAACCTTGTAATTTGCTCAGCAACGCTTTGGTATCCGCATTACCAGTATCCAAATCAAAACTCAGTCGTGCAAACCAAACAGGGCGATTTGCCAAAATAGAAATTGCATATAACTCGTTGAGCATTGCTAAAGCCGCACTTGGCTCGAGACTTGCCACCCGACCCGAATATGCCCGAGCAAAAACATCAGCTCGAGTCTGCGCTTCCTCGAGATGCAAATGCAAACGCGCATCGGTTAAACCACTGTATAACAAAGCTAAATTCCAATTTTCAGATGAACTCATCAGAGCAGCTTACCGTCTATCACCTACATAAACTGCAACACCCTGAAAGTTCAACCTTTAGAAACAAAAAACACATTGAGTAACAAAAACACCAACACAATACCACCAATAACCATTAAAACATGCGGCAAAATAATGCTATAGGCAGCTAAGGTTAATGCTAAAAAATCCTTAGCATCAGCTTTTAACGGCGGAGTATCATCAGCGGTTTCGGTAATTGGCGAATCATTACGATACACACCCTGCGGTAAGTTATCCTTCATAAAACCAGTTTACTCCTTAAATCTATACAAATCTTGTGATGACACACAACCCGTAAGCTCTCGAGTAAACTAATATCATGTTTGAGATTCAGCGCCGTAAAACCGTTGCCGTCAACATTGGCGGAGTGATGATGGGCAGCGATTACCCAATTGTTGTGCAAAGCATGACCAATACCGACACGGCAGATGCAATCAAAACAGCATCACAAGTGATTGAACTCGCTGCCGCAGGCTCAGAAATTGTCAGAATTACTGTCAATAACAAAGAAGCTGCCGAAAAAGTGCCCGAAATTAAGCAACGCATCGAAGATGCGGGCTACCCAGTTCCGTTGGTAGGCGATTTTCATTACAACGGACACATTTTATTGCGCGAATACCCAGAAACAGCTAAGGCATTAGCCAAATACCGTATTAACCCAGGCAATGTGGGTGTTGGCAAAAAACACGATGATAATTTTCGCACAATGATAGATGTTGCCAAAGAATTTGACCGCCCAGTACGAATTGGAGTCAATTGGGGTAGCTTAGATCAAGCCATGGTCATTCGTATGATGGACGACAACACCCGCAATGGTGGCATTTTAACTGCCGAACAAATCATGATTAACGCCATGCTCGAGAGTGCCATCTCGAGTGCACAAATGGCTCAAGATTATGGGCTGGGCAAAGACAAAATCATTATCAGTACCAAAATTTCTAACGCCCCAATGCTCTGGAATGTTTACCAAAGATTGTCTACGATGTGTGATTATGCTTTGCATTTGGGATTGACCGAAGCTGGCATGGGCACCAAAGGTATTGCCGCCTCGAGCGCCGCCCTTGCCCCATTGTTAGCCCAAGGCATTGGAGACACGATTCGCGTATCATTAACCCCAGAACCGAGGGCATCACGTAAACTCGAGGTTGAAGTTGCTAAACAAATATTACAAGCCGTTGGAGCACGCAATTTCAGCCCACAAGTCACTGCTTGCCCAGGTTGTGGACGCACCACCAGCACCTTATTCCAAGAACTCGCCAGAGACATCCAAGCCAGCTTAGACTCGAGCATGGCAACATGGAAAAAAACCCATCCCGGAGTTGAAAACATGACCGTTGCGGTCATGGGCTGCGTGGTCAACGGACCGGGCGAATCTAAACACGCCAACATCGGCATTAGTTTACCCGGTACAGGCGAAGAACCTCGAGCACCTGTCTACCGCGATGGCGCGCTGGTGACAACTCTAAAAGGCTCGAGCATCGCTGAAGAATTTATGAGTATGGTGGCTGAATACGTTGAGAATCGCTACGGAAATAAAGCAACTCTCGTATAGTTGCGCTCCCGCAAATAAGCGCTAAAATATCACTATGAAATACAGTGTGATTTTGAAACAATCCGAAGAAGGGTTTGCTATCAGTGTACCAAGTTTACCTGGCTGCCATTCGCAGGGAGAAACTGAAGCTGAAGCTCTCGAGAATATCCAAGACGCAATAGAAGGCTATCTTGCGGTAACAACAGAAATCAATCAAGAGTTCGCCAATATTTTTGTCCGTGAGGTCGAAATTCGTGCCTAAACTTCAAGGCATTCATTAGCAATACGAGCTTTCGAGCGAATTGGTTTTATTGTCAAGCGGCAAAGAAACACATTATTATGACCAACGGATTTAGAACCATCACAATACCGCGAGGCAACCCGATAAACGCGTTGACAATGGCGGATATTGTTATAGATGCAGGACTAACGCTCGAGCAATTCTGCGATCTCTTATGAATTTACCACTCGGACAAAGCGTTAGTGTACTGCAAACACATGAAACAGGTTTAATTGCACTGCACAAACCTGATGGCATTATGTCGCATCCAAACGACACTCGAGCCAACCCAAAAGCACTCTTAACTTGTGCATACGATCTCGAGCATGAACGGTATTACTGGCATGGTGGCGAGTTTTTCTTATTGCATCGCTTAGACAGCCCAACCAGTGGTGTGATCCTAGGCTGCACTGATTTTGCTTTGGCAAGAGCAGTGAAAGCAGCCTTTGTCAATAACCAGATTCAAAAAACCTATCGGGCTTTGGTCTTTGGCAGCCCACCCAGCAAAAAAGAAACATGGCAAGATCGGCTCGAAAAAAGCGGAGCAAATAGCATCCATGTGCGAGGACAAGCCAATGCCGTTACCGAAATGCGATTGCTACAAACCACCCGACTCGAGGATGGCATTTTTTCTCAACTCGAGTTAAAACCAAAAACAGGCAAAACCCATCAGTTACGGGTGCAATGTGCCACAAGAGGTATCCCTATTATTGGCGATGCCACTTATGGTGAATTTGCTTGGAATCGTGCTTTTGCCAGACTCACTAAGCAAAAACGGCTTTTTTTGCACGCCCTCGAAGTCTTTGTTAACCTCGAGTGGAAAGGGCAAAGGCTCGAGTTTTACGCCTCATCTCCTCTGCCCGCAGAATTTACATTTTAACCAAATTTTAAGCCAAGTAAAAACCCAGGAATAAACGAACCCGCAAATGGCAAGTTATTGGTCAACACTCCCATGATCCCGTTTAAGGCATTCTCGAGCGCTGGGCGTTGCAAAGCTGGTTCGGCAAATTGCTGAATTCGCAACCAATTAATTTCTATCACTCCAGTGTATGCCAGCACTTGCAACATGATAAAAATAATGCCAAAAATAAATAAAGCAATTTTGCCAATTTTTTTCATGGCAAAGCCCGTGGCAAAACCTGTTAAACCACCAAACGAAAGCTGCCCAAGGTAAGGCGCTGCCGCATCGAGAATTTGAGTACCAACTTGAGGAGTCTGACTTTGCATAACCCAAGTCTACCAGCCAAACTTATGAGAGTCGCCTCATAACAAAGGCAGTATGGTTGAGCGCTTCTCCTCAGAAACCGCAATAATGCTGTTAATGTTACGCACACCCGCAATTCGGGTTAAATGCTCGAGATAAAACTTTTGATACGCATCCAAATCCGCAACACAAATTTTTAACAAAAAATCTCGATCCCCAAGAATCAAGTAACACTCAAGCACCTCGGCTCGAGCACGCATTTTCGTGGCAAAATCATCATACGTTCCTTTGGTTTGCCGATCCAAAGTCACCATCACAAAAACAGTTAAACCAACACCGACTTTTTTGGCATCGAGTAACGCCGTGTAACCAGCGATAAAACCCTCTTCCTCGAGCCGACGCACCCGCCGTAAACACGGCGCTGGCGTTAAACCAACTTCATCCGCCAGTTCGGTATTGGCAATACGAGCATTGCGTTGCAAAACCTCAAGAATATGTTTATCAATCGCATCGAGCATGCGCCAGCTTAACAAAAACGTATGAAATCGCAAGATTAAAAACCCAACTCGAGCTTATAGTAAACACGGAGGCACATCATGAAACGAATTCTTGGCATTATCATTGGCGCAACAGCCTTAATTGGCTGCAATAATAAACCCGTTGTTGATCCACCACCACCCGTCATTGCTGCTTGTCCTGCGAACATTACCAATAATGGCTCGAGCAGTTACAGCGTGACTGAATGCAAATTAAAAGTCGGCGCTACAATAACAATTGTTGCAAACAGTTCACATCCGCTCAATGTTGACGGTCGAACAACCAGCACCACGACCGAACCGATCTCGTTTGCAACCCCAGGTACCTATAATTTCAGTTGCAATATCCATTCCAGCATGACTGGTAAAATTATTGTTGAACCCGCGCAATAAAAAAGTATAAACCACTTAGTTATGGCAACACCGTTGCTTAACAACCCAATACTCGAGGCTGCAACGCAATCATCAAGCCTCGAGTATTGCTACAATACAAGCAATGACAACTCTCAAGCAGACAGCGCTGCATGGCACGCACCTCGAGTATAACGCTCGTATGGTCGAATTTGGTGGTTGGGATATGCCTGTGCAATACGCAGGCATCATTGCCGAACACTTAGCTGTTCGCACTCGAGCAGGGATTTTTGATGTTTCACATATGGGCGAATTTATTGTGTCGGGCAAACAAGCCCTCGAGTTTTTACAATACGCTTGTGCCAACGATGCCGCGAAACTCAAAACAGGTAAAGCCCATTACAGTATTTTGCTGAACCAACACGGTGGCATAGTAGATGATATTTACGTGTATCGCCTCGAGTTAAACGCTTACATGATTGTGGTCAATGCCAGCAACATCGAAAAAGACTGGATGCACCTATCAGAAATCGCTACAAAATATGATGTCACCCTCGAGAATCGCTCAGACGATAACGCCCTGATAGCTGCCCAAGGACCAAAAACAGCCGAACTCCTCGAGCCAGTGACCAGTGCCGATCTACAAAGTTACCGTAAAAACAGTGTCTTCCCCAGTAAACTCTGCGGCATCGATGTCCTGATGGCACGAACAGGTTACACAGGCGAAGATGGCTTTGAGATATTCTGCGCCCCTCGAGAAGCGGCAGGACTTTGGAAAGAACTGCACAAACTCGGTTTTGCCATGTGCGGCTTAGGCGCTCGAGACACGCTCAGACTCGAGGCAGGATTTCCGCTTTACGGACACGAATGGAACGATGAAAGTAACATCCTCGAGACACCATTTACTTGGGTGAGCAAAGAATACAAAGACTTTATTGGACGCGACGCAATGTTAGCAAAACCCAAAACCAAAATGCTACGCGGCATCCGCATGATTGGACGCGGCATTCCTCGAGAACACATGACCGTCAAACTCGAGGGGCAAACAATAGGCGAAACAACCAGTGGCACACAAAGCCCAAGTCTTAAACAAGGTATTGCTCTGGCATACCTCGAAAAAGAAATTGAACTAGGCACTCGAGTCCACCTCGAGATACGTGGGACAGATGTCGAAGCCGAAGTTTGCGAACCGGTCTTTATCTCGAGAAGTAGTCCAGGACAATAGCAATGCGAATCGAACAAGAAATCCTCAAAAGAGGTTCAATCAAGTCAAAATCCACAACGAATCTTCACTAATAACCTACATAAAGGAGAAAACCATGAATATCCCATCCGACCTGCAATACCTCAAATCTCACGAATACCTTCGTCTCGAGGGCGACATTGCCACCATTGGCATCACCGATTTCGCCCAAGACCAACTCGGCGATGTTGTCTACGTCGAACTGCCCGAAGTGGGTCGCATCGTCTCGAGCGGCGAAGCTGTTGCCGTGGTCGAAAGCGTCAAAACCGCTTCGGACATTTACAGCCCTGTTTCTGGTGAAGTCATCGAAGTCAATTCGAGCCTGACTGACGAACCCGAGAATATCAATGCTGAACCTTATGGCAATGGATTTTTATTCAAAGTGCGAGTTACTGATACCTCGAGCGAATTGCTCAACGCTGCCGCGTACCGCGAAGTTGCCGAATCCGAGGCTTAAAGCTAGTCAGGGCAGGCACAAGACCTGCCCCTACGAAAAAATTTGTTTTTTGTAGGGGCGACCCTCGTGGTCGCCCAGCCCTAAGGAAACCATGAAATATACTCCGCATACCCCAGAAGACGTTAAACACATTCTCGAGACAATAGGTGTTGCCTCGGTTGATGCGTTATTCGATGATCTTCCCGAAGCTATTCGTAATCCCAAAATTGATATTCCTGCTGGTTTGGACGAACACGGCGTGCTCGAACATATGAAAGGTTTAGCGGCAAAGAACCTCAGTCTCGAGGCTGCACCATCTTTTCTTGGTGGTGGCATGCGGCATCATTTTCAACCAAGTGCAGTCAATGCCCTAACCTTTCAGAGTTCGTTTGTAACGGCTTACACACCATATCAACCAGAAGTTTCTCAGGGCGAATTACAAGCCATGTTCGAGTATCAAAGCATGATTGCGGCGCTCACGGGTTTAGATATTTCTAACTCGAGTTTGTACGATGGTGCAACCGCTGTGGCAGAAGCTGCGCTGCTTGCCATGCGCCAAACCAACCGCAGTACCGTTTTAGTCAGCCGAGGCGTGCACCCCGAGTACCGCGAAACACTAACCACGTTTCTCGAGTGTGTCGGTGCAAAATTGGTCAATCTGGAACTCGAGGGAACCATTACCATTTCACAAGCAGTCGAACCTGATATCGCCGCCGTAATTGTGCAAAACCCCAATTTTCTTGGTTCACTCGAGGATATGAAAGTATTAGCAGCTCGAGCACATGAAGCTGGGGCACTATTCATTGCCGTTGTGGATCCACTGAGTTTAGCAGTCGTTCAAGCCCCATCAGAGTATAGCGCCGATATTGCCGTAGGCGACGGTCAAGTGGTTGGTAATGCTGCAAATTTTGGTGGTCCAGCCTATGGTTTTATTGCTGTCAAAGAAGCACTCATGCGTCAATTGCCTGGGCGTATTGTCGGCGCGACCAAAGACGTGGACGGTAAACGCGGTTTTGTTTTAACATTGCAAGCTCGAGAACAGCATATTCGGCGAGCCAAAGCCAAATCAAATATTTGTAGCAATCACGCGCTGATGGCATTACAAAGTGCTATTTATCTCTCGGCACTTGGACCCAATGGCTTGCGTGAAGTCGCAACAGTCAGCGCAGTTATGGCTCGAGAACTCGAGAGTACCTTGAATCGTGTTGGGCTGAAGACGTTAACAACAGGTAAGTACTTCAACGAATTCGTGGTTAAACTCCCTAAACCTGCCGAGGAAATACGCCAAGCATTGTCAAAAAAAGGTGTGCACGGTTGTGTGCCCGTTCCTCTCGAGTATGGCTTTGGCAATGCAGGATTGTTCGCTGCTACCGAGTTAACGACCTCGAGTGATATTGCAAAACTTGAAGCTGCCCTAAAAAACATCTTGTGATTGATTGAAACAAAAATCTTATGAGCAAAAAATCAAAGACTCCATCAAAACCGATTCTCGAGCCAATGCCACCCACTACGGCTGCCTCGAGTGCGAAGTCTTTTTGGCGACGCAATGGTTTATTTTTTGCAATAGGAATTTTTGCCTTAGCCAATATTGCTTTGCTGGCTATGGACAATAAACAACTTGCACCAACAGCTTTTCCAATGATTACAGTTTTAACTTTTCTTTCGATTGGCATGGCAGTTACATATGGTTTGCAGTACTTGCAAGTAAAACGCAAAGCCGAACTCGAGGGTTGGTCGGAACGCAAATGGAAGCTCTGGCGCGAAGGATTTTAATTTTTTCACTGGATAAATACTAAATTCGTCCAGATACGTAGAGGTGTTAAACATGAATGCTGTTCTCGAGAAACAAGCAATAAACGACTTTCCACTGATTTTTGAGCGCTCTAAAACGGGTCGACGTGGTGTGATTCCACCGCAAGCAGCCAAAGCTAAAGGTGTGAACCTCGAGGATTTACTTGGCGCAGATAATTTGCGAACCTCGAGTTTGCCACTGCCAGAGGTATCTGAACTTGATTTGGTGCGACATTACACAGGTTTAGCGAATCGGCAAATGAGTGTGGATGCCAATTTCTATCCGTTAGGTAGCTGCACGATGAAATACAACCCCAAGGTCAATGAGGTAGCCGCAGGTTGGTTCACCAGTTTACATCCTTACCAAGACCCAAACACTGCTCAGGGAGCACTCGAGTTGTTATTTAACCTTGCTAAAGACCTTGGACAAATTACGGGCATGGATGCAGTGACATTGCAACCAGCCGCTGGAGCACACGGTGAGTTTACTGGCATTCTGATGATTCGCAAGTACTTTGAATCACGAGGTGAACTCGAGCAACGTCGTGTTGTTATTTGCCCAGATGCTGCCCACGGAACCAACCCCGCAACTGCGGCTATGGCTGGGTTTGATGTGGTTGAAATTCCGGGTAATGAACGTGGTGAAGTGGATTTTGCGGCACTCGAGGCGGCATTAAATCCTAGTGTTGCCGCAATCATGCTAACCAACCCAAATACACTAGGTATTTTTGAAACCCGTATTCTCGAGATAAGTGCTAAAGCCAAAGCGCTTGGAATTCAATTGTATTACGATGGTGCCAATACCAATGCGATTGTTGGACGCGCCCGACCGGGCGACATGGGCTTTGATGTGATTCACCTGAATTTGCACAAAACTTTTACTGTTCCTCATGGTGGTGGAGGTCCGGGTACGGGTCCTGTGGGTGTGAAAGCTCACCTCGAGCCTTTTTTGCCAACACCAATCATTGCACGATCAGACAACAGCTTTAAGCTCGAGTTTGACCGACCGCAAAGCATCGGGCGGGTTCGTAGTTTCTACGGTAATTTCGGTAATCTGGTACGGGCTTACACGTATATTCGCAGTCTTGGCGCAGAAGGATTACATGATGCCTCGAGCATGGCTGTTTTGAACGCCAATTATTTACGCGTGAAATTCCAGAAAATCGGTTTTGAGACCGCATATAACCGAGTCAATATGCACGAATTTGTGGCTGTCCCACCCAAAGGCATGAAAACACTGGACTTTGCCAAAGCCCTCTTGGATTATGGCATCCACCCGATGACCGTGTATTTTCCACTGGTGGTTTCTGAAAGTATGATGGTTGAACCCACTGAAACAGAAAGCCTCGAGACGATGGATAGATTTGCCGATGTCATGCAAGAAATTCTTCTAAAAGCCAAAGCCAACCCGAGTTGGCTCGAGCACGCACCATACAACACTGTTGTGCGGCGTTTAGACGAAGTAGCAGCGGCAAAAAAGCCGATGCTAACGTTTCAGAAACTCTCAAGGAACTAAGTTTGCATTTGCTACTGGCAGAATTTCTCTGCCAGTTTTTCTTTTCAGACTCGAGTTGTACAATCTGGGCATGTCCATCCCCTTTGCAGACTTAGTACGTGAAGCCGAGAGCATCAATGTGAAGCTTGAGGTGATTAAAGGTGTAACGGTTTGGGAAGCCAGTCCTGTTTTCAAACATCAATGGCACACAGATCGCATTCGGGCATCCCTAAAAAAAATCAATCAAGTCTGTGGTTGTTATTCAATTCCTGACACGTTGTTTAAGTTTGTGGATGGTTCGCAAAAACGCCCAGATATAGCAATTTTGTGTACTTTGCCTGAACTCGAAGCTCAGGATTCCGCTCTAGAGATGGTACCAACTGCAGTGGTTGAAATAGTTTCTAAAAATTACGAGTACAAAGATTTAGTACTCGCTCCACCTTTTTATCTCGAGGTTGGTGTTTTGGATATCCTGATTTTTAATCCAGCCGATGATTCTGTGTTGCATTATCGCCGTGATCTCGAGAAACCAAACCAGTATGTCTCGCCAATAACTTTGCAACTCGAGTGTGGTTGCGAAATTACAGTTTAACTCGAGTCAGCAGATCAAACGCGTTTTTTAGCTGCACTGATATTTAGCTAATTTGAACTGCCTTTATTGATTCACATCCAACCTCGAGCACGGATGGTGTGCTTCCAAACACTAGCCCGTTTGACCAAACTGGCAAAAATCCCGATCAGTCGGATGCGTTTCGCAAATGGTAAGCGCATCCAGCCCACACCAAGCCAACCACCTAGACTCACCAGTTCGCCTAAGGTGCTTGGTGTGTAAGCTCGAGACGATTGCCCTGCACATAATGCTTTGAGGTTGTGCGCTGCGATGGCACCTTGATGTCCGGCGTGTTGAGCTGTTGGTGGTACGGGTTGACCAGTTTTGTCTAACGCCAATGCCATATCACCTGCAACAAACACATTGGGGTAATGCTCGAGGGCTAATAGTTGATTAACTTTTAATCGGTTGCCAATACCCCGCTCGAAGTACTGCCCACTGACCACATCATCAGCCCGAACGCCGCCTGTCCAAATGGTTAAGGCACTCTCAAGCACTGTGCCATCTTCGAGTTTGACTGTGTTTGTTGTGGCTTCAATGATTCTCTGTCCAAGGTGAACTCTGACCCCTCGAGCCGCTAAAGTTTCTGTGGCATGTTGGCGCAATATCGCTTCGATAGTTGGCAGTATGTGTTGACCTGCTTCGACCAAATGGATTGACACTTTTGCATGATGCTCTCGAGTCAGTTCTTGACTGCGGATAGCAAGTTCAGTGGCGAGTTCAACACCCGTTAAGCCCGCTCCACCAATGATAATTTGCTGTGGTCGTTGGCTTGTGTGATGCAGCGCTGTAAAGCGGTTGTAAATGCTTTGAGCATCCTCAGTACTTTTTAGTTCAAGTGCATGCTCAGCAAGCCCAGGAATACGAAAAAAATTGGTGCTGCTGCCTAATGCAATGATTAAGTAATCGTACTCGAGTGTACCTTGGTTGGTCTGCACTTGTTTTTGATCGAGATTGACTTGTTGGATATTGGCTGGGAAAAACTGTACCCCTGTAAGCATTGGCTCGAGTTTCAAGGTCACATCAGCATTGTGTGCAGCGGCTTCGTGAAGTTCAGTGACAATGGTGTGGTAAGGGTGGCGATCTACTAGGGTAATGCTTGCACGTTTGAGATGTTTGAGTTTATGTAATGCACTGAGACCTGCGTATCCTGCCCCAAGGATCAAGATTTTTGCTTCGGATTTTGTATGGTTTTGTAGAAGCCTCATAGCTAAAATATAGTATCATGTGAAATTTAGTGCAAGCAACAAACGCTCGTTTTACAGCAGCACAGAATCGCACTAAGCCATTGGCAGCATAATCTGCAAACTCTGCACCGAGATCCGCCCAGCAATCGCCCGAGCTACCTCTTGCAGTGCAGTGGCTTCTTTGGTTTCAGGGTTTGAAATGACAACTGGTGCACCATTGTCACCAGCAGCTCGTACCTCGAGTCCAATCGGGATTTCGCCAAGGACTGGAATACCCAGTTTATCAGCTTGTTTTTTTGCACCACCATGTCCAAAAATATCGTAACGAGTACCCGTATCTGGCGCGATAAAGTAACTCATATTTTCGACGATGCCAAGAATTGGCACATTGGCTTTGCGAAACATATCCACAGCCCTTGTCGCATCTATCCAAGCAACATCTTGAGGGGTAGAAACAATCACCGCTCCTGTGATGGTCACGCTTTGGGTCAGTGACAATTGCACATCACCAGTACCCGGTGGCAAATCAATCACCAAGTAATCCAGTTCGCCCCACGCAGCATCGTGCAGGGTTTGGCGCACAAAACTGTGCAACATCGGACCACGCCAAACAGTGGCTTGACCTGGAGCTACCAGATTGCCCATACTGATAAATTTTAAGCCGTGTTTCTCGAGCGGCAGCATTTTCTTGTTTTCATCGGCAAACATGCGTTCATCGGTCATGCCAAACATATGAGCAATACTTGGTCCGTACACATCGGAATCGAGTAACCCAACTTTAGCACCGTCTTGTGCAAGCGAACAAGCGATATTGGCAGCTACAGTGCTTTTTCCAACGCCACCTTTACCGCTGCCAACCACAATCACGTGTTTAACACCCGGAATCGGGTTCTCTGTGGGTGGTCGCACCTGTGCACCAAACGAAACATTGACGTGTTTCACTTCGGGGACTTTCAGTACAGCTGCCACAACATCCGATTCAATTTTGCCCTTGAGTGGACACGCAGGTGTCGTCAGTTCAACTTTGACATGGACAATATTACCTTCGACACTCATTTTTTCGATCATACCCAGCGAAACCAAATCCTTATGCAACTCAGGATCGTTAACAGTTCTCAGCGCATTCATCACAGCAGTTTCCGAAATCATACTTCGAGAATATCGCGTAACTTGCAGAAACACGCGGGACTCGAGTCACGTTTTCTCGAGTTGTTACTTCGGCAATATGCTTTTTGTAATCATTGCACAAATTGCTCGTAGCATTTTGTGCAATAAAAAAATTGGCAACACCGGTATTGGTGCAATTGGGTTTGACTCAAATTGAATCACTATCTTGAATCTATTTTCTACGCCTATAACGGCTAAAACTTTGCTCGAGCCAGACCTATTTTTTCTCGTTGCTCTTTAAAACCACGTGCTGCCTCGAGTTTCATTTGTACTCCATTTGAAACATCATTTTGCAACAAGTATGCTCAAAAAATGTCCAACCATGTTGCTATTCAGACTCGAGCTTTAGCCATTGCATTGGTTGAAGCGGCTAGTGTCACCAATACCCAAGGTGAACGCGACTTTGCCGATGTACTCATGGGTTTAATAAATCGTGAACAGTATTTTCAGAACTACCCAGAACTTCTTTGGGCACCAATCATTCCCCATGACCCACAACAACGGCGCAATGTTTGTGCATTGGTACGCGGTTCTGGGAAAAAAACTGTGGTTTTAACTGGGCACTATGATGTGGTCAACACTGAAAACTTTGGTCCTTTGCAACCTTGGGCTTTCTCACCTGAGTTACTGCTACCTAAACTGATTGAGGATTTGCGAATCAACGCACGCAGTGATGCAGAACACCGAGCCTTAGCCGATTTAGAAAGTGGTTTGTATTTGCCAGGGCGCGGTATGCTCGATATGAAATCTGGTTTAGCAGCAGGTTTAAGTGCCTTATTTCGATTTGCCAACCTCGAGTCTCCTATTGGCAACATCTTATTTTTAGCTGTTGCAGATGAAGAGGATCGCTCTCATGGTGCTCGAGTTGCCACAGAGATCTTAACGCAACTCGACTTGGATATCCTTGGTGTAATAAACCTAGATGCTACATCTGATACAGGCGATGGTCGCGCAGGGCAGGCATTGTATTTAGGCAGTGTTGGTAAATTACTGCTTTCGGCTTTTGCAGTTGGGGTGGATACCCATGCTGGTTATGCTTTTGATGGTATCAATGTGAACTTCCTAATCAGCACTTTATCAAGTGCCTTTGAATGTAATCCAACTCTGACAGACACGGGCTTAAATGAAATTGGAACACCGCCAACTTCGTTAAAGCAAGTGGACCTTAAACAACACTATGATGTCACCACACCCGCTCGAGGTTGGTTATGTATGAATGTGCTCACCCATAGCAAAACAGCTTCTGAGGTGTTATCTGAGTTTACTGCCACAGCCAAAACAAGTATTGACCAAGCCCTCAAAACCTTACGTTCTCGAGCTGAAACACTGGGTGTTTTTAACTCAGCGGCACATGGAGCCTCGGCTTTGGTACTGACCTATGCCGAACTCCTTGAAAAAACCATTGCCCAACATGGCGTAGATTTCCAAGTCGAACTCGAGCAATTTCTAACAAGTTTAGATGCACGTTTGGATTTACCCACGCAGAACCAACAAGTAATCAATTGGTTATGGGATAAAAGTGGTTTACTTGGTCCTGCGGTGATTCTTGGTTTTGGTTCACTTCATTACCCCAGTACGCATTTACCCGCTGAACATTGGTTTGTACAAAACATTCGCCAGACCTTAGCTAAGTGCCAAGCTGAACTGGGAATTGAAGTTTGTGAACGCCATTTTTTTCGTGGCATCAGTGATATGAGTTGGTTTGGGCATGGAAATGCAACTGATATTGCTTTTGTGAATGCCAATACAGCAGCTCCATTAGCCCGAATCCAAACCATGCCAGCACAATTACCTGTGGTGAATTTAGGACCTTGGGGTCGTGACTATCATCAATGGTTAGAACGGGCTTATACACCGTATTGTTTTGCCCAACTTCCAGAATTGCTATACCGTATTTGCATTGATTTACTCGAGCAGTAAATTGGCGTACTTAACCAAGAGTTTTTTCATACCTTCACCAAATTGAATCATTGCCTCGAGCCTATCGCCTGCGCCAGTTACTGCCAGCACTTTGCCTGAACCAAATTTCGGGTGCTTAACTTTTTCACCGCCTTTTAAAACCAGCACTGCACCACCTGCAGCCTCGAGTTTGGCTTGCAAGGCTGGCGGGGTTCGCTGCGGGTCTATGCGGCTGCCGTAAGGTTCGTTAAATAAATTGACTTGCACCATCAAATCGGCTGGAATATCTTTAATAAATCTCGAGTCTTCAGATGGTGATGTTTTACCAAAGACTTGACGACTTTCTGCCATCGTAATCCATAAACGTTCCATGGCTCGAGTAATTGCTACATACAATAATCGACGTTCTTCTTCGACTCCACCAGCTTCAGTAATACTGGTGCGGTGCGGCAACAAACCATCTTCTAAACCAACCACAAAAACATTTTCAAACTCGAGTCCTTTGGCATTGTGCATGGTCATCATCGTGACGGCATCTTCGGGCGTGGTTTTGTTATCGCGTTTGGTTCGCATGTCGTCCACACTTGAAAGCAAGGCGCTATCATCTAAAAACTCGAGGATGGTGCCATGATTTTCAGCATCCCATTCGGTAGCAGCATTGACAAGTTCGTTGATGTTCTCGAGCCGCGCTTCGGTTTCAAATTTATTGGTTTTGAGTTCTGCCTCGAGCATGGTTTTATACCCAGTCACATCGATCAACAAGCGAAAAAATTCTTCAGCACTGTGCTCGGAAGCGTACTCGGCAACCTCGAGAATAAGTTTGGCGAACTCTTCGGCTTTGCTGCCACCACGTTCGAGGATTTCATCAGCTTTGAGAAATGCCGAAAGTAAACTGGTACCAGCAATACTGGCATAGGATTCTAATTTCTCAAGGCTAGTGTCACCCACACCACGCCGTGGGCGTTTCAAAGCGCGTTTCAAAGCTAAATCATCTAAGGTATTGACAGCCACTCGAGCATACGCCAGTAAATCCTTGATCTCTTGGCGATCATAAAACGACATGCCACCGACAATTTTACTGGGAATTCCTGCGCGTAAAAATCGTTCCTCGAGCACACGACTTTGTGAATTGGTTCGATACAAAATCGCCATTTTGTTGTACATCACACCGCTGCCACGCAATGCTTCGATTCGCGTTGCCACAAATTCAGCTTCGGCACGATGATCTGGCGCTCGGTAAAAACGCACCGCATCTCCAGCAGGTTTAACCGCTACCAAATTCTTCTCGAGTCGTTCGCTGTTATGAGCAATTAAGGCATTAGCAATTTCCAGCACCCGAGCATTACTGCGATAATTTGCCTCGAGCCGATAAATAGCTGCATCTGGATAATCGTGTTGGAAATCTAAGATATTTTGGATATCAGCACCACGAAATTTATAGATGCTTTGATCTGGATCGCCTATGACAATCAGGTTGCGGTATTTCTCGGATATTAAGCGCGTCATTTCGTACTGAACTTTATTGGTGTCTTGATACTCGTCCACATGTGCAAAAACAGCTCGGTTCTGAATTTTCTCGAGCACATCAGGATTTTCGTGGAAAAGTTTCACCGTCAATACCAACAAGTCACCAAAGTCTATGGCATTGTTGCGCCGCATGGCACTTTCGTAACGGCGATAGCCTTCAACAGCCACATCTTTTGGCATTCCAGACATGTATTCTTCGCCTTGCGAAGCCAAATCCTGAGGAGTCCACAAATTCGATTTTGCCCGATCAATAATGCCTCGCAAATAACGCGGATGATAATCGCCCGCCCCAGAAATTCCCTCGAGAATGGTTTTCAAGATATCCATTTGGTCGCCATCATCGTAAATAACAAAACCAGTCTTTAAGCCAACAAATTCACCATATGCCCGCAGAATTCGTACACCAGCACTGTGAAAAGTTGTCACCCAAATCTGTTCGGCATGTTTACCAATCAGATGATTAACCCGTTCCTTGAGTTCGCCAGCGGCTTTATTGGTAAATGTCACGGCTAAAATTTCATTTGGATAGACACCATGTGTCTCCATTAAGTGAGCGATACGGCGCACCACCGTTGACGTTTTTCCAGCCCCAGCCCCAGCCACCACCAAAGCAGGACCATGCAAGTGTTCGGCTGCGGCACGTTGTGCAGGATTTAAGGAATCTAACAAGCTCGAGTCTGCCATAAATAGCCATGCAGTATAACCTGAATTCTTGTACAATCAGAACATGAACATCGAACTTAGCAAAAACGCCTTGTCTCGAGTAGATTTGTACCGCAAAACTCGAGGTATCCGCACCAGAAAAGCAGCAGTCGAAGCAATGCTTGCCGAATTGCCAATTCTCGAAGAGCACCCGTTAGATAAAAAATTGCGTGAAGCTCGAGATAACCCCAGTAACGAAAAAATTCCTGCTCGAGTTCGTAAGAATTTGCAAAAATACCATGAAGAAAAACGAGCTGGAACGTTAGAGACATTTTCTTTAGCCGAAGTCATGACAGGAATTCGTCGAGGTTCGCGTGGCAATTAAAGAGGAATTAACCCCTTTTCAGTTGGAAGTCACTCGGAATGCTAGAAAAATACTCGAAAAATTGTCAACTGAAAATGCCATTCGCATTGAAGACGCTCTGATACGCCTGTGTTTGACTGCACAAGGTGATGTGGTGTTTTTAGGAAACGGTTACGCAGGAGATTATCGATTGCGCGTTGGTAATTTAAGAATCTTTTTTGATGTTCGTTTGACGGATAGAGTCATCGTTGTTACTGAAATCGAGAAGCGTGGCGAAGCGTACACAAAAAAGTCCAAAAAACGCTGATCCTCGAGACAAAAATAAAGCGCAGTGAACTGCGCCTTACCTGCCAAAATAACTTATCGCTGATTGCGGTAGAAACGCTCGAGTCCAATAGCAATGGTATCAGCTATTTTGAATTGTCCTGCTTGCGACATCAAAAAGCGCAGGTTGCTTTTATCAGTCATAAATCCTGTTTCTATCAGCGTTTGTAGCATTTGTGTCGGGCGAGTCACTGCTAAGTTCTGGTAATGCGTGCCATCATCGCCGATTTCTGGTGCAAGTGTTCGTACAGCATCTTGAATGGTCTGAGCTAAAGCTCGAGATTGTGGTTGAAAGTAATACGCCGCAAAACCTCGGTTTTTGTTTGGGTCTACGCCATCTGGTAGAGCATTGCAGTGAATTGAAACAAAGACACTCGAGCCAGCTTTATCGGCAATAATGCTGCGGTCTAAAAGAGGAATTTCCACATCGGTTTCGCGGGTCATGGTGACAATTGCGCCGCGTCGCTCGAGTGATGCTTTGAGTTGCTTGGAGATGGCGAGGACAATGTCTTTTTCGTTGACACGCAAAGCACCAACAGCTCCCGAGTCTTCGCCACCATGTCCTGCATCTATGGTGATTTTTTGTCCAGCCAGTGGACTGGATTTACTAATACTTGGTGGGTCTCGGAGTTCGATGACAAGGGTGTTGCCTTCGTAAAACACGGTATAACCCCAGAGTTGGGCTTGTTTTAAATCTATTTTGACGGTGGTAACAGGATCGGCAGTTTGTGACCAACGCAAATCTCGGATCAGTGGGTCGGGATTTGCCGAAACAATGTAATCAATGTCGGAGTTGGTGTAAAACAATTTAACCTCGAGACTATTGGTTTGGGCACTGTGGTCTATTGAGTGTGGTACGCGGTCTGATAAAAAGAATTTGACTTGCGTGCGATTCTCGAGACGTTTGGTGCGAATGGTGGTGAAAAATTGGTTAGGTACAGGTGCGCCTTCGGGCAGTAAACGCATACGGTCTTTGCGAACATAAACAATTTGCCCAGGCGCGATCTTGCAACGATAAACACTGGCTTCTTCGCCAACAACAACAAATTTTGAGCCTTCTCGAGGGTACAATATGTAAGCTCGTCCAAAGCCATTGCGTGCCACTTGGGTGCTGCTCGAGATACCATCTAAGGGCTGTGCGGTATAAATGCCAACTCGAGGTTGAGATAAGGGTTTGTAAGTAAATTTGCCATCTGTGGTTAAGTTTACGGTGTTGCCATCGGTGCCTTTGAGACTGACTTTGACAGGTGCTGCATCAAAGGAATCGTTGGGTTGTAACACATACGAACCTTCGTACATGCCGGGTAGCTCGAGGGCAGCTTGGACTGGGTTATACCCAATAAAATCGGCAGCGGTTCGCTCGAGCATTTTGAATGGACCTTTATCGCCGATCATAAAACTGGCTGTGCCTTTGGGCGAACCACGAAATTTCACTTCTAGCAAACCATTCTCGAGGGTGTACCAGACATGATTGGCGTATGGTTCTACGGAATCTACATCTATGGCAGTAGGCGTTTCTGCGAGGGGCTTTGGCAGATTAGACGTAATTTCGTAACTTAATGAACCTGTTTCACTTCCTTTTGTGGTTTTCATCTCGAGTTTATTTAAGCCTTCGGCAAGCGGGTACCATTCGATAAATAATCCATCCAAGCCGACATCTATGGCTTTACCATTGATGGTTAGATCGGCACCAGCCGTGACGGAACCTTCGAGTAACACATGGTCAAATGGCACTTTGGCTTTATTGTCTGGGTATGCCACGTAAATATCTGGCGCAGCGGCTTGTACAACCGAAAGTAAACTCGAGACTACAAGTGCGAACAGAAATCGTTTCATAATTCCTCCTACTTTGAAAATGGGAATAAACGAACATCGCCAAGAACTCAATAATGCCGTCTCACCTCTCTTTAATTTCGACTGGTTTTAGTTTACCGTATTCACATAGCGTGTCTCGAGTGCCGTAGAATGCGAGCATGCAAAGATTTGGTTTTACGCGCACCAGTGTGCAACGCGACCATTCGCTTTTGACCTCAGATTCGTTTATTCGCGCTCCGTTTCCGAGCGATAAAAACGGGACTCGAGTGGTGCATATCAACCCTGCTATCGGTGCTGGATTTACCATGTTTACACTCGAGGCACAAAAAAATGCCAGTTTTGCGGCAGCTTTAGATGGTTGCTCGAGTTTAATTTTTGTGTTGGAAGGTGAATTTAGTTTAAAAGTTGGCAAGAAAACCCATGTCTTAAAAACCTCGAGTTACGCATTTTTACCACTGACCGAAGATTATTCCTTAACTAGCAAAAGTGGTGGGCGAGCAGTGGTTTTTGAAAAACCGTATATTGCTGTGGCTGGCACAAAACTTCCAGAAACAATTATTGGTAATAGTAAAACACTGCCTAAAACCCGTGTCATGAACGATTCTCGAGTTTTGGTACAAATGCTTTTGCCTGACGAAATACAATTTGATTTTGCGGTTAACATCATGAATTTTGAGCCGGGATCGCACCTTAGCTTAGTCGAGACACATGTCATGGAACATGGGTTAATGATGCTTACTGGCGGTGGCATTTATCGCCTTGGCGACGCGTGGTATCCAGTCGAAACTGGTGACGTAATTTATATGGCTCCATACTGCCCGCAATGGTTCGGTGCACTGGGTAGCACGCCCTCGAGTTACTTGATTTACAAAGACTGGAATCGGCATTCGCTCGAGTGAGCAAAAACGGGGCTAATATGAATTTACAAATTGATTCTTCAAAACTTATGGCTGAACTCAAGCATCTGTCCACGTTTTCCGATGCGCCCTCCCCTGCTGTTACTCGGATACTCTGGACAGAGCAAGATATGAAAGCTCGAGCATGGCTGAAAGGCTTAGCGCTCGAGGCTGGACTACATTACCGCGAGGACGCACTTGGTAATACTTTTATTCGCCTCAAAGGTTCGCAACCCGATTTGCCCGCCATCGGCACTGGTTCGCATACCGATGCGATTCCTTTTTCTGGGATGTACGATGGCACCGTTGGTGTGCTTGGTGGACTCGAGGCACTCCGCGCCATTAAGCGCAGTGGTGTCAAAGCCAAGCGCAGTCTCGAGGTGCTGATGTTCACTGCCGAAGAACCGACTCGGTTTGGGCTTGGTTGTTTAGGCTCGCGGGTACTGGCTGGTGCGATTGAACTCGAGAAAATTCGAGCCTTAAAAGATTCTGATGGCATAGATGTTGAAACCGCTCGAGGTAAAGTTGGTTACACCGCACCGCTCGAGACTGTTTTGTTACCTAAGAATTACTACGCGGCTTTTGTCGAATTACATATCGAACAAGCACCATTACTCGAGCAAGAAAAGTTGCAAATTGGTGTGGTCAATGCGATTGCCGCTCCAGCCAGTTTCTTTGTGCATCTCGAGGGCGAAGGCGGGCATGCTGGTGCAAGACTGATGCCAGGCAGACGCGATGCCCTACTGGCAGCAGCCGAGATTGCCTTAGCTGTCGAAACCGCTGCCTTAGCAACAGATGCCATAGATACAGTTGGCACAACAGGCTTACTCGAGATTCACCCAGCAGCCATTAACAGCATTCCTAGTAAAGCCAAAATGGGTATTGATATTCGGGATATTGATGGTTCACGTCGGGATCAAGCAGTTAATCAAGTGCTCGAGACGATCAAAAAAGTTGCAGCAAAACGCAACGTTCAAGCAAGCATCGAACTGATTAACGCCGACCCTCCCGCACAATCCGATCCACGCATTCTTGAGGCAATTCGGAGCAGTATCGCAACCATGCAAATCTCGAGTTTAGAGATGGTTTCTCGGGCGTATCACGATTCGCTTTTTATGGCTCGAGTTTGCCCAATGGCAATGATCTTTATTCCTTGTCGTGGTGGTATTTCACATCGTCCAGACGAATTTGCTGCACCTCAAGATATTGCTCGAGGTGTTGAAGTACTGGCGAGAACCATGCTGACCTTAGCTGAGCAATAACATCTGTGTTCGCCCCCTTGTGTGGGAACTTCTGAGCTGCAAACCTCGTACAATAAACCATGGAAAAGCGTTGGTATAAATTTAAGCGTGACCGAGTTATCGCTGGGGTGCTCAGTGGTTTATCTTGGTATAGCGGAATTCATCCACTATGGTTACGCGGCGGGGTTCTCGTCTTTTTTTTCAGCGGAGCAATCCTGCCGCCACTCTTTGGTGTAATTGCCATCAGCTATTTTCTGGCTATTTTTATGCTCCCAGAAGTACCAACCCATCTCGAGCCAGAAGTGTTGCCGTTGGTGAATGGCTTGGTACGTCCTAATAAAGAACGAATGCTGGCAGGTGTCTGTGCAGGACTGGCCAAGTATTACAAATTAGATGTCAATTTGGTTCGTATTGCCACAGTTTTGCTTTCAATTTTTGGCGGTATTGGTATTATTTCATATGCTATTGCGTGGCTGATGATGCCAAGTGTTGGCAAGGAAAAACTCGAGCCATGAGAAACTTTGTCATGCGGGTTGTGATTAATACCCTTGCGTTATGGATTGTCAGTGCAATTTTTCCTGGTTTGATTTGGTTTGAAACAGGCGGAGCAGCTTCGTACTTAGTTGCTGGTCTGGTTTTAGGTTTAGCAAATGCTGTTATTCGACCAATACTTTTACTGCTTACTCTACCAGCCACACTGATTAGTTTTGGCTTATTTGCTTTTGTTATTAACGCTGTTGTGCTTTTGATTGTAGCTGCTTGGACTAATCTCGAGACAGGTGGTTTCTTTGCAGCTTTAATTGCATCACTTTTATTATCTGTCACAAGTTCAATTGTCAGCCATATCCTCGGAGAGAGGAAACGCACAGAGCAATAAAAAAACAGATGCTACACTAGACTATGCGTTATTTTTTGATACTTGCAGTGTTATTGATGGGTTGCAACACAACCACCAATACACCCATTGCACCTAATCCAAATCCATCTATCGAAAATCTTATGCTCTCGAGTATCAACACAGCTCGAGCTTTAAGCAGACAATGCGGCGGGGTTAATTACCCAGCTGTACTTGCTTTAGCTTGGAATGCCAAACTCGAGACGGCAGGAAAAACCCATAATCAAGATATGATAAGCAACAATTACTTTGACCACACCAGCCCAACAGGTTCAACACCCGCGACTCGAGCGACCAGTGCTGGTTATGTATACTCCATTATTGGTGAAAACATTGCATATGGCTACCCAACACTTGAAGCTGTCATGACAGGCTGGTTAAAAAGCCCTGGGCACTGCAAAAACATTATGGGAGCTAGTTACACCGAAGTTGGCTTGGCACAAACCAATTCAAATTCTAATAAAGGCATTTTCTGGACAATGGTATTAGCCAAACCAAGACCATGAAAATAACGCATTTTTACTCAGGTTCACCCAATAATTCTTTTGCGTCCTCGAGAAAAACTTCTGGTACAAAAATCGTCACATCACCTTGGTAATTACCAGTTTCAACTTCAATGACATTGGTTCCCATAACCCAACCAAACGGGGTGCGTAACACACTGGGAATGCCTTCGGAATCCAGTAAACGCCGAAAAGATTCAGCGATGACTCGCGTTTGGGTCTCGAGCAAACACCACGTATTGCCACCTAACGTTACGGTATCCTCGGTCATGATGGTAATGGCTCGAGTGGCTTGGCATTGCCATAAACAGGTGTGGTTATTGGGTTGATATTAGCAGCCCAACGTGCTGCGTTTAACAACACTTGACGAATATCTTGATGGTGGTAGGTTGGGTATGTTTCGTGCCCGGGTCGAAAGTAGAATATGTTGCCAGCCCCACGGCGGTACGTGCAACCACTGCGGAACACCTCACCGCCCGAGAACCATGAAACAAAGACCAATTCTTCTGGTGCAGGGATATCAAAGTGCTCGCCATACATTTCTTCAGCTTCAAGTAAAATATTCTCTGGTATGCCCTCGGCGATTGGATGCCCTGGTGCAACTGTCCAAATTCGTTCTCGGTCGTTGGCTTCACGCCATTTGAGGTCGCAGGTTGTACCCATGAGCACTTTAAAAATTTTACTAAAATGCCCAGAGTGCAGCACCACCAAACCCATACCCGCTAAAACTCGAGCTTTGACACGTTCAACAATTGTGTCTGATACGTCGCCGTGCGCTAAATGTCCCCACCAAAACAGGACATCGGTAGTCTCGAGCACCGCTTCGGTTAAACCGTGTTCGGGTTCATCAAGCGTAGCTATTTGCACCATAAATTCTTGACCAGCAAACACCGATGCAATTGCCCCGTGAATACCATCAGGATAGATCTCGGCAACTCGAGGATTCTTTTTTTCATGACGATTTTCGTTCCAAACAGTGACGCGAATCATGGGCGGCAGTTTAACACAAGGCTACAGAATACTTTAGCGATGGTCGCCATCCCCACCAATTTTGCCACGCTCGAGCCGAGAAAATAGCTTTTCAATGTTGTGAGCTGCCACTTCCTCGAGGGTTAAATTTAACTCGGTACAAAGTTGTGTTAAGTACCAAAGCACATCCCCTAATTCGCCTTTCAGTGCTTGGCGGTCTGTTTCGGAAATAACTCCGTTTTTGTCTCGAAAAATTTTCTTGATTTTTCCCGCAAATTCCCCAGCTTCATTGACCAAACCCAAAGTTGGATACGTGATGTTATGCGTTGTATTGACAACCTGAGCCGTTTTACGAGATTCACGTTGATATTCGGTAAAATCCATGAGGCACCTCGAAAATTTTCGTAAGGGCGAGGCGTGCCTTGCCCTTACAGTTAGAGTGCTAGTGTTTTAGCGAGTTCCCGTAACTCGAGGGACACATCTTTACGTTTTGTCCACGTTTCCTCGAGTGGAACATGCACTGTTTTGTCGTGAACCACTCCAATCATCACATCTGAGATACCTTTAAGAAGCGCTTCGACTGCTCCGTAACCCATTTGTGATGCGAGGATTCTGTCTCGAGCACTAGGGCTGCCTCCACGTTGCACATGCCCTAGGATACTAACCCTAGCATCTAACCCAGTGGCTTTGGAGATGGCTTCCATGACTTTGATGCCGCCACCTTCGTAGCCTTCGGCAACAATGATGATACTCGAGGTTTTACCTTTAGCGGCGCTGGCTCGGACAATTTCGACAACTTCGTCGAGGGTTTCGGGGCGCTCTGGAATGAGGACATCTTCTGCACCGCCTGCAATGCCAACATCAAGGGCAATAAAACCTGCGTGCCTGCCCATCACTTCGATGATAAAGAGTCGTTCGTGGCTGGCAGCGGTATCACGAATGCGGTCTATGGCTTGCAGTGCGGTGTTGACAGCGGTATCGTAACCGATAGTGTAATCAGTGCCAAATAAATCATTGTCTATGGTACCCGGTACGCCAACCACAGGGAAACCATGTTCCACCGATAGAAAATGTGCTCCATGAAAACTGCCATCTCCGCCAATAACGACTAAACCTTCAATGCCAACCGAACGCAATTGCTTCGCTGCTCGTTCACGTCCCTCGAGTGTCATAAATGGTTTGCAACGGGCAGTTAAAAGAATAGTGCCACCGCGTTGAATGGTGTTTGCCACATCTCGAGCGCCGAGTTTGACAAAATCACCATCTATCATGCCTGCATAGCCACGTTTGACACCCATGACTTCGATACCTCGAGCAGTAGCTGTTCGGACAACGGCGCGCACAGCAGCATTCATGCCTGGTGCGTCACCTCCACTTGTTAATACGCCAATTCGTTTCATAGTGCCCCCAAAAAAACTTTGGGTATTCTGACATGAATTTTTATGGTTTGTACAAATGATCGTTAAGTGGTTTGACCAATTGCACTGAGTGCAAGGTCGTAAGCGGCGTTACGCTCGAGTCCAAGTTGTTGTAATTTGGCGCGGATTTCTTTGGCGCGTAATCCTGCTTTGGCAAACTCGAGGGCTTTGGCAACGTAATCTATGCTTGGCTCGAGGGTGGCAGTGTTTGGAGCAATAACCAAGACGATTTCGCCACGTACTTCACCTTGAAAATGCTGGATTGCCATGCCCAGCGTGCCACGAAATACTTCTTCGTGGAGTTTAGATAGTTCTCGAGCTACAGCACACAACCGTTCTGTGCCACATAGTGTTTGTAATTCCCCCAGAGTATCTACTAAGCGGTGCGGGCTTTCATAGAGTACCGATGTCAAGTTGGCACTGCTGATTTCCTCGAGGCGTTCGCGGCGTTCGCGTCCTGAACGTGGCAAGAAACCATGAAAGGTAAATCTGCCATTGGGTAAGTTAGCAAGTGTGATGGCAGGAATCAGCGCATTTGCACCGGGTAACGCCTCAATACGAATGCCCATCTCGAGGGCAATGGCAACCAATTCTGCGCCTGGGTCAGATAATCCTGGGCTACCTGCATCTGAAACAAAGGCAACTCTGGGGTATTTCTCGAGGATGCCGCGAGCACGTTCATGGATGGTGTGGGCATCCAGACGCTCGAGTGGTTTATGAATCGCAAAGTGTTGCAATAAACGCCCAGAGTGCCGCGTGTCTTCACAAGCGACACAATCAGCATTCCGTAATACTTCTAAGCCGCGCAAAGTCATATCGCCAAGGTTACCAATGGGTGTAGGCACCAAATGCACAATCCGACCCTCGAGTTTGATTTCACTCATGTGGTTGGGGTTGGTCGTAAACGAATTTTTTGGGTTTTTCGCCGTGGTGCAAAAGCACTGGTGATGGTGGCTCGTACCAATTCACCATTGCTGACTGTCACAGTCACAACTGTACCTTCTGGGAGTTTGCTACCCTCGAGCACGATCACGCCATCTTTAACCACTCCGCGATATGCCTTCATGGTTTGTATTGTAGCAGTCTTGCGTGTGATTTTGCTCGAGTCATGTTGACCATCCGACTCACACTTGTTTCTTTTTGGCATTACTTTTAAAACGTATTCAATTTACTGAGTACAGAGTACTTAAAAGCTATTTCAATTCGGCAAGTTCGCGTTTAGCTCGCTCGAGTTGTTTGCGTTCGGCGGCATCTAATGGCTCGAGTTTTAAGGCGGTTTCGAGCAATTTTTTGGCTCGTTCGCGGTTGGCTTTTGGCTCGAGAATTAATAATGCCAATG
>JAAFIG010000034.1 GCA_013298595.1 Deinococcales bacterium | reverse complement strand
TTTCTGTGTAACGGGTGCTGAATTCTGATAAGGGAATCAGTGTGGCATTGGCGACATGGGCGGCATCCCATTCGTTTTGTTCACGCACATCGATCAGCACAGCACCTTGCTCGAGACGACTTTTAGCTTCTGTTGGCGAAATCCGATCAAACATGCCAGCAGTCTACTCGAGAAGGGCTGGGGTCGTGTGTCATCTGGGTAGCAACCACGACCGATGGGCACCGCCACCACGACCGATGGGATGGGTACTGCCACCACGACCGATGGGCATCTGCAACCATGCCAATGGGCAACTGACACCACAACCAAAACCCATCAGACTTCACATTGCCCCTCGAGTCCGCTTAAAATAGAGGTCATGTCTCGTTTAATGGTTTTCTCTGGTCAATCGAACCCACTGCTGGCACAAGAAATCTGTGACCATATTGGTATTCCCTTAGGTCGTTCGATGACGAGGCGCTTCAGTAACGAAAATATCGAAGTGCAATTCAAAGAAAGCCTGCGCGAAGCCGATGTCTTTATTGTGCAATCCTTGTGTGGCAACGGCGAGTACAATGTTTCCGATTCGATTCTCGAGTTATTGCTGATGATTAGCGCCGCTAAAAGTGCTAGCGCCCACCGTGTCACAGCAGTGATTCCGTACTTTAGTTATGCACGTTCAGATAAAAAAGATCATCCACGCATCCCAATTGCGGCTCGAGTTATGGCAGATATGATTCAAGTGGCAGGAGCAGATCGTGCTTTGCTAATGACTTTGCACAGCCCGCAAGTCCATGGTTTTTTTAGTATTCCTGTGGATCATTTAACTGCCGAAGTGGTGATTGGTAATCATTTTATGACCAGTTTACCCTCACTCGAGGATGCCGTGGTACTCGCCCCAGACGCAGGTGATATCAAACGCGCTTCGAGCTTAGCCCAACGCCTTGGTTGCGGTATTGCCTTTATCGACAAGCATCGTGTTTCCGATACTCGAGTCGAAGCTCGAGGATTAATTGGTGAAGTCAAAGATAAAGTAGTGCTTATTGTGGATGACGAAATTTCCACAGCTGGTACCCTTGGCGAATCGGTCTCGGTGATTAAAGAAGCGGGTGCTCGAGAAGTACACGTGGCAGTTTCGCATGGTGTGTATGTCGGACCAGCTGTTGAACGTATCAAAAACATGGATATTGTCGAATGTGTTTCGACCAATACGTGTTTTGTTTCCCCAGAAAAACTTGCCATGACCGATAAATTAAAAGTCTTATCGGTGGGTTCGGTTTTTGCCGAAGCGATTCAACGTATTCACACAGGCGACAGTATCAGTTCGATGTTTACATAAAAAAATTCACAGCACACTCACTGCTGGTACATTTGCAATGCCTAAACTCGAGCCATGCACAAATGGTTGGTCATTAGCGCAATTGGTTTATTGGGTATTGCTTGCACCCAATCTCGAGCGGTGGAAACATTGGTTGCTCGAGAAGTTTTGTACACCCCAAGCACCGAGAATCTGCTCAATCCCGAACGTGGTTGTCATCAAACAGCCAGCCTGATCGATAATCCCGATTGGGGATTGACCACCGATTATAGCTATGTTCGCAAAGCGGGTTACACGTTGGTACGCGCCCATGTGCGCTTAGATGCGTACCGCCAAACAGCCATTCCCGATCAAGCCTTAGCCGAAATGCAAACAGGCTTTGCTGATATGCGAAAAAACGGTATCAAAGCCACATTGGTTTTTAGTTACAACTTCCCAGATGGTATCGAAACAGGTAGCGCACCTGATGCCACATTAACCCAAATCCGTGCCCATCTCGAGCAACTGAAACCCATTTTTGCCAGTAACCAAGATGTGATTGCCACCCTCGAAACAGGTTTTGTTGGTGCATGGGGCGAATGGCATTCCTCGAGCAACCAACTTGACACCCAACTACAAAAACGCCAAGTCTTTGAAGCCATCCTCGAGGCATTACCACCAAGCCGCATGATGCAACTGCGCTTACCAGCCGATCATATGCTGTACTACCCAACACCAGTAGAAGCCACCAACGCCTTTGATGGCAGCAATCAATCTCGAGCTGCTTTTGCCAACATGTGTTTTTTATCGAACGAACACGATGCTGGCACATATTTACCACTCGAGAACAAAGCTGCAACCTATGCGTACCTCGAGAAAATGACCAAATACACCGTCATGGGCGGCGAAACCTGCCAAGTTTCTCCCAGCAAAGCCCGTACCGATTGCCCCACCGCGCTAAACGAATTACAACGATTCCATTGGAGTTACATCAATGCCCAATTTTACAAACCTGCCCTCGAGCAATGGAAAAGTGAAGGCTGTTTTGACCAAATTAATCAACGCCTTGGTTACCGACTCGAGTTGAAAAAAACCAGTGCCCCAGATAATGTACCCGCAGGCACAAGTTTTTTATTAAACATCAGTTTACAAAACATAGGATTTGCCGCCCCATACAACTCACGCGGACTCGAGATAATCCTCAAAAACAAAACCACTGGCGCAATTATTCGGCAAAATATGCTCAAAGCTCGAGATACCACCTACGATCCTCGATTTTGGCTACCCGAAAATGGTGCCATAACCCTAGACAGCAAAATAACCGCACCCCAAGCTGGCTTATACGATGTGTTCCTAGCGCTACCCGACCCATTGCTACCAACTCGAGCTGATTATGCCATTCAAATTGCCAACACTGGGGTTTGGGATGCGACTCTAGGGGCAAATAAACTTCGTGAAATCACGATTCAGTAAACCCTTGCAGCACATAACACACAAGTGTATCAGCCCCATCAAAGTGATGCTAAATTGTCAAGCGTACTGCGCTAAGTTCTTGGGTTACAACATATTGCCGAGGATTGGTCGAAATAGCAAACGAAGCGCTTTGCACCCCAAAACGTACAGCCTCGAGTAAATCTCCACCAGCCGCTAAGGTTGCTAAATACCCAGCATTGAAAGTATCTCCTGCCCCAATCGTATCTATAACTTGCACCTGTGGCGCAGCCACTGTTTGCAATAAACCCTGATGGGTTATCACTGCGCCATCGGCACCACGTTTACAAATCAGCACTGCGTCTTTGTGCATGATTTTTTGCAACACTGGAATGGCTTGCTCGAGCGAATTTGTTCCGCTAATACCACAAGCTTCGGCTTGATTAATCAGCACATGGTCGGCTAAAGCAATCCAACCTGTAACCTCGGTACGCACAGCAGTTGTCCAACCATCAGGCGACCAGCCTGTATCAAGCACGGTTTGCAAACCACGTTCTTTAGCTAAAGCAAATAATTTTGGATACTCGAGCAGTAACTTTGGACTAAAAAAAGCACCGACCAGCATAATAAAATCTCCTGCATTGGCATGCGCTAACACGGGTTCGATATGTTCAAAACGATAATCGGTTAAATGCCCAAGGTGGGTGAAAAAAGTGCGTTCACTATCAGGATGGGTAATTCCCACCGAAATCGAAGTGGGTTGTGTGCTACGTGCCCAAACAACCTTCATACCAGCAAAGGTTGCCTCGAGCCAATCACCAAAAGCATCCATGCCACGATTACCGATCAAAGTAAAATCGGCATTCATGGCAGCCAATGCCAATGCCATATTGCCAGCCCCACCACCAGGGCGTGTTTCGCTATGTGACAAAACCACTTCGGTACCGGGTTTTGCCCACGGCATATGCGAACCCATAATCAAATCCACGCAAACACTACCTGTCACAAAAATTCGTGGCATTAATATTCCCCTGTAATTTTACTCGAGCGGCGTGGTTCACCAACTTTTTGTACTCGTGTGGCTGCGATATCAAGTAACAAATTTTGTAAGGTTGGCAGCAGCATTGCAGCGGCAGCTAAACCCTCAGCTCGAGGAAAAAGCAAATTTAATGCACCAACAATTGGCGCTTCTCCGCTTGCATCAAACACAATTGGTTGCACACCCGCCTCGAGACACGTTTTTACCAATGTTTCCGTCAGGGCTGCACTGGTACCAGTGGCTCGCAACAACACCACTGCAACACCTGTCTCGAGCAATTCCAATGGTCCATGTCGAAATTGTCCACCTTCAAGTGCCAAAGCAGGCAAACGCGCTAACTCGGCACAATGTAATGCCGAAACTTCAGCCAGACCCTGCAACTCCGCACGACCCGAAAAAATAATGGTACGACTAGACTCGAGTAACCTTACAGCAGCTAAGTGAGGTATTTCTATTGGCGCGACCAACACCGAACGCAAAGCATTTTGCGAAATACCTAACGCCTCGAGAATCGCAGCGTGCAAAACCAAAGTCAACAGTAAACTCCGTGTCGCAGCAAAACCCCGTTCAACTCCACCAAACCCTAGTAAACACGGCACAGCTCGAGCCAAAGAACTATTTTTATCTAAAGTCAAACCAAACGTATTCATCACACCAAATTGCTCAAGAAAACGTTTTGCTTCACCCGATTCACCCGACTGTGATGCAATCACAACTGTGCGGTTACCCAATGGCAATGGCGCGTATAACCCTTCTGATAATGGTATTGCAAACACATCCACACCAGCGGCACGAAACACCACTTCTGCTACCCGATTAGCAAAATGCGAAGCACCCATGCCCAGCAAAACCAAACGCTTCGACTGAACGATCGAAGCTGCCACCCGAGCCGCCACGCCAAGATTATCCTCGAGCGATAACAAACCATCCGAATGCTGACGTTGCATCTCGAACAGCATGAACTCGAGACCTGTTTGCGATGAAACCATTGGCATAAAAATCCTTTCAGCGATACTGATCAAAAATAATTTATTGATATTGGCAAAAAACTGATGTATTCAACTTGCAACATGCTTGGAAAACAAAAAGAAGGAGAATTCGTGGGGCATCATATTTTTTCAATAACAATGGGTATACTCGAGGATACATCAGCCTTTAACACTGCCCGAAGTCAACCCGCTCATTAAGCCGCGTTGTAAAGCAAATCCAATCAGTACAGGTGGTAGTGCAGCCAGTGCTCCTGCGGCGCAAATCAAACCATAATCCACGGCTCTGCCAGCAGCAAAATCAGCAATTGCCACAGGGATGGTTTTAGTATTGATGTTACTGGTAAAAATTAAAGCATAGAAAAATTCATCCCAAGCAAGCAACAAAGCCCAAACAGCGGCTGTACTTAAACCAGGCAAAGCCAATGGCACAGTAATACGATACAAAACACCCCAACGGCTAAGCCCATCAAGTTGAGCACTTTCTTCAATCTCGAGCGGAATTGTATCAAAATTGGTTTTCAATAACCAAGTGGTGAATGGAGACAAAATAGTGCAATAAACAAGCAGTAAACCCCAAACATTGTTCAGTAAACCCACGCTGGCAAGGATACTATACAACGGTAAAACCAAGGCAACAGGTGGCATCATATAAGTGCCAAGAACCACAAATAACAATTGACTTTGAGCACCACGAAACCTTGAGAAACTATACGCAGCAGGTATTGCCACAAGTAATGAAATAATGGTTGCGCCAACTGCCACAATCAAACTATTTTTCAGTGCAGCCACAAATTCGCGTCCCTGCCCGTTAGGGTCTAGTAAACGAGTAAATCTCGAGAAATCCCAAGTATTTGGTAACCAACGCAGTGGGATATTGGTTAAATCGTTGGTACTCGAGATACTGGATAAAAGTAACCACAGCACAGGAGCAAGCGTCAGGAGCACAAATAAACCCACAGCTGTATATAAGGCAATACTCGAGACCAAGCGAATCGGTTTGCGGCGGTCTCGGCTGCGAACTTCGAGGGCAATAACTCGGTTCATTGGCGCTCCTGACGACGTAATAACCAAATATATAAGAAAATCAATACGGCACTAATCAATACCACCAAGTACGAATATGCAGCACCACTACCTGCTTTTAAACTCGAGAAAGCCTCTTGGTAAACCTCAAATGAGAGGGTGCGGGTGCTGCTGGCAGGACCACCTTTGGTCATGACAAAAATAATGTCAAAGACTTTGACAGCTTCGATGGTTCGCAGCACAATCACCACAGTTAAAGCAGGGATAATACTGGGTAATGTAATTCGCCAAAAACGCGTCCAAGCACTCGCACCATCCATGGCTGCAGCTTCAAAAAGTTCTTTTGGAATCAGTTGTAAAGCCGATAATGCCACCAACGCAACAATGGGGTAATTCTTCCAAACATCAGCTAAAATAATCATATTCATAGCTAAATCTGGTTCACCTAAATACGAACGGTACTGCCCGAGTAAACCAAGCTGGGTTAGCAAAGCATTGAGCACACCAAATTCTGGGTTGTAAATCCAACGCCACATAATGGCACTGACCACTGTTGGTAATGCTAGCGGAATAATCAGCAATGCCCGCACAATGGCTCGACCACGAAAAGCTTGATTCAGTAGTAATGCCACCAGCACACCTAGCAGTAACTCGAGACCGATATTAACCAGTACAAAATAGGTGGTACGCCCCGCCGATTCTCGAAAAGCACTATTGGTAATGGCTTGCCAGTAATTCTCGAGCCAAACGAATTGAATGGGGTCTGAGTAACCTGTTAATCGAGCATTGGTAAAACTGAGTAGCAGTGTCCGAATCAGTGGATATCCGATAGCTCCGAGTACAATCAGTAGCAATGGCGCGAGCATCCACCATGCTGTTTTTTTATCTGTTTGTTGAGTCATGATGAATCCTCGAGAGAATAGTTTCTAAGTGAGCAAGGTTTACCTTGCCGCCATACTGAACGCGTACTTTTAAATACCTTATTTTAAGGTTGCCACTTGCTTGGCTGCATCCGCAAGAGCTGCTTTAGCTGTTGTTTTACCCAGCAAAGCTTCTTGTAAAGCTTTTTGCAAAACGTTACTCCATTCGGCGTAGCGCACCACAGTTGGTCTCGAGTACATGGCTCCAATGCTGATATTGGCAGCTTTAATCACAGCTTCTTGTCCTTTGCTAACAATTGGGTCGGCATATGAGGTTTTCCAGATCGGCAACGAATTTTTGGCATACCGATTCTGCACTTTTTGCGAAGTCAGATGATTTATAAATTTCCAAGCTTCGTTCGCCAGTTTGCTGGTGCGGGTAATACCCAAACCCATCGAACCGTTTACCGCACTAACCGCAGCACCACCAACCGCACCAGGAGCAGGTACAATACCAACTTTACCAACCACCTTTGATTCGGCTGGGTCTTGGGTCAGGTTGTACATATACGTCCAGTTCAGGGCAAAAGCGGCTTGTCCACTCGAGAAAACCCGTCGCACATCTTCTTCGGCATATTCGCGGCTGTTCGGATTCGATAATCCTTTTTTCACCGAATCTACCATCCACTCGAGGGCTTTTAAGCCACCACCATTTTGGAACACAGGACGATCCGAGGTATCCACAAAACGCCCTTTAAAAGCTGCTACGTAGGAAGTGTAATCGGCGACCAATGCCTCGGATTGCGACCAACTCGAGACCAGTGGGTACTGGACTAAGTTCTTTTGTTTAATTACTTCGGCTTGAGTCATCAATTCTTGGAAAGTACGTGGTGGGTTCTTAAAACCTGCTTTTTCAAGAATTTCGGTGTTGTAAAAAAGGTATTTGGTATCAAGAATCCAAGGCATGCCGTAGTACTTGCCTTTGCTTTGCACGGTACTCCAAGCGCCAGTAAAAATTTTGTTTTGATCGGCTTTATTGATACGGCTACTGACATCAAGTAAGAAACCATTCTTAGCATACTCGGCGGGCCAAATCGTATCAAACAGCACCACATCATAACCACCACTAGCTTGAGCAGCGATGGTTTTATCACGCAAAGATTCATAGGGCACAAACTCGAGATTGACTTTGATACTTGGGTTGGCTTTCTCGAATTCAGCGGTCATGTTTTGCACATCTTCTTCGCTGTAAGCGGCTTGTTTCATAAACAGTGCATTGAGGGTTGTATTCCCCTGCCCAAGTGCCAAACCTGTTAATACTAAACCCATACCGATTGCACCACTAAATGCTTTGTACATCTTTTTCATACATCCTCCTAGAATAAAATTGCATTGCTCGAGTTGATTTGCTCGAGTGCCGACGAACACCAACGGTTATTATTCCTGCGAAAACAATCTGTGCTGAGCGAGTTTTGCAGCTTGTATCAAAGCGCCGCGCAAAGTGCCTGTTTCACCAAATTGCGATGAGCGAACATCTATGGGGCGTAAAACAAATTCTCGAATGTGGTTAGCAACATCTAAGGTTGCTACCGTAGAATCGCTTTGTTGAATTAAAAATAAACTGAGATCAAGCGTGACTGCCAGTGCCGCACACACTTGAGCTACAGCTAATTCCCTAGTTGCAAGGGCGAGTTGCTCGAGGGGTACAATTTGTTTTTGTTGTTTCCAACCCAGCAAAGCGATCTCTCCAGCCCGACCTGTTTGTCCTCGGTATAATGTGCCACCCAAGTACAACGCCAGTGCTACGCCATCTTCGCGTTCGCTCAGCAAAGCAAAATCGTTTTGGTAAATGGCTGCACCTTCACTAAATTCAGCTACGGCTGCCAATTTGACATCGTTTTCAAAACTCACAGCCACTTTATTGGCACTACCCCACTCGAGAATTGGTTGGGTATCAAAGTGATGTAATCTTGATGGTTGCCCAAGATTACCATCAGGTTGGATCGGAGCTGGTACCGCAACCACCACTTCTCGCAAAGTTCCGTAAGACGCTAATTTTTGTTCGGCTTGCAAAATCTTGAGCACATCCTGCTCGAGTTTTTTCGTGGTTTTATACTGCTTTGTAGTTCCTGTTTCAGCCAGTAAGTTGCTACTTTGCACATGAATACTGGTGGGTTGTAAATCAATTGCCAGTACGGTACCAAGCGCAGGGTGCAAATGGACTAAGCCCGCAGGTCTGCCGGTTGCCCCTTCGGTTTTAGCACTCTCGAGTAACCACTGGTCGGCTATTAAATCATTGACAATACTGGTGATGGTTACCTTAGAAACATTCATCGCAGCCGCGATTTCTGGTCGTGAAGCACTACCGTTTTTGGCAAGCCACTCGAGAATTCGACTACGGTTGTGGTGACGTAAATTATGGACAACAGTCATCAGGATTCCTTTAGTTAAGAAAGTTATTTAACTAAATATGAACTATCCTAAAGCATTTGTCAAGAGGCTTAACAAATACCACCACAGCCAGCAAATTCGAGTTGGCAATCTTGTGACTTATACCGTTTTAGACTATGTACACTCCATTTCGCAAAAATAGCGAAAATTACACGTACTCCGTCCAAAACGGGGTTCTCACGCGCTTATCGCGCCCATAAAAGGACTGGTGGGTCACATAGGAGCGAAGTTTAATGTGAGGCGTATACCTCACATTAAAACCGAATTGGTATTAGAAACGCTCAGCCATCACAAACTTTTCAAACCAAGCCGCCACTTGTGTTTCATGCAGCTCTTTCCAAGCCTGCCAAACACTTTTCACCCATACCTCGAGCAATCTCGAGCGCTCAGAGGGTGTTGCCCCAGCAATCACATCAGCAATAGTTAAACTTGTGGCAAACGATGGTGGGGGCAGCCAATGAAATCTATCGTGCTTAGCTATGCTGCTGGCTCGACCTGGACGAGTCCGCAACCACAAGGCTTGCTCTGGTTTGTAACCACGCTCGAGCACCCCATACAAAACCATCAGATGAATTGCCACAGAATTAATGGTTTGATTGCTAGGCACACCCGGATGTTGCGAAGCATAAACATCTACCAGTAAAGCATGAAAAGCCGTTAGCTCGAGCGTCTCGGAAAGTGAATTAAACGCTGACCAGCACGCTACGCTCGAGTCCATATAACGATGAACTGCTCCGTTTGGCACGGCAACAAATAATCCGCCACAACCAATGCAAGGCTCAAAAGTCATGGTTGACCTCGAGCATCTGAGGCAAGAATAGACATGATGATTTGATCGACCCATTGTCCATCCCACAATAAAGCATGACGCTCTATACCTTCTTGAACAAAACCGCATTTTTCATAAACCCGTTGCGCTCGAGGATTAAAGGCAAATACTCCAAGACTAATTCGGTGGAGTTGCACCATATCTAAGCCGTAATCAATTACGGCTCGAGTGGCTTGGGTACCATACCCTTGTCCAAAAAATGCTGGATGCGCTAAGGCAATGCGAAAATTCATACTTTGGTTATTGGTGTCTAAATCGTTGAGCACAACTTCACCCAGAAAAACATTATCGGACTGACGAATAATTGCCCAATCTGCGCGGTCATCTCGAGAGGGTAAAGCCGTTAAGAAATCCTTGACTACTTCGGGTGTAAACGTGGCATGGGTACCTGTTAAACGATTCGTTTCTGGGTTTTGCAGAGCCGCAAAAATACCTGCAAAATGCTGTTCACTTAATGGCTCGAGTCGTAACCGCGCTGTGCTCAGTGTGGCTTGCTTAGCCAGAAATTGTTGCTGAATCATCAGGTGAGCATAACAAAGCACAACAACTCGAGCATCTGCCAATTAACCGATTTCCATACTATAATGCAGCACAACAACACCATTGCTATACGTTTTAGTGCTGATTAAATTCAGAGGAAGATATTTTGGAATGGCTGGTAACAAACCTATTCCTGTTCCAAAAACCACAGGGTTGATTTTAAAAATCAGTTCATCAATTAAACCCGCATTAATTAAAGCAGATGCAAATTGCGCCCCACCACATAAGTAGATGCTTTTTCCTGTCTCGAGCTTTAAGGATTGTACAAAAGCAATTGGATCGCTCGAAATAACTTCCACCGCAGCATCTGGTTTTTTTTGCAAACTGCTCGAGAAAACATATTGTCGTAACCACGGATAAGGGTTAGTAACACCATACTGCAAACCAAAATCAAAGGTTTTTCGTCCCATAATAACAGTATCATAATCGTTCTTGAGAGCTTCCAAATACTCATCGGTATGGTTGCCTGTATTTGTAAAACCGTCCACGGTATGGTCAGGATGAGCAATAAAACCATCTACGGTACTGGCAATGTGGTATTTAAGTTTTCGCATAAAGCACCTCAAGAAAGCAATATAGCCTTTACTCGAAATTCTGCAATCTACAAAATGGCTTAACAAAAACAATTATCGGTAATGTCGTTACACCTCGAGACTTAGTAGTTATGATACGCTTTTTCTAAAACAGCTATCTCGAGTTTACTCATTTGCAACATTGCATCCATCACACGTTTTGCCTTGATCGGGTCGGGGTCTTGCAGGTATGACCCAAGCATGGGCGGTACAAGTTGCCACGATAAACCGTACTTATCTGTCAGCCAACCACACTGGCTGGGTTTGCCACCATCTGCCAACAGTTTCTCCCAGAGTTCATCTATTTCGGTTTGGTTTTCGCAATGAACAAACAACGAAAAAGCAGGGGAGAGCGTAAAGTGCGGACCACCATTAAACAAAATCAGTTCCTGACCCTCGAGTACCAATCTGGGCGGTGTACCAATAATTTTGGAATTCGGAAAAATACTGCTATAAAAAGCCAGCATCTCGGTAACATTGCCATCGAACCATAAGAACGGCGTAATTTTGTTCATAAGGATTCCGCGTGGCGTTTATAATTCTCGAGAATAGCTTGCCAACCACTGCGTTGCTGTTCTGAGCTGTTGATATCTTCGATTTCAAAGGTTTCAATAAGCCTAGTTTCTAAACTCGAGACAATCTCGAATTTGATTTGAACAGCACGATTACCCATCATAAATTCAATTAACTCAAGCGGAATAACTTGGGTGTACACACCCGCAAAATCAAAAGCAAAACCGCCATCTTTAGCTGCCATGCGATACGAGAAATCTCCGCCAGTCACGGGGTTATTGGTGGCGGTTGGGCATTCCCAAGTGTCGGAAGCAAAATTCCACTGGGTTATATGTTCAGGTTGAGTCCAAGTTTGCCAAGCCTGCTCGAGAGCAACGCTGACGTTAACCGATACTGTGATTGACTCTGCCATAATAATTCTCCTTTGTCACTTGTCGCATAAAACCCCAGTGCGTTGCTTGATGCTGTTGTATTGCTACCCATTCTGCTGTAATGCGCCCAAAGAAGACCAATAACAATGTGGCTCAGCCACGATCTGACACATACTTTAAGCGCATCACACCATTTGCATATATGATTGACTGTTGCAATTTGAGCTTCACGGGTTGATCTCTTTCTTCAAACAAGCGTCTTCCCTGTCCAATAATTATCGGGATCATAATCAACCAATATTCGTCAATTAAGTCGTGTTCCATCAAGGTGTTAATCAGCGTAACGCTTCCATTGACCAAAATACTCTGACCAGATTGTGCTTTGAGTTGACGAATTTCTTCGGCTATATCACCTTTTATCAAGTACGAATTATTCCACGGCAGTTCTTGAATTGTCCTCGAGACAACGTATTTAGCCATGCTATTCATTTGTTTGTTAAACGCGCTTGGTGGCAATGTTGGAAATGTTGTGTTCATCCAAGCTTCGTGTTCCGAAGTAGACCAACTAGAAGCGAAACCTTGGTAGGTTACACGCCCTAATAACAACGCATCAGCAGCCATAGCACCATCAAAATTGGCTTGGGCAATGTCATCATTTAAGTAAGGCATCGTCCACATTGGTTCTTCTACGACACCATCAAGGGAAACGTAGATTCCTACAATCACTTTTCGCATTTCATTTCTCTTTTCAATCTGAAATGGTAATACTCGAGTATGACTTAAAACAGAACGGTATTTTAGGCATGCTTGGTCATCAGTTCAACAAGTTGATCTAAGCACATCCCCCAACCAGCGTGGAAACCCATATCTTCGTGTTGTTGGCGAACAGTTTCGTCTTTGTGCATCGCATGGGCAATATATTTTGTGCCTGTGCCGTATGGCTCGAGAATAATTGCTGCTGTAAAAAAAGGTTTATCAGATGGTCGGAAATCTGCGCCTAAAGCATCGGTAAAAACCAATTTCTTGTTCTCGATAATCTCGAGGTAACAACCTGTATTTGGGAAATCTTGTCCTTCTGGGGAACGCATGGTTGTGCTGCATAAACCACCAACTCGTAAGTCAATTTCGCAATGCACAGTTGTCCACGGGCGAGGTGCGAACCATTGTTTGAGTTGTTCTGGTTGCGTCCAAGCTGCCCAAACAAGTTCTGGGGCAACATCAACAATACGCTCGAGCATTAAATCGGTTTTTGGGTTGAAGTTCATCATGATTTTCTCCTTTTTTTGAGTGAAGGCTTAGCGGTCTGGGCGACTTTTTGCTGCAACAAGTATTCATCTAATTGGTCAAGCCGTTGTTGCCAAATGCGGCGTTGTGCAGTCAGCCAATCTTCGACTTGCTGCATGGCTTGTGGCTCGAGGGTATAGGTACGAACTCGACCTGTTTTTGAGGATGTCACCAAGCCACTTTGCTCGAGAACACCAAGGTGCTGCATAAAGGAAGGGAGTGCCATTTTAAATGGTGTGACAAGTTCGCTAACACTGGCTGAACCATAACCAAGCCGTTCGATCACAGCGCGACGAGTTGGGTCTGCGAGTGCATTAAAGATTTGGTTATACTCGAGCATTTGGTTAGGCATTTACCTAAGTATAGAGTTTCAAGACATTCTTGTCAAGCCATTTTCTTTATTGGTAATTCTGATGTGAATAGAATGAAAATACTCTACGTTTTCACGTATCAATTTCGAGCCTAGCCATAACCTCCAAAAAACACAGGTGTGCTTTATGACTGTGTCTTACCTTGAGCAAGCACCTTTTTGTAAAAACCAATTTTGCCTTCAACATGCTCGAGATTATGTTGTAAAGCAGCCAAATGCTCGATCACCTCGAGCCGATGTGCTTCTAAAATCTGAATTCGCTCTGGGATATTACTCGAGTCTTGTTGAACTAATTTGGCGAATTCGCGCATAGTACGAATCGGCATTCCTGTTTCACGCAAGCAAGTAAGAATACCAATCCATGCAAGATCATCGCTCGTGTACCGCCGATGTCCGCTGCTGGCTCGAGCCACATGCAGCAAACCTTCGCGTTCATAATAATGCAAGGTGTGAATGCTTATACCTGCTCGGGTAGCGGCATCGCTAATAGAATAATTCATTGGCTTAGTTTAGAACCTCGAGTGCACTCAAGGACAAGACCTTGACCTCAAGCGCACTCGAGGGATTAGGCTGTGCATATGCAAAGAAATCTTGGTCGGAGTAATATGGCAATCAGTGCTATCGGGATGGGCTGCTGGGCAATTGGTGGCGAATGGAAATTTGAAACCCAAACAGCAGGTTGGGGTGCAGTCAGCGATGCTGAATCTATCGCGGCGATTCAAGCAGCCATGGACATGGGCATTACTTTTTTCGATACAGCTGCTAATTATGGTGCGGGGCATAGCGAGGTCATTTTAGGCAAAGCCCTTGGAGCGAACCGCAGCAAAGTGGTGATTGCCACAAAATTTGGTTATGGCGTAGATGAAGCCAGCAAAGTGGTGAGCGGAGTACATTGCAGCCCTGCCGAAATCAGGGTTTCACTCGAGGCAAGTTTGCGCCGCTTAAACACCGATTACATTGATTTGTTGCAATTGCATGTTGGTAATTATCCCCTCGAAAAAGCGGCTGAAATGCTTGAAACCCTCGAGCATTTGGTTAGCGAAGGTTTGATTCGTAGTTACGGTTGGAGTACCGATGATGTGGCTCGAGCCGAGATTTTCGCACAAGGCACGAATTGCGTGGCTATTCAGCATCAACAAAATATTTTTGAAGATAACGCCCCAATGTTATCGTTTCTCGAGCAACACAGGCTCTCGAGTATCAACCGAGGTCCGCTTGGTATGGGTATTCTGACTGGTAAATTCTCGAATGGTGCAGCTTTTGATAGCACTGATGTCCGATTTGTTTCGCCAGCTTGGATGGCGTACTTTAAGAATGGACAGCCCAATCCAGAGTGGTTAGCTAAACTCGAGGATATCCGCGAAATTCTTTGTGCAGGCGGGCGGAGCTTAGCCCAAGGCGCACTGGCTTGGTTATTGGCTCGCAGCAATACCACCATTCCGATTCCTGGTTTTAGAACTGTGCAACAAGTTAAGGAAAATGCTGCTGTGCTCGAGCAAGGAGCATTAAGTCAAATGCAAATGCAGCAAATTACCGTGTTGCTACAATCATAAATGCTCGAGGATAGAATTTATCAAAGCATCTTTCCAACGGTAATAAGCTTGTCTCGAGTACGCATGGGCTAATTTTCCTTCTGCGTACTCGGCTCGAACCGTGGCATTGGTACGCCAATAATTCATTAGTGCTTTGTTACGGGTTGCGACTTCGCCTCGCATACCAATAATTTCGGTATCACCATCTGTAAACAAAACAAATTCGTCATCGAGCACAAAAATGGATTTATACTGATTGATCAAAAAAACAATCACACTGTACCAATTTGTATCCTCGAGCCAAAGAGCAAATTCCCATTCGCCTTTACCAACAATTTCCAGTTTCGTCGAGCCATGCAGTTCAGTACTTCAAAAGGTGACAAGAGTTGCCTGAGTTACTGGCAGTACTCGAGAGCTTGTTTTTTACTGTTTAGGTCAAATGGTTTTAACACGAGTGGCTGCTTTGAAATATTGGCAAAGTATGATTCTGGCATGGGTTTTGCTTTCATGGTCAACTCCAAAATACATTTTTATACGTTTTGCAAAATGCAGAAGCTTATACTTTAGGCTATGTTACCTAAATTCCTGATTGGTTTGCTGATGGTTGCGCTTGTGAGTTGTACGCGAACCACTACTGCTGCGCCAATTCCAATCGATGCACCTCGAGTTTTGTACACCGATATTATTTCTGGACCAAATTCAGGCGGTGAGAATAACAACGGCATTTACTTATCGGTTTTTGGTAAGAACTTTGGAACTTCATTAAGCAATATCAAAGTGCTGATTGGTACTAGCGAAGTGGATAATTATCGCTCGCTTGGTGTGGCTCGAGGTCGAGCAGATATTCAACGCATCACTGTACAAATCGGAGCGCTGAACAACCCAGAAATTGGTTTGGCTTTACCGATTAAAGTGCTAGTCGGAGGTGTGGCTTCAAATACCGACCAGACATTTACTGTTTTGCCTGGCACTATTTATTTTGTGAATGGCAACACTGGCGCAGATACAACCGATACCAGCAGTGGCGGAACTTTTACTGCACCATTTAAAACCGTACAAAAACCTGGAATTGGTTTAGCATTCTCGATTCAACCTGCCAGTGTTTCAGGCGCATACGGACGAGTAAGAGCAGGCGATTTTATAGTGCTACGTGGTGGTACGTACTCGAGTGTTGGCTTTGGTGGCACCAATGGCAAAGGTTATTTTTTGCAAACCCTGAATAAATCGGGGTGTCCGATTAAAACCAATTGTGCTCAAGGCGGCGGCTCGAGTTCTGGGGCTATTACCATCATGGGGTATCCCGATGAAACAGTTCGCATAAACCGCGCTAACACCATTGGCGATGACCAATTCGGTGGTGGTATCAGCTCAGCAGACAGTACGCGGCAAGCCCAAGGTTTTGGAGCATGGTGGACAATCAGTAACTTGATCATCGAATCGGGATTTAACGATGGTCCGATCAACACCCAACGAGGCGAACTCAACCCACTTGGTATGCACTGGCGCATCATCAATAACGAATTAACTGCCTCGAGTTGCCAAATCAGTACCAAATGCCGAGCAGGAGCAATTGCAGGTAATGGCATGGGTAACATTTGGCTTGGCAATTATGGACACGATATTTTTGATCAACCCGATGGCACAACCGATCTCGAGAATCATGGTTTTTACATTGGCGGCAATGGCTCTTATGAACTTGCCTATAACACCCTCGAGAATATTGTTGGTGGTAGCGGTTTACAACTCAATGGCGCAGATATTAATAATGTGCGGTTTCACCATAATATTATTCGCAACGTTGGCAAACATGGAATTAATCTTGCCAATGGTTCACAAAAAAATATTGTGATTTGGAATAACTTGGTTTCAAATACACATTTTGCTGGGGTACGGATGCAGGACGACACCATGCAAAATATGCAGCTTTTCAATAACACTTTTGTCAATATCAACACCTCAGGAAGTCCTGCTCAGGGTGTACTAACCAACGATACCAATGCCGCAACCAACCAACTCGAAATTCGTAATAATATTTTTCAGGCTGCAAGCAGTTCGGAGTATGCTTCTGGGTGTTGCAATGTGGATTTTTCGGGTGGCGTAGGCGCTATCAGTCATAATCTATGGACTCGAGCCATACCATTACCTGCGCCTGTGTTTGATACAAATGCCATCACAGGCGATCCATCATTTGTCTCCGCAACCGATTATCATTTAGCTACCTCCAGTCCAGCCATAGATGCTGGTTCAGCGGCTGTCTCGAGTATTGTAATCGATGATTTTGATTTGCTTGGTAATCGCCCAAAAGGTGCAGGGTTTGATGTTGGTGCTTTTGAACGTTAACTCAAACTCCAAATTGCGATAAATGATGATTGACATGTCCATATTGTTGAATATCCCATTCTTCTGGGGTCATGAAACCATAAAAGGCATATTGGTTTTTGGTCACACCAGCTGCTCCACTATTTTGAAATTTTTTTAATAAGCGGATTGGTTTCACCCGTTGCCATCTCGAGAATAATTCAGCAAGGTGTCATCATTTGTGCCACGTTTGTTTTGCCCTAACAATCTACTGAGTCTGGGGTTGAGTACCAAAACTTCCTCGAGTGTCACAGCATCTAATAGCTTGGGGTATAGGCAGACAAAATGCTAGGCGTAACCTATACTTAGAGTATGAAATCATGGCTTAAACTTTGCGTACTGGGCATTTTTATTATTTCTGGGTTTGGTATCTCGAGTCAAAATTCTTTAAGTAGCACCCTTGAAATGGTTCGACAAAAATTGGCATTGCCAAGTTTAGCAGCTGTGATTGTGCAAAATGGCAAGATACTTGAAAGTACAGCGGTTGGCGAACGTGCTATCGGTTCGGGTGTCAGAGTACAACTCGAGGATACGTTTCAATTGGGAAGTTTATCAAAAAGTTTTACTGCCACAATGATTGCTAAATTGGTAGAACAAAAGATTCTGCGTTGGGATACAACCCTAGAGCAAGTGTTCACTGGACAAAAAATGTTAGCGATATTTCGTAACGTTACGCTCGAGCAGTTACTTTTTCATGTGGCAGGTTTTTATGCTAATTTACCAGACGAAGCTGTTTACGATTGGAATCTTGAGCCAAAAATTGCACGAGCCATGTATCTCGAGCAGGCTTTGAATACGGCACCCGAGTACGCCCCTAGTCGTGGTGTGGCATATTCCAATGTTGGTTTTGTGGTGGCGGCTCTGGCTGCCGAAAAAGCCACAGGTAAAACATGGGAGGCTTTAATTCAAGAATTAATTCTGATACCTCTCGAGATGAAAAACTGTGCTTTTGGAACGCAATTCAAAGCCCTAAGCCAACCGCATGGACATGAACAAATTGGTACTCGATTGCAGCCTGTTTCGCCAGAAGAACCCAATGGAAATTCGCCAGTGTTGTACGGAGCAGATGGCATTCGTTGCAGTATGCCCGATTATGGCAAGTACATTTTGGCACACCTCAATGGCGAACGCGGCATAAATAGTATTCTCTCGAGTGAAAGTTTTATCTACTTACACAAAGCTCGAGCCAACGCTGGGCAAGATATTCGAGCGGCACTGGGATGGTTTGTTTTTCCCAATGGTGCACTTTGGCATAACGGCTCGAACACCATCAATTATGCTGAAGTCATTATCAATACAAAAAATAATTTTGCCATTGCTGTAGCAACGAATGCACCTATTGAGCTTGGAGCAGAAGTCTCAGAAGCAGCCTTTACTGCGATTATTAATTACATTCAGCGTTAAGCAGCTTGACGGATGCAACTTGAGGAAACGGTACGATAGACTTTTGCAATGAAAAATATTACTTACTGGCAAACTATTGCTCATAATGATTTTGCTATTCCAGCCACCGATACAGCACTTGAGTTACTACCAGATTTACTGGTTTTACTGCGTTCAGAAAATCCTGTATTACGTGATGATTTAGCATATTCAATTTTGGCACATTGGTTATCGCGTGGGTATTTTACCAACAACACCAAACTCGAGTTAATTGTGCATCTCGAAGCAGAATTGCAATGTGGGCTTGGTGAAGTTGGAACAAAAACTGTTTTTGGTCGTTCATTTGCTTGTTTAATTCTGGCAACCATTGTTGGCACACATCATCAAAATGCTTTTCTCGAGGAAGCGCAAATGCAGCATTTACGCAGGGTCGCTTTGGCATACCTAGCAGCAGAAAAAGATCTGCGAGGACGTACCCTCGAGTTTGGTTGGGCGCATGCTGTGGCACATTGTGCCGATTGGTTAGATGAACTTGTGCCAAGTGCCAGTGCAGTTGAATTACAACAAATGCTTGAAGGCTTAGCCAACAAAACACTGGTAGAAACAGTCTATTTACATAACGAAGAAGACCGTCTTGCTTTTGCAGCAGCTCGAGTAATTGCTCAGGGTTTACTTACAATAAGTACAATAGAGGCTTGGACAAAAAATCTTTTACAGCTACCCAAATCAGATGTTGCCACGCACAATGCTCGGGGTTTCTTACGTTGTGTGTATTTACATTTACTCGAGTTGAGCAGTGGTGCTAATTTTCTCAGCTGTATTCCAAAAACTTTTTAAGTACCTTGACTCGAGTCATAGAGCGTTAATTTATTTTATAAGTTTGGTGCGATAAGTGAACCGCTCCCGAGTATGCAGGAGCGGAACACTGGTGAAAGCAATTTAAGCTTTCTTAGCGGCTGGTTTAGCGGCTTTCGCAGCTGGCTTAGCGGCTTTGGCGGCTGGTTTAGCAGCAGCTTTCTTAGCGGCTGGTTTAGCAGCAGCTTTCTTGGCGGCTGGTTTAGCAGCAGCTTTCTTGGCGGCTGGTTTAGCAGCAGCTTTCTTGGCGGCTGGTTTAGCAGCAGCTTTCTTAGCGGCTGGTTTAGCAGCAGCTTTCTTAGCGGCTGGTTTAGCAGCAGCTTTCTTAGCGGCTGGTTTAGCAGCGGCTTTCTTGGCGGCTGGTTTAGCAGCTGTCTTCACTGGTGTTGCTTTCGCAGTTGCAGTGGCTTTTTTGGCGGCTGGTTTAGCAGCGGCTTTTTTGGCGGCTGGTTTAGCAGCGGCTTTCGCAGCTGGTTTTGCAGCAGGTGTTTTTTCTGCCATGTTATTCACCCCCTTTTGGATGAGTCAACGTACTGATTCCAAAAAACACTGCGCGTTCGGAGGATACAACCCGACCCGCGCATTGCGGTTGAACAACTATATGTAGGGGTTTACTGGAAGTCAGCACCAAAGAGAGTGTAGCACGTTTTTGTATTCTGTGTGCAACTTTTGCACACTAGAATTTTATATTGTCCAGAACAATATAATCAGAGCTAACGTAAAATATCGCGGGCATTTTGACCCGATTTTTTTGGCTCGAGGATCGTAAAAATAGGTTATATCTCAAAAAATAATTTAAAAATCGCTCGAAATTTTATTTATTTTCTTAGACTTTTGTATAGTTCTGGTGGTGATAAAAGCTTATTTATATTTTTTGCTGCAATTCAAGCCATGAATTTTTTGTTAATTCATAATGGGCAAAGCGGCGTTTTCCTGCATCAGTTGTTCCATAAAAACGAAAGCCAACTCGTTCAAAACTTTTGCGTGCTCGCAGATTATCCTCGAGTGTTTGTAGTGTGATACGCTGAAAACTTTTATTTACAAAAGCAAAGGTCAGCGCAGCACGAAGTGCTTGTGTTCCATACCCCATACCCCATATTTTTTTATCACCAAGTAAAATCCCAAGCACGGCTGATTTTGGAAATTCAACAATATCGTAGAGTTCGATACTGCCAATAAAAACTTGCTCGAGATAAATAGCTAAACCGATTCTTTCACCACTTTTTTCTTCTCCAATAACAATTCGTTTGAACAACCACAGTGGCATAAAAATTGGGCTTGCACCATTTAACTGTGCAATTTCTTTATCCCGAAAATATCTGTAAAATTGTGCCCAATCTCGAGGCTGCATCTCGAGCATCGGACGCAACTCTAAGCTATGGGTTGCAACAGTCATGGGGTTATTCTAAAACAGTTGCATCGGTTCGCGCTAAAGCGTATACTCCTGCCCGCGTCATCGGCGTAATGCGGTGATGGCTCTCGAACCAAGTCAGATCCGGAAGGAAGCAGCTTTAAGGGATGCCCATTAGGTGCCATTACTCACCGATGACGCACTTTTTATTTATACAGCGCAATAGCTTGTGCCACAGACCAATTCCAACTGCGCCAATCCCAACCGCTCGGGTTAAGCATCATTTCCTTGTGGGCTGCCTCGAGTTGCTTTTGTTGCAGAGGCGAAAATTGACTGTACTCAAGCAATGGCGCAATGGCATCTGTACCAAGTGTTAAAGCATACTCGAGATCAAATTCGGTTTTTTGCGCTAAGTTATACCGAACAATATAGGCATTTGGGTTGAGGAAATTAACCACACCAAGTGTCAGAAAACCACTGAGCAAAACACCAAGCACAAAACTCGAGTACCGGGCTTGTAGTGCACTAATGGCATACCAAATCAGGATACAAAAAAACCAGATTAAAACCACAGCTGTATAAAATCGGATCTCGGTTAAGCCATACGCTTGGCGGTACAAAGCTAAGCGTTGCCACGAAGAAAACAACATAATGCCCAGTAAAACCAAAGTGATATACGATAACCAGCGCACATTTCGGGTGGCTCGAGCATCTGCTGTACTGCAATGCAAAGCCACAATTAAAACTGGAAAGGCAAGTGCTACAACTTGTAATAATTCGTTAAAGCCTTTGCGGGCATAATCGGCATACGTTAACCCTGTTAGAGCTGTGATTTGGCTTTGTCCACCAAAAAAGTAACCCAGTTGAATCAGGATAAAAGTAGCGAATAAAAAGTTGAGTGCACCTAATGCCATGCTCAGTTCTGTAACTCCAATTTGCATAGGTGTTTGTAGGTACACTGTTTTATGCCCAAGTACCATCAGTCGTATTACCCCAAGCACAGTCCCTGCAATAAAAGCAAAACGAATCAACCACCACAGCAGTTCGTCGGCATTAGGAATGCTTAGCGAAAAAACTTTTTGTAGTAAAGCTGAAAAAGCAGCATCGGCGCTCGAGAGCATGGCTGCAAAAACCAGTAATAAGGGCACCGTAATCAGTAAACCTCGAGCAATTGGGAGGTAGCGTTGCAAATTGGGCAGACTGATTTTTTGCCACGGAAAATCTTGTAGCAAAAACGGAATCCAACCAAATAGCGTTTGTAGCAAAGACTCACACCAAGCCAAAAGCAAGGCAAAAAAACCCGTGCCACGCAAACCAGGTTTAGCAAAAGCAAACCCTAAACCCAAAGCAATCCAGAGTGCCATACTGTTATAAAAACGCAATGAACTCGAGTTATGCCAAACAAAAAAACCAGCAAAAACCAAGGCAAAACCCCAAAGCCAGCGGGTTTGCTGTGGCAAGGAAAAGCGCTGTACAAACCAGAGCAGCACTGCTACAAATGCCATCATCCAAAGGGCAATGTTTAATCCCCATTTGGCATTGAGTAACCAACTACCAAGTAAACCAAAACCTGTAGCGATTGCAATAATCCACCATGCTAAACGGGGCAAAGAAGTTTTCTCGAGTGGTGGTTGAGTAAGTATTTCTGATTCCATTTGGGCAGTTTATAAAACCCCAGATGAAAGAAATCTCATTGAAACCTTGTGCGCCAAAACCACGTATAGACACGATTATTCGAGTACATTAAGCACATGACCCCTCGAGTAAAATGGTTATTCTTCTCGCCACTTGGTTTAAGTTTAATTGGCTTTGGTATCAGCTTAATTTCTGATGCGGCTCGAGCTAAAAGCGCCAATGAGCCGTGGTTTTGGTACGGTACATTAGCGCTTTGTGTATTTAATGCAGGAATTGTTTTTTTTGGAGAAGGTGTTAAAAATGCTGTATTCATTGAATTACAGCAAAGTAAGGACAAAGCTTAAATTGTTCTGGCACCAATGGGTGTAAAACCTTTGCTGAGTAAATACTCGAGGATGTTACTGACAACAGTATTTTGCTCGAGTCGAATGTGTAAACTGGCATCGCCAATTCGGGCATCTGACCAGATTTCTGTTTTGCTGGCACCGGGTATGCACAGTGGGGTTTGGGGTTTGCCTATAATTTCAAGAATCAGATCACCGGGTTGCATGGTCATGATGTCACCTCGCTTGGTTTGTAGAAGTTTTGTGATGCAAGAACCAATCTTGTATCTGCCTAGAATTGTATAACCAGTCACACAGAAGAACAAACGAGAATTTGCACGTTTTGGCTTTTATGTATGCAGAACTTCGATAGGTTTTTGGCTGGTGTTGTATACCTATAGTTATGAAGTCTCGAATCACTTTAACCCAATTACGTGCACTGGTTTGCATTGCCGAACATGGCAGTTACAGCGAAGCAGCCTTGTCCACTATGCAATCTCAAAGTACACTCAGTCATGCTATCAGCGAATTAGAACGCAGCCTCGATGTGCAATTACTCGAGCGCGGAAGACACGGCGCACAACTAACCAGACTTGGTACTCGATTATTAAGTCATGCCAAAAACGCTGTGGATAGCGTCAATGCCCTCGAGCAAGAAGTTCAACTCGAGCAAGCTGCTTTAACGGGTTCAATTCGGATTATGTCTATTCGCAGTGTTGCCACCCATATTTTACCACCGATTATCTCTGGGTTTATGCAACGCTTTCCAGGGATCACTTTTGAATTTCTCGAGGAAGGCGATGATGACAATCTGATCGAAGATGCTGTGCGTGCCGACCGTGCCGATATTGGCATTCTTGATTCCTTAAAAACCAATAGTGGTTTACTCGAATTTGAATTAACTCGAGACGAATATGTGTTATTACAAGCCAAAACCAAGCGCAAAAAATCTTGGGCAGATATTAGAAAACAGCCGTATATTATGCCACTTGGTGGTTGCAGTCGGCATTTACAAGATGTATTAATTGAACAAAATCTGGCTTTTGAACCTGCTTTTCGTATCCATGATGACAGCGTGATTTTAGGTATGGTTGGTCAGGGTTTAGGGGTTAGTACCTTGCCGCGATTAGCTGTTGAACCCTTACCCGCAGATGTGGTGGCTTCATCATTTCCAGTACCACTCGAGCGGATTATTCATGTGGTGCTGACGCGTAAGAAAATGCGTCAACCAGCCGTTCGAGAATTTATTCAAACCATTAAAGCCAATCTGCCACAATGATTTTCTGATACGCTCTTAAACAATGCCTTGGATTTCTTTTGACCTTGATGGAACACTACTAGATTGGCCCTTTGGACGCGCAGTTTTTCAGCGTTTACGCCAAGAACATGCCACCCCAGAACTCCATGAAGCTTTTAGACTCGAGTATCAAACACGGTTTGCTTCGGATAACCCTGTGGCGGCTTTTGACTGGGATGATGTGCACGATGCCGTAACAACGCGGTTTCACGCACCAACAATGCCACGGGTACTCGAGTTTGCAGCCGATTGTCATTGGGATAGTGCTTATTTATACTCGGATACGCAAAAAGCCTTAGAAAAGCTTGATGCTCGAGGCTGGTTATTAGCCCTTGGTACCAATGGGCTTGCCAAATACCAGACCTATGTTCTCGAGCAGTACGAAATGGAATTCCCCATTATTTTAGCTCCTGACACCACTGGTTTTGTTAAGCCCCAAGCAGGATTTTTACATGCTTTAATTACCCTGACCGAAGACCCCGATGCGCTCGAGGGTTTAGTTCATGTTGGCGATTTGTTATCACACGATATTGCTTGTGCTAATAACGCTGGTGTGCGTGGCGCTTGGATCTGGCGACAAATGCCAGCAGCATTACAAAACATACCAATACTCGAGCGAACCAATCACCCCGAATTTGTTGCTGCTATCACAACCCATTGGCAAGCCGAATTGCTCGAGCATGGGGCTTTTTCGGAAAACGAAAAAGAACCCAAACCCGATTTTATTATTTGTACTTTACTTGAGTTGCTCGAGGTTTTGTAATGCCAGTGGACTGGCTAAACCATCTAAATACTCGAGAATACCAACTGCTACACCATAAGAAATTCGGTCTAAATAATTACTGTTTTTGAGTTGTACCCCTTCGATTGGATGGGTCACAAAACCCATTTCGATCAAGATAGCTGGGCATTCACTGTTTTTGATCACATAATAATCGGCGGTTTGCACACCACGGTTGAACGCAGCAGTGGCACCTAACATCTGCGCTAAGACTTTAACAGCTAATTCCTTAGAAGCATCGGTACGATTTTGCTGCACTGGTATTGGTGCAGGTGGAGTTGCTGTTTCAGGCACTGTGCTTGGGTCTATAGGTTGCCACGTACCAAAACCATTACTGTTAATACTTGAAGCCGTTGTTGCAATTGCACTAACTGGTGTTTCGGGTTTGGTGATTGTATCGGGCGCAGGTGGCGTTGACGCAGGTGTAGGCTCAACTCGAGATTCGGCTGCTTGAGGTTCGGCTGCTTGAGGTTCTGGTGCAGGGGTAACCAATAATGGACGTTGAAAATCTGGATTAAAATAATAAACTTCCATACCAAAGGTACTATTCCACAAATTCCGAGGACGAGCATTAGCATGCACCGAAACAAAAACGTTTTTCCCACGTGAAGCTGCTGCCCTAGCACGTAAATCTTTTTCTTTATTACTCGAGAAAACTTGGTTGCTGGTACGGGTCAATTCGACTTTTACACCACTATCTTCAAGCCATTTGCGAATCCGAAAACTGACCTCTAAATTGAGTTGGGCTTCGATTAAATCTTTGCCTAAAGCACCACTATCTGGTCCACCATGACCAGGATCAAGCAATACAGTGTATGGCTGAGCTGGTAAATTCTGTAAACGCAAAGCAGCTACGGCTGGTAACTTCGAGATATCCGAAAAAGCCCCACTAAAATCCAGCACCAATCGAAAGCCTGTTTTGCCTGTGTTTGGCTCAAGTTTTTGCACTCGAAAACCACGCCGTGTTGCCACGCCTTGAGGGGTTACAATCAAAATAATCGCATTACCACTACCTGACTCGAGGGTATACCCACTCACTTCGGGTTTACCCACACGCACAACACCACTGTTGGTTGTTGCACCAATTAAAGTAACCCGCAAGGCTGCACCTAAGGGTTCGATTGTGTATTCTGCTTGGTCTGGCACATCAAATACCAAACGAGTATAGCCCGCGTAACTTGCTACTCGAGCCTGTGGTAATGCAGCAGCCAAAGTTTGACTGCTTGCCACCACAATCAGCGAAACCAGTACAAGCCATAAATGAAGTCGCTCCATACCCAAGCCTAGCGCGATTCTGCTGGAATGGATGAGAAAAAAGTAGCAAAAACAAGTCTTCAAGACAACATACATTCTCATTTTTCCGATTTTATAAACAGATACACAAGCTATTTTTAGGCTGGAAACGCATTTTTTGCACTAAGAAATCTATATTTTTTGTACTACTTAAAATACTTTAGCAGAAAAACACCTAAGTTACGCTTCAATTGTATGACGGATTTTATATTCTCCGCTGAAAAAGTGTTATACTTTATCTATGACCCTAGCAATTGAAAAAAACACAGCACCGCTTTTCTTTGAAGCCAACCAAGAACAGCAAGACATGCTCGAGGCACTGCATGACTATCTGAAAAAAGAAGTCGCACCAAGCGCCGCCACTCGAGACCGCACCCATGAATTCCCACACGAGATTGTCAAACAACTAGGCACACTTGGCATTATGGGTGCACAAACCCCAGAATTGTATGGCGGTAGTGCCTTACCAAGCAGCACTTTTGCCATGTTACTCGAAGAAATCGCCGCTGTGGATGGCAGTCTTGCCCTGACTGTGGCATCCCATAATTCGCTTTGCACAGGGCATATATTAGTCGCAGGTAACGAACACCAAAAAGCCAAGTATTTACCTGAACTTGCTACTGCCACAAAACTTGGCGCTTGGGGTTTAACCGAACCCAGCAGCGGCTCGGATAGTGGTGGAATGCAAACCCATGCCAAAGAAGTCGAAGGTGGCTTTGTTATCAATGGCAGCAAGATATTTATCACCCAAGGCAGCGTTGGCGGTACCTACGTAATCAATGCCCGCACCGACCAACCTCGAGTGGATAAAAGCAAAACCGATGGTATCAGCGCCTTTGTACTGCCTCGAGAAACCAAAGGTCTTAGCATCGGACGTAAAGAAGAAAAACTTGGTTTAAATGCTTCCGACACCGCCATGCTGATCTTTGAAGATATGTTCGTACCCCACGAAGCCCTGCTTGGAACTCGAGGACAAGCCTTTAAAGATGTGATGCGAGTTCTGGACGGTGGCAGAATTGGCATTGCTGCTATTTCCGTTGGACTCGGACGAGCTGCTCTCGAAGCTGCCAGTAAATACGCCCTCGAGCGAGAACAATTTGGGCAACGCATTGCCGATTTCCAAGGGATTGGTTTTAAAATTGCTGACATGGCAACCCAACTCGAAGCTGCCAGACTTCTGACCTTAAAAGCAGCTACACTGCGCGATGCAGGCAGACCATACACCTTGGCAGCTGCTCAAGCTAAACTGTTTGCTTCAGAAGTTGCCGTTAAAGCCTGTGATGATGCAATTCAAATTCATGGCGGATACGGTTACATCAAAGAATACCCTGTCGAACGCTACTGGCGAGACGCACGCCTGATGCGAATTGGTGAAGGCTCGAGTGAAATTCAACATGTAATTATTGCGCGAGAATGGCTCAAAGGCTTTTAAGAATAAGAAAGCAGAGCCAGTACTTTTACTATTTATTTCTGATCTCGAGTAAACGCTTTGCAGCAGGAATCGCAAAAAAACCCATACAGATTAAACCAGCGATACCAACAATGGGTTGATTCCACCAAACAATATTGACTAAACCACTACCAAACCAAGTCCAAATAAAAGAAAGTATTGGCAAGGCTTCAAACCATGTGAGCCTCGAAATCGCTGTGGGTTTAGTGAATTTCCAATACAAAGCAAAAATAATCAGAGCAGTTAAAAACCACCCAGCGTAATTCTCGAGCGGAATACCAACATAGGTAAATACTCCACTCGAGCGTTGCCACACCCAGTACCCGCCACGTACCATTTGCGGATCTAAGTACACATCCCACGAAACAAGAGCACCAGCAGCCACCAGAATAGCAGCTCGAGGATTGAGTAATCTGGCAACAGTAGCAGCGTTATGCGCCATCATCTGCCAACACAATGGCACCAAAAGTGGCACACCAAGCACAGCAAAACCCAATTGTGAACCATACGAGTACACCCCAAAAGGAAAGCCTGTTTGTACACTCAGCATCTCGAGACTACCCGCCACAAAAAAACACAGCAGTAACAAAATCAGGGCTGCTTTATTACCTCGAGTTTCCCAGAGATGAAAAAAAGCAAATGTTGTACTGGTCAACACAATAAATAAAGTGCCAATTAACTCGAGATTTGCTGGCAGCAACGCATACACAGGTTGTGCCAGCAAATGCAAAGCAAATAATACCCAAACAAACAATTGCATATTAGTTCATCGCTCGAGCTTCTTTTGGTTTACCTTCCCACGGTTTTTTCGCTGGCATGGTTTTTGCCAGCACCGCTTCGCCACTAATTCCCATACCCACTTTCAGCCACGGACACTCGAGTTTGAGGCGTTGCAATGTTGCATCGGTGGCTTTATGGGTTAATTCCCAAATCTCAAAAGCATCATCACCAATTAAACGAAGATGAATTGGGATATTGGCAATACCATCTTGCATTTGGAGCATTTCATCCAAGTGCGAAAGCATGGTTGGCTCAAGCATATTCAGGTTCATCTCGAGTGCCAAGGTTTTTGGCATATCCTTGGCTTCGGAGTACGGCAGTAATTCTTCGACTGTGACACGCACACCTTCTTCGCCATCAGGTTCGATTTCCACGACCACCAAGGCAGGGCTATCCTCAATCAATTTTTCACTGATTTTATCGTAAGCCCTACTAAACGCCACCAGTTCGGCAGCACCAGCATCATCGGTGAGAATAAACCGTGCCATCATGCCACCTGATTTGGTGGGTTTACGTTGCACCCCACTAATCATGCCAGCCAGTACCGCCCGTTTACGCCCACGATAACCCACAGGCGCACTCGAGGTATGAAACCACAACTCTGCCTGAGCAACCTTAGTTGATGCCGCCTCGAGCATTCCAGGGTAATGCTCGAGTGGATGTCCGCTAATGTACAAACCCACGGCTTCTTTTTCAAATTGTAAACGCGCAATAGCTCTAGCCCGAGTTTCTTCTTCATCTTTGGGTGGTGCAATCACTTTTAATTTTGGTTCAGGCGCAATGGTCGCCATGCCAAATAAACTATCCATACCTTGCGAATTCATATCCGCCTGACCATTAGCAAATTCGATGGCTTCTTCAACACTCTCGAGTAAAGCTTCCCGAGCACCAAAAGCGTCAAATGCACCAGATTTAACCAAAAATTCAATCCAACGCTTATTCAAACCAGTATGTTGCAACCTCGAGCAAAAATCGGCTAAGGATTTAAACACACCCGCTTTTTCACGCTCCTCGAGAATCGCATTGGCGGTTTCTTCACCCAAGGATTTCACTGCGTACAAACCAAACAAAATCTGCTCACCAACCACCTTAAAGTCGGTACTCGAGCGGTTAATATCAGGCGGTAACACCTGCATTAACTCGCCATGCTCGAGTTTGGTTTGACGAGCATCGGAAATATACTCGGCGACCTTATCAGAATTTCGGCGTTCGACAGTTAACAGTGCTGCCATAAATTCAACAGGAAAATGCGCTTTAATGTAGGCTGTCTGAAATGAAATAAATGCGTAAGCGGCGCTGTGGCTCTTATTAAAACCGTAATTAGCAAACTTCTCGAGGATACCGAACAAACGAGCAGATTCATCCTCGGGGATGCCATGCACTGTTTTAGCACCCGCGACAAATTTCACGCGTTCCTTTTCCATTTCTTCAACTTTTTTCTTACCCATTGCCCTACGCAGCAAATCTGCTTGCCCTAACGTATAACCTGCAATTGCGGAAGCAATCTGCATAATTTGCTCTTGGTAAACTGGAATGCCGTAAGTTTCCTCGAGAATCGGACGCAACAACGGTTCGCATTTCGGTAAGTTAAATTCGCCTTGGTCATAACGCACTTGTTCGCGCCCATGATGCCGTTCGATATAGGCAGGGATATTCTCCATCGGACCAGGGCGATACAACGCCGATAACGCGTTGATATCTTCGATGCGACGAGGTTTTAATTTGCGTGCTGCATCGGTGATCCCACCACCCTCGAGTTGAAAAACCCCTTTGGTTTCACCCCTCGAGACAAGTTCATAGGTTTTCACATCATCAAGTGGAAAATCATCTGGCTCGAGGCTAACACCTTTAGATTCTTGAATAATCCGCACAGCTTCCTCGAGAAAAGACAAGGTGCGAAGCCCAAGAAAATCCATTTTAATTAAACCAATATCTTCAACACTGTTCATGTCAAACTGACAAACCACACCTTCATCCGAGCCACCACGCATCAGCGGCACGATATTATCCAAGCGTTCACGACCAATCACCACACCAGACGCATGAATACTCGAGTGACGCGTTAACCCCTCAAGATTTTTTGCAATTTCGTACACTTTACGAGTTTCGGGATTCGCCTCGAGCATCGCTTTGATATCAGGTACAGCTTCTTCAGCAGCTTCAAGACTGAGTGCTCTGCCAAACACCACTGGCACAAGTTTCGAGAGTTTATCGGCTTCGGCAAAAGGTAATTCCAGCACTCGAGCCACATCCTTAAAACAAGCTCGACTTGACATGGTTCCGTAAGTGGCAATCATGGCAACTTTATCGTCGCCGTATTTATCACGCACATAATTAATCACTTCGTTACGCCGCGTATCAGAAAAATCCACATCAAAATCAGGCATCGAAACACGATCAGGGTTCAAAAAACGCTCGAACAACAAACCATAGCCAATCGGATCAAGATTGGTAATCCGCAACGCAAACGCCACCAAACTACCCGCACCTGAACCACGCCCAGGACCAACCCGAATCCCATGATCCTTCGCCCAATTAATAAAATCTGCCACAATCAAAAAGTAATCTGGGAAACCCATGCGAATAATCACACCAAGTTCGTACTCCGCCCGACGCAACACCACCAAACTTTGTCCCAACCTTGAAACAGCAGCTTCATCTGCCTCGAGTGCATCCAATGCCACGTACTGCGTGTACTTCTGATCTTTTGACTGCTCGAGCCAAATTTCGCCCATAAAAGCCAAGAGTAAAATCGTATCCTCGAGATGCAAGTTTTCAACACGTTTTTCGTAGGGGCGACCTTTATGGTCGCCCTGAACTACATCACCCTTGGGCAAGGGCGAGGCAAGCCCCGCCCCTACGGTTCGGGATAAAACCTTTTCTCGAGTTGCACTGTCTAATTTCTCGAGGGAAAGTGCGGCGTATTCGTGTAATAACTCGAGGGTAAATTCTTTTGGATAGCGTTGCACTGTGCCTCGGTAAACTTGCACCCGAAGCTCTTCTGCCATGGTGCGCCCCTCAGGAATCGGCAAAGCAGGCATTTGGTACACACGTTTAGAACCAATCGGTAACTCGAGATTGCATTTACTGGCAATTTCCATGCTGTTGTCATAAATCTGATCGCCCCATTCGCTCGAGGGAAGCAGTTTTTCCATTTCGACTTGGGATTTAACATAGAATTCGTCGCACGAAAATTTGAATCGTTTTTCTTCGGACATCAAAGCTTTGGTTTGAATAGCCAGCAAAACTTCGTGAGCATACGCATCTTCGTGACGCACATAATGCCCGTCGTTGGTGGCAACCATACCAATACCGTACTTAGTAGCCCATGCTTTTAAGACAGGATTGACTTTTTGTTGCTCTGGCAAACCATGATTTTGGATTTCAATGTAGTAATCGTCACCAAAGGTTGCTAAGTACCATTTCAGGCGCTCCTCGGCATCCTCGAGCCGATCATTGAGAATCATATTTGGCACCTCAGCACCAAGGCAGCCGCTCATGGCAATAATGCCTTCTCGGTGCAAAGCCAATACTTCTCGGTCAATCCGAGGTTTTTGATAAAACCCCTCGAGATACGCAATACTGGCAAGCTTACACAAGTTCTGATACCCCTTAAAATCCTTTGCCAGCAACGTTAAATGATAGTACCCACCATCCACATCTCGGCGTTGAATCCGATCAAATCTCGAGCCAGCCGAAACATACGCTTCGTAGCCAATAATGGGTTTGACACCAGCGTCCTGAGCGTACTTAAAAAACTGCACTGCACCGTGCATATTGCCGTGGTCGGTCATGGCGAGGGTTGGGTTTTCAGGACTGGTTTTTGCCACCCATTTGAGCAAATCCTTGACTCGAGCTGCACCATCCAACAAGCTGTACTGCGTGTGTTGATGCAAATGTGCAAAACGCCGAGGCTTTAGTGTTGTCTCAAGGTTGTGATTTAGTGTGGCGGGGTTATCGGGCATAAGGGTATGTTACCACTCGAAAATGCCAAACTGAACGCAGTACTTGATTGGATAATTATGAATCAAAAATTTGGAAATACGATGTTATTCAGGTCTCTTGTATTTTAACAAATACTATTTTCCTGATGTTAATAATATCTAAGATCATTTTAGGTAAGTTTTCAAGTTTCTGTTATCTCGAGGCGGAAAATCACTCTGACATCATGATTCAAATTGCAAATCTTATTACGCTATATCATGTTCGTTTTTCAAGATCGTTATCGTGCTGTGTTTGCTCAACTTGGTTTGGTCTTAAAAAGTAAACATGGTGTGCCAACAACGCAACTCGAGACACACTCAATTGCTTTGCCTGAAGCTTTAAAAGCGTATTACGCTGTGGCTGGTCTCGAGCAGAATTTGAATCAGGCGCATCAGCATTTCTTGCCGCTCGAGAAATTATTTATAGACGCAAATAACTTGGTTTTTATGGAAGAAAATCAAGGTGTAGTTTATTGGGGAGTGCCGCTCGAGCCAAGTGTATCCGACCCGCCTGTTTTGCAAGGTGTATATGCCGAAAATGGTGATTTGACATGGTTTCCCGAGCATACAAATTGCTCGGATTTTCTGATGACCATGCTTTATATGCAAGCCACTTTTGGCGAAGTTTTTCCGTATGTAGTATCGGCAAGTAGTTCGCCTGAACAAGCAAAGCAACTCGAGCAATTCTGGTCTTATGTTGGACGTATTGGCGAGATGAAAGCGTATGCTAAACAGAATTGTGCTTTAACACATCTGCAATGGTTTGATGATGAATGGCGAATTTTTGCTGCATTCAGGAAACGCCGCGATCAGAAACAAGCTGCTTTAGAATTGGGTTTCGAGTGGGAAGAACTCTAATCAAATAATCCTGCTTGCCCTGTTGGAATTCGGAAATGCGCTGTACTTAATCGGATTCTTTCTCGCTCGAGTAAACCGCTTTTTTTCAGAGCAGCTTTGAATAATTTGTTGATTTGCTCGGCAAAAATTCCTTGTCCTCGCATTCTCGAGCCAAAATCGCTGTTGTTGAGTTTGCCACCGCGAATATCTTCGATGCGATGAATGATTTTTTGTGCGCGGTCTGGCACATGTTGCTCGAGCCATGCCAGAAAAATATCTTTAACAGCGTATGGTAATCGCAGCATGGTGTATCCTGCCCAACTTGCACCTGCTTGGGTAGCAGCTTCGATTAAACTTGGTAATTCGTGATCGGTTAAACCAGGAATAACAGGTGCGGTCATTACGCCCACAGGAACGCCCGCTTCGGCTAAGGCGCAAATTGCAGCTAAACGCCGTTCTGGACTCGAGGTACGCGGCTCGAGTTTGAGGCGTAATTCGTTGGAGAGTGTGGTTAAAGAAATGGCAACACTGATGCAGTTGTACTTAGCGAGTTCTTGGAGCAAATCGATATCTCGTGTGACCAAATGATTTTTGGTGATGATAACCACGGGTTGCCTAAACTCGAGCAGTACTTTTAAGCATTCTCGAGTGATTTTGAGTTTTTGCTCGAGTGGTTGGTAAATATCGGTGATGGCGCTCATGGTGATGATTTTTGGTTCGTAACGTTTGGCACTGAGTTCTTGGTGCAGTAATGTTGGCGCATCGAACTTGACCATGATTTTACTTTCAAAATCCAAGCCACTCGAGAAACCCAGATATTCGTGATAAGGACGAGCAAAACAGTAACTGCATCCGTGTTCGCAGCCGCGATATGGGCTGAGTCCAACCTCGAATGGAATGTCTGGCGAGGTGTTATACGACAAAATGCTGCGGCTTGAATCTTTGAAGTATTGGGTGCGTGGTCTGGTGATTTCTTGGTGCTCGAGGTGGTCGTCCAGTGGGTCGAATTCGATGTGGGTTTGTTCAAAACGGTTTTGGGGGTTGAAACTCGAGCCTCGTCCTGTGTGGTTTGGTGTGGCTTGGGGTTTCATATTATGATGTTAACAGATTTTGTGTTATCATTTTATTGTTGACGTATTCGTTCAGCTTATCATTCTCCCGTACACTATGACCATGATCCCACACGCAGAACTTTTATCCGCAGCAACACTATCTTGGCTCGAGCAGCCAAAGTTGTTATTTATCAACAATGCTCTTGTGGATAACTTGGATGGCTCGAGAATCGCGGTGCTTGACCCTGCTACAGGCGCGGAAATCTGTCAGGTGGCAAGTGCCAGCCTTGGTGATGTAGACAAAGCCGTGCAAGCTGCTTCTCGAGCTTTACAAGGCACATGGGGGGCAACCACACCAGCCGAACGCGGGCGTTTGCTATGGCGTTTAGCCGATTTACTCGAGAAACGCAGCCAAATAGCACAAGAACTCGAGAGTTTAGATGTCGGTAAGCCTTTGCTCGAGACATTGGTGTTTGATGTGCCACAAGCTGTCGAGCATCTGCGTTACTTTGCTGGTTGGGCAACCAAATTGTATGGGCAGAGTATTCCAAGCAGCCTGCCTGGCGAGGCATTGGCGTACACTCGCCGCGAACCTGTGGGCGTGGTGGCAGCCATCACACCGTGGAATTTTCCGTTGGCAATTGCGTGTTGGAAACTTGCACCAGCACTGGCTTGTGGTAATGCTGTGGTGCTTAAACCCTCGGAATTAACACCACTAACTGCTCTTTGGCTGGCTGAACTGGCTCGAGAAGCAGGTTTCCCAGCGGGGGCAATCAATGTGATTGTCGGTACTGGACTCGAGGCAGGTGCGGCATTGGTACGGCATCCATTGGTTAATAAAGTTTCATTTACAGGTAGTCCTCGAGTCGGACGAGAAATCATGCAGGTAGCCAGCCAAGATTTTAAGCGCATTACGCTCGAGTTAGGTGGTAAAAGCCCAAATATTATTTTGCCCGATGCAGATTTACACCAAGCTGTCGAAGGGGCAATGACCGCCATGTTTTTTAATCAAGGCGAAGCTTGCGTGGCAGGTAGCCGATTATTTGTTCATGCGTCACAAAGTGCCGAGGTTCTGGCAGCCCTGAAATCTCGAGCCGAACAGATTGTGCTGGGCGTTGGTTTAGACCCTAGCACGCAAATGGGTCCGCTGATCTCGAGCCAACATCTCGAGCGAGTCCAAGGGTTTTTGCAACGTGCCACTGCCGATGGTGCTGAACTGATAACGGGTGGTAAACAACATGGCATAAATGGGTATTTTCTCGAGCCAACCATTTACAAAGCGACCGATACACTCGAGATTGCCCGAGATGAAGTCTTTGCACCTGTGTTAACTGTGCTCGAATACACTGATACCGAGGATTTAATCCGCCGAGCGAACAGTAGCCAGTACGGTTTAGGGGCTGGAATTTGGACAAGTGATATCAAAGCAGGTATTCGCATGGCACACCAACTCAAAGCTGGTACGGTTTGGGTTAATGGCTACGGTATGCTCGAGGCTGCCATGCCGTGGGGTGGTTTTAAGCAAAGCGGTATCGGACGCGAAATGGGTAGTTATGCACTCGAGCATTACACGGAAATCAAAACGGTTTGGCTAAATTTACTCTAAAGTCCCTCTGGAACAGTGTAAAAGCTGTTTTAGCCCATGAGATTTTAATGATTCACTCGAGGCTCTTAAAAAACACACATTTGAAGCCAAAAAAACATCGTGCTGCACACATCAAAACCGCTTGACCCGAAGTGTCTTTTTAGAGTATGATTCTGTGTTGGGCAAAATGCTCAAAAATCGCACGTCACGAGAAAAAATCAGAAACGAGGAAAAGATGTTAGATGACAGCAACCAAAACTCACTCGAGAATCAAATTCCACTCGAGGAAATCATTGAAGATATCCCGCTCTCAGAAGCCGAGTTACAAGAAGGCTCTGCTAATTACACCGCCGACAACATCAAAGTTTTAAAAGGCTTAGATGGTGTTCGTAAGCGCCCAGGTATGTACTTGCAAGGTGGTACAGGCGTTGACGGTTTCCATCAGTTGCTATCAGAAATTCTTGATAACGCCATAGACGAAGTACAAGCCAAATTTGCCGATACAGTAACGGTGACTATCCATAAAGACGAATCGGTCACCATTACCGATAACGGACGTGGTTTTCCAGTGGATGCCATGGCATCTGAAGGTGGTCGCCCAGCTGTTGAAGTGACGTTCACCGATTTACACGCTGGTGGTAAATTCGACGATGGTGCCTATAAGGTTTCTGGTGGTTTGCACGGCGTTGGTGCCAAAGTGGTCAATGCCTTATCGCTTTTTTTGCGGGTAGATATTCGCAAAGGCAAAGATATGTACCGCATTGGTTTTGAAAGTGGAGTCCTGACCGAACCACTGCATATTGTTGGTACGAACGAAGCTGGTCGTAACGGCTCGGCTGTTAGTTTCAAACCAGATCCTGTTGTATTCAAAGATATCGAAACCCACTGGGATTACCCACGGATTCGTCGTCGTTTGCGAGAATTATCATTTTTGGTTGGCGGTACAACCATTATCCTGACCGACGAACGCGATGGGCACCACAAAACCGAAACTTTCTTTGAAAAAGGTGGCGTTGCTGCCTATGCCCGTAGCCTTGTTGGTGACGACAAACTGCTCTACGATCAACCAGTTTTACTCAGTGGTTCACACGATGGTATCAAAGTTGAAGTTGGCTTAGTGCACAGCACTGGTTACACCCCCAATTTACTTGCTTATGCCAACATGATTACCAACCGCGACCACGGTACCCACATGACAGGTTTTCGCACCGCTTACACACGTATTCTCAACAAATACCTCAAAGACAAAAACATCCTTAAACAAGGGGCTGTCGAACCCATCGGCGATGATTGGCTCGAGGGTTTAAATGTTGTGGTCAGTGTGCAACTTGGCGATCCACAATTTGAATCAAATGCCAAAATTAAATTGCTTAACCCAGAAGCGCAAATGGCTGTTAGCCGTGTGGTTTCAGACAAACTCGCTGAGTACTTAGATGCTAACCCAAAAATTGGTAAAACCATTGCCGAAAAAGCTGCCGATGCGGCTCGAGCCAGAGATGCTGCCCGTAAAGCCAAAGATTTGGTACGTCGGCAAAATCCGCTCGAGAATGATGATTTACCGGGTAAGTTATCTGATTGCCAAAGTTCTGACCCTGCTGAATCCGAGTTGTTACTGGTCGAAGGTAACTCCGCAGGTGGAACTGCCAAAGGTGCTCGAGATAAGAAATTCCAAGCTGTCTTGCCTTTGCGCGGTAAGGTACTGAATGTTGAACGCGCACAGATCACGCAGATTCTCAAAAACACTGAAATTCGTAGCATGATTGCTGCTATTGGCGCTGGTGTGCAAGGCACAGGCGATAATGCCCATTTTGATCTTGCCAACGTGCGTTATCACCGTATTGTTATCATGACCGATGCCGATGTGGACGGTAGCCATATCTCGGTGCTACTCATGACTTTCTTCTACCGTTTCTTACGCCCCATTATCGAAGCTGGTTACTTGTACATTGCCCAACCGCCATTGTACAGATTATCCATCGGACGCAAAGGCGAATATATCTTCAATGACGAAGCTCTGAAAAAACGTTTAGAAGAACTCAGCGATAAAACCAATATCTCGATTCAACGATACAAAGGTCTCGGTGAAATGAACGCCGAGCAACTCTGGGAAACCACACTCGACCCAACCACCCGCAGCATGAAACAAGTCACGATTGCCAATGCACTCGAAGCAAACGAATGCTTTAGTGATTTAATGGGACAAGAAGTTGCACCACGCCGTTTATTTATTGAAGAAAACGCAGTGTTTGCTAAGGTAGACGTTTGAAATGATGAAGTTGCTCGAGACTCGTCGGGGTGTGGTCATAGTGACCACACCCATTTTGCTATGTGTTGTGCTGTGGTGGGTCTTTGGTATTTCGATGATCCGAGGTTATGGCAGTAGCGATGCACCAACAATCCGAGATGGCGATGTACTTTGGCTCAGCAAATCACTCAGTTATCAACGTGGACAATTTATTTTACTGTACGTAAACTCGAGCAGAACAACCATTGCAGGTACCAGACCAAAATATTTGAAAAGACTGATTGGACTTCCAAATGACACCATTTCCATGCACAAAGGCAGAATCACTTTGAATGGTAAGTTACTCGAGGAAACGTACACCATTCCTTATTGGAAAAAACAAAATTCTTTTGATGATTGTTCGTACCTTGCAAATAGTGATTACTGGAATTTTCAACCAGAAAATCCGTTGCGTCCTGAATCTCCGTGTGGCAGCACAGCACCAAAAGATTACAAACCTAAACCCTTACAACTAGGCGCAGATGAATATTTTGTTGTTGGTGATAACCGTAGTCCTGGGGGCAGCGAAGATTCTCGAGCCTTTGGAGTTGTGAGTGGTGCTGATTTTATTAGCGCCGTGCAGTTTATGGGATTCCCACCAAAGAGATTCGAGATACCAGAAGAATTCAATAACATCAAATAAATACGCTAATTCTTGTATGTACGACTTGAAGCGCAACCGTTATTGTGTGACATGGCAAAATCTCCTCGAGTGTCGGCTAAAGCAATTATTATTCGGAATCAGCAATTATTAGTAACTGTAAAACGCAATGAAAATTCGGCTGAAGAATTTTTTATTCTGCCCGGCGGTGGTCAGGAAAAACGCGAATCTTTATCCGAAGCGATTGTGCGTGAATGTCTCGAGGAAATTGGTGTGCAAGTTCGGGTCGGAGCGTTGTGGTTTGTGCGTGATTACATTGCTAAAAATCATGAGTTTGCCAAAGCTAATCCTAAGTTTCATCAAGTCGAAATGATGTTTCAGTGTTTTCTCGAGGTTGGACAAGAACCCAACAATGGCGTACATCCTGATGCTGGTCAGATTGGGGTGCGTTGGTTGCCCTTGAAGGGTTTGCAGCGGCAACCGTTGTACCCTAAAGCTTTGGCTAAAGCGTTGCAAAAATCCGAACGTGGTATTTACCTTGGAGATGTAAACTAAAACTCGAGAGTCAGATTTTTGTGCAGGGCGAACATGAAGTTCACCTCTACAGGACACAATTTTAACGTAGGGGCGATCCTTGTGATCGCCCAGCCTGCGTTAGCTCGAGAGATTGTTTTCATATTTTCGCGTAGACTATAGGTATGAGTTTTCGCGTAGACTGTGAGTATGAACTTACCAATTAAACGCGTGATTTTGTACAAACATGGTCTTGGTTTTTTTGAACGCGCTGGGCGTACAGAAAGCAGTTTTGCTTTGGAATTTCCACGCCGAGCTATGGATGATGCCTTAAAAAGTTTAGCGGTTATCACTTTAGATGATGGCGCTCAGGTGCTTGGTGTAGCATTTGAAACTCCACCAGATCGTAACCCAGAAGCGCAGCGTCAGCCAATGAATTTTCAGCCACCTATTTCTGGTTTGCTCGAGGCATTTGTGGGTGCAAGGGCAATGGTTTTTATTGGTGAGCGCAATATTACTGGTGAGATTATTGGTTTAGAGGTCGAAGAAGAAAAGCATCTCGAGCGGGCTTTGTTGGCAATTTCCAGCGAAGGCGGTATTGAACTCATTCCGTTAGCCCATATCACCAAAGTGGCGTTGCTCGAGGAGCGTGCTCAGGCGGATCTCGAGTTTGCTTTGTCGGCACGTCGGCGCGATACAGAGCGGGCAACAGCTCGAGTGACTTTATCGCAAGCCAGTGCGGTAGAGATTAGTTATATTGCTCCTGCTCCTGCTTGGCGGGTTTCGTATCGGTTACTGGCGAGTCCTGTGGAAGGCGACAACGAAGCTCGAGATATTTTTGTGCAAGGTTGGGGTTTATTTGATAACACACTCGAAGAAGACCTCGAGCAAATCGAGTTGACTTTAACGGCTGGCATGCCGATTAGTTTTCGCTACGAGCTGCATACGCCCAATACGCCTGAACGCCCGATTATTCGAGATGAAAACCGCACAGTCAATGCTCCAATTGAATTTAGTGCAGGTATGGATTACATGATGGATGCCGATGAAGCCAGTCCAAAAATGATGGCTGCATCGGCTCCTGCACCTGCCAGAATGCAAAAAAGAAGTTCTCGAGAACGCACTGCTATGCTGCAAGAAAGTACTCCTGTGCAAGCCAGTACCGAAAGCCAAGGCGCATTATTTGCTTATCATATTGCCACACCTGTCAGTGTTAAACGCGGCGAGAGTGGTATGGTGCCAATTCTGGGTTTTAAAACTCGAGGCTCGAGAGAATTGTTGTATAACCCAAACAAAACAGGTCAGCATCCAACAGCTAGTTTGCGTTTTAAAAACCAAAATCTGACCTTGGAGCGCGGACCTTGCACCGTTTTAGATGATGCCGATTATGCTGGCGAAGCAGTGGTGCCGTTTAGTTCAGGGGGTGCCGATGTGATTTTGGCATTTGCCATGGAACTGGGTATTCGTATGGCACAACAAACCAATTCTCGAGAAAACACCACTGGTATTGTTTTTCGGGATGGCAGCATGTTCTTAGATGTGATCGAGTACCTTGAATCTACTTACGAAGCCCAAAGCCAACTTGCCACTGATGCTGTTATTACCCTCGAGCATCCTCGTTGGTACAATGCCGAATTGCAAACCGTGCCACTTGAACAAAACCTTGAACATGCGCGTTTTAAGTTTGTTGCTGTCGCCAATCGCAACACCAGTTTTACTATACTCGAGCAACGTAGTTCGCAACGTTACCAAGAAATTCGTGGCATTGATGGGCAGTTACTGAGTAGTTACTTTGATCAGCATTTACTCGACACTGCTACGATGAATACCTTAAAAAGTATTCTCGAGTTTCAAACACAAATCAATCATTTAACTTGGCAAATCCAAAACAACGAACAAGAACGCAGCAAAATCAGGGCACGCATGGATGACACCCGAAAAAACCTCGAGCCACTAACCACACCTGCCGATGGCAAATTACGTCAACGTTTCGTTAAGCAACTCGAAACCCTCGAGGATGGTATGTTGAGTCTCGAGCAGTATGATAAGAAAATGCTACTCGAACAACAATCGCTCGAGCAAAAAATAACTTCGGCATTGCAAAAGCTTTAAGCTTCTACGCGTTTCTTTGTGGGTGCAGGATTCTGCTGCATCTGCGAAGCGGCTTGTCCGACTTGTACACCAAACATCCAAGCTAAACGGTGCATAAAAGAAACGGTTTCAAAATCACCTGCCAGCACAAGTTCACGCATGTACGCATCCACACCCGGTGGAAACTGCACACCACGAACCTCTTCGCCATTGTGTTGTTTCATGCGTTCTATAAAAGCACGAACTTCGGCTAAGCCTTCTGCTTCGGTCATATCAGTAGTCTAGCGCGTTTCTTCAAATCTGGGTAGTGGGAAACAAATTATTCTTCTTCCTCGAGTGCAGGAATCGTGACTGTAAATGTGGTGCCTTTACCCACCTCGGATTGTACTGTTACGTTGCCTCCGTGGGCTTTAGCGATTTGTGAAACAATGGCTAAACCAAGTCCTGCACCTCGAGAAGTAGCTCCTTTAACAAATTTTTCAAAGATTCGAGGCAATAATTCTGGGGCAATACCTGCGCCTTGATCTTGAACAATAAATTCGAGTAATTGCGGATTATTTTGTTTACGCCGAGCTGTTAATTGGACTTTTTCATGCCCCGCTGCTCGAATCGCATTGGAGGTTAGGTTGCGTAACAATTGGGCAAGACGGTCTGGGTCGCCAAGTAATTCGAGTGGTTCGTTAGGTAAATTGATTTTTTGTAAATTAAATTCGCTGGCAGTACCTTGAATTAGCTCCCTTGCATCTAAAACATGTGGTACAAGTTCTTGAACCACTTCACCTCGAGAAAGTTGTAGTAAATCCGATACCAAACGCGTCATATTTTTCGCCACTCGAGTTGCATCTTCAAGCATTTTGTTACTTTCTGGGGTGGCATCCTTTTTGGCTTGACGCACATATCCTTCGATGGCTGTAACAGGTGTACGAAGCTCGTGGGCAACCTCGGCTAAAAAAGTTTTTTGCGCTGCAAAAGCTGTGTTCAAACGCAACACCAACCGATTTAAGGTTTCGACCAAGACACCCAATTCGTCTCGGACTCCTGTATAAGCAAGTGGTTTTAAATTCGATTCGTTGAGTTCTTGGGCTTGTTTTGCCACACCAATCAATGGGCGCAAACCAAGTTGAGTTGCTAAAAAACCAGCAATCAAAGCCACCACCAGCAAAGCCGCTGTCACAAAAAGCGTTGCTAGTTGAACCTGAGAAGCTAAATCCCGAATGTATGTGGTACTGGCAGCCACTGCTAGAACATAATTTGCTTTTTTAGAAGCAATTGCCGCTGGTTCAAGTAAGACCAATAAATTCTCCGAACGCCAGTACAACCGTGAGCCTCGAGCTAAAACAATTTGTGCTGCTTCAACCTCGAGTTTGGTTAAGTTAATAGCTGGTTCTGAGTTCTTAAATGGGAACAAAGCTACCCGCACACCACCGAGGGTACGAGGAGTCGCTTGACTTGGCTGATCCGACGCATACACTTGTTGTAATTGCGCAGCATCAGCGGCAAGCAACCGCTTCTGATAGGTCTCGAGGGTGCTTGAAACCACAACACTGACCACTGCTCCAAGTGTCAAAGCAAATAACACCAGCAGCATAGCCATGACACTTGCAACTCGCCAACGAATACTCATGGCTTAACTTTGAGTTGCTTGACGGGCTTGTAACGCCTCATAACACCCAGCTTATTGCCCTTTTAAGGCGTACCCAATGCCACGCACAGTCCGAATCACGCCGTAACCATCTACATCACGCAATTTGCTACGAATGTTTGCCATGTGCACATCCACCACATTGCTGTTCTCGTCGAGATTACTACCCCAAACACCACGTTCGATTTCATCTCGAGCGTAAACCCGACCAGGTTGCCGTGCCAAGAATGCCAGTAATTCAAATTCCTTAGGCGATAAACGAATTTCTTTGGCGTTATAACGCACAATACGTTTTTCCATATGAATCTCGAGCAAACCCAGCATCAACGCTTCGCCACCACGATGCTTACGCAACTGTACCCGCACCCGAGCCACCAGTTCGGCAGCTTCAAAGGGTTTGGTTAAGTAATCGTCCGCACCACCCTCGAGTAACGAAACTTTGGTCGAGAGCGCATCCATTGCCGTTAAAATAATGATTGGAATATCCGAGGTTTTCCGCACCCGACGAGCAATTTCGGCACCATCAAAATCGGGTAAACCCAAATCTAAAATCACCAAATCAGGCATCACTTCTCGAGCAGCCGTTAAACCACTGATACCATCAGCCGCAGTATGAACACTGAAACCAGCTTCCTCGAGTTCAAAGCGTAGCACTCGGGTAATGTCGGGGTCGTCTTCGATGACCAATATGCGTGCAGTCTCTGCCATGTGAGGTGCATTCTAACTCAATTCGGTGTTAACGTGCTGAGGGAAGCTCGAGGTGGGCTACCTAAAACCGATAAGATAAGTTTAGGACATAAAAAAACCTCGATTGCTCGAGGTTTTTGTTTACTGTGAAGGGTTATTATATCTTAAAGTTGAGGAATAAACCGCCACCGAAATATGGTGCAACAAACGAAGCACTACCTAAGTAAAAACGAATTCCTGGATGCAGACTCAAACCCAATGAAAGGTCTTTTTGTAGGAGGTATTCAAGTCCTAAAACACCATGTGCACCAATACCCAAAGCTCCGAAGCTAAAAAAGCCTAAGAAACCAGCGTTAACACCAGCACCATAGAAGAAGCTAAATTTCTTATCATCAGAAATAGTTTGCCGACCAATGATGTAATTTACTTCAAGGTCGAAGCTAAAAAATAATGTACCAACAGCAACTTGTAGACCCGTTCCTTTGCCCGGATCAAAGGTGTTGTACTGAGCGCCAATTAAACGCACGCCAAAGGATTGTGCGTTTGCCGATGCTGCGAAACCGAGCATTACGATGATTGCAATGAGCCACTTTTTCATATGAAGCCTCCTAGAATTTCGCCAAGAATCTGACTGGCGTATCTGCAATATACCCTATGACGACGTGTCTGCGTCAAAACAAGCTGAGTAACCTGTCTATAAAATACTGGTTTTGCAACAAGTAAAGCTGTATGTGACAAAAAAGTTACATTTCTTACAGAGAATTCACGTGAAACCCAGTTTCTCGAGTATGCTGTTAGGTGTAGGTTGAATCAATGATATTGTTAGTTTAAAGGAGCTTTTTCGTATGCGTAAATGGTTAATTGTTCTGTTAGCAGTCATCGGTTTTTCGGCGCAAGCAAATGCACAAGATTTTAGTATTCGCGGTGGTGTGGATCTGATTTTTACCGATCCAGTTCTTTTTGGTATTGATGCCAATATCTATGCAAATAACATTACACCTATTTCTGATAACATCAATTTGGGAATTAAAGGCTATGTTAATTTGCTATTTGCTGGCAATGTTATCGGACGAGTTTCGGCTGGTCCAGCCTTTGTTTTCGATTTGGCAAGGAGTAAGGGTTTTGTTTATGTTGGCTTAAACCTTGGTTTGGGGTTTAGCAGCGGCGGTGCACGATTTATTTTTGGTTTTGCTGGTGGTGTGGATTATAATTTTAATAACAATATTGGTATTTTCTCGGACTTAACACTTTATGTGGTGCCTGGCACATTTGGCATTTGGGATTTAGGTCTGGATTTCCGTTTAGACCGTGGCGTAGATGCTTATATCAAAATGCAATTGTTATTTGCAGGCGGTGCAGATTTTGGTATTGGTGCTGGCTTAAAATTCGCGCTGTAAACACCACTCGAGATACATTTTTACGCTCAGCTCACAAATTGCTTGTGGGCTGCGTTGCTTTTGGTACGTTCCGACCTTCTCGAGAAACCTTGCACAAGCTAAGCTGGCATCATGTTTACAGATGTCCAAGCCTTTATTCGTTTCCTCGAGCAAAAAGGGGAATTGGTTCGTGTTACCGCGCCTGTATCGCATGAACTCGAGATTACTGAGATCGCTGATCGGTTGATGAAATCGGGTGGTCCTGCGGTGCTATTTGAACATGTGATAGGCAAGGATTTTCCTGTTGCCATTGGCTTAATGGCAACTCGGCAACGCATGGCATGGTCGCTAGGTGTCCAAGACCTCGAGGATATTCCAAATCGGTTGCGGAAATTGCTGGATATTAAATTGGGTGGGGGTATTTTAGGGTTACTGAGCAATGTACCCAAACTCAAAGAACTGATTGCTTTACCGCCAAAACGGGTGCGAACAGGGGTTTCCCAAGAAATTATTTGGCGTGGCGATGAAGTGGATTTAAATAAAATTCCTGTGCTCAAATGCTGGGGTTTAGATGGTGGTCCGTTTGTTACCCTGCCACTGGTCATTACCAACGATCCCGAAACAGGCGAAATGAACATGGGTATGTACCGCATGCAAGTGATGAGTAAAAACACCACTGGTATGCACTGGCAACGCCATAAAACAGGAGCAAAACATCTCGAGAAAGCCAAGAAACTAGGCAAAAAACTCGAGGTCGCCGTGGCAATTGGTGGCGATCCTGCCTTGATTTACGCGGCGACTGCGCCGATTCCACCTGTACCGGGCATTAACGAGTACAGTTTGACAGGGTTTTTACGCGGTAAAAGCCAAGAAGTGGTTAAGGGTATTACTGTCAGTTTAGAAGTTCCAGCCAATGCCGAATTTATTCTCGAGGGTTACATAGACCCAACCGAAGATTGGGTAACAGAAGGTCCGTTTGGCGATCATACGGGGTTTTATACCCTCGAGGATTTGTATCCGTTGTTTCATGTCACTGCTATCACCATGCGGCGGAACGCGGTCTATCCTGCCACCATTGTTGGTCGTCCACCAATGGAAGATGCGTTTATGATCGAAACAACCGAACGAATTTTTTTAGTACCCGCGCAGTTAATATTGCCCGAAATTGCCGATTATCATTTGCCACCTTGCGGTATTGCCCATAATTTGGTCAATGTAACCATCAAAAAAGCCTATCCTGGTCATGCCTACAAAGTGGCAAATGGCATGTTTGGACTAGGACAAGCGATGTTTACCAAAGTAGCGATTGTTTGCGATGCTGGAGCAGCCAAACCACAAAATAACCTCGAGTTTTGGCATCAGGCACTGTTACATTGCGAACCCGGACGCGACACCGTGTTTACCAAAGGTCCAACCGATGTGCTCGACCACTCGAGCCGCGAATGGAGTTATGGCAGCAAACTGATTCTTGATGGCACCATCAAAACATGGGAGGAAGGCAACCCCACCCCTTGGGCACCCGCTCCACCTCGAGACAACTTGCCACAACACGAAGGCATCCTTGAGCAAAGCCAAGCAGGTGGTGGGATTTGGTGGGTGAGTTTACAAAAAACCAGAGCACACCAAGGACTCGAGCTTGGTACATTCTTAGCCAGCACACCCGAAGCATCTGGCATTCGCCTGATTGCTATTGTGGACGACGAAACCGATGTGTTCGATGCAGAAGATGCTTTTTGGACACTTCTCAACAACATAGACCCAGAACGCGACTCGAGTATTGTTTTAGGCGCAACTGGCAATGTATTAGTGCTGGATGGCTCGAGAAAAATTGCTGAAGAAGGTTTCACACGAATTTGGCCTCCAAAAATTGTTATGAATCCCGAAATTGTTGAACGCGTAGATAACCGCTGGGACGAGTACAATATTGGTATGGCAAAACCAAAATCACCCACAGGTCATAAACGCAAACCCAAAGGTGAACTTTGAATATCCTCGAGAATTTCCGCACCGACCCAATCTCGAGTGGTATTTGGGTGCTGGCATTACTGATTTCTGTGGTCATTCACGAATACGGTCATGCGCTGGCAGCCATTTGGCAGGGCGACGATACGCCAACCAAAAATGGGCGATTTGATTGGAATCCGTTGCGGTACCTCAGTGGGATTGGGATTTTCTTATTTGTGATTGTTGGCTTTGGCTGGCTTGGTATGGTACAAACCCGACCAGATAAATACCGCAACCCAGTACTCGGCAGTGTGGTGGTATCCATGGCAGGGATTGTTATGAACCTTGCCTTGGCACTGATTGCAGCTATCAGCATCAAATTACTGAATATCGAAATTACCAATACACCCATCTACGAAAACGTGCAAATAGCAGGCTTTGGTTTCTCGAGTAACGCCTTGCCAGATTGGGCAGTGTTATTTCTTGGGCAATTATTACTACAAAACATCATGTTAGCGGTGTTCAATGCCATACCAATCCCACCGCTTGATGGTGGTCATGCACTTGGTGCACTCGAGCCAACTTTTTTTGGCAAATTATTTAACACCCAAATTTTTAGTATGGGTGCAGTATTAATTGTGGTGATGATACTTGGCAATCAATATATTTGGGCAATCATTCGAGCGGTGCAAACATTTTTACTGCAATTTCTGATGTGATTACGCCAGCACTCGAGCCTCTGCATTTAGTGGCACACGCACCTGACTTTGTAAACCACACAAAGCAACATCGGACAAAGCATCCAACTCGAGTACACGCTTAAAAATCCGAATAGCTTTAAATACATCCGACTCGAGCAACAATAAACCAAGTTGCTCGCCGATACTCACGACAACATCCAGTAAAACTTGACGCATTTCTACAACCCACGGCGAATCTATACCACTTAAAAATACGCCTTTATACCCAAGAAACAATGACTCGAGCACAGCAATATCTGAGGGGAAATCATCTCGAGCATCCAAAATGTTTTTCGCAACACACAGTACTTGCAAACGTGGGTGCAAAACATAGGCACCATTTTCAAATAGTATTGGGTCAAACGTGAGACTTGGGCTTTCATACAACGAAGCTCGTAATTTACGCAAAGCAATTTTGAAATACTCGAGATTACGTTTATTTGTAACATCGCCCCACAAAGCTTGCACAATTTCATCTCGAGTGCCAGCACCGTTCAGCACAGACCAAGCAAGCAATTCTCGAGATTTTGCTAACGGAATTTTAATAGGCACTTTTGCAACAAGAAATTTTGGCTTTGCGAATAAATCAACTTCTAACAAAACAGCATCCTCGATAAAAACAGAACTTGTTAATTCTTGAAATACTTCTGGATACCAATTACGACGAATGCACTCTTGATATAAACCCTGCAAAATGTTCACCTCAAGTACTAACGCCAAAGAATGCCCTGATTTATGAACAACTTCAACAAGTTCGCTGACTAAAGCACGCGTTAAACTACCTTCACGCCGTGCAATTTCAGCTAAGTAAGCTTTGAGACGTGGTTGGTCAAACTCATCAAAAACACCATCTATCTGTAAAAACCAATCTTTAGCACTAGCAAAATCTGCACCAGCAAAAGCAAACATGCCTTCGGCAAAATACAAACGATTTAACTGAATGGAAGCCTCTGTCGGACGTGAAACTCGAGCCTCGATTAACAAATTTTCGGCATGTGT
>JAAFIG010000033.1 GCA_013298595.1 Deinococcales bacterium | reverse complement strand
CGATATGGATTTCAAAGTTTGCGGAACTCGAGATGGCATTACAGCATTGCAAATGGATATGAAGATCAAGGGTATAACGCCAGCCTTAATGCGTGAAGCGCTTGACCAAGCCAAACAAGCCCGTATCCATATTCTCGATAAGATGGATGCTGTCATTAAAGCCCCACGAGGTGAGATGAGCCAATATGCACCACGCATTTTGACCACCAAGATTCCACCAGATAAGATTGGTGCGATCATTGGACCAGGTGGCAAGAATATCCGTGAACTCGAGGCATTAGGAGCCGAAATTACCATCGAACAAGATGGTACGGTGCGTATTTACTCCTCAGATGCCGCCGCTGCCCAAGAAGTGTTGTCTCGAGTCCAAGGCAGTACCGAAGAAGCCAAGGTTGGCAGTGTTTATAACGGTACGGTTGTCAAAATCATGGAATTTGGTGCGTTTATCAACATCATTCCTGGTTTGGATGGCATGTTGCATATCAGCCAAATTTCCGAGGAACGTATTGCCAAAGTCGAAGATGCGCTTAGTGTTGGCGATAAGTTACAAGTCAAAGTGGTTAACATAGATGACCGTGGCAAAATTGATCTCAGTCGCCCCGAACTCGAGGGTAAAGTGCCAGCTCGAGCTGCCCGTCCAAGTGGTCCGCGTCCTGATCGTGGCGGCGGACGCGGTGATGGTTTCCGTGATCGTGGTGGCAAGCGCTAAATTCTATTTTTAAGATGGACTAATCCCCTCGAGTTTTGAGGGGGTTTTTCAATTTATGTATTCGAGAATATATTCACAATCTAAAAATAGTCTACAATAGCACCATGATTCGCATCTTATTAGCCGATGACCATGCCCTCTTCCGCCAAGGTCTCAAAAGTTTACTCGAGACTGAACCAGACTTACGCGTCATAGGCGAAGCTCAAACTGGACGCGAAGCGGTGCGCTATGCCGCCGACACTAAACCCGATGTGATTCTGATGGATATTCAAATGCCAGAACTTGATGGAGTACGTGCCACACAAAGCATCCTCGAGATAAACCCAAATGGTAATGTGATCATATTAACCATGTATCGCCAAGATAGCTATGTTTTTGAAGCCGTCAAAGCTGGTGCCAGAGGGTACTTACTTAAAGATGTAGACTCGAGCGAACTCATCAGCGCAATTCGTCAAGTCCACGAAGGCGACACATTACTCGACCCTGAAATGGCAAAAAATGTGCTCGAGGATTTCCGAGTTAAAAAAGAAAGCTTACCTGACGAAAACCGAGGCGACTTGACCGAACGCGAAGCTGCTATTTTGCGTTTACTGGCACAAGGCTCGAGCAACCAAGAAATTGCGCTGAAACTCAATATTTCTGAGAAAACCGTCCGAAACCGTTTATCGGAAATCTTTGCCAAATTGCAACTCAATAACCGTACACAAGCTGCTTTGTACGCAATCCGTGAAGGGCTTGCCAGCTTAGATAACAATTAAAGTGAGTTTGGGTTGTGGTCAAGAACCCATATGGTCGCTTGGTGCTAACCAACGTTTTTACGTTTCGTAGGGCGCGACCCTTGTGGTCGCCCTGTGTTAACCAACATTCTTAAAATCTCCTCGAGAATGATGGCTAGTTGGGCGAGGCAAGCGATTCTGCCCGACAGGTGCATGTTTAGAATCAAGAAGCCTCGCCGCTACGGTTTTTGTTTAGCTTAACCGTAGGCAAGATCGCGTTGGTAACGCCAGTAGGTCAATTCACTAACAACTTTTTGATCAACACGTGCAAAACCATTTGCTTCGTAAAAGTCAGTCAAAGCGGAACGCTGAGCCGCATCCAAACGTACAAAACGCCGACCTACACGCTTAGCTTCTCGAGCTGCGAACTCGAGGAGTTGGGTGGCAATACCTTGTCCAGCATAAGCTCTAGCAACTGCTAGTTTATGAACAAAAACAGCTTCACCAAGCGGATAATCTGCCCAGAATGCTTGATCCTCGAGCATTAACAGCATGGTAGCAATAATCATTTTTCTGTCTCGAGCAATCACCAATTCTTTTTTATCGAGATGTTGTTGCAGCCATACTTGCGAGAATTGGGCTGGTTTCCATAAGGGTTGATCTTGTTCCTCGAGCCATAACGACACACTTTTGAGTACTTCAACGGCGGCTAAACCATCCTCGGCAGAAGCAGCATATTCAATCTTGAGATTCATCCGCTCATTTTACGGTAGACTCGAGGTCATGGAACAAATGATTTCAGAGGACACCGTTATCGGTACAGGCGCAACCGCAACCGCAGGTCAAATCGTCAGTGTGCATTACACTGGTATGTTCCCAGATGGGCGCATCTTTGACTCGAGTGTGCCACGTGGCGAAGTTTTTCAATTTCCCCTCGGAGCAGGACACGTTATTCGAGGCTGGGATGAAGGCGTGCAAGGCATGAAAGTTGGTGGGAAACGCAAACTGACCATTCCGCCGCACCTTGGATATGGTGCTCGAGGTGCTGGTGGTGTGATTCCGCCAAATGCCACGCTGGTTTTTGAAGTTGAACTTTTGGGTGTTGAATAAAGCCATTTTGGTAGGGGAGACCCTTGTGGTCTCCCTCTTATTTATCTAACTGGACGGGGATCATCAACGAGGAATGTCGTGCAGCCAAGTCATTTACTTAGTCACGCTGTCCGTTTTAGCCGCGAACTCCGCAAGGCTGGTGTCAAAGTCACACCAAGCCAAACCGAAGTTTTTGCAATTGGCTTAACACATCTGCCATTTCACGAACCTCGAGTGTTTGCTGATGCGGCTCGAGCTTGTTTGGTTTCAAACCGCGAGGATATTGCTAAGTTTGAAAAGGTGTTTCGGCAATTTTGGCTCGAGTTGGGTTTAGGTGGTGTTCCTGACGAATTACTCAATCAATTGAGTTTAGCTAATCAGCAACAAAAACCTCGTCCTGCTGAGGTGCGTGACACCTCAAGCAATGCCAAGTCTTCGCAAGTACAGTCGGATGTGTTGCCACAGCCATTGACTGATCGAGCTTTAACCTATAGCGCTGATGAAACCCTGAAAGCTAAGCGCTTTGATCAGATGTCTGGTGCCGAACTCGAGGCGGCTAAAGCGGCACTCAAGCGCTTTGTGTGGCGCGTAGGTGAGAGGCGCACTCGGCGGTTTGCTGCCTCAAATAAAGGGCAGCGTTTGGATTATCGTAAATCGTTTCATACTGCCATGCGTTTTGGGGGCGAATGGATTCATCTCGAGATGCGTTCGCCAAAAACCAAACCTCGTCCATTGGTGGTGCTGGCAGATGTTTCTGGCAGTATGGAACGATACGCCCGTTTGTTGCTACACTTTATGCACACAGTCACGCAAAAACTCGAGCGGCGTAATATTGAAACTTTTGCCTTTGGCACTCGGCTGAGTCGCATTACAAAACAACTCGAGCGGCGCAATGTGGATTCTGCTTTGCTCGAAGTTGGGCAATTGGTCAATGATTGGTCTGGTGGTACGAGGATTGGCTCGAGTATCGAAAAATTCAATCGGGTTTATGCTAAGCAAGTCCTTGGGCGTGGCGCAGTGGTAATTATTATTTCTGATGGTTGGGATCAAGGTGAACCCAGTGTTTTAGGGGCAGCGATGGAGCGCTTACAAAAAACCTGTCATCGTTTAATTTGGCTTAATCCCTTGTTGGGTACAGTGGGTTTTCAGCCACAAACTCGAGGATTACGGGCGGCATTACCGTATACTGATGATTTTCTCAGTATTCATAACCTCAATTCTTTTGCACAATTGGCAAATCATTTGCAAAGTATCTCGAATATACGTTCTGCTAGACGCAGTGGTTGGCGTTCGTAACCTTTTTCTATTCTCGAGGCGGTAAAAGTGCTATTCTCCACGTGTGATTCGGCACTTAATTGTTTTGATTGGGCTGCTTTGTGGCTCCTCGAGTTTAGCGCAAACACTGGATGTTAGCCCGTGGCTACCACCTGCCGATGGGCGTGTAACACTGACTGGGCAGGGTTTTAAGCCTACAGCTACAGTGGTTTTGCAATTCACTAAACCATTACCTTTGTTACCTGATGGTAAAGCCGTGCCTAGTTCGGTACAAGCCGACGATCAGGGGCAATTTAGTTTAGAGCTGAAAGTGATACAAAACCAAGTTTCTTTGACTGCAAAAAGTGGAACTCAATCAGCGACCTTAACCAGAACCCCACCGCAACTTGAATGGGTGCAGGATGGCACAACTGTACTGGCTCGAGAAGTGGTTTCTGGCAAAGTGGCACAACGTTTGTATGTTTCTGGTAGGGTAAAATTGCTCGAGAAACTCAATACTGGGTACCGAATTACGGTGCAGCACAGTATTGGTTCAGAAGAAGTTTTTAATCTCGAGAATGGCAAAATTGCCGAACGAGTGGTATTTGTACCAAGTGCAGATTTACTAGAAACCATGATTGCCCCAACTCGACAAGCAGTGATTGGCGATGCAGTTGCCTTTTGGCGTGAACGCAGCCAACGTGACCCAACTAATCCTTTGCTGAAAGCAAAATTCGCAGCGGTGCTGAACGCAACAGGGCAGAATAGTGAAGCAAAAAATTTGTTCTCGCAATCGCTTGAAATCAGTGCGCCTTTTTATGTATTCGTGCAACTGGCTAAACAACTCGAGCAAGCCAATCAACCCGAATTTGCCGATGCTGCCTTGAGTAAAGCCAGACTCGAGTATGCTCGAGCTGGGTACGACCCTGGTTTTGCCGTTTCTAAAAAAGCCTTGCAATTCTGGGGTGACCCATTAGCCGAAGCGCAAGCCCAGTTTAAAGCCAAGAATCCTAAACGTGGCGAAGCATGGTTAACATATTTACGTGATACCAGTCCGCAATTTCCTGGTACAGGAGCCGTTTTTCGTGAATACGCAGCTTGGCTCGAGACACAAAATCGGGCTGGTGAAGCACGGCAAATTCGTGAATTTGTCACAGATTTGGATGCAGGTTCGGTATATCGGTTTGGTGATGCTGGTTTAACGCGTTTATCAGCATTGGGTTTGGCATTGGTTGGAGTCAGTCTGATTGCGTTTTTGTTATTACAATTTGTTTTATTACTCAAATACTGGTCGCAACAAACCAAGGATTTACTGCCATTTGGTGGGCGGTTCGCAGCCATTGGCAGAGCGCCATTGCAGCGTTTACGACATAGTATACCTGGTTATCATACGTTTACCGAGAAACTTGTTTTATTGGTGCTATTGATCATGAGTCTCTTGGGGCTTGGTGTGTGGCAATACAGTAGCCAAGCTGCCACATGGTTACGACAAGATTTCCTAACGCAAGGTACAGCTGGTGGCTCCGTGTACTTTCAAGCCCTCAATGATGTACCAGAAACCTCAGCCAATTATTTACGAGGCATTGGTTTACAACTCGAAACCAATTACGATAAAGCCAGCGAAGCGTACCGTTTAAGTAATATAGCTGGGGCAGCCAATAATCTTGGTGTTATTCTTCAAGCTCGAGGTGATAATGCAGGCTCTGAGCGTGAATATCAACGGGCTGCTGGTTTAGGTTCGAGTGTGGCAAACCAAAATTTAGGCTCGAGTATTCAAGGTTTCCGAGCAGCTTTCCACGAAGCGTATCGCAAAGGAACACCGATGCTCGAGATTCCAAGTGCCCGTGAATTAGTCGAGTTGCGTTTTGGTACCTTGGAGCAAGAGTTTCGGCGTTTGGTACTTGATCCGTGGGCATATTGGCTGAGTCTGCCTTTGGGTTTACCAATCTGGGCACAACAATTCTTAGGCGTATTTTTATTGGCAATTATTGTCATGAGTGTGTTGTGGTTATTGGTGCCTCGAGTTCCAACTGCCCGCACTGCAAACCGCACTATTCTTTATCATCTTGGTGCAATTTTGATTCCAGGGACAGGTTTAGCCGATGAAGTCTGGGGCATTTTATTATTACCGCCAACAGTTGCATTGGCTGCTCTGTTGGCGGTGCAATGGTATCAATTGCCTTTCGCTGAGAGTTTATTACAAGGCTCGAGTCCGTTGGGAATTGCCAAATTGCCACCGCTGCTCGATGTTGCTACCAATTGGCAATTTGGTTTGATTGCCTTAGCAATCATTTATGCTATTAATTTTGTGGCTTGGTTACTCGAAACCATTGCGTATCGGCGCAAAGTCCCTTGAGTTTGCTTTTTGGTTGGCATTTTGGCTTGTGCACAAGTTTTTCAAGTTATGATTAAACAATGGGTTCACCTGTTAATTTATTACTTTTTGTTTTATTGTGGTTTGCCACAATAATTGCTTTTGCTTTCGATTCGGATCAGGCGCGTTGGCTTATTCTAGGACTCGCTGATTTTGTTGGTATTTACTTCTTACTGGCTGCGACACAAATTTTACAACCGCAGATTCGCAATACATTACGTGGTTTAGCGCTTGGCTTGTTTTTTGTTGGGCTTGGTGAAATCATGCCTTTTATTGTGAAAAACGATAGTATCGAAACGGGTGTGACCATTTTCGGTGTGGTCATTATGCTACTGAGTGGTATCCTGACTCCTTTTAGGCTTGAGAGTACTGGTTTGTTTAAAGTTGGTCATGCTTGGGATTTACTGCTCTCGAGTCTGATTTTAAGTGCCATTCTTTCTGGTGTTTTAACATGGCTGGCACAACCTTCTTTGGCACGAATTATTTATCAAAGTGTGGCTATTTTTCTCAGTGTGCTTTTTTTAAATATTACTTTCTCGAGTAAAAGCCGCAATTTGGATTGGCAAGTGATTCAAAGTATCACTCGAGCCTTAATGGTAGTGAGTTTGGCGCAACTGATGACCAGCATCATGACTCCAATTAACCCAGAATTAGCCAGTCAAATGCGTCATAATTTTTGGTTACTAGGAATTTCTTTATTGGCTTTCTATCCACAAAAAACCGAGGTTCTAGCTGATCGTAAGAAGTTACCTCTGGTATTGACATGGTTTCGGGATGCCAGTATTTTCAATGCTATTTTCTTTGTGCTAGGAATAACAATTCCGCCGTATTTGCTGGCAGTGTATGTGCAACTAGAAAGCAAAATCAATGTGCCTTATGCAGCAGAACTTGTTACCCAACAACGTCAAGACCTGATGACAGCTATTTTTTCAGCCATGAGCTTAATTGCCCCACTACTGATTATTTCAGTGTTTACAATTACCAATAGCATTGGTTATCGGGCACGAAAAATGTCTGAAATGGCACAAGAACTTGCTCGAGGTAATCTCGAGCAAGAATTTGCTGATGATGCCAGAGACGAAATTGGTATTGTCAGTATTGCATTACGGCAAATGACTGTCTATCAACGCAATATGGCTCGAACAGCCGAAAAAATTGCGAATGGTGACTTAGGGCAGCAAATCCAACCAGAATCTGAGCACGATCAGTTTGGTCATGCTTTTGCCAATATGACCAAACGATTAGCTGAACTGATCCAAAATCTGCAAAATAGTGCATTACAAGTCTCGAGTGCTTCACAACAAATTCTGGCTGCCACAGAGCACCAAGCTTTGAGCGCCACTCAACAAAATTCTAGTGTTGTGCAAACCACCAGTACCGTCGAAGAAGTTCGTGTCAGTGCCGAGCAAATTGCTCAGAGTGCCAGTCAGGTCAATAGTAGCGCTAGGGCTGCCAGTAATGTGGCTGGAGTTGGTGTACATGCAGCTCGAGTGGCTACAATTAGCATGAATGATATTCGAGAACGAGTGCAGCAAATTGCTCAAAATATCTTAGAGCTTTCCGAGCAAACCCAAGCCATTGGTGAAATTATTCAAACGGTCTCTAAACTTGCCGATCAAACCAATATGCTTGCCTTAAACGCGGCAATTGAAGCGGCTCGAGCTGGTGAAAATGGCAAAGGTTTTGCGGTGGTTGCCCAAGAAGTGCGTATTCTTGCCGAGCAAAGTAAAACAGCCACCAGTCAAATTGCCAGTATTTTATCGGATATTCAAAGCAGCACCAACACCGCTGTCATGACCACCGAGCAAGGTTTAAAAAGTGCTGAAACAGGCACACAAAGTATTGAATCGGTCTCGAGCACAATTTATAACCTTGAACAAGCTATTCAAGAAGCTGCTACCAATGCCCAACTTATTTTTGTTAGTGTGCAACAACACACCAATGGTATGGAACAAATTGGTAGTGCTATGCAGCAAATCCAAGAAAGTGCTACGCAGAATCTTGAAAGTACCAAAGATACGCGCAATGCCAGTCAGCATCTAACCCAACTTGCCGAGCACTTACAGCAATTAGCCGCACAATACGAAACCAAAACAGCTAACTAAGCCCATGTTATTCTACCATCCGATGTTACCTGATGCCCTCGAGATTCAACCATTTGATAAACCTGTTCAAGCCACTATTGCTCCTCCAGGCTCGAAAAGTTATACCAATCGGGTTTTGCCATTGGCTGCCTTAGCAAACGGCGAAAGTAGTATCGAAGGAGCGTTGTTTAGTGATGATACTAAGTACATGGCACAAGCCTTACGGCAATTGGGTGTGCAAGTACTCGAGCATGAAACCCATCAACAATTCAAAGTGCTTGGTACAGGTGGTCAACTTCAAGCCTCGAGTCCACTTTTATTTATTGGAAATTCTGGAACCAGTGCCAGATTTCTTGCGCCGTTGGTGGCACTGGGTCAATCAGAATACGTTATTGATGGTGTTGAAGCCATGCGGTTACGCCCAATTCAACCTTTAATCGAAGCATTAAACCAATTAGGTAGCAATGTCTCGAGTATTCAGGGTACGGGTTGCCCACCGATTCGGATTCACGCCAGTGGTGTGCGTGGCGGAAGTATTCGTATTCGTGGCGACCTTAGCAGTCAATACCTGAGTGGGCTGCTGATGAGCGCACCTTATTTTGAGCAAGGCTTAGAGTTAATTGTTGAGGGTGAACTGGTTTCAAAACCATACCTCGAGGTAACTGCCCAAGCGATGCAAGCTTTTGGTGTACCACTCGAGATGCACGGCTTTGAACGCTTTGTGGTTAAGCCAAATCGTTACCAACCAACTACATACCTAGTTGAACCCGATGCCAGCGCTGCCAGTTACTTATTTGCTGCTGCTGCCATCACCAATGGGCGCGTGGTTGTACCAGGACTTGGCACCAATAGTTTACAAGGCGATTTGCAATTTGTGCGGGTACTCGAGCAAATGGGTTGTACAGTGCGGATGACAGCCACGGAAACCGAAGTGATTGGAACAGCCCAACTTCGTGGACTCGAGAAAATAGACATGAGTCAGATTTCTGATACTGCCCAAACCCTTGCAGCCGTTGCTGTGTTTGCTGACAGACCTACTCGAGTGACTGGCATTGGATTTATTCGCAAAAAAGAAACAGACCGAGTAGGCGCTGTGGTCAAAGAACTACAACGTCTTGGCATTAACGCCATCGAAGAACCAGATGGCTTTGTAATCCATCCAGGTTTGATCACATCAGCTCGAGTCGAAACCTACGACGACCACCGCATGGCAATGAGTTTTGCCTTAATTGGCTTAAAGCAAAAAGGGGTAACTATCCTTGATCCAAAATGCACCAGCAAAACCTTCCCGAATTACTGGGATGTCCTCGAGACAATGCGGAACTAAGCCTGTAAGCTTTTACGTGGGTCTATAAATCTGCGTCGGGTAATTGCCATGCGTTTAGCTAATCTGCCAGCGGCTTCCTCGAGTACTTCGACTTTTAAGTTCTGCATACTTGGAATCTCGAGCCTCACCCATTCTTGGTAAGGGCAGCCTTCTTCTTCGTATAACAGCACAAACATTTCTCGGGTTTCTAGGTAAAACACACCAAGTAACCCGTCTGGAATGTGGTTTTGACGCAATACTGCCCAAGCTGCGTTTAAGGCGGCTTCATCTTCGAGTTGGCTCATATCGTCTCCTGAGGCGAGGGGGCGTAAATGCCGATGCTCGAGATGCAGTTTACTCGATGTTTGTGCTTGGTGCTAGATTGCATCGGGAATGTCGCGTTCAACGTTACGAGCGGCTGGGCGTAAGTAACCAGCAAATCCCCAAAGACAGGTCAGGATGCCAAATAAGATGAACATTGCAGCGTAACCACGTCCGCTCGAGTCGCCAAGTAGCCAATGCCAAGAATCCCATGTGCTGCTCGAGAAGGCGGGCTTGAAGACCCAATCCGCCAGTGGTCCAGCAATTAAAAATGCCATCGGGCTGGTGATTTGGGCAATTTGCCGACGGGCAGCAAAGACTCTGCCTTGGATATCAGCTGGGGTTTTGCTTTGCCAAATACTCTGGCTTGCACCATTAAGTACGGGTAACAAGAAGCCTGCAAAGAAATTGGCTGCCATCCACATTGGAATACTTTGTGCGATACCAAATAGTGCTGTGCCTAGAATGCCCGAAAGCCCAATGCCAGCAAATACTCCATGAACTCGAGGGCGAACGCCGCCTGTGCTGCTCATATAGGCACCACCGAGTAGCACACCAGCTCCAAAACTCGAGGCGACCAACCCAACAGCACTTGGGTCTTTGCTTCTTGAAAGAATCAAGGGGATTTGTAAATTTTGAATAATCCCTAGTAAGAAATTGATGCCACTAAAGGTGATCAGTAAACTCAGTAACCCAGGTCGGGCAGTAATAAAACGAAAACCATCACGGGCTTGTTGTAGCACATTGCCTTGCATACTCGAGCCAATCTGGCTTTTTTTTGGTTTGGGTATGCGAATAATAAAAAGTGTGATGAATTCAAAAATAAAACTGGCAAGGTCTATCAGTAAAATACCAGCAATACCAATACTTGCAACCAATAAACCACCTGCTATTGGGGCAAGTAAATCGCCTACGCCACCCATCATTGCGTATAAACCATTGGCTTGACCAAGTTGCTCCTTTGGCACAAGAACACTCATGCTCGAGGATTCAGCGGGCCATTGAAAGGTTTCAGCGGTACTCGAGATGGCAAGTAATAGCAAGATCAGTGGTAAATTGGTGTTGTTACTGCTGATCAGTGCAAATTGTCCAAGTGTGACGAGTGTATGCACGGTGTTAATCCAAAGCATGACATTGCGCCGATTGGAACGATCAACAATCACTCCTGCTAGTGGTGCCAGCAAAACTCCAGGTAAAAACCCTGCTAAAGCTGTTAAGTACAATGGAGTGGTTTCACCTGTTTTTTGAAACAACCAAATACCAAATGCAAAAATGGTTAATCTCGAGCCAAAAGCAGAAATGCTTTGTCCGAACCACATGATTAAGAAAGTGCGCCCACCAGCCGAGTTTAGTAGAGCATTCATTCGTCTGTGTCCACGCGTTTATCACGTTTACGGTTGTAACGACGTTCGTTTTCGTGGGTTTGAACTGCTCGAGAAACCGTATGTCCAAGTGCGGGTTTGGGTTTTTCGAGCACAATTTTGAGTTTCTCGAGATCAGTTTTTTTCAGTCTTTGCCGTGCCATGCTTTTAGTGTAAAGAATTTTTTTGCTAATTGAAATTGTCTGAACGGCTTAGTGTTGTTTGTTATGCTGCTACTGTGGAAAAAAATCCTTGGCAAACGCTCGAGTCAACACCTATTTACGATAATCCGTGGATTGCTTTAACCGAGCATCAAGTGCTTAATCCAAATGGTGGTAAAGGTATTTATGGTGTGGTGCACTTTAAAAACCGTGCAATTGGGGTTTTGCCTTTAGATACCGATGGTTGTACTTATTTGGTTGGGCAATGGCGCTATGCGCTTAATGCTTATTCTTGGGAATTACCTGAAGGTGGCGGACCGTTTAACGAATCCCCGCTCGAGGCGGCTCAGCGTGAATTGCTCGAAGAAACAGGTTTGTATGCGCAGCATTGGCAAGAAATTTTACGAATGCATTTATCTAATAGTGTTTCCGATGAGGAAAGTATTGTTTATCTGGCTACGGGTCTGAGTGTTGGTGTAGCAGCCCCAGAAGAAACCGAGGATTTACGGGTTTGGCGTTTGCCTTTGCAGGATGTGCTCGAGATGGTACTGAGTGGTGAAATTACTGATTCGATTACGGTTGCAGCTGTCTTACGGGTGGCTTTGATGCAAGGCTTGCGCGTGGCATAGTGTTATGCTCGAGTTATGTTTTTACGAACACCGTGGCTTGTGCCATTGCTGATTGGTATTATTGGGATTGCTGTTCTGGTATTTTTGCAACCGCTTACTCCGCGTCAAGTAACTATTCCAGCAGCAAAACCAGCACCTGCTCCTTTGCCTGGCTCGAATAAAAAAGCTCGAGGTTTTCTAGTGATTCGTGGCGAATTTGTGATTATTGGTAAATCGCCTGATGGTGACAGTGTGCGTTTCCGTCCAGATTCCGAAGCGTTGTTGACGCAACTAAAAAATCCAAGTCGTATAAAAGTTTCTAAGGATGGCACAGTGCAATTACGTTTTGAAGGAATTGACGCACCAGAATTACACTATGGTGATCTCGAGCAGCCATTGGGTGCCAAGTCTCGAGATGTTTTGTTAGCAACCATGGGTTTTACGAATATTTCAGTCCAGAACCGCCAAGTACGAGCCAGCACACCTGCAACAATTCGTGGTCTCATTTTTTCACAAGCTGCCGAGGGTAATGGTCGCCCGATTAGTTATGTGTTGGTTGGCACTGCTGCTAATGGCTTCGATTCTGGGTCTCGAGTGGAATTATCAACACTACTGTTGCAAAAAACCTTGAATGCTAAAATGCTCGAAAATGGCATGGCATATTACACAGTGTATTCGAGTACCTCTCCCGAGCACCGCAGCTTTTTGCGTGGTTTGACATTAAAAGCTCGAGCTGCGAAATTAGGTGTTTGGGCAATTGATCAAACCAATAATTTTAGGCTCAAGCAGCAATCGGATATTGGTTTTCAAGGGCAACTGATTTTACCTAAATTGTTTCGTCGGTCTTCGGATTATTTGTCAGCAGTGCAAGCCAAGAAATTTACAGGTTCTTTACCTGAGTGGTTGCGTTGGACTCAAACTCAGCAACAATCGGAGAATGATGTTGTACAAGTTGGTCAAAAAAAGCAACGATTAGCCGATGTACTGCAAGTGCAAGGTTCTCGGGTGCAACTAGGCGCAGATATGCTGGATTTGGTTTTTCTCGAGAAATAAGCCCTTGCATGTTTATGCAAAAATCTGTATAAATACTCGGCGCTCGAGATTGTGTAAACTGTTCGGCGTTTTGGAGGTTTCCCATGTTGAAACGTGAACGCGCAGTCCTCGCCTTAGAAGATGGAACAGTTTACCGTGGTTATGCGGCTGGTAAACGCGGAGAAACCGTTGGAGAAGTGGTTTTTAATACTTCAATGACGGGCTATCAAGAAATTATGACCGACCCAAGTTACAACGGACAAATCGTCTGTATGACCTACCCACATATTGGTAATTATGGCATCACTGTTTACGATATGGAAAGCAACAAACCCTATGTTAAAGGTTTTATTGCCAGAGAATTCTCCAAAAACTACAGTAATTTTCGAGCTACCGATGCCCTCGAGAGTTTTACCAAACAACATGGCGTGGTCAGTATCGAAGGTATAGATACCAGAGCTTTGGTACGGCGTTTACGTGAAGGTGGTGTGGTCAAAGGTGTGGTGGCGCATCGCAGTTATACGCACCCAGAAGACCCGTATGGCGAGTTTACCCAAGAAGAAGAAAACCGCCTTGTGGCTCGAGCCAAATTCCACGATGACATCGATGGGCGTGACATGATGCCCGAAGTCACCACCCAAATTCCATATGTGTACCCAACCCTCGAGAAAGGTAAACGTATTGTGTTTATGGATTTTGGTATTAAACACATGATTATCAAAAAGCTTGCCGAAATTGGTGCCGAAGTGATTGTGGTACCTGCCAGTACCACCCCAGCCCAGATTATGGCATTGCATCCGCAGGGTTTATTTTTGTCCAATGGTCCTGGCGATCCAAGTGCTCCTGTGTACACTCACGATACAGCTTGGAAACTCCTTGGCTTATTACCAACCTTTGGTATTTGTTTAGGGCATCAAATCTTAGGTTTAAGTGTGGGTGGTAAAACTTTTAAACTTAAATATGGGCATCGTGGTGGCAATCAACCAGTCAAAAATTTGATCACAGGCAAAGTCGAAATCACCAGCCAGAACCACGGCTATGCTGTCGATGCCGATACCGTCAAAGATCACTTTATGCCAACCCATATCAACCTGAACGATAATACCCTCGAGGGTATGGCACACTTACGCTACCCCGTCTTTAGTGTGCAGTACCACCCAGAAGCCAGTCCAGGACCACACGATAGCTTTTATTTATTCCAACGTTTTATCGAAGAGGTCAATACCTTTAGCGGTACAACTGGGCAACCAGTGGCAAAATCCTCGAGTGGTTTATATGGCATTTAAGGCGTAAGCCTAAACAAGCAATCCATGCTAAGTTTTTTGGCATGGATTGCTTGTTTTCAGGTACGATAACAGCACATGGAACAAGATTTAACGCAGCAATTACTCGGCGAACGTGCTAAACGATTAGCTCGAGAAAACCTTGAAGATCATGAAATCCCGCTCGAAATGGTTTTGTTACAAGTGGCTGGCGAAAAATACGTGCTTGAATTAACGCGGTTAAAAGCTGTTCTAGCTGCTGAAATTGCCCCTTTGCCATTGGTGCCAAGTAGCGTTGCAGGCATGATGAATGTGCGTGGTGAAATTGTCAGTGTGCTCGATTTGGCGGCATTGCTCAGACTCGAGCGCAGTAGCAAAGAGGCTGTGGCTGTAGTGCTGGCTGATACAAAATATGGAGCCATTGGTTTACGGGTTGAAGCTATTCCCGAATTATATCAGGCGTTGCCAAGTCAGTTAATGCCTGCCTTATCTGGGCGAGAAGCAATTAAAGGGATTTTTCAGGGTTCTGTGGCATGGTTAGATGTTGATGTGTTGTGTGGAGGCTTAGACTTATGATGACTGCTTTGGGCAATTGGTTTCAACAACAAGTACTGGTCATTAAAATGTTACTGATTAGTTTAACTATTTTAATTCCACTCATTTTACTTTCGGGTTGGTTTTTATCAAATTCGATTAATGCTGTCACACAACGTTCAGCAGGCAGCCAAGTCCAGCAATTAGCTTTTAATGCCTCGGATAAATTAGATAGAAATTTATTTGAACGATACGGGGATGTGCAAGCCTTTGCCCAATCTTCAGCCGCAAAAACCATGAACCGAACAAAAATAGAAGAATGGATGGAAGTGATGTTAGCTACGTATCGCCCGATTTATCGTTTTATGTATGTTGCTGATTTAAAAGGTAAAGTGATTGCTAGTTACGGTAGCAATAACGATGATGTGCGATCAGATTCAGTTTGGAAAAAAGCCAATACCAATACCATAATTAACCGTGATATCTCGAGCGAAGCTTGGTTTATACGTTGTACAAGTAGTTCGGTTCAAGTTGGACAAGCAGTGGTGACAGATTTACAACCACAACCAATGTTAAAAGAATTATTTGGAGCCAGTAAATCTTTTGCTATGACATTTTGTGCACCAATCCGCGATGCTAAAGGCTCCATCATTGGGGTTTGGCATAATTTCTTTAATTGGGAAGTGGCAAAATCAATCATTCAAGAAGTTCAAGACCGAGCTAAGCAAGATGGGTATCTGAGTACTCGTTTTTTAATCTCGAGTGATAATGGTTTATTAATTTACACACCAACAGGTAAATATGTGCTCGAGAAAAATATTAATATTGATAATTTCCAATCTTATACAGTATCGCGTCAAAGATCCGAAGGTTTTGTGCAAGGTCGGGATTTCTCGAATCCAGAACTGAGTCTCACTTCGCCAGGTTTGGTTGGTTTTTATGTTTCTAAAGGGTACTCGAGTTACCCTGGTCTCAAATGGTTGGTCTTAGCCAGTCGAGCCTCAAGCGAAGTGCAAGCTGAAGGTGCAGGTTTACTGAGCATATTTTCGTTATCGCAATTGGCATTGTTGCTAGGTGTGACACTAGCTATGTTTTTTGCTGCTCGTTATGTCGCTGGGCAAGTACAAAGTTTAACTAACCATGCGGCTGGTTTAGCTGTGGGGAATTTAGGGCAAAATCTTGGCAGGGTTGGACGTGATGAAGTTGGTCGTTTAACAGGGTCTTTTCACGATATGGTTGGTTACCAAAAACAAATGGCAGGAGTTGCCAATGCGATTTCTCAAGGTGATTTAACGCAATCCATCACTGCAAAATCGGATCATGACGAACTGGGTATAGCTTTTCAACGGATGACCCAGAATTTACGAGAACTCTTGAGCGAAGTCAATCAAGGTAGTACAGCTGTGGCGGCTGCCTCAAGCCAAATTTTAGCTGCCAGTGCCGAACAAGCCAGTGGTGTACATCAACAAAGTGCAGCTGTAGCTCAAACCACAGCCACTGTAGAAGAAGTGAAAACCAGTGCCGAGCAAGCTGTGGAAATTGCTGGTAGTGTCAACGAAACCGCGATGAGTGCTTCTCGAGTGGCAATTATTGGTGTGGATGCTGGCAAAGCTGCCAACGAAGGAATGTCGGAAATTCGTTCTCGAGTGCAACAAATTGCTGAGAATATTCTGGCACTTTCCGAGCAAACCCAAGCCATTGGTGACATTATTTCAACCGTTGGCGATATCGCTGACCAAAGTAATTTGCTGGCATTAAACGCAGCTATCGAAGCTTCTCGAGCTGGCGAGCATGGCAAAGGTTTTGCGGTGGTTGCCCAAGAAATTCGTTTGCTGGCTGAACAAAGTAAACAAGCCACAGCTCAAGTAAAATCAATTTTAGGTGAAATTCAACGGGCGACCAACAGTGCTGTCATGACTACCGAACAAGGTATTAAAGTAGCCGATGCAGGTGTGAACAGCATTGCTCGAGTTTCGGAAGTAATTGCTGATTTACAACAAACCATCGAAAATACTTCCTATAACGCCCAACTAATTTCGGCTTCGGTACGGCAACACAGTATTGGTATGGAACAAATTACGGGAGCAATGAATAGTATTGGTAGTGCCACACAAGATAATTTGCAAAGTGCAAAACATACTCGAGATGCAGCCCAAGACCTTTCAGATTTAGCTACTCGTTTACGCACCATTGTTGAAAAGTACCAAATTTAAATTTATGGATACTGCATTAACAGCCATAGCAGAACTCGAGTTAGAGCAATTACAAGTTGCTTTAAGCGCAGCTAAGTCTTTATCTGAAGCACAATTGCTCTTGTATCGTGCGACTGTTGCTACCCAAGCAACAGCCAATCCTTTAGCCCAATTTTTACAACAATTAGCCAATCAGCACCCAGTTGCAAGTACTGACATCGAACGTCGTTGGCTTGCGTTATGGAAACCTTGGTGGCAATTACAAGAAATCCAAACGGTATTTGCCACTGAACTCGAGCAGCGTTTAGCCTTGCTCAAAAGAGCACCAAACCCCGAGGTGCTCCGCTTAGAACTGCATCGTCTAAGAGTAGCCGCTCGAGCTGCAAAAGACCCACTCGAGCAAGAATTACAACTTTTAGAATCGGGACAGCAACACAGTGTTACGGATGCCCGCTTACAAGCGGCGTTACCACAATCCCGAGTTACGCCTGCTCAAACTGTTGTACCAGCTGCTCAACGCAGTATGGAAGTCAGCATAGATGCAACCTCTCGAGTCGCAGTCAGTCAAGAAAGTGTACGAGTGCCTGTGGTTCGCTTGGATGCCTTACTTGCCCAAGCAGGCGAATTAACCGTTGGACGAATTCGTATCGAAGAACGATTGTATGACTTACGAGAATTGCTCTCGAGGCGTAATATTGAACGTCGCAATAATCGTCATGCTCGAGTTATGCGTCGGCGTTTACAAAACTTAGCAGAAGAAAACCGTGATGTCGCAGCGTTACTTGGTTACTTAGAAACCAATGAAGACAGCACCAGACGTGCTTTAGATAAACTCGAGAGCGTTCTTCATTTGTTAGCCACCGATATCTCGCAACTTAGAACTGTCAATACTATCATCGAAGATGAAGTGTTATCGGTGCGTCTACTACCAGCGGCAATGCTGTTCCCACCCCTCGAGCGTTTAGTGCGTGACTTAGGGCAGCAACTTGGTAAACAAGTGCAACTGCAAACCTTTGGTGGCAATATAGGTATTGACCGAAAAATTCTTGAAGGTTTACGCGACCCCCTGATGCACATGATTCGCAATGCCTTAGATCATGGTCTCGAGCAACCCGAAATTCGCCAAGCACAACAAAAACCTGCCGTTGGTCAGATTCACTTATCGGTTCGTACCAGTGGCGGTATGGTGACCTTAACCCTCGAAGATGATGGTGCGGGCATGGATGTGCAAAGGATTTTGCGTAAAGCCGAAGAAAAAGGCATTATTCCTAGTGCCGCTACTTACGACCCAAAATTAGCGCTGGATTTGATTTTTGAACCTGGTTTTAGCACCGCTGCTGCTGTCACCGATGTATCTGGGCGTGGCGTGGGTATGGATGTGGTGCGACAAAACCTGCGTGCACTCAGTGGTACGGTGGCTATTCAGAGCGAACTTGGTGTGGGTAGCCAATTCACGCTTCGCGTACCAGCCCAACTTGCTACAGTTCGTGTCCTGCTGGTTCGTATCGGACGTGATACATTTGCTATTCCAACCGCCAGTTTAGAACGCACAGGTAGAGTCAAAATCGAAGGCATTCAACAACTCGAGGGACGCAGCGCTATCATTCTCGAAAATCGTGCCATTCCTTTAGTCGAGCTAGGGGCAATACTGGAAGTGCCATTTGAAGCAGAAGATGCCTGGCAACCTTATTTTGTTTTGCGCCGCGAAGAAGAGCGTTTAGCTTGTACCGTAGATGCAATGCTAGGCGAACAAGAAGTGGTGGTTAAAAAACTTTCTTACCCACTCGAGCAATTTGCACCACTTGAAGGCGCAGCTATTCTTGGCAGCGGACAACTTGTTTCGATACTCTCGAGCAATCATTTGCTTGAACGCGGATTGCGCCGCGAGATTCGGGTGCGCCGCGAACTAAAACTTGCTCCTATTGTTGCAGCTCGAGTACCAAGAATTATGGTTGTAGATGACAGCATCACCAGTCGTACACTCGAGCGTAGTATCCTTGAAGCGGCTGGTTTTGAAACAATTACGGCTGTGCATGGTGCCCAAGCCCTTGATTTTTTAAGGCGTGGTGAGCAGGTAGACTTGGTTGTTTCCGATGTTGAAATGCCAGAACTCGATGGTTTTGGTTTAACCACCGAAATTCGTCGAGACCCAAGACTAGCCCAAATACCCGTTATTCTGATTACCAGTTTGAACGCACCTGAACACAAAGAACGTGGAGCACTAGCAGGAGCCGATGCCTATATTGTCAAAGGCGAATTTGATCAAGGTGTGCTACTCGAGACAATCAATCGTTTATTATAAGCGGTGACTCAACCTGTTCCTTAGTCCATGTTTGTTATTTCAGATTTCACGGTAGACTCTCGTGCGGTATGTTGCCAACTTCTCCTCAAAAACGAATTCGTGTACTGGTCGTAGATGATTCCAGTGTACAACGTCGTATGTTAGTAAGTTTACTCGAGGTAGACGGTGGTTTTGAAGTTATTGGTACAGCCAGTAATGGTGCTGAAGCTATTTTAATGGCACTGAAATTGCAGCCAGATGTGATTACCATGGATTTACGCATGCCAATTATGGATGGTTTAGCCGCCTCCGAAGCCATTATTGAACAAGCCCCAATCCCGATTTTAATGGTCACCAGTAGTGCCAGCAAAGACGATCAACGCCTTGTTGCGAAAGCCATTGGTGCGGGTATCCTTGCCATTATTGCCAAACCCAATATCAATACCGATACCAACGAATTCCTCCGCATGGTACGAGGTATCTCGAGAGTCAAAGTTATACGCCGTAAACCCCAGCAGAAACCAGCATCCAATCCAATGGCGCGAACGATTATTGCAGAAGCTGCTGCTTTGCCTTTTGAACGCCGCGAACCAGTGGCACGGCTCAGTCCTGCTATTCTGCCAACCAGTGTGGCTCGAGTCGATGTTATTGGTATTGCCTCGAGTACAGGTGGACCACAAGCTCTCGAGCCTTTACTGACCAAACTACCTGCCGATTACCCAGTACCAATTATTATTGTGCAACACATTGTCCCAGGTTTTGCTGCCAGTCTTGTTGAATGGTTAAAACCACTTTGTGCTTTACAAATTAACCTTGCCGTAATTGGTCAACCTGTCACGGCAGGTATTTGGGTTGCTGGTGGTGGTTCACACCTTGTTGTCCAAGAAGGATTATTTCACTCGAGTATGGAAATGCCAGTTTCAGGGCAACGACCCAGCGGCACCGTTTTATTTAGAAGCTTAGTCCGTGAGTACCGCAATAATGCAGTTGGTGTTGTGCTCTCAGGCATGGGCGATGACGGTGCAGCTGGACTCGAGATGATGCACAAAGCAGGTGCTGCTATACTTGCCCAAGATGAAGCCAGTAGTGTGATTCACAGTATGCCCTCGAGTGCAATTAAAAAAGGTATTGTGCATCATGTTATGAATCCAATCGAAATTGCCAATACTTTAATTGATTTTGCGCGTCGCTCGAGACTGGATTGGCAACCACCGTAAAAGTATCGATATGAGTACCTTAGAGGCAATTATTGAAAGTACAAAGAAGTTGTCTACTGAGGAGCAGCTTTTGTTGCCAGAATAGTTAGATACTATTGTTTCTATCCAAACCAAGATAGATTCTGGCAATGAGCAAAAAGCGAAAGGACTCGAACCTAATCTGCGGTTCAATTAGTTACTGCGGCTTGGTTAGTTCGAGAACGTCGTTTTGTGTATTTTTTAGCATTTGACCAAAAGTTGAATAGAGCTGCAGTAAAAAGTGTTCGAGTATACAAAGCACAAACTTGATACAACCACACTCAAGTCTATTGACAATTTAGACTCTAATTGCTACACTTCCCTTATTGCAGGACGCTTGAGCGCCTTGCGCCAATAAATTGGTACTCGAGAAAATCATTCTCGAGTATTTCCATGAGGAGAGGTATTGTTATGGCAAAAGCCGTTGGAATTGATTTAGGTACGACAAACAGTGTCATTAGCATCGTTGAAGGTGGCAAACCCGATGTGATTGTCAATAGCGAAGGCACTCGGACAACCCCAAGTGTTGTGGCTTTTAAAGGTGCAGATAAGCTAGTTGGTAATGTTGCTAAGCGTCAAGCCCCTCTGAATCCAGGTAATACGTTCTTTGAAGTCAAACGCTTTATTGGTCGCCGCTGGGATGAAGTTCGTGAAGAAGCAGGTCGGGCACCGTTCAAAGTGCTCGAGGGACCAAATGGTAGTGTGCGAATCGAAACTTCGGATGGTTTAAAAGCACCAGAAGAAATCAGTGCCATGGTGTTGCGTAAAATGGTCGATGATGCCTCGAGTAAACTTGGTTACAAAGTTTCTGATGTGGTCATTACTGTTCCAGCGTACTTTGATAATACTCAGCGCGAAGCCACAGCTGCAGCAGGTAAAATTGCTGGTTTAAATGTGTTGCGTATCATTAACGAACCAACAGCTGCGGCACTTTCATACGGTTTAGATAAAAAAGGTAACGAAAAAATCCTGGTTTTCGACTTGGGTGGCGGTACTTTCGATGTGACTGTGCTCGAGATTGGCGATGGTGTTTTTGAAGTTAAATCCACTAACGGCGATACCCACCTTGGTGGTGCCGATATTGACCAGCGCATTGTCAGTTGGTTAGCCAAAGGTTTTGAAGAAGAAAACAAATTTGATCTTCGTAAAGACCCACAAGCCTTGCAACGCTTAATCGAAGCTTCCGAAAAAGCTAAAATCGAGCTTTCTAGTGCGTTAGAAACCAGCATTAGCTTGCCGTTTATCACTTTCGACCCAGAAACCCGTACCCCGTTGCACCTCGAGAAAAAACTGACCCGAGCACAATTTGAAGGCTTGGTTGGCGATTTGTTCGAGCGTTGCCGTAAACCAGTTCTGCAAGCCCTCGAGGATGCAAAATTAAGTGCTGGTCAAATTGACGAAGTGATTTTAGTTGGTGGTAGTACCCGTATCCCAGCCGTTAAAGCGCTGGTCGAAAAATTACTCAATAAAACACCAAACGAAAGTGTTAACCCAGATGAAGCCGTTGCCCTTGGTGCTGCTGTGCAAGCTGCTATTCTTTCGGGCGATGACTCTGTAGGCGATATTGTTCTGGTGGATGTCACACCATTAACCCTTGGTGTTGAAGTCAAAGGTGGCTTGGTTGCCCCAATGATTAGCCGTAATACCGCTGTACCAGCTAAGAAAACCGAAATTTACACCACTGCCGAGAATAATCAACCAGGTGTAGAAATTAATATCCTGCAAGGCGAACGCAGCATGGCAAACGATAATAAAAGCCTTGGGCGCTTTAAGCTCGAGGGAATCCCACCAATGCCAGCTGGTATTCCACAAATCGAAGTGACTTTTGATATGGATGCCAACGGTATTTTGCGAGTATCAGCTAAAGAAAAATCCACTGGTAAAGAAGCCAATATCCGTGTTGAAAACACCACCACTTTAGGCAAAGACGAAATTGATCGTATGGTGCGTGAAGCAGAATTAAACGCAGACACCGACAAGGCTCGCCGTGAAAAAATTGAAAAACGCAACGGCTTAGACGCATTGCGAATTAATGCTGAAAAACAAGTCACCGAAAGCGAAAATGCTCCGCAAGACCTCAAAGATAAAGTCTCGAGCCTTGCTGAAGAAGCCAAACTTGCTATCCAAAACGATCTTACCGAGGATAGTAAAATTGAAAGTCTGCAAAAAGACCTTGAGGAAGCTTTGCGTAACCTGATGCAAGCGGCTGGTCAAAACCAAGCGGGTGGCGAAGCAGCCCCAAATGCCGAGAGCAAAGCTGATGACGACGTGATTGATGCAGATTTCAAACCTGCTGGCTAGAATAAGACATGGGTTATGGGTTTTGAAATCTCGGATAATCTCGAGATTCAAAGCCTATAACTCAAAACTTTTTTTGAGGAAAACCATGACAGACAAAGAAAATATTGAAAATCTCGAGGAAATCACCGAGGTTGATAGCCCAAACGATACCACCGAACTCGAGAATGACGCACAAGCCGCTGGTGCCATGCCAGAAATGGATGATGCCGCCATGAAACAACTCGAGGAAATGATGCAACGTATGCAGCGCGTTGACGCATTGGAACGCGAAGTTGGCGAATGGAAAACCCGTTATGTGCGCCTGCAAGAAGATTTCGAGAATTATCGTCGCCGCACTGCCGATGAAGCTAAAGAAGCCAAGACCACAGGTGCAGCCGAAGCTATCGAAACCCTGCTTGGCACATACGACGACATCGCTAGAGCCACCGACGCAGGTGTTAAAGACCCAGCTACCCTGATTCCAGGTTTGCAAAGTGTGCGCGAAAATTTCCTCAAGAATCTCGAGAAATATGGCGCCGTCATGGTCAGTGGTAAAGACAGCCAATTTGACCCTAATGTCCATGAAGCCCTGCAAGTGATTCCAGGTGCACAAGATGATGTCGTACTCGAGGTTTTCCAAGCAGGATTTACCCTCAATGGGAAATTAATTCGACCAGCTCGAGTGATTGTTTCTAAGCAAATGAATTAACCTTTTAGGCAAGGCTTACTACCTGAGTAGCCTATAACCTAACAATATTGAATTGAATCTCGAGGAGAAAGTTATACATGAATTACAAGGATTACTATAAAACCCTTGGGGTTGCAAAAAGCTCCTCTGATGATGAAATCAAAAGTGCGTATCGCAAACTAGCCAAGCAATACCATCCAGATAAAAACATGGGTGATGCCAGTGCAGAAGCCAAATTCAAAGAAATCAACGAAGCGTACGAAGTTCTAGGTGATGTCGAAAAACGTAAAATCTACGATACTTACGGCGCAGATGCAGCCAATGGTCGAGTGCCACCTGGAAGTGGTGGCTACTCGTACCCAGGCGGACAAGGTGGCGGAGCAGGAGATTTCTCGGACTTCTTCCAAACACTCTTCGGTGGTGGCTTTGGTGGTTCTCGAGGCGGTGGCGGTTTCGGTGGCAATCCACAAGATATTTTTGGACAAGGTTTCCAACGCCCTGCCCCCGATGTTGAAGGCACACTGGCAATAAGTCTTGCCGAAGCTTTCCGAGGCACGACCCGCAACATCAACATCGGCGATAAACAACTCGAGGTTAGCGTACCTAAAGGCGCTCGAGATAACCAAAAATTGCGATTACGCGGACAAGCTCCGGGTGGCGCAAATGTGCTGCTGACCATTAAACTCGAGAAAGATCCTATTTTTAAACTCGAGCATGACGATGTGCGAGTGATACTTGATGTGCCAGCCGCAATAGCTGTACTAGGTGGAAAACTCGAAGCCATGACCCTCGAGGGTAGAGGAGAGATCAGTATTCCACCGCGTAGCCAAGCAGGGCGGGTACTGCGTTTACGCGGGCAAGGTTGGTACAAAAAAGATGGTAGTAGGGGAGATGCGTTACTCGAGATGCGGATAGTTGTGCCACAAAACCCAAGTGAAGTAGAACTCGAGATTTGGGAAAAGCTGGTTTAATAATTACTTGTCTGTCATCCCAGTTCTTAGGAGCGCACCAAAAAACGCTCCAAATAAGATAGCAACTGTAAATCCAATCATTGAAATGGGAAGGTTTTTGCGAAACCCCTCTTGGATTTTATCTGAAAAAATGTAAGCTAATACTGCTGCAACAGTTGTTGTTGTTGCAGTAATTAGATTACCAACACTAGCGTCTCTTGATGCGCCTGATAAAATACCCACAGTTACGCCAATTATCGTAAAAGATAGTAAAAACTTTAAGGTATCTACAGTATATTCTTTTTTGGGTTTTGTAATAAAAACTAAAATTAAAGCAATAGCAACTGAAAGTATAGTGGCGGGCAAAATGACTTTCAGAACTATCTCAAAACACTGAGAAACTAGGAAAGATAAGGAAAAGTCCTCTTTAAAAATGGTTGGTGAAGTTGTGTTTTGACTCATTAAAGACCTCCTGACCGCATGCCTGGTTGTTTTGCTGATTCCTTCTTATACCAAGTATCGAATTCTTTATATCTTGCAAACCCCTTTTTATAACTTTTCGTTAGTTCCGGATAGAATTTATTACTAAACAGAATGTATCCTTGATACAATTTTTTATATTTTGTTAGTCCAATACTTTGTGAAGAGCGTAAGTTTTCTAAGATACAACGTTGTTTTTCAGTTTTCTGATTATAAGATTCTATTTGTGCGTTAAACCTTTTTAGGCTGCTGGTATTCCAGTTTTCTACAGCTTTTCGTTTCATTTCTAAGGCTTCTTTTGTGTCCCACCTTATTGGAAACTCTGGAAATGTGCTCATATTCAGGATGTTTGGACGCGTAAGCCAGCCTGTCCAAACATCATTTTTGGAACATGTAGTTGCGGTTTTTCCTAGTGTAAATGATGATAGTAATGGCAATATTGCGAGTATTAGTATGCCACTGCGCTTTTTTATTTTGACCATTTTGCCCTCTGTGACAATTTTAACATCTGAAAAGTAAATATAATATGTAATGTGAATCACACTAATACTTGTTAAAAGGTTTGATGGTGATTGTGCAGTTTAAGGCTACTTTTTCGTGATAATCCTTAATGCAAATGTTTGAGCTTACTTGATACTTTCTCGAGTTTGATATGGTGAACTTTGTCTAAATTGCACAAATTCTACAATCGCGTTAGTCTATGCCCCTCGAGAAAAAGGAAAATTCGCATATCTCCGACTCTTAATCGTAATGAGCCAGTAGGTTCGTTTTGTAATTGTCCAATGTCGCCAATGCCTTCGGCACAAAGTCGGAGTAGTGCATCCCAAACTCGAGCTTCATCTTGGGTGCTAAGTGTTCTGAATGCTTTTAGGGCACGTTTTTCTAGTACAAGTACAAAAGGTGTTCGTTCAGGTGTAATCATTTACTGCGTAACCTTTTAAGTTCGGCTTTGGCTTCTTGAATTGTGAGCGTTTTAACTTGAATACCTTGAGCCAGTTCTTTGAAGCGTTTGCTGACTCGAGTAGGTACGGGTTCATTCACAATTGGGATGTGTTTTAGTACAACTTGTGTCTCGAGTGAAAGGTTTCTTTGTAGCATTGATGCGATTTGTTCCCATGTTTCTATGGTGAGCATGACTGCGGTTGGTTTGCCATTGGCATCAATCAAAAATTGAGGGTTGATGGCTGTGTCTGAGGTTTGTATTTTTGCTGTTACAGTCATGGGTGTATTGTAGCGCTTGGCTCAAGTTTTGCCAAATGCTCTGATTGTGAAAATGGTCATGTCTGCGCTGTGTTCGCGGCATTATTTGCTGAATACTGTCGGTCAGTTCATTGGTGTCAAAGGTTGGTATGGTATGACTTCACAAATACTCAAGTAAGTTGCTCGAGTTTAGTGAAGCAACCTTTGGATGCAAAAGCTGTCTAATGTTTCTAGCTAAATATATGCTATAATTTATTATATGAACAAAATACGTTCAATCATGACTATTACGTTTCAGGACTCCCAGACAGTGAATTCTTTTTTTCTTGCTCGAGTTATGCGCGATTGGCAGTCTCTTGTTTCTTGGTAAAGCTTTTTGCTTTAAAAGTTTTTCTGTTTGCTTTCCAGGGGTGAGCCATGCCAGATGTAACTGCTGAAACAACAAAACTCGAGTTGTACCTTCGGGCTTTGGATTTTGCTAAGGTTTCTTTTGCTTTGGTCGAAAGTTCGATTAAAACTGTGGAGGACAAAGGACGCAATAATATTACATTAGCTCCGACCATTCTTGGTTTTGTGATTCTGATTTTGCGCCCAGATTTAGTAGCAGCTCAGTTTTCTTGGGCACTTAATTGGCAACTGATGGCGATGTTGGCATTTGCTGAAGCTGTGCTTTGTGTGATTTGGTCTTTTCGGGAGTATCTGACAATTATTCGTCCGACCCAAGCCAATCAAATAGACCCTAATTGGATTGTTAGTTTACCCGAGAGTGTCTCGAGTTCATTGGAATCGGTGGCATCCGAGCTTGATGTTTACAAGGTTTATCTCGAGCAAGGTCAAGCTGCGATGCGTTTGAAAAGTCAGGCTTTGAAAAATCAGACTTTAGCAATGTTTGCCATGACCATTTTTATTGGTTTGTACTTTGTTTTTAGTTTGCTGCATTTGGGCTTAAATCCTGTTGTTGCACCACACATTTTACGAATTTTGGTGGGCTGACGTGAAAAATGACGCGTTTTATGTCATAATTACAGCTATGGTGAAATCCGTTAGGCAAGTACCCAGCCCTGACCAAAAAGTTTTAACCTTTGATTCTGATTTAAAAAGCAAAGTGCGAGGTGCTAGTGTGCCGCAATTTGTTGAAGTGGCAGAGCCGTGGTTGAAGTACGTCCCCATAAATCAGTCAAGTAAAAAAGGTAAATAAAGGCTGCTAAAAATGCCATAATGCTCGGGTGTCTTGGCTCGAGAATTCAGTGTGGTTGTTGCAATTAGGACTGGGTTTGCTGGTGCGTCCTCGAGTGCAAGTGCTAAATGCTGGTCTGATACCTTGTTCGGCTGCCGAGGCTTTGGATTTTGCTCGAGGTGGTAATTTTACGGCTTTGTCAAAAGCTGAGTTTGTTGTACCAGAGTCAGAGCTAGCAGCTCGAGCGTTTTGGATTAACCTGTACAACGCTTTAACCTTACATGCCATGGCAGTGGTTGGTGTTAAGCAGTCGGTGCTTGAGTCAATTGGTTTTTTTGATCGTTTTGCCTATACTATTTCGGGGCAGAATCTGACTTTATCGCAAATCGAACATGGTGTTTTGCGCGGTAATAAAGCTGTTTTGGGTGGTAAAATCTTTGCAGCTTCGGATGCTCGAGCCAGTTTTGTGTTGCCACTGGATGCTCGAGTGCATTTTGCTTTGAATTGTGGAGCATTATCCTGCCCGCCAATTCGGGCGTATCAGGCAGAGAAGCTTGATTCGCAACTCGAGATGGCAACACATGCGTACTTACAAGATGCTCGAGTGATGGACAATACAGTTTGGTTACCACGGTTATTCTCGTATTACCGCACAGATTTTGGGGCTGTGCTCGAGTTTGCTCGGCGGTATCGTGTTGATATTCCAGCGCAGGCTCGAGTCAGGTTTTTACCGTATTCGTGGCGTGTCACAAAACTGCCATCTCAATTTTCATAATTGGCGTACAATGATTGTTAAGCATGAAAGCGATTCTCGAGACAAGCTCTAACGATGTTTGCCATGTGGTGGCTAATCAAGCCGCTGCACAATTCCTGACAGACCCGCGTACCAGTGTGTTGATCGAACCGTTCATCGAGCACGAAACCACGATTACCCAAGCTGCTGAACGTATCGGAGTCTCGAGTTTACGGATGTTTCGGGCAGTGCAACGTATGGAAAGTATGGGGTTAATTCATGTTGTCCGAGCCACGCCGCGCCGAGGTCGTCCACAAAAGCATTACAAAGCTGTGGCAGACAGATTTTTTGTACCTTATAACACGCTTGGCTCCGATACGCTCGAAGATTTTTTACTCGAGCAAGATGATCGAATGCGCCGTGTGTTGTTTCGTTGTTTATCGGCTCATATGCTCGAGATTCTTGGTGATGAATCAAAACCTGGGCGTTTAATTCATCGTCGTGTTAGCGAAACTGAAGGTCGTGCAGGACGGATCGAAGCTTACTCAGTGGCTAATATCCGCGAAGCTAACTCAGCCAAACCTAAACCACTCCTCTCGAGTGCTGATAGTTTAGGTTGGTCTGATTATGCTGCCATCATGTTAGACCGAGATTCTGCTCTCGAGTTACGCCGTGAATTAGCGGCTTTGTTCGCTAAGTATTCTCAGCCAAGTGGTAAGCAGCAATTCTTGTTCCGCAGTGCTTTAGCTCCTGTCCGAGATTCACTTGCCGATTTGCTCGATAAACCAAAACGCTAAGATTTTACCGATACCTCGAGGATAAATTCGATATCTTGGCGTAAACTGGTCGCCACCGAGCAATACTTTTCAAAAGATAAGCGCACCGCTTTCTCAAGTGATTCAGCACTGACACCTTCTCCACTACCAATGTGTTTCATGATGATTTTGGTGTAACGCTTAGGAATGCTATCTGCTCGTTCGCCTTCAATTTCAACAGTGTAAGTTGCCAAGGGGGTGCGTTTCTTTTTCATGATGTCTTGGACATCCACGGCTGTGCAACTGCCCAGCGCTGCTAACAAAGCCTCCATCGGACCTAAACCAACACTAGCGGGGTCTGCATCGGTGGGCGCTTCATGGTGTGCCTCGAGTATAATACGATCACCTCGAGGGTTTTGTGCCACAAAACGGCTACGGGCGGCACCAGCAGGGTCTAAGGCATCAATACGAACAAACTTAGTATTCACACCTCGAGAGTAAACCGTTTTATTAGATTGGTTTGTTATTCACGATGCAGCGCCAAAGCTTGGTTTAAGGCTTTCTCGAGTTTAGCACCAACCAGTAATGGTTTAATCCAACGTTCAGGGATGTTCTGAAAACCAAATTTAGCTCCCAGTAACGCCCCGACCACAGCGCCAATGGTATCGGCATCACCACCTTGGTTAATTGCCAGTAACATGCCATCTTCAAAAGATTCGGCTCGAGTGAACACCCAAGCAGCACATTGCGCTGTAGCCAGCGCGTAACCACTGGTATTCCAATGATCTATTTCCAGTGTGGTTGCGGCATTCACCCAAGTGAGGACATCGGCATCGGGAATATCCCATGCTTGGCTGACTCGAGCAAATTCTAATTCGTTCTGCGCGGCTTGCAATGCTTCTGCGTCAGTAGCATTGCTCAGTAAGGCAGCTATGGTTGCATTTAACCACAAAGCTGCTTCGACACTACGCTGATCCCAATGGGTCATACGGGCAATGGCTGTGCCTTCCATGACCCGTACCTCGCGGTCTGAGGCTCGAAAAATAGCGGTTGGCGCAGAACGCATAATGGCAGCATTACTAGCACTTGAATGCCGAGTGATGGCAGCGGCTAATTTGCCTGATTCTCGAGGTGAAACACCGCGTTTTAATTCGGTTAGGGCAACAGTGGTGACATTACCAATGTCTTTGGGTTCTTGGGCAAACCAAGTTAAGAAATTCTGGGAGACTCGCTCGAGCGAAAAACCTTGTGCATATGCTTCAAGAATACACATCATCATTTCGGTGTCATCGGTGCCATCGCCAGCAGTTAAGTTCAACCAGCCACCACCAACCATTTCAGAAACCAGACCAGCACTGGTAATCGCCTCGCGGGTCTTAAATTCATTTGTTGCACCTAATGCGTCACCAATGGCTAATCCGATTAAACAGCCCTTGGCTTGCTCGAGAAACTTTACCTTCACGCGACGTAGCATAGCGCAGTTGTAGCTTGTATTGCGACAAACCCCTACCCATGTCAAATGTCGTGAGGCGATGGTGTTACGATGCAGCTGTGTTAAATTCTATCAATTACGGTATTCGCCAAGCTGTTCGAGACGCAGCCGAGTACCCATTTAGCAAAATAGATGCACCTGTTAAACTCGATCAAAACGAATCGGCGTATGATTTTCCGACCAAATTAAAAACCATTGCTCTTGAGCGAATGCTGCACAGCGACTGGAATCGTTACCCTGATATTCACGCCAACAGCCTGAGTGAAAAAATTGCTGCCCATGTTGGTTGGCAGGCTGAAGGTATTGTCATCACACCGGGCAGTAATGTTCTTATCCATGCCTTAGCCCAAGCCGCAGGTATGCGCCAACGAGTGCTCAGCGTATCACCAGCTTTTTCTTTATACGCACTTTCGAGCAAATTACTCGAAGCCGATTTACTCGAGTATCCACTCAATCCAGATTTTACCTTGCCACTCACTGCCTTAAAAACCCAACTCGAGCAAGCCACACCTGGCGTGGTTTTTCTGGCAGAACCGCATGCGCCTACAGGTGCTTTACACCCCATCGAAGAAGTTGAAGCTTTGCTTAAAGCCGCTTCTGAGCAATGGATTGTTGTCATAGACGAAGCCTATTTTGAATTTTCCAATCGTTCACATCTGGCATTACTGGGGCAATACCCTAATGTTTGCATTTTGCGTACCTTTTCTAAAGCATGGGGATTAGCTGGAGTACGGGTTGGTTATTTATTAGCAAATCCAATGTTAGCCACACAAATCCAAAAAATCCTCAGCCCATTTAATGTGTCAGGTATCACCCAAGCAGTTATCGAAACAGCCCTCGAGCAACCAGCCTATGTTCAACAACGAATTAGCGAAGTGATTACCGAACGAGCACGGGTTTACGCTGCCCTCGAGTCTCATGCAATTTGGAAAATTTTTCCATCAGCAGCCAATTACCATCTCATCCGCACCCCAGATGCCAAAATCGCCCATGCACAATTGCTCGAGAAAGGCGTGTTGGTACGCAAACAAGACAGTTACTTGGGGTTAGAAGGCTGCATCCGAGTTTCGATTGGAACCCCAGCCGAAAATACTGCCTTTATAGCTGCTGCTCTCGAGTTAGAATAAGCCTATGCGCCAAGCCATCATTGAACGAAATACCTTAGAAACGCAAATTCGCGTCAACATCAACTTAGATGCTTCACTCGAGGGAACCATTGCCACAGGGCACGGGTTTCTTGACCACATGCTCGATGCTTTTAAACGCCACGCTCGAATTGGACTCGAGGTTAGTGCCACAGGTGATTTACACGTGGATGTGCATCACTTAATCGAAGATACTGGCATTACCCTTGGTATGGCATTTGCAAAAGTGCTTGAGAATAAAACTGGACTCGAGCGGTACGGCAGTGCATTTGTACCAATGGATGAAACCTTAGCCCATGTAGTGCTCGATTTTTCGGGTCGGGCACACCTCGAGTTTCGCCCAGAAGAACTAAATGTCATTGGCAATGCCAATGGGTTTCATATTTACCACTTACGAGAATTCTTACGTGGCTTTTGCAACCATGCAGGTGTGACCTTACATGTTCGCTTGTTATCTGGACGTGAAGCCCACCATGTGATCGAAGCGATTATTAAAGCCTTTGCTCGAGCTGTGTTTCAAGCCACTCGAGTCACACATGCAGAGTTACCCAGCACCAAAGGCAGTTTATAAATTTGTTTGGTTTGCCTGCCAATCTCCACTTTTGCCACCTGTTTTCTCGAGCAAACGCACAAGGCGAATCTCAATGCCCTTACTGGCAGCTTTGAGCATGTCATACACCGTTAATGCTGCCACACTAACAGCGGTTAATGCTTCCATCTCGACCCCAGTCTGGGCGGCGGTTCTGGCTGTTGCTTGGACTCGTACACCATCTATCACTCGAGTTAATTGCACTTCTACGCTCGAGAGACTAAGCGGATGACACAGTGGAATCAGGTTAGCGGTTTGTTTTGCACCCATAATCCCAGCCAGTTGTGCCACAGCCAGCACATCACCTTTACCCACACCACCAGCATTAAGGGCAGCTCGAGCTGCTTCTGGTAGCCAGATAATTGCTTCGGCAGTGGCTGTTCGCATGGTAACTGCTTTACTCGAGACATCCACCATAACAGGTGTACCATCTTTAAAGTGGGTTAATTCAGCCATGATTACAACCGACTGCGAGGATCGAGCGCATCGCGCAAGCCATCACCTAAAAAGTTAATACTCAGGCTGGTTAAAAGAATAAATAGACCGGGCCAGAAGACGGTAAATGGGCTTTGAAAAATGGCTTCTTGGGCACCAGACAACATATTGCCCCAACTGGCAGTGGGTTCTTGAATACCAAAACCAAGAAAACTCAAGGCTGCTTCGGAAATAATATTATTACCAACATCGAGCGTCACCTGCACAATAATTGGTGCAATTGCATTGGGTAACAAATGCCGCAACATAATGCGCCAATCACTTGAGCCAATGGCTCTGGCAGCATCAGTAAATTCTTGTTGCCGTAAACTCAGCACCAAACCACGAATAATTCGAGCAGTTCCAAGCCAACCAAACAGTGTCAGCACAAAAATAATTAAAACAATCGAACGCGATTCGCCAAAAAAGTTGTTCAGCACTTTACCCAGTTCAACTTCGGGGTTAGCAAGCAACCCAGACAGAATCAGTAAAAACGGGATTTGTGGCAAACTGAGCATCACATCAATTAACCTCGAGATGGCATTGTCAATATCTACTGCAATGGCTTTATAAAAAGCAAAATAAGCTGTTGCAATGGCTAACGTGCCACCAATCAGCCAAGTGGCAAAAGCAGCAATCCCAGAGAATGTACTGGCAAATTGAACGGTTATTTGTACAATCAAAGCAATAATCCCAGCCCAGATAAGCCAACGTAGCCCTGTACGCCAAAGAAAACTCGAGCCTTCGTTGCGTTTGCGTTCCGCCCATAATTCGCTACCAACACCAACCGATAAGACCCAAGGTACACCACTAAAATACCCTGAGACCAAACCCATAACCACACCAATAATGGCAGACAATACAGAAACAACGATACCAACCATTAATGAAACTCGTCCAGCATGTAAAACTCGGCTAAAAACATCGCGCCCTAAACCATCTGTACCCATCCAATGAGCTGCACTCGAGCCGCCATATAAATTCTTGGAATCAATTGCATCAGGTGGATACGGAGCAAGTATCGGCGCAAAAATCGAAACCAAGAGTAAAGCTGCTAAAAGAAAAGCTGCGATGTTTGCCATGCGATGCTTACGAAAACGCCGCCATGTTTTTGCTGAAGAACTCTCAGACTTTTGTATCGGTTGAGGAACGCTTGCAGTTGCCATAGTTATCCTTTAACAATCTCGAGAATTAGTTATAGCGAATGCGTGGGTCTACGAACGCATATGCTAAATCGGTCAGTAAATTAGCCGCCAAAGTAACAATGGCAAGTAACATCAGAATGACCATAGCGACGTTATAATCTTTTTTGATCACACTATCTAAAAGTGCTGTGCCCATGCCGGGCCAATTGAAAACAGTTTCGGTCAGAACCGCTCCATTGAGAATGCCAGGAATAGATAATCCAACCAAAGTGACAATAGGAATCAGTGCGTTACGTAAAGCATGTTTGTAAATAACCACTCGTTCAGCTAAACCTTTGGCTCTGGCAGTACGAACAAAATCTTGATTAATTACCTCGAGTAAACTGGCTCGCATAAAACGTGTCCAACCAGCTATTGAAATCACAGATAAAGCAACGGCTGGTAAAATAAGATGATGCAAACGATCTAAAAGCCAAGCTAACCATGAGTTAAACGTCATCCGCTGACCAATGGCTTGCCCTTCAGAAACGTAATCATCAACCACCACATTGGGTTGAATATCGGCAGGTAAAATAAATTCTTTGGGTTCATCTTTTTGGGCAACCTCATTGTAAATCGCTAGGGTAATCACACTGCGCCCATCTCGGGTCTCGAGTTTTTTGACTTGTCCTGTGGCAGGGAATTTTTCACTACTTTCGATATACGGTGTAACCCCTTCGGATTGCATCCCACCTGTGGGAAATACTTTAAAAGTCACACCAAATAAAATCAGCATCATGATGCCTAACCAAAACACAGGTACGCTATAACCAACAAACGATAAAAAAGTGGTGATGTAATCAAGTAAACTATATTGTTTGACAGCAGCGTAAATCCCTACAGGAATACCGATCACCAAAGCAATAACAAAAGCTGTTAAAGATAAAGTGACTGTATTACCAAGCCGCTGATCAAAAACAAATTCAGCAGCAGGAACATACCCATTTTCTCGAGATAAACCAAAATCAAACCGCACGGCTCGAGATACCCATTTGCCATATTGCACGTACCAAGGTTGGTCTAAGCCGTATTCGCGGCGTAAGCGTTGAATGTCTGCTTGGGTGATTTTCGGATTTCCCAGTTTGAGTTCATCGAGAAAGTCGCCTGGTTGTAATTGGATTAACCCAAAAATTGCCATTGACACAAACATGAGAATTGGGATCATGCCAAGTATCCGCCGAGATGCGTATAGGAACATACGCTATTTTACTCATGCTTTCAGGATTTGTGTGCGAAAATTGCGTCAAACTGTCAAAGGCTAAATAATATGACATCGAAGAATCTGTAACCCAATGCTAGCCTTAATCGAGTAAATATTGTCCTAAAAGCAATAAATACTATTTTACCCCAGATCATAAGGTTTTGGCACAGAAGTTGAAAAATGCCTAACAAAGAAATTTCTCGAGTGCAAAACAAAAAAACTCGAAATTTATAGTAGATTGTAGACCATGATGCAAATCGCAAGTGTACAATCTCGAGCCGACCGTAAACGCTGGATAGAATATCCATACCAGAAGTACCGTTCACATCCAACATGGGTTCCTCCATTACTGATTCAAGAATGGGCTGACACAGACCCGCAGAAAAACCCTTTTTTTGATCATTCAGATATCGAACTTTTCTTAGCCCTCGAGAATGGCGCGGTTGTTGGACGTATCGCTGCGATTGTCGATCAGAGTTTTAATCAATACCGCAACGAAAAAACCGTGTTATTTGCCTGTCTCGAGGCGGCAACTATCGAAGTTTTCAAAGCTTTACTCGAGCGAGTTGAAGCTTGGGGCAAACAACGTGGTATGGATACTATCAAAGGTCCAAGTAAAATTGCCCAAAACGATATGCACGGTTTTTTGGTAGATAACTACGATGACCCACCCGCTTTAATGATGAATTACAATGTTCCTGAGTACATTGCTTGGTCTGAAGCAGCGGGTTATAGCAAGTACGAGGACACATTTGCATGGAAGATGACAGTCGAGCAAGGCTTACCTGAGCGAGTTGGGCGGATTGCTGAGCGGGTCAAGAAAAATCTGAAAGTGACTTTGCGTCCATTAAACTTTAAGAAACTGAACGAAGAAGTTGTGCATTTGCGGGCAATTTATAACAGCGCTTGGAGAAGTAATGTGGGTTTTGTGCCTTGGACAGAAGCTGAAATAGATCATTTGAAAAAACAACTTGGACAAGTTGCCGATCAGCAAATTAGCTTTATGGCAGAAATTGAAGGTAAACCAGTCGCCTTTAGTCTTGTTCTTCCAGATTTAAACCAAGCCCTACCAGGTACAGGAGGTAAGCTCTTACCATTTGGTGTTTTTAAGTTACAATTTTTTAAATACACCAGAATGCGCCTGATTGCCCTTGGTATCTTAGATGAATACCACGGACGCGGCTTAGATGCCTTACTCTATGCCGAGACTTGGTGGCGAGGCAAAAGTAAATACTCGAGCGGAGAATTCGGCTGGACTCTCGAGAGTAATGATGGCATTAACAATGGTATGAAGGCACTCGGTGCTATTCCATACAAGCGTTACCGCATTTTTCAAAAGAAGCTGTGAGAGAAAGTTAGTTCTGACTTTTTTGTAGTTAATCAGTCTACGCTTTAACGTCTCGAGATTAAAAAGGCGATTACCAGTACAGCAATAGCAATACCCCATCGTGCTTTGGGGTTACCTAGCCAATCAAGAGCAGGGTTTTTGATTTTGCCAATATTGGTGCCTCGAGTGTCGCCTCGAACTTCGCGTACTGCTAGTTGCTGAGCTTTTTTGAGGTACGTAACACTTTCACTACGTTTGCCTTGTTTTTTCATCACAGCAGCTAAGTTATTGTAAACAACACTGTAATCTGGATTTAAACGAATTACTTCGCGGTAACGCATCTCGGCTTCGGCAAAATTACCTGCTTCCAGTTCAAGATTACCTAAGTTAGTCATGGCACGGTAATGCCGTTGGTCTGCACCTAAAGCAGCTTGAAAATGCCCTCGAGCGGCATCGCGGTTTTCGATAATCGCTTCGAGTACACCCATTTGGTTTTCGGCTTCACCTCGAGTCAGGATGTGTTGTGAAGCTTTCTTGAGTGCATTTCTGACAGCGGTTTCGCTGGTGCGCCAGTTTTGCTCGGCTTGCTGTAAAGCTTCAAGGGCTTCATCTAACCCCTCGAGGACAATATACAGTTTTTCTTTCCAACCTTCTCTGGCTGTTTTTGTTGCTCCTACATAATTTTTGGCACGTAGTGCGTCCATAAAATCAATGATTAACAATAATGCTCGCTCGAGATCGAGGTCGCGTTGACTAACCAGTTCAAGTGCTCGAACTTTACCAAGAGCTGCTTCCCATTCGTATTTCTCGAGATGTGTTTCTAAGTTGCGTTTCAGATCGGCAATCGCAGTGTTTTGGTCAATCATGGTGTACTCCAAAGGTTTTTTCGCCAGCTTCGATAGCCACTTGTAACCAATTCTCGAGTGGTGGCACAGGACAAGCCCAACCATCTGCGTAGGCACAATAAGGGTTATACGCTAAATTGAAATCGAGTTGAACGATATTGTGCTGAATTTCCGCCTCGAGATACCGTCCAGCACCATATGTTTGGTTGCCACTGGTACTATCCCGAAAAGGAATAAAGACCTCTGTTGCCTCGAGCTGACCTTCTGGCACAAAAAGCGCTAAGCGGCAAACACTGCCTTTAACAGGAAAAGTGATCCAACCTAAACGCTGATAAACTCGTTCAGAACCGTTACTGGTTTGCATAATAGTAACTTCCTGATTGATATCTGGCTCGAGTAACAAAGAAAAACGCAGTGCAGTATTCTCACCAAAATACTGCAAACCCTTAAAATCCGCTTTTAAGCTATTGGGTAGTGGTGAATGACGCGATACAAAAAATTGATCTTTCTCGAGACGAAAAGCAGTTAAATCCATGACGCTAGTATGACGCATTCTCAAGAGCAACTGGTGTCATTGGCATGTCAGCTTTTTTGTTTTTCCGAAACAGCAATAAAAACACCAGAAAGTAAAACACTCGCGCCCAAGGCTGTCAGGAAACTTGGTAATTCACGAAAAACAGTGATTGCCAAAATGGCACTACCAACAGGCTCGAGCAAAATCACCATTGTGACCGTGGTGGGCGCTAAGAATTTGACTGCCCAATTAAAACTGGTATGACCAATTAATTGTGGAATCAAACCCAGCAGCAACAACCAAAAGTACGCCTCGAGTGGATAACCAGTGTAAGGCACTGAAAAAATCAGAGGTAAAGGCAGTAAAACCAATGCTGCCATGCCATATGCCACACCTGCATAGGCAGTGATACTCAACCCAGCTTTTTGGGCTGCCTGACCCAACAAATAATAAGCAGAAACTGAGAAAGCCCCAAGTAACGACAAAAAATTCCCCAATAATGGATTGGTTGCCTGACTCGAGCCACCAGTATCACCAAATGCCACCAAAATACCACCCAGAAACGCCACAGCAACACCAAAACGTACTCGAGTACTTGGCGGTTGCTTCCAGACCAACCAAGCCCATAAACTCAGCCAAATCGGATTGGTTGTGGCAATGGTTGTGCTCGCAGCAATACTGGTAAAGGATAAACTCGAGATCCAAAAAGCAAAATGCAAAGCCAAAGCTACACCTGCCCAAACACCCAATCGAATGGCTTCTCGAGAAGGTTTTTCTTTACGAATAGCAAAAAACCCTAAAGGTACAGTCACTAAACTTGCCACAGTAATTCGAGCAAAAGCAATAAACACACCAATAAAAGCACTACTCGAGCCTGTGCTTTCTCTGGCTAAGCGAATGAAAATTGAAGCACAACAAACAGCCAGTAAACCAATGCCTAAAATGGTAATGAATTGCGTTGTGGTTGGTTTTTGCGCTGAAGTTTGCTGCATTGCCTCAGGCTAACATGCAAAACAATTGAATTGGGTTCTCAAGTCTGTTATGCTTATAGCGGAGTGAAATTTGTCGTTGCGCTGCTGGTTTTCTTGACAATGTTTGCTTTGGCAAGACCCGCTGATGTGCCAGATTCAAGTCTATACACAATCATTCGTGGTGCATTTGTCATCGAAGACTATGAACCTGATGGTGATAGTGTCAGATTTATAGCCGATAATATCAAAGATTGGGATTCACTCGAGAATGCTAAATATATTCATCAAGAGTTCCTTGATACAAAAAGTAACCAAAACCAAGACGATATAAACAAAAAGAATAGTGTTCAACTGCGGTTTGAAGGAATTGATACACCAGAATTTGGTAATTCTGGTAAACGGCAACCACTAGGAAAGGAAGCCCGAGATTTTACGCTTTCATATTTGGGCTTTACAAATATTGAATACACGAAATTAGGCAAACAAGTTCGCAATGCTGAACCTAGACGAACTCGCGGTGTGTTGCTAAGCAAAGCTGCGATTGGTTTTAACAATGGTCGTCCAATTGCTTATGTTTTTCGAGAACAGGATTGGAATAGTGCTGCCCAAACAACCATTATTCAACCAGATTGGCTTGAAAAAAGCCTGAATTATCAGCTTTTGCAAAAGAGCTTGGCATTTCCAGAGTTTTATAACACAATGCCGCCAAGCCATCGAGCTAAGTTTCAAAGAATCATTGAAAAAGCCCGAGTTGAAAATAGGGGCATCTGGCAGATTGACCAAAGCGCCAAGTTTTTAATTCCTAACCGTGAAGCTATTCGAGAAACAGGTACATTAATTCATCCAAAACTTTACCGTAGACTCGAAACATATTTTGAAGCGTTCGAGAAGAAGGAAACCACACAATCATTTATTGAGTTTTTACAAACCGACAAAGGTATTGAAAATGATCAAATTCGAGTTGGTACTCGAGAAATAAAATTCAGTGATGTCCTAAAACAAAAAGAAATTCAGTTAGGTTTGCAAGTTGACTCAGTTAATATAATTTTTTATTGACGAGGAAAATTAGCTTTGATATTCACGGCTGCTTTTTCAACAATCTCGAGCAAACGCTTTTGCCGTGTTTCATCACGTTTAGCAGTGCTTAGCCAAAATAAAATGCCTTTACGAGCCGATGGTGCAAACGCATCCCAATTGGCTCGAGCTGCTGCATTGGCATTGAGTAAAATTGTTAAATCTTCTGGTTCGAGTAATTCCTCGGCAGCGTCATACGATTCCCAAGCTCCGTTTTGCCGAGCAATTTCAATTTTTGCTAGACCAGCCGCTGTCATTAAACCACTGGCTATTAATTTTTCGACTCGAGTTTTGTTTAACCCAGACCACGGCGATTTTGGTTTACGAACCGTGATTAACAGCATATGGCGCTCATTGTCGAGTTTTCTTGGCAATGAATCCACCCAACCAAAACACAACGCTTCTTCAACAGCTTCATCATAGGAAAGCGTTTTTTTACCTGTGGCTTTCTTATAAAAAACCAACCAAACTCGTTCTTTTATTGCATGATTTTTTTCAAGCCAAGCTCGCCAATTGCCTCTGGAGGCTGGTGTGAATTGTTCAGTGGTTTCCAGAATAGCTGCTTTTGCCATGAATTTATTTTATAGCACCTTGGGTCAAACCACGAATCAATTGTCTCGAGAAAATAATGTAAAGCACCATAATTGGTAAAACAGCTAAGGTTAAAGCTGCAAGAATCGCATTCCAATCGTTGATAAATTGTCCTAAGAAAATTTGTGCTCCTAGAACAACAGTTTTGCTACTTTCGCTTGGAGCTAAAATGAGTGGAAACCATAGATCATTCCAAATAGGAATCATATTAAAAACTGCCACTGTGCCCAGTGCAGGGCGTACCAGTGGTAGCAACAGCCAAAAAATTTGGTAATCATTTGCCCCGTCTATCTTGGCAGCATCTTCGAGTTCTCGAGGGATTTGCTTAAAAAATTGGGTCAGGATAAAAACCGCTAAGGGAATACCACTGGCGCTGTAAACCAGAATTAATGCCCAGAGTGTATTGGTGAGTTTTAATGCCACCATCATTTTGAGGAGACTAATGGTACCTAACCGGATTGGTACCATAATGCCAATGGATAAATACAAACCTAGCAAAGTATTCCCAGCAAATTGGTAGCGTGCCAAAGCCCATGCAGCGCCGCTCGAGGCAAAGAGAATGACAGCTAAAGAACCAAGTGTAACAATTAAACTATTTAAGAAATACAAATCAAATCGGGCACTGTTGGCAACTGTTTGATAACCAATAAAATCGAGTGTGCTAGGTGTTGGTAACGCCAGTGGATTCGAGAAAATAGCTTCTCGAGTTTTGACCGAATTTAGCATCATTAAAAGCGTTGGAAAGAGGGTTAATGCCGTATAGGAAAGGAGTACTGCATGAACAGCAAGTACATTCCAATGGACTCGAGGCATTAGAATTCCACCTGTTCGATTCGGCGTTGCACGGTAACCAAGTACAGCAATAAACCACCCAAAATGAGGAGTAGCATAATCCCTGCTACACTGGCTCCAAGGTAAGGATTCCCGCTTTGTAATTGAAAACCAAAAAAAGTTCGGTAAAACAAAGTGCCAAGTAAATCGGTACTAAAACTCGGACCCGCCAAAGCACCTTGTGATGCGTAGACCAAATCAAAAGCATTGAAATTACCAACAAAGGTTAAAACTGAAACAATTCCAACTACAGGTAATAACAATGGAAATTGGATGCGCCAAAAAATCACCCAAGCACTTGCACCATCCACCCGAGCTGCCTCGAGAAATTCTTCTGGTATACGAACCAATGCTGCTAAGAACAGCATCATGGGGATGCCAACATTTTGCCAAACACTAATTAAAGAAACCGTAATCAAGGCTGATTGCTCGAGACCAAGCCAAGGTTGAAAAGCTTCTTTTAAGCCAAAAAGATTTAAAGCAGATTCAGCAATGCCCCAAATTGGTGATAAAATCATACGCCATGAAAAACCAACCAGAACCACAGATAAAACCGTTGGAATAAAAATTAGGGTACGGTACACAGTTTTGCCACGCAATTTGCCATTTAATAAAACTGCTAAGGTTAAACCAATTGGGTTTTGCAACAACATATGAATGATAAAAAAAATAGCATTGTTGCCAATTGCATTCCAGAGTGCAGGGGCAAGGCGTTCATCAGTTAATAATTTCTGGTAATTCTCGAGTCCAACAAAATGTGTTTTAAAATCAATACCCATTGCAAATAAGGATAATCGCAAAGTATCAAACAAAGGATAGATCATAAACACGCTGTAAATCAGCACAGCAGGTGCAGTGAAAACCAGAATTTGTGTTGGAAAACGTTTTTGCATTGAATCCTTTTAGAAAAACCCTCCCCCAAAATCACGGGGGAGGGCAGTCAACTCAGTACAATTACTTCATTGGTTTAAACCAACTCTCCAAACCTTTTTGCACAGCATCCGCTGCTTGTTTAGCGGTTTTTGTGCCATTGAGTACAGCGGCACTGGCAGCCCATAAATCATTTTCGTTATTGGGCGTACCTCGAGATAAAATTTGGTATGCACTGCGAATGGTGCTGTCGCATTGGTCACGCCAAGACACAAATTCTTGGGCAACAGGGTCGGAAAGTTTGACTTTGGCTTTGCTATTTAAACTAAAGAAACCAGGCAAAGCATTGGCGTAAATACTGGCAAATTCGTCGGTGGTCATCCACTCGAGGAAAGTTTTTGCTGCGTCTTTGTTAGGGCTGGCAGCATTTAAGCCCATGGCAATATCAGTGTGATCGGAGATATAACATTTTTTGCTACCAGTTGGTGCTGGTGGTTTAAACGCACCAATATCCATTTTGGCAGCGCGGAACGTGCTGATATCCCAAGAACCAGCTGGATAAATTGCGCCTTTACCTTGACTAAATAAATTCTGAGCATCTGGGTAAGCGACAGCTTGATAGCCTTTTGGTAAGTAACTCTTCCATTTTGCCAAGGATTCAAAAGCCTTTAAGAAACCACCAACGTTGTACTTGGCAGTACCTTTAATTAAACCAAGCCGACCTGCTTCGCCACCCCAGTGATTTGGTCCAATGTTCTGATAACCCATTGTGGCACTTTCCCATTGATCCTTGGTACCCATGACCAACGGTGAGTACTTACCATTTTTCTTGACTTTCTCGAGCAAAGCAAAGAATTCAGCTTCGGTTTTTGGTGGTGCAAGTTTTAACTCAGTAAAGATCTTCTTATTGTAAATAAAGCCATGAATCACACTTGCCATCGGTACGCAGAAGGTATTTTTACCATCATCGGTCTGCCAAGCACTTTTTGCCACACTCGAGAAATTACTCATGCCTTTTAGGCTATCCAAAGCCTCCAATTGTTGTTTTTGAAATAACTCGAGACTCTTATCAAATGGACGGCAAGTAATTAAATCACCTGCGCTACCAGCTTGTAATTTGGCATCAAGTGCAGCGTTGTACTCGGTTGGTGCACTGGGTGCAAAAACCACTTCGATATTTGGGTATTTCTTATTGAATGCTGGAATGATTTGTGTTTGCCAAATTTTGAGATCGTCGTTGCGCCAAGACTCAATTGAGATTTTGCTTTTATCTTGCGATAATGCTAAACCTCCGAGTAGAGCGCCACTTGCGAGTAAAAAAGCCACCGTTGCCGATTTCTTCATAACAGCCTCCATGAATTGTGTTGCACAAAGTCTACTGCGCTGCCTGACAAGAACGCAAATCGGTATACTAAGAAAATCTTCGGAGGTTTGCATGCGAGTAGGTGTGATCGGCTTAGGGCTGATGGGAACAGTGCATTTAGCAGCTTGGCAGGCTGCTGGAGCGACAATTACAGCTGTACTCGATAACAAAATAGACCATGCGGCAACCCTTGCAGCGCAATACAATTGTGCTGTGTGTACACGCGAGGAAATGCTTGAACGAGTGGATGTTGTAGATATTTGTGTGCCAACACCGCAACATCTCGAGTTGACCATAGCTGCTGCCACAGCAGGTAAACATGTGGTCTGCGAAAAACCAATTGCTTTAACCATTAAAGATGCTCAAGCGATGCTTGATAGCTGCCAAGCAGCTAATGTCCGACTTTTTATTGCCCATGTAGTACGGTTTTTTCCGCAATATCAAACGGCTGCCGCCAGCATTGCTCGAGGCGAAATTGGCAGTTTAGGAACCATGCGTTTCAAACGAGCTGGGCAATTGCCCGCTCAACTTACGGATAATTGGTTTCTTGATGAAAAGCGTTCAGGTGGCGTGGTTTTAGATTTAATGATTCACGATTTTGATACAGCCTTATGGTACGCCCAAAATGCCAAGGCTGGAACGGTGACTCGAGTTTTTGCCCGCAGCACTCGAGCCATCAATGCCGACATCAAAAGCGATGTGGTCATTGTAACCTTACGTTTTGAGTCTGGGGTTATTGCCCATCTCGAGGGAGCTTGGGCATATCCAGCAGGCATTTTTCGCACAGGATTTGATATTGCAGGTTCAGCAGGCGTACTCGAGTGGCGTTCGGATGATAACCCCGCTGTGATGAGTTTCTTGGCGACAGCATCTGAAGCAAGTGCAGGCGTGGGAATGCCAGACCTGAGCGCAGGTGCCGACCCGTACCATTCGCAAATCGCACATGTTAAAAATGCACTCGAGACGGATACACCATTTGCTGTTACTGCTAACGATGCCATGAAAGCCCTGAAGTTAGCTTTAGCCGCTCGAGAATCCCTGCAAACAGGATTGGTGGTCAACCTATGAAACCTTTACGAATTGGTATTCTCAGTACAGCTCATGTCCACGCTGATGGTTTTGCGGAAATTTTAAGAACCACTGCTAATCTCGAGGTTGTTGGATTTTCACAAAACAATTCCGAAGCTGCCAAGAAATTTGTTGAAACATCAGGTCTAAAGCATTTTGCAACCCATCGTGCCTTAATAGATCAAGGACTTGACGCTGTGATTATATGTTCTGAAACGGCTTTGCATCTACCACTGGTCACACTGGCAGCTCGAGCGGGAGCACATATCCTTTGCGAAAAACCAATTGCTACTACCCTTGAAGATGCCATAAAAATGCGCGAGGTATGTGAACAAGCTAGCGTCCAATTTATGACCGCGTACCCCATGCGATTTGACCCCAATTTAATGACCCTTAAACAAAAACTTGAGCAACCCAAACTTGGTAAAGTTTTGGGAATTGTTGGAATTAACCATGCTGAAAACCCAATGTATCGCCAAGCATGGTTTGCCAATAAACAACTGGCTGGTGGTGGCGCGATTATGGATCATACTGTGCATCTAACAGATTTATACCGATGGTTGTTAAATTTAGAAGTCTCGAGTGTACAAGCCGAAATCAGCAACCCGTTCTACCCAGAATTAGACATTGATAGCGCAGGATTTATCACTATGACACTTGGTACCAACGAAACTCGAGTCATTACCAGTTCAGATTCTTCTTGGAGTCGCCCAGTCGGAGTTTACCCACGCTGGGGACACCTAAAACTCGAGATTTATCTGGAAAATGCTGCTTTTGAAATAGACGGCTTTGCCAACAGAGTTAACCTGTACTCCAAAAACACCACTCGAGCCACCAATTGGTTGGGTTATGGTGCAGATGCCACTCGAGCCATGCTGAATACTTTTCTCGAAGCTGTTAGCAAGCAAAAACCTGTGCCAATTACTTGGCAAGACGGATTTGCAGGTTTGCAAGTGGCACTCGCCAGTTATCAATCCAGCAAAACAGGACAAGTCATTTATCTCGAGTCATGAATTGGTGTTTATTCTGTCACTAAAAAGTCATAATTACCGCATCCAAGACAGTGTTTTCATACGTATACCTGATCGGAGGTAACAATGAAAAAAGTTTTTGCTCTTGTCGGAGTCACACTCATCACAGCCCTCTCGGTCAGTATGGTAGCCATTGCACATGGTAATCAAAGTAAAGTCATGTACGCCGAAGCGCTTGGAAACAAGGACAATCCAAATGTCAAAGCCAACATGGTCTTTGTCACATTGCCAAGTGGCGATCACGAAGTTTATGTGCGAATTTCGGGATTGCAACCAAATTCTGGTGTTTACGCTAATCACTTGCATTTTAGTAACCAAGTTGCTGACCCAACTTGCGAAGCCCAAAATGGCGAAGATGCCATTAGCTTTAAAAATCTTGTTGCTGATGCAAAAGGTAACGCTGTAAATTACACGCTTATTTCTGCCACTGAACTACCAAATTTACCCAAAAGCAAGTTGTACTTTAACATTCACTCCAACAAACCTCGTCCAATCGGAGATTATATTGCTTGTGGTAACGCAACCACACTCACTTCTGAAAACTAAATCACGCCTACGAACCAGCCAAGCTAGGAGCTAATCACTTCTAGCTTTTTTAATCCCCGAATCACAAAACCACTGTACTCGAGCAGTTGCTCTGGAATGCTGTAATTTGGGAATTTCTCAAGGAAAGCCCGCAATGCCACACCCATTTCAAGCCGAGCCAATGGTGCACCAATGCAGTAATGCGTACCAAGCCCAAAAGTCAGGTGCTGGTTGGGTTCTCGAGTCAGTAAAATCTTGTCTGGATTGATAAATTTATTAGGGTCGCGGTTGCCACTGGCATAGAAAAACCCTAGTTCCATCCCCTTTTTTAATACCACACCTTGGAATTCAAAATCTTCGAGCACCCAACGTTCAAACATTGGTAATGGTGTATCAAAACGCAGCAGTTCATCCACGGCGGTCTGCCAAATTTTCGCGGTATCAGGTTCTCGAGTCGCAGTTATCAACTCGGCTTTTGCTTCTGGCTGATGATGCAATGCCAGTAATGCCGAAGTTAAACCATTGACTGTTGCTTCATGCCCAGCATTTAAGAACAAAATGCAGTTTGCTACAAGTTCATCGGCATTGAGTTTTTCACCAGCTTCTTCGACTTGCACCAGTGCAGTAATCAAATCATCCTGAGGCATTTGCCGCCGCTTAGTAGCTAAATCTTTGATATAACTCGAGAACTCAAGTACGGCGTTATTACCAGCTTCAGCTTGGATGTCTGAGTAACCAAGTTCGTATAATTTAACAATTGCTGAACTCCACGGACGCAACAAATGCCTGTCGGTTTCTGGCACACCCAAAAGTTCAGCAATGACTGTTACGGGCAGAGGCTCAGCAAAATCACGAACTGCATCAAAGGAATTCGGCAACACCTCGAGACTCTGCGCCACTAAATGCCGAATCCTAAGCCGTAAATTTTCCACTCGTGACGGTGTGAAAGCCTTTTGAACCAAACCCCGAATTCGCGTATGATTTGGCGGTTCCATATCCAAAATATGATTCTTCTGAAAAGCATCAAACGCTGTTAAACGCGGATCAGGTGCAGGAAAACCAAGCTCATCCCTCGAGAGTAAATGAAAAATGCTCCGACCTAAACGCTTATCACGTAACAAACTCGAGATATCTTCGTACCGTAAAAACCAGAGTTTCTTCCAAGCAGCATCCCAAAAAATAGGTTTGGTATTGCGTAAATCCTCAAGCAGCGGGTATGGGTTACGCAGGAAATCAGGATCGTTAATCTCGAGATGGTATTCGGGAACGTTTTGCATACCTCGAGTGTACAGGGTTTGTGAATGTTACGTCTTGGAACGTTTTAGCGTGGATAAACGAGTATAGGTTGTATCTTCGATTGCTCAGAAAGTAAGTAAATTTTACGTCCAAAATAGCTTTTATCCGTTACATTTATTGCAAAATCGTTTCCTAAACCGTCATCGACTTTTACAAAATACAACTCATTATTTAAGTTTTCTAAGGTTTCTTTCGTTATTTCTCCATTGATATTGCTTGCTGCTATTAAAGAGTTAAGGTTTTCAGATCGAGCGTCGTTTGAAGTTTTGAATAGCCAAAATCCTGCGCCTCCAAAAATACTCGCAGACACTAAAAGCCAGCCAATGCTCAACTTAAACCTATTGAAAATGAATGCTCGATTGGTGCTTGCAGCATCGCCCATATTCTTAACGACCAGCAATTCAGCTTCTTCTGGAGTGTGTCCCTCGAGCATCAATTCTTTAATACGCAAATTTAGATTCACCCGTAACTCAGCAGCAGTATCTATGCGCTCAAGCCGTGGTAATCCAGCAGTGGCTTGTTTGATGTAACGGTCTATAGGACGAGTTTTAAACATAACTACACTCCAATCATGCTTGTGATTAAGCTGTCTAAGGCATTGCGGATAGTGTTCCACTCGAGTTTTTTCTTTTTTAATGCACTAATTCCACTGTCTGAAAGTTGATAGTATTTTCGCGGGGCACCACCAGTGGTGCTGGGTTGCCATTCGGTCAGAACCCAACCAAGTTTGACTAAGCGGTGCAATGCTGGGTAGAGGCTGCCTTCTTTGAATGCCAATGCGCCATTGGTGCGTTCTTGGACTTCTTTGATGATCTCAAGTCCGTATAGTGGCGCTTGCTCGAGGGTGGCGAGAATGACTAAATCAAGGTCGAGTTGTTTTTGGCTCGAGTTCATGGCTTGACTATATTACCAAATATGTATCTTGTCAAATAAGATAGTGGGAACTTTTCAAAAAAATATCGCGTATCTTGCACAAGATGACAAATACTTCGGATAAAGATTCGCTTGTTGGTTTATGGTGCTACTTCTCGGTACGGGGTGGCGGTGAAACCCGTTCAACAGATGCTGTAAAAATTGGAGAAGTCGAAGAAATAGGCATGCGTTTTGGTGCAATTCCATACATCCGATTCCGTGCTGCACACAATCAGCAGCGAGTCATTGAGTTGTTAGGTTCTTGGACAATTAAAGCAGATCTCACGTATTGATTGACTACATAGCCTCGACAATTTTCTTAATTTTGGCTGCTTTTTCAAAATGGTCAAACTTTTGTGTTGAAATCCACCATGTAGCTGCTTCCAAAAGCAGTTCTGGATTATCGTTTTTGTTACTGAAAAAAGCATAAAACGACAAACCAACATTACTGCCCTTTTGCTGGATTTTTGCAGCACAGACTTCGATTATTTTTTGTTTGAGCGATGAATTCATTGCTTTACCTTTTAAAAATCTCGAGTTTATTGAAACTAAATCAAGCTGAGGCGTGAGGCAAATTATCTCAAGACCAAGATTACGCGATAAAGGTTGTGTAAGTTACTACAGGTATTGGTTCAATACAACTGTCCATTGCGATATTTTTCGGCACTCATTGTTGAATATTTATCATTTACAATGTACTCAAAAAATTCATATTTATTTTCTGCTATTTTTTCTAATTTACGTCGGGTGCTAGTGGTTTATAGCCCCAACCAAATCCGCAGATTATGCCCTGCAATCTTGCGGCAAACACAAGCTCGTACCGACCAATACGAATTCAATTGAGGTAAGCAAAGATGTTGTCCT
>JAAFIG010000032.1 GCA_013298595.1 Deinococcales bacterium | reverse complement strand
CAGCCCGTACTAAACTGGTAGTCAAAGACCTCGTTGAACGCCAAGGTGTCTTTGCTTTGGTCGGTGGCGTAGGCACACCCAATGGTTTAGCTATTCTCGAGGATGTACGAGCCAACGCCATTCCGTGGGTTTCACCAGCCACAGGCAGCACCGCTTTTAGTCAAATCAAAGATGGTAAACCACGCACCCCAACGGTTTTTAGTACATACACCAATTATTACATCGAGAGTATCTTGTTGTTGCGTCACGCTGTGAACACCTTAAAACTCGAGAAGATGGCTGTGCTGTATATCAACCAAGGCTTTGGTCTCGAGGGAGCCAAAGGCGTTGAGGACGAAGTGACCGCACTCAAAGGCAAAGCTACATTGGTTGCCAAAGTACCACACGAACCAAGCGAAACCAGCCTCGCTGTACAAGCTTTGAAACTTAAAGAAAGTGGCGCCGAAGCTGTTGTGCTTTACACCGCAGATTCATACGGCATTAGCTTACTCCGTGAAATGGCAAAAATTGGTTACAAACCACAAATCCTCGCCTCGAGTGTTTTAACAGGTACTGCTATGTTCCAAGCTGGTCCTGCTACACAATGGAATGGTGCAATCGCAGCTAGTTTCTTGCCATTCCCGACAGCCTTATTAGCTGAAGGCAAAGGCGACCCTAAAGCCGATGCAGCCTTAGGTGAAATGGTTAAAATTGCTCCTGATGCTGTCAAAGCCGATGCTTTCCGTATGCTTGCAGGTTGGGCATTTGCTCAACCATTGGTTGAAGGCTTAAAACGCGCCGGACCAAACCTTAACCGACCAAACTTTGTTAAGGCTATGGAAGGTATTAACAACTGGAAAGATAGCTTATTCAACAGTATTTCCTTTAGCCCAACGGATCGCCAAGGCAACAATAGTGTGTTCCTTGTCAAAGCTGTATATGCACCAAAACCGGGTTTCTTACAAGTTGGTGGCTGGGTTTCGTTTAACAACGAACGATAATAAGTTAGGGGAGGGGGAAACCCCTCCCCTATTGCTAAAATAATCAATAATATGTAGGGGAGACCCTTGTGGTCTCCCTGCCTTAAAACAAGAATGTTTCGATGCAAAATAACCTATTTTAAACTCATGAAAAAACAGAAATTACAATTCTTATCAAAGGCTCGAGCATGACCGCGTTGCTCGAGGCAAAAAATGTGACTTTGCGTTTTGGTGGTGTGACCGCCGTCAACGATGTTTCGTTTGTCTTAAATAGCAACGAAACTGTTGCTTTAATTGGTCCTAATGGCGCGGGTAAAAGTAGTTTATTTAATTGTATTACCGCGCTGTACAAACCCCAAGTTGGTAGTATTCGCTTTGAAAACAGCGAATTAACTACCACCAGCCCGAACGATATTGCCAAGCTTGGTATCTCGAGAACGTTTCAGAACATTGAATTATTTGGTGGTTTAACGGTGCTCGAGAATATTTTGCTCGGGCGGCATTTGCAAATGAAAGCCAATTTGTTTCATGCCATGCTCGGCACACCAACTTGGGTCAAATCCGAAGTGGCACAGATTGAACGTGCCGAAGCGATGATTGATTTGCTCGAGTTGCAATCGTATCGGGATCGTCGGGTGCGTGGATTGCCGTATGGTGTGCAAAAAATTGTCGAAATCGGACGCGCCTTGGTTTCACAACCCAAATTACTGCTGATGGATGAACCTGTGGCGGGTTTAACTTCTGATGAAAAAGATGAACTTGTACAACGCCTCCAAGAACTCAAAGCCGAACTGGGCTTATCTATTTTACTAGTCGAACACGACATCCGTGTCGTCTCGAGTTTAGCTGAACGCATTGTGGTACTCGAGTACGGACGCAAAATTGCTGATGGTAGCCCCGAACAAATCCGTAATGACCCTGCCGTGATTGCTGCTTATCTTGGCGAAGAAGCCGAAACCCTCGAGCAAAAAGGCAAAAACCCATGAGTACCTTGGAGTTTGTATGTTAAAACTCGAGAATATCGAAGCTGGTTACTCTAAGCAAACCCAAGTGCTGCGCGGTGTTTCTTTGGAAGTACCCACAGGAAAAATTGTGACGTTACTTGGCGCGAACGGCGCTGGTAAAAGCACCACCTTAAAAACCATTATGGGTTTAATAGACGACGAGCCACGCAAAGGCAGTGTGCGCTTTTTGGAACAAAACCTGACCCACAAAGACACCGAAGCCATTGCTCGTAGCGGCATCGCCCTTGTACCCGAAGGTCGCGGTATGTTCAAAGATTTAACGGTACTCGAGAACCTGATGCTTGGCGCGTACCACCAAACCAGCACTGTACAAAACACTTTACAAGAAGTTTTCACCCGATTCCCCAGACTCGAAGAACGCAAAAAACAACATGCGGGCACATTATCGGGTGGCGAACAACAAATGGTTGCCATTGGACGCGCCCTGATGAGCCGCCCTAAACTGATATTGCTGGATGAACCAAGCCTTGGCTTAGCCCCCAAATTTGTGCAAGAAGTTTTTAGTGCTATTCAAAACATCAACAGCGCAGGCGTGAGTGTACTGTTAATTGAACAAAATGCTAAAAAAGCCCTCGAGGTTGCCGATTACGCTTATGTTCTCGAGCATGGCAGAGTTGTGCTTGAAGGAACAGGCGCAGAATTACGCGAAAACGAAAATGTCAAAGAGTTATACCTTGGCATGACCCACGAACCAGAAACAGGCGTGGGCAGATTCCGACGTAAACGCCGTTGGAATTAAAACATCTCGAGTTTTGTTGTATGGTCAAGGCATACCTTGACCATATGGGTAACGTGATAACCAGATTTTTTGAAGATATGATCAGATGCACCCCAAATCTTGGGTTCACTTGAGCCTTATACTGTCTTGTGCTGTTGCGTTCTTTGAACACCCTAAATTTTCGTAATCTCGAGAGTGGCAAACTCGAGTTTCGTTCTGGTATTACCGCGATTGTTGGTGGTAATGGCATGGGGAAATCAAATTTACTCGAAGCGATTTTTCTGGCTTTAACTGGTGTGCTGGAAGTTTCTAAACTCGAGACAGTGGTACAACTGGGCGAGAAAGAAGCTTTTGTGGGTGCCGAAGTCGAACGCGATGATGGCATTACCAAACTCGAGGTGGGTTTAGCGCCAGGCAAGAAAATGGCAAAAGTGGATGGTGTCAAGATTCGGGTTTCTGAATTGTCTCGCCATGCCAGCGCGGTGCTGATTCGTCCAGAAGATGCGGATTTAATTCATGGTAGCCCAAGTTTGCGTCGTGGTTTTTTGGATGCGCTGGTCTCGAGGGTATCACCGCGTTATGGGCAGTTGTTGCAACAATACGAACGTGTCGTGCAGCAACGCAATGCAGTCTTAAAACTCGAGAAAGTCGAAGATTGGATGCTCGAGGTGTGGGATGAAAAATTGCTCGAGTATGGCACTGAAATCATGAAGTTACGTCGCCGAGCCATGAAGCGTTTAACCGAACTTGCCACTGAGGCGCATTCGCATTTAGCGGGAAACAATAAGAAACTCGAATTGAATTTGCTCGAAACAGCCCGTTTAGACGATTTGCCATTACACTTAAAAGAAAAGCGCCGTGAAGAAATGGCTCGGGGGAGTACCGCCATTGGTCCGCACCGAGATGATCTCGAGGTGCTGCTCAGTGGGGTCAAAGCCGCCGATTATGCGTCTCGAGGCGAAGCGCGAACCATTGCGCTTGCCATGCGTCAAGCAGAATTTATTTTACTATCCGAAAAATTCCGTGAACCACCTGTGTTGTTACTCGATGATTTCACTGCCGAACTCGATTCGCATCGCCGCGATTACTTAATTGCCCTTGCCGAACAAGCCCCACAAGCCATTGTTACGGGTACAGAAGCACCACCTCGAGCCACCAAAACATTTGGTATAGAACACGGCAAACTAGGGATTATCTAACATGCCACCTCGAGCCATTGTGCGTCAGCGTCGCCGCTCGGGTGGCTTACGAGCCGTATCTGGTGTGCTTGATAAAGTGGTAGAACGCAAAGGTTGGAAACGCAGTTTTGATAAAGCCAAGTTACTGGCATCATGGGATACTGTGGTTGGGCAGCAATTGGCTCGTACCACCAAAGCCGTGGAATTTCGTAAAGACCGTGAATCCAAAGAAACCATCATGCTGATACGGGTGCAAGACAACACGGCTGCCAGTTTTTTTACCCTAAACGCACCACTCTACCTAGCTAAATTACGTGATGTCCTCGGTGATGCCGCGCCAATGCAATTACAATTTACTGTTGGTAAACTTGAAAAAATTGCTCGTACCAGCAAACAAAAAGTGATGCGTTTAACGGCTACCGAACAAAAACGCATTGCCAGCAGTCTCGAGAACACCCCAGAAACCATTCGCAACACCGTGCAACAAGCTGCCGAAGCCATGTTGCAAGCTCGGTTGGAGCGGCAACGCAATGGCTTTGTGCCCTGCCCAATTTGTGGCACACTGACCGAAAAACCCGAGCCTTGCGCCCATTGTCGTATTACGTTGCGCCAACCACTGGTGCAAAATTGGAGTTCCAAACTGATACGTAATCCCGATTTGGTCATTGCTTACGCCGAACCCGACGACATTATTCAATGCGCCCAATTTCTTGCCCTCGAGTACTTACTTGGGCAACTCGAGCAACTCGCCATGCAAATCCTGACTGCCGATGCGCCTGAACTGCGCATGTACCTCGAGATGAGTGCCAGAACCTACGTGGCACTGCACTTAAAAAAATCCGTTAACCAAGTCACCGCTCGAGATTGGCGTTACTTACCTGAACGCGTCCGAGGTGTGTTAGAAAAAACGTAGGAACGAAAAACCATAAAATCACGTATACACTTCTGGAGGAACCACGTGAACACCCAGTCCACAACCAAACGCAGCCGCCGTATCAGCTTGGCACTGATCTCGAGTATTGCCCTGATTTCCTGTGCCGAAGAAGAACAACGCACCAGCCGAGCCATCTATAACTCCCGAGCCGAATGTGAACAAGAATGGGGGGTCGGTGATGACAAATGCTACTCGAGTGGTGGCTACCATTACGGACCACACTTTATTTTCTTTGGTGGCAGAGGATTTTACTACCCCTATGCCAGCGGTGTTGCTTTAAACACCGCTGTGCAAGCCCCAAGTACCGCTAATTTCTCGAGTTCAGGTTCTTTAAGCACCAGAGGTGTGGTCAGCAGCACAGGCATCAGCAGAGGTGGTTTTGGGCGCAGTAGCGGCTTTGGATTTGGTTCGTGAAACGAGTCGCCGTACCGCCACGCAGCAACTGGCAAGCGCGTTTAGAAAGTCATGGTTTTCGTTTTCATACCATCAAAAACAGCACCTACTGGGATGAACGTTATGCCTATCAATTTGCCGAAAAGCACATCTTGGAAATCGAACACGCCACCCGCAACTGCTTTAAATTATGTTTAGACGCTGTCGAACATGTGATTGTTCGTAATCGCTTTGCCGAACTAAAAATCTTAGAACCTTGGGCAGAACGTTGCCGTCAGAGTTGGCAAGCCGATGAACCCACCATTTACGGGCGTTTCGATTTTCGTTACGCTGCCGATGGTGCACCAAAACTGCTCGAGTTTAACGCCGACACACCCACTGCTTTACTTGAAGCTGCTGTTGCCCAATGGGTTTGGCTCGAGGATCAAATCGCGGCTGGTGTGCTACCCGAACAAGCCGATCAGTTTAACTCAATCCACGAAAAACTACTCGAGCAACTCGGATATTTGTTCAGTCGTAAAAACATCAAATCCTTGCATTTTGCCAGTGCTCAAAGCAGCCACGAAGATTATGGCACCGTCGAATACTTACGCGACATCGCCCAGCAAATCGGTATACAAACCAACCACCTAGATATTTACGACATTGGTTGGAACAACAAAACTGCGGAATTTGTGGACCTCGAAGAAAACCCAATCAAAAATTTGTTCAAGCTCTACCCTTGGGAACAAATGATTAACGAACCTTTTGGACAACATATTATTAGCAGCAAAACCACATTTATTGAACCTGCGTGGAAAATGATTCTGGCAAACAAAGGCATTCTGCCAATCCTTTGGGAACTCTCCCCAGGGCACCCAAATTTACTCGAGGCAAGTTTTACACCCTTATCAGGCAATCGTGTTCGCAAACCATTTTTCTCTCGAGAAGGCGCAAATATCAGCATTCAAGCCAACGGACAAACCATTTCCTCGAGCGGCGAATACGGTGCCGAAGGCTACATTTATCAAGCCTACGCTGGACTGCCCAATTTTGAAAACAACTACCCTGTTATTGGGTCATGGATCATTGGCGACATGGCAGCGGGCATTGGCATCCGCGAAGATAACAGCGAAATCACCAAAGACTCGTCGAGATTCGTACCGCATTACTTTATTTGACCTAGGGCGAGGCGCGCCTTGCCACTACCGCAAAAGCACATAAAATGAACACGTTTTGGCAAGGCAGGCAACAAGCTCCGCTTCTACGATACATATTGTCATATAGGGCGTTTCCTCCCGCATTGGCACACATTGATTTAAAAGTTCTATTCTTTCATTCTTGATCCTTGATCCTTCGCTCTTGCCTCGCTAACCACTCGAGAATTTCTGCGGCATGCTGATTCAATCGCGGTGGCGCAAATCGCACAGGCAAATCCTGTCCATCCAATTCAAACGGTGGTTTAGTGACGCGTACCGTGCCAAGTTCAGGATGCTCGAGGCTTTGCACCACGGCTCGAGAAGCTGCCCAATCAGACTCGAGGGCTTGGGCGACGCTCCAGACCGCGCCACAAGGCACACCAGCACTTTGTAGCAGCTCGATAGCTTGGTGACTCGAGAACCGCTCAAGATGCGCCTCTAAACGCTTTGTCACCTCGAGCCGAAGTGTTAAGCGTTGTTCGTTGGTGGCAAATTGCGGCTCGAGTAAATCAGTCGCCTCGAGTGCTTGGCAAAGTTTTTGGTACAATGCATCGTTACCACCTGCGATGTTGACATACCCATCTGCAGTTTTGTATGTACCGTATGGCATAATACTGCGGTGCTCGTTGCCCAGTCGTTCGGCATCCTCGCCAGCATTTAAGTACCGACTGACTTGATATGTGCCAAGGGCAATCATACTCTCGAGTAAATTGATTTCGATTTTTTTGCCACGCCCAGTTTTCTCGCGTTCAAATAAAGCTGCCAAAATTCCTTGGGTGGCTAGCGAACCCGCAAAAATATCTGCCACTGCCACACCCGCTTTGGTTGGCAGACCATTTGGTTCGCCTGTGTAACTCATAAAACCACTCATGCCTTGGGCAATTAAATCGTAGCCAGCCCAATCTTTTAACGCACCACTCGAGCCAAAACCAGAAATACGACAGGTAATTAAATGCGGATGATTGATTTGAATACCCAATTTCTCGAGTGTCCCCGGGCGATAATTTTCCACAAGCACATCGGCGTTATCCACGATTTTCTGTGCAATTTCAAGATCAGCTGGTAATTTTAAGTTTAAGGCAATACTGCGTTTATTGCGATTCGTTGATAAAAAATAGGTGGCTTCTCGAGCCGCACCTTGTTCGAGCCACGGCGCTCCCCACGCTCGAGTATCGTCACCATTTGGCGGTTCGATCTTAATGATGTCCGCCCCCAAATCACCAAGGGTTTGCGTACAAAACGGACCTGTTAAGACTCGGGTAAAATCCGCCACCACTACACCAGTTAAAGGAAGGTTTTTCATTTACGTATCCAATGCCATAAAAGCCGTTTCAAGTTCCACCCGAGAAGCCCCTCGAGCCAGCATCACCAGCAACAAAATTCTAGCCTTATGGGCATTCAAAAACGAAGCTGGAATTGCGCCAAGTTCACGCAATTGCTTACCACCACCTTCGTAGCCATAGGCGGGCAGAATCGCTCCTGTATGCGTGCGGGTAGCAATCACCACAGGTTTTGCCGCTGCGCGAATCATTGGCACCACATCAGGTGGCACATTACCCGTCCCAAGCGCTGCAATCACCACACCATCAGCTCGAGCAAACGCCTCGAGCAAACCCTCACCACACCAACCAGCATAGGCATAGACAATTTCGACCCGCACATCCACATGTTTAATCCGTTGCGCCACTCGAGGTTCAGGTCGGGCAAAATACGAGACAATCGCTTGCAGCCCCAGAAAATCTATCCGACCAATCGGACCCGGATAACCACCAAATGCCTCGAGCCGTGTCGTATCAATTTTTGTCACAGTTCGGGCATCAAAAATATCACCCGCAAAGACCACCAACACACCCCGATCACGCGAACGAGCCTCGAGTGCCACATGCGCCGCTGCCAACACATTGCCAGGACCATCCCACGAGGCTTCCTCAGCATGACGCATACTGCCCGTCAGCACCACAGGCACACTTGTCTCGAGGGTCAAATGCAAAAAAAATGCGGTTTCCTCGAGCGTATCGGTTCCATGCGTAACAACAACACCATCATGCGATAACGCCAACAGCTGAATCAAATCACGCAACGCCAACATATGCGCTGGCGTGATATGCGGACTTGGCAAATTAAACGGCTGATGCAGCGAAACAACAAACTGCTCGAGACTCGGCAATGCCAGCAGCAACTCAGACACAGCATCCGCAGGTTTTAAATTACCAGCAGCATCGGTATGACTGGCGATCGTACCGCCCGTTTGCACAATCGCTAAACGCTTTACCTCTCGAGCTGATAAATTCACAGCTGTATTCTAAAGGCTTTGCGGGTACGCAAGGCATACCTATTGACTCCGAACATGATGCAAAAACGAAGAAGTTCCAAGGAATGCAACCGAATAGACGAAAGTACCTCATCAGTTTGAGGAAATCCACAGTTCAGAACAACAAAAATTCATTACTCGAGAATAATTCGCTTATAAACGCTATCCAACCCTCACCCAACTCGCCTGAAGCTCGTTACCCTCATCCCGCCAAAAAGCGCGGGAGAGGGTTATTCGGTTTGTTTTGTTGTTTCAGTTTAGAGTCAAAAATCCAAAATAATCCCAAACACTTTTATCAATTTTATGTCAAAACCCCTAACCCTCCCCAAGCGAAGCGGTTTTGGGGGAGGGTGACGAGCTTCTAGCGAGTCGGGAGAGGGGCTAACTGACCGTGATTCTTTGCGTACAGGAAGATTCTTGCCCTGAAACTGCTGCGTCGCAAACCCAAGGTATTCCCCGACCCGCAACTCGAGTTACTGATCGCCAAAAATTGTGAAATGCCAACCTTTTCGTTGATCGCCTGTGGTATCAAACATCACATGCTTAGGGATGCTGTATTCCTCGAGTGCATAATGGCTTAAATCCTTGCCAACCCCACTGCCTTTGAAACCACCGTGTGGCATTTCAGAAACCAGTGGTAAATGATCGTTGACCCAGACCGTACCAAACTCGAGCGCTGCCGAGACTCGCATGGCTCGTTGCACATCTTTTGTCCAGACACTCGAGGCAAGTCCGTAAGCAATATCATTTGCCAGATGAATGGCTTCGGCTTCGCTGGAGAAGGCATTCACCACCACCACAGGTCCAAAAATCTCTTCTTGCACCACATCCGAATGCTGCGGCGCATTGCTGATAATGGTTGGAGGATAAAAGAAACCTTTGCCTTTTGGTAACTCGCCACCAAGTTCAATTTTCATTTTTTGCTTCTTAGCACTGAGCACATACCCATGCACTTTCTCGAGTTGAGCGGCACTGGAAAGCGGACCCATATCAGTACTTTCAGACTCGAGCTTCGCACCCATACGAATGGTGCTGGCTACTTCCTTAAAGCGTTTGAGAAATTTAGCAAATACCGTTTTTTCCACATAGATTCGTGTTGCTGCCGTGCAATCTTGCCCAGCATTAACAAACGAAGCTGCCACTGCACCTTGCACAGCTGCCTCGAGATCAGCATCGGCAAAAACCAGCAATGGCGCTTTACCACCAAGCTCGAGCGTGACTCGTTTTGCGCCATTGCCAGCTAATTCACCAACGCGCCGACCTGTACGAGTGCTGCCTGTAAACGAAACCATTCGCACATCAGGATGACGAATCAATGCCTCGCCAACTTCGGCACCACCAGTCACCACCGAAATTAAACCAGCAGGCAAACCCGCTTTGATCGCCAAACGCGCCAATTCTATGGTTGTAATCGGCGTGTTCGGCGCTGGCTTAATCACCATCGCACACCCCGCTGCTAAAGCTGGACCAAGTTTCCAAGCTGCCATCAAAATCGGATAATTCCACGGTGTAATCGCTGCCACCACGCCCACAGGCTCACGACGAATCAAACTCGAACTACCACCCATATACGAACCCGAAGCCACACCCTCGACTCGCCGCGAGACACTGGCAAAATAGCGAATGTTATCCACCGCCACAGGCACATCACCATACTTCGCCAGTTTAATTGGCTTACCCGCATTGACACTCTCGAGACTCGCCAAACGATCCGCGTGACTCTCGAGCAAATCCGCCCAACGCAACAACGCCGTACCACGCTCACCCGGCGATAACGCCCCCCAAATTTTCTGCGCTGCCACCGCCGCCGCCACTGCTTTATTCACATCCTCGAGCGTACCGACTGCTACCGTCGCAAACACTTCACCTGTCGCAGGAGCCACCAAATTATCCCGACCATGCTTAACCTCGAGACCACCAACAATCATCGGATAATGCTCGAGAGAACCCACTTTTTTCTTTGCCATGATGAACTCCTCATTTTGAATGATGGACGAACCTTGTGTTACTCACTACCTGAAATAATGCCTAAATAATTTTGTTTATCGGTATTGCGATGGGGTTTATCCACCCTAAAACCAAAAAAATATTGCCCTAAACCCATGACCAATGCGTAAAATTTCGTTCCTCGTAGGGGCGAACCTTGTGTTCGCCCTGTGACCAAACCATAAAAACCATTGCCCTAAAACCTTTTTCTAACCTATAAAATTTGTTTTCTCGAGATATGTGTTTGTTTTCGTTGTGTGGTGTTGGGCGAGGCAAGCCCCGCCCCTACGGTTAATTTATGTTTGTGGTGTTAGGCGAGTTGGGCGAGGCATGTCTCGCCCCTACGGTTGATTGATTGGTTAGGCATAAACTTTGGCGAAAGCGTTGCGAAGGATAGAAAAGCCAGTCTCAAGTTCTTCGGAGCTGGCATTGAGCGGTACGAGTATTCGGATGGCGTTGCCGTGCATTCCGCATTTAATCAGAATCAGTCCTTGCTCGAGGGCAGCGGCACAGATTTTTGTGGCGCTGTCAGCATCAGGTTTTTTGCTTTCTCGGTCTTTGACAAGTTCTATTGCCATCATTGCGCCAAGTCCTCGCACTTCGCCAACACCTGCGTACTTGTGTTCTAAGTTTTTTAATTCGGACTCGAGTTTGCTGGCAAGTTTTTCGGCTTGCTCGAGTATTTTTTCTTGTTCAAATATCTCGAGTACGGCTAGTCCTGCGGCGCAAGCGAGTGGATTGCCTGCGTAGGTGCCGCCGAGTCCGCCGGGGTGTGGTGCGTCCATGATGTCGGCTCGTCCTGTGATGGCAGCCAATGGTAAGCCACCGCCGATGCTTTTAGCTGTTGTCGTGATGTCTGGAATCACGCCGCTGTGTTCGATGGCGAACATTTTAGCAGTACGTCCAAAACCACTTTGGATTTCATCGTTGATAAATAAAATGCCGTGCTTGGTACAGATGTTTCTCAGCGAGCGCATAAAGGCAGCTGGGGCAGCGTTAAAGCCACCTTCGCCTTGCACTGGTTCAATGATGATCGCAGCCACTTGCGATGGATCGACTTGGGTATTAAACAATAACTCGAGACCATCGAGGGCATCTTTGGTGCTGATGCCGTGGTACGGAATCGGAAATGGGGCTTTGTAGACTTCTGGGGCAAAGGGTCCAAAATTTTGTTTATACGGTTTTTGCTTACCCGTTAAACTCATGCCCATTAACGTGCGTCCGTGGAAGCTGTTATCAAAACTGATAATCCCCGGGCGGTTGGTAAAAGCTCGAGCAATTTTAATCGCGTTTTCGGTGGCTTCGGCACCTGTGGAAACAAAAAAAGTTTTGTTGCTTTGCCCTGCTGCCACTGGCACAAGGGCGTTCATTTTTTCGGCAAGACGAATATAACTTTCGTACGCCACCACTTGGAAGCAGGTATGGGTGAACATCTCGAGTTGTTTTTGCACAGCTGCAACAACTTTTGGATGTGCATGACCAGTGTTAAGCACTCCGATACCACCTGCAAAATCAATGAAACGTTTGCCATCCACATCCCAGAGGCTAGCGCCCGAAGCTCGAGCTGCTGTGATAGGTGTCAGTGCCGATACACCGCGTGGAATATGAGTAGCTCGTAACTCGAGCATGGTTTGGTTTTTACTGATTGGTTTTTCTTGAATAGCTGTCATAAATCACTCCTTGCTTAGATTGTGGCGTGTAAAACTACGTTGCTGTGGTGGTTGATCTTGGTATTGTGCTTTTTCAAGATGTTTTACCTCCACCGTGTAAATCCTCACCTGCTTGGGTTAAACGTTGCACCAGCAGAATCGGAATCAGCGTAACTGCGATCACGAATAAGGCAACCACATTGGTAATTGGGCGATCTCGAGGACGGAATAATTCGTTCAAAAACCAGATTGGTAAGGTCTGATCCGTTCCAGCGGTGAAGGTTGTAACGATCACTTCATCAAACGATAAAGCAAACGAGAGTAAACCACCTGCCAGCAAAGCTGTGGAAATACTGGGTAGCACAACAAAACGAAATGTTTGCCAACTATCGGCTCCTAAATCAGCGCTTGCCTCGAGTTGGCTTTGACTAAGCCGACGTAATCTGGCAACGACATTATTAAAAACAGTCACAATGCAAAAAGTGGCATGACCGATCACCATTGTCAGTACCCCTGGCTCGAGATTGACTCGACGAATGGTAGATAGCAGGGCGATACCAGTGACAATTCCGGGTAAAGCAATCGGTAAAATAAACAGTAAAGTAATGCTTTCTTTACCCCAGAATTTCGCTTTGTACATGGCAGCCGCTACCATCGTACCAAGTACCAAGGCAATGGCTGTTGCCAGTAAGGCTGTTTGCACCGATAACCACAAAGCTGCCCAAATGTCGGCTCGTCCAGCAGCCACAGTAAACCAGTGTAATGTCAAACCGGGTGGTGGAAAAGCATAGGTTTTATCATCAGTCGTAAACGCGTACAAAACAATAATAAACAAAGGAAAGTGCAGGAAAAAAATGCACAAAAAAGCGGCAATCCGTAAACCCCAAGAAGCTGAAGTCATGAGCTGCCTCTCGGCTGAGCGATTTTCTTGTGGGTTTTATAGTTATAACGCATCAAAAGCCCCCCATCGTTTAGCAAGGGCTAAATACAAACCAATTATCACAATCGGCACCAAACTAAAAGCTGCCGCTAATGGAATATTACCCGCTGTACCTTGTTGGGTATACACCATCTGACCAATAAAAAAACCAGGCGCTCCAATCACACCGGGAATAATGTAATCGCCTAGCGTTAACGAAAAAGTAAAAATACTGCCCGCCGCAATCCCCGGCACGGTTAATGGCAGTAAGACTTTCCAGAAAGTTTGATTGGGTTTTGCCCCAAGATCGCTCGAGGCTTGCAACAACGATTTGGGAACCCGCTCGAGACTGGCTTGAATTGGCAGAATCATGTATGGCAACCAAACGTAAACAAACACCAAAAACATGCCAAGATAACTCGAGCTTAAACTAAAGCCACCAATAATTGGCAGGGTTAAAATCCAGTCAAGCACGAAACGTATGCCAAGGGTATCAAAGAACCAACTGATAATACCTTCTTTGGCTAAAAGTAATTTCCAAGCGTAAACACGCACCAAATAACTGCTCCAAAGCGGTAATAGTACCAGTAAAATCCAAAAGGCTTTGCTGTTACCTTTGGTATGAAATGCCATAAAGTAAGCAATCGGAAAAGCCAGCAAAGCACAAGCAATTGTTACCACCAGACTCATGACAAAAGTGCGTTGTACAATATCCACATTGCTACTCGAGGTAAATAATTGTTGCAAGGTTGCCAGAGTTGGTTCAAATTTGATTTGTCCAGTAAAATCGTCAAGCGCATAAAAACTGTATAGCAATAAATTCACTAACGATCCCATGTAAATAATACCCATCCATAACAGCGGTGGAATCAGCAGCAACAACAAACCCAACCACGGACGTCCATGCAACACACCCGAAGCTCGACGTATCATAAAACGCACCAATTCATGCCGAGACCTCGAGTTGCCGCAAATGCTGTTCGCTCCATTCAAGCGTTACCGCCGCACCGCGTTCAAGATGACTGACACCACTTTGCAGCGTGGCGATGCGTTCGTTTCCCACGCGAATCTCGAGTCTGGTTTGAGCACCCAGAAAATGAATATCAAGTAATTCACCACTTAAACCATTGTGGTAACCCTCGAGCACCCGAATGTTCTCTGGACGCAACGCAAATAAACCAGATCGCCCAATTAATACGCCTGGAATAACATTGGCACTACCGACAAATTTTGCCACAAATTCGGTGCGTGGTGCGTCGTACAAAACCTTGGGTGCATCCATTTGTTCAATTTTGCCGTGGTTAAATACTGCCACCCGATCTGACATCGAAAGTGCTTCACCTTGGTCATGCGTCACATAAATAAAAGTAATTCCTAATTCGCGCTGCAAAGCCTTTAATTCGATCTGCATTTCTTCTCGTAATTTCAAGTCAAGCGCCCCAAGTGGTTCATCGAGCAACAAAATTCGTGGACGATTGACCAAAGCTCGAGCCAATGCCACACGTTGCCGTTGCCCACCACTTAACTGCGCAGGTCTACGGGCAGCAAACCCAGCAAGTTTTACCGATTCCAACATTTCGGTAGCCCGTTTTATCCGCTCGAGTTTCGGCACACCACGCACCATCAAAGCATAACCAACATTCTCGAGCACACTCATATGCGGAAACAAAGCATAATCTTGGAAAACCGTGTTTAATTCACGTTGAAACGGTGGCAACCGACTGGCATCCGCGCCAAATAATTTAATCACACCACTGGCTGGACGTTCAAAACCACCAATTAACCGTAAACACGTGGTTTTTCCACTACCCGAAGGTCCAAGCAAACTAAAAAATTCTCCAGCTGCAATCTCGAGATCAACCTGGTCCACAGCTCGTACTGTTTTACCTGAAGTTGTAAAAGAGCAAACCACTTGCTCGAGACAAACCGCGATTTCTGGTTTTGATTGTTCTGTAAAAGAAGTGGCAGTTGTCATAGTTTCTCTTTAGGTTTTTTATGATTGATTATTTGTGTATTTCGGTTTTGTATGGGTTAACACTTGCTTATCCCTAAATCTCGAGAGCAGCTTTTTGCTTGGTCTTAATCGTATCCGTTAGAGTGCCAAATCCTTAGACAAAAAGCAGCGAGATTATTCAGCCCAAAGTTTAATAGAAACCTGTGGGTAGGGAGACCACAACAGTCTCCCCACGAAAAATATGTATGACTCAAGTTTTTTCACACGATGGTGTGAAAACTCGATTACTTACCACCCATTATGGCTACGTAATCCGAGACCCAGCGGTTATAAGGCACACAAGTACCTTGGCTTTTGCAGCTACTCACTGGTGTTTTCCAGAATTTAATTTTGGTAAAGTTGGTAAAACCATTGGTTTTGCAGCCATCTTTGCCAAGCAGCTTACTAGCGGTACAAGCAGCTGGAACGGCTGGATTGCTTCCAAACCAAGCCGAAACATCGCCTTGTACAACTGGGTTGAGGCTGTGTTCCATCCACATATAGGCACAGTTTGGGTGTTTGGCTTTCGCGCCAAGCAAAGTGGTATCCGCCCAACCAGTGGCACCCTCTTGTGGGATGGTGCTGGCGATATTTTGTTTGTTAGCTTGCATCGTATTGACTTGGAATGGCCATGCGCCGCTAGCAACCACACCTTCTTTAGTAAAGTCTTGGATTTGCACATTGACATCGTGCCAATAGCGTTGAATCAATGGACGTTGATTGCGTAACAACTCGAGCACTTTAGTGTACTGAGCTTCGTTTAATTCGTATGGGTCTTTGATGCCAAGGCTAGCGTCTTTTTTCATTAAGTACAATGCAGCATCGGCAATATAGATTGGTCCATCGTAAGCTTGAACACGTCCTTTGTTGCTTTTGCCATCTGGTAGAATGGTCTCTTCAAAGGTCACACTCCATGAAACTGGTGCCACTTTGAAAACATCGGTGCTGTACATCATCACATTAGGACCCCATTGGTAAGGCGTACCATATGTTTTACCGTTATCTACATACCACGGAGCATTCTTTAAGCGCGAATCAATTTTGGCAAAACTGGGTACCAATTTAGTATCAATGGCTTGCACTGTTTTACCAGCCACCATACGTAAACTAGCATCACCAGAAGCCGTTACCAAATCGTAGGTACCTTGGTTCATCAGGGTGACCATCTCATCGGATGTGCCAGCGGTTTTGACATTGACTTTACAACCTGTTTTCTTTTCAAAACCTGTCACCCAGTCATAGGCTTTATCGGTGGCTCCGCGTTCAATGTAACCAGGCCAAGCCACAATATCGACTCGACCTTCACCTTTTCCAACTTTCATGCTACTTTGTGCCAATGCGGAAAGTCCGATAACACTGACGGAAACGGCTAAAACAGCTACTACTACTTTTAACATGCCTTCCTCCTTATGGTCGGTCGCTATATCACTAGCGCTCAACCGAAAACCCGTTTTTTATGATGTTCGAGTAGTGTACGGTTTTGGAAACGTTTCTGATTAGAGGTGTTATACCTAAAATTTTATCTAAGTTTTTGTGTAAAATACACAAATTATATGTCAGAACTTATTTTGTTTTCGGTCGCAAAAACCTTAGAACTCGAGCCTTTGAACCATGCTCGAGTGGTGGCTGGCGAAATCGGATTAACTCGTTCTGTACGAGCTGTGCATGTACTCGAGCAACCCGATTGGTCGCCGTGGGTGCATGGTGGTGAATTGGTTTTATCTACGGGTATGAATTTTCCAACTCGAGCCAAGGAACAACACGAATTCGTCGCCACAGCTGCTAGTTTAGGCGTAGCTGCTTTAGTTTTAGCTGTTGGTCGGTTCCAAAAAGCCTTTGCTAAACCAATGCTCAGCGCAGCTAACGAACTCAACTTTCCATTGCTCGAGATTGCTTGGGATGTACCTTTTGTGGACATCAGCCAGAGTGTTTCGTTTGCTTTGTTACAACAAAAAGAAATGCTGGTCTCGAAAGCCGATCAAATGCAACGCCAACTTTCGCAAGCAGCTGTGTTTGCTAAAAGCCTGCAAGATTTAACCGATGCGCTCAGTGCTGCCCTGCGAACCAGTGTGGTTTTTTCCGATCCTCAACGCCGTATTTTGGCAGTTTCGCACACCGACCCAGAGTCCTTATGGCAAAAACTCGAGCCTGACCAAAGCATTCCGCAACACTGGCAAGCCACAGAATCAAATCTCGAGCCACTGATTGCCATTGATCGTATGGCATGTGCTGTACGAGATGCTGGTGGTTTTCGTGGTGCGCTATGGGTTTTGCACCACGCATCAGTTGAACTCGAAGCTCGAGTCTTGGTACATGCTGCCACAGTATTTGCTGTGCATTTAGCACAGTATCAAACCAGAGGGTTAATCGAAGCTCGATTAAATTATAATGTGGTAGATGCCTTACTCGGTGGTTTATGGCAAAGTGATTCGTTATTACAAGAACGCGCTCGACTGCTGGGTTACAACCCAAAACAACGTTACCGAGTGGTGATGTTATCGTTGTTGGAGCGTACCGATGCACCAAAACAAGTCTCTAATTCTGTGCTCGGAACCCTAGAAGGATTTCGTTCTCGAGAATTTCTGGCAAGCAAAGTGGCTACGTTACTTCAGGATTTAGCGGCTGCACCTTTGGTCACATTGTCGCTGAGCCGAGTGATTTTTTTAGCCCCAGACGACCATCATAAACTCGAAGCATTACTCAGCCGCTTAGACCTACAAAATACCGCCGCCTTGATTGGCTCGAGTGCAGATTCGCCAGAACAACTAAAAATTGTTTTTAATGAACTCGAGGCACTGACCATTCATGCCCGCACTGCTGGGATACATCGGCTCGAGCAAATGCTGGTCGAGCGTATCCTCGGGATAGCTCGTGGTTCGAGTGCTGCAACCACCTTATTGCGCGATATTTTTAGTGCTTTAGCAAGTTATCCAGACCTGATTCAAACCCTTGAAATGCTGGTTCAAACTGGTTTTCATCAGACCAAAACAGCTAAAAAATTAGGCATTCATTTGAACACTTTAAGCTATAGACTGGGGCGGCTCGAGACACTAATTGGCTTAGATGTCAACAACCCAGAAATGCAGTTTAGGGTTGCTTTGGCAGTACGGTTAAAACAGTAATTCGTTAGTGCTCTCACGAAGATAGTATGACCTCGAGTAGAATTTTGATATGCGATTTTTTGTTGGTTTATTCCTCAGCATAGCTTTATTTGCTTGTACACAAAGTGCTCCACCTGTTCCTTCGGGTGGTTATCAGATTACGTTGCAATTTTCCCCAAATGTTGCACCACGTTTTCGCAGTGTGTTTGAAAGTGCCAAGGGTCGTTGGGAAAATATCATCACTGGTGATTTAACAAATATTGATCAGAAAGTACCAGCCAGTAGGTGCTTAGCGGGGTTTTCGGATGTTGATAGCGTAGACGATGTTGTGATTCAAGTCGAAACTTTTACCGAAGCACCAGGTGGTTTACTTGGACAAGCTGGACCTTGTCTGATTCGTTTAACTGATGGTTTAACACTGGTTGGTGTGATGCGCTTCGACACCGCCGACTTAGACCGCTTAGCGGCTGTGAATAATCTCGAGAGCACCATTGTTCACGAAATGGGGCATGTACTTGGCATTGGTACACTCTGGGAGAACAAAGGTTTAATTCAACTAGCTAACCCTGCTCGAGCCTCGGATACTTGCGATACCAATCCGCAATACATTGGTGCAAAAGGCAAACTCGAATGGCAAGCCCTTGGACGCACTGGTAATGTGCCACTCGAAAAAGGTTTTGGCACTGGCACTTGCGAAGGGCATTGGGATGAAGCCACCTTTAATAAAGAATTAATGACTGGTTTTCTCGACCCTGGCTTAAATCCACTCAGCCGTTTATCCATTGCTTCACTCGAGGATTTAGGCTACAACGTCAATTACACACCAGCCGATATTTTTACATTAATCGCACCGCTTATTCGCCTCGAAAATACCAACACCGAACATCTACATTCAGAGCCGTTTCCACGCATTAGCACATTCTAAATACGTTTTTTGCAGACAAAAATAATTTCCGTGCTAGCCTATTTGTATGCAGCGTTTGATTATTTTACTTTTTGCATTGCTGGCACTCAATACGGCTCGAGCCGAAGATTTTAGCATCAGCGGCAATTTTGGACTTCGGCTTGAGGGTATCCCCAATGCCCTCAGTGATGGCAAATTTACTGCGTTTTATCCAAACATGGGTTTTCATCTGGCTCTCGAGGCTGGTACGTCCGAGTGGCGTGGCGGTCTGCGTTTTTCCTTATCAACAACCATTTTGTTTTTACTGTGTTCGCAAATGGATGTTACTGCTTATCTGCGTTACAATTTCTCGAGTGGCACGAGTGTATACGGTGGTGTTGGCAGACGCACCACTTTTCATTTATTTGATCCGTCATGGACAGATTGGCATGCATTGCTAGGGGTTCGGTTTACCAATGGTGCCTTTATTGAACTGATGCCTGGCATTGCCACAGGCAGGTTATTTAACAGTGGTACACTATTACCTAGTGGCGCACAAGTCAGTGTCTTTATTGTCAGCATTGCCTTTGGCTGGTCATGGGATTTCTAAACCCAAATGCGTTTTCACGGCTGCTGAAACAGCAAACTCGAGTTCAACAACAGCTAAGCAGATTTCAAGCATCGCCGCTGATCTCGAGATACTGACCCAAGTGCCATCTGCAATACTGCGTTGCTCGAGGACATCGGCAGGATTGTACTTCCAAAGTGTTTCGAGCAAACTTGGAAACGCTGTGATATTGCGCTGCTCGAGTAAACCATATTCACCAAATAGCAAAGCCGCATTTGAACCGAGCAACACATGCTTGGCTTTGGGCGCATAGGCTCGAATGTATTCTCGAGTGGTGGCATCTTTAAATAATTTTTCAATACCAGCACCCCCAGGTACAATTAAAATATCGGGTTCAGGCGCGCCAGACATGGCATAACTCGGAGTCATGACTAAACCACTACTGCCTAGTACACTGGCTCGAGTCCGATGCACCGTAAAAATTTCCAGTGACGATTCTGTAAACCGTGCGGCTGTTTTAAAAATGGTTAATGCACTCGAGACTTCAAAATCGAGTACATCGTGATAAACCAAAACTGCAATATTCATAAACGTATTCTAATTGCTTATCAGCCAATTGATACTGGTAAAACTTGCACCACCAAGTGAACGCGGTGCAGCCACCACCAATCGTGGGTAGAAAAAGAAGTCTATGGTGTAAAACTTATCGTTGCTGATACCCCAGAAGTTACCATCATTAGCAAAAATAGCCGCTTTGGTTTCCAGAAAACCTGTGGTGGCTTTTTGCGACAAGGTACTAGTACTTTGTCGTAAAAATAAATCAGTGTTTTCTCGAGCAAAAATGGTGATGTTTTTACTGTTATTATTGCCAAAATCTCGATTCCAAAAAATACCACTACTCGAGCCAATTGGGTTGCTGGTTTCGCTGGTTTCACGCAGTTCAGCACCTATCTCGAGGGCTTGGGTTGAATTGTTTCTCAGCACAGGAAAAACATTGCCAGTGCTGCCACCAATGCCAATCAGTAAAGACGTTGTGCCATTGCCATTACCGCTGTACCCTAAAGCAATATTGGTATTTGGAATACTACCAATACCTGTCAGTGCAATTCTTTGCGATACTGGTGTGGTTGTCGTATTGTTAATTCCATTCAAAGGAATTTGTTGCAGAAAATAAGAGTTAACAACTGTGTACAAAACCGAAATTTCTGCATCCGAAACAACAAAACGCAGTGGGCTACTACGTTCAACATCTGGTAAGTCCACCACGCCAACTCGAGTTCCTGTGAACCGATTAAGCACAATTAAACGCAAAATTCGTTGTGAAGAAGCTGTTGGGTCGCATTCCTTAGAATCATCTAAAACCACCACCAGTTGTTCTTGTGGTGAATTAATAATAGCTGTTTGGCTACTCGAGAATGCCATTTGGGTTGGACAAAAATTAGCATCAAGTACAGGTAAGCTGGTTGCCGAATACGTCCAAAGTGGTGTGCTGGTCAGTTTATTATCGTAAGCTCGGACTTCACCAGATTTTGGAATAGATACTAACAGCGCCACTTTATCCGAGGTGTTAACTCGAGAAATTCGTTCAAGATCAAATGGCGGATTGGGTGTTGGTACCAATAAACAATCGGTGTTTGCACCATCCAGATTCTCGAGTTTACGCGAACCGATTTTCAGTAAACCACCTGTTGCTGTTAGTGCACCTGTACAATTGGCTGGTGGTGTTATATTGCCAGCAATACCAAAAACCAATTGAAAATCTGTGCCTAATTCATTCGAGCCAGTACAAGCAAATAATACCGAACAGAGCAAAACTACAAGACTCGAGAATACCAGTTTAGATTTAGCTTTTTGCATACCAGAATTCCTTATTTGGGAGGTTTTATTGGCTCAATAAATGGCAACAATGGCAAACGTAATCCATCTTTGGCATCTATTTCCAGAAGGCTTTGCGTACCATATGGCAAACTGAGCACAACACTAAAAATATAATTTGTATTGACTGGTTTGAGGCTAAACGTCAGGCTATAACAGCATTGGTCAAGAATAATAATAAAGGCAGGTTGTAATGGCGTAGTTGTAATGGGTTTAGGATTATCCGAAAAAGCAAAAGTTTGAGAAACTGTCACAGCTACAAATAAATTTGGGCGTTGCGAATCAAGAATTTGAAAGGCTATAGCAAAACCAAGTGTTTTCACAGAGAAAGTGTCAGTGAAGATGCCTGTCCGAAAATCTAGACTTCTTGAGTAATCAATATCTGCAAAGAAGCTCAGTCCTGCTCGCGCATCCCAACCGAGCCGCAATCTAACACCTGTCCACAACCATTCTTTACTGATTGTGTCTGGAAAACGCAATGTAAAACCCAGCGAAGCATCAAAACTACTGCCTCGAGCAGTTAACGAACCAAATTGAACATTGAGTGTTGTGTCGTAAGCTACTAACGTTTTGATATCAAGTTTACTCGAGAACCGAAAATCAATTGGGAAATCGCCAGCTAAACTGATTTGTAAATTGATATTGCTATTTGGCACGGCTGTTGGTGTAGTTGGCACAAATGGGGTGTAATCAAAACTATTACTGAATAAAACATTAATGCTGCTAAACATTGGGCGGTCAAATTCTGTACTTGGAAAGGTGTAACGCAAACCAATACTGCCATTTAATTTGCTTCCAGTATTGCCTTGCCAAGGTATAAAATTCTGATTAATGCTGATTGTGACAGATTTTTCTACACCATTAAAAATAGCGGTGCTACTAATGCCAAAGGATTTCACTTGGGCTGTTTGGATATTCTCGAGTACATTGAAGCTGATGGTAAATGCCCGATTTGGGCTGTTATAACCAGCGGCAAGGCTGAGGTCGTTGTAAGCTCCTGTGGCTCGAGTAGCTGTTGGGTATTGATAACCAAATGCCACGCTAAAACTATAACTATTGCTGGTGTCATTACCTGTTAAACGTAGATCGTACGCAACAGGTGTGCCTGTCTCGAGATTGTGTTGCAAATTAACAGCCAAGGCAATGGGGCGTGGTGTGAAATTAGCACCAATTCGTAATGGCTCGAGCACGCCATTAAAGTTGTTGCTGGCATTGCGGTAATTAAGAGTAAAGCCGTAATTTTCTGAAGCAGTCAATGTAAACCAAGTGGCTGGTCGCCAGTTGAGGTTACTGTTAAAAGCACCACCACCTGATCGGTTCTGTACCCGATCAAAGGCAAAAGGGCTTTCACCTTGGGAAACGTCGTAATTGCCACCCAAACTGACATCCAGCGCTGTACCAACGGTTTGCCGAGCGGTTAAATTTGCCGAAAAAACAATATTACGTTCGATTTCACCATTAAAATCTGGGTTGGTTGGGTCGGTACTGGCGCTGTTACGGGTGCTGTAATACTGCCCTGTGAAAGTGGCTGCTCCCGAAACTGTTGCACCTGTCCAGAGGGGTCGCTCGAGGCTGAGTGCATAACCAAAACTAAATTTAAAGGCAGTCACACTGCTTTGCCCATTAGCTAAACGCACTGCGCTTGGGTTCAAAGTATCTACGGGTGCCGTAATCCAACCCGCACTCCATTTCCAACTGCTTAAACTTAGCCCAGCAAAACTCAGGAGCAATGGTTTACCTGCACTAAAACGCAATTCCGGTTGGTACTGCACTGCCGAAATAGGACTCGAGCTGTGATTCCAAACAGCATTGGCAACCAAATCCACATTGAATAACGGGTCGCCAAAAGACTGCGTAATAATATTGTACCGCGCTGCACTCCATTTTGCCGAGAAATCAAAAACTGTTTGCCGATCTCCTGCACCCGAAAATCCACGTAATTCTCTGGCAGCCACACTATCGCCTCGGGTTAAGGAAACCCCAAATTGAATATCCGACCAGCGATCCTCGAGTTCTGCCCCAAGTAACGGAATTCGAGCTTCCTCGAGTGAAAAGCGGTACGCCCAATTGAGTTCCGTACCACTGCTCGAGGGCATCATTAAAAAAGCGGCTCTGGCTTTATTGGTAAAACCAAAAGCATTGACAAAACTGGCATCAAAACCAATACCAAAAGCAGGTGTACGAGACTGATAGTAACGCAATAACCAGTAACCAAAACCATTATCACCAATCGTAAATGGTAAATCTAAACCAACTGTTGGACGATCTGTCGGGGCTGTCGCCATGATATTTAACTCGAGACGAGGGTAGCGCGAAGGTTCGGATAAAAACACCACCACAATAGGTAAGTACATGATTGGTACGCCACCCAGCAAAATCGTCACATCTCGAGCAATCAAGCGGTCGCCAGGGTACAAGGTTAATTCTCGGGCTTTAAAACCATACGCATCTTTGGTTGTACCACACCTCGAGCATGGTGAAAAATACCCATTTTGCACATTAACTTGTCCAGGTAAACGTTCGCAATTAATACCTTGAACATCAATTTCGGTGGTTGAAATTAAGACATCAGCTGCGCTAAGCCCTTCGGACTCGAGGTCAACTTCAAAATCTCGTCCAGCAATCGTGTCATTTTTTCCTTGGAAAACACCTGCACCAACAATTCTTAGTTTACGAGTGGTTTTGTTGTACTCAATACGGTCGGCTGTGATTTCGTCCTCATCCACTTTAATAACAGCAGGGTTACCAACAATGACAATATATTCTTCGGTACGACCATCTGGTGTGGCTAAACTTGGACGCAATTCCACTCGAGTCGCTTGGATAATTGTGATTTTACGTGCCTCGGCAACAGAGACCAAAAGCAGCAAAAATACAAAAATACCAACCCAGCGCCTCAAGAATATGCCTCTGCTTGCCATGTCATACCAAGGTACACGGCATCATCAAAAATGCGTGATTGATTGTCAAAAAAGCATCCGATTGAACCCACGAAAAACACGTTGACCGCTGTATAGTCAAGTAAAAGTAAATAAGTTCATTCAGTGTCATACAAAAAGTCTATTTCCTCGAGATGAGATGAACGTTGCCTGACAATGAGTTTAACGCCTGCGAGCTAACCACAAGAAAATTCCGCCAGCACCTGCGTAAATAATATTTGGCATCCAAGCAGCTAAAAACGGGTACAAAGCACCGTTTTCACCCATCACCCGAAAAACTGTGGTGGTTGCATAATAAAAAAATGTAAAAAAAGCAGCTCCTGTAAAACCAAAATTTTGATTGCTCCGCAAAGACCACAAACTCATACCAATCCCAAATAAAGCAAAAGCAATAGCTGCCATTGGTTCGGCAAATTTTCTATGCAAAGCCGTTAATTCGTTATTGGGTACAAACCCTTGAGCACTATAGGCATTGACTCGAGCTATTAAATCAATCACCGATAACTGCATTGGATCGGAACTTAAACCGCTGCCTTGGCTGAGGTTGCGAATAGGTAATGTGGCTCGAGCAAACGTTGAAACTGTTACAGGACGAGCCTCACCGCTTTTATAGGTAGTACGAGTACCATTCTCGAGTAAAATCGCGCCAACATCGCGCAGAATTTGCCCACTGGGAGCACGAATAATACTGCTTGGCACTTGTCCACTTTGGGCTTGTAGTACTGTGATATCGCGCAATTGTCCATTATCGGAAATACCACCTGGTGGCACATAAATCACTTGGTTTTGGGTATCCTTAAAAAATTGTCCATCAGAAATAACAATTTTGGGATTTGATAAAACAATATCCTTAAAAACCCGTTGTGCTTCGGTGAAAGCCCTTGGTTTCAGGGTTTCGGCATTGATAAAAGCCAGTAATGCCACCACAATACCAATTGCCAGCACAGGCAAAACCAAACGCGTTGGTGCAATACCACTCACAATCGCAGCTTTTAGCTCACTGTCTTGGGTTAAACGGCTTAACCCCATCAGCACAGCAAAAAGCATAGCAAAAGGCAACGCCCTCGAGATCATATCGGGAATGCTATACGCCATAAATTGTAAAACCAAAATTGGGCTGGCACCTTTAGATAAAATATCGCCTGCTCTGGATAGCAAGGCTGCCATAATCATGACTAAAGCAACTACCACTAAACCACTAATCAACCACGGCACAATTTCGGCAATCAAATACCAATCTAATTTAGTGGCACGTAAACCACTGGATTTAAATGGTGCTCGAGTAGCAACCGATTCGTTGGCGCTCATGCTAACCTCCGCAATACAATGGCTGTACCAATTGTAAAGACAATGGTTGGCAACCAAGCTGCAAACCAGAATGGCACTGCTTGAGAACCTGATAATTGTGTACCAATTGTCCAAAACGCCCAATACGAAGCTGCTGCCGCAATGGTAAAGAAAAACCCTACAGCGCGGCTTGAAATACCAAAACCAACTGCTGCGCCAAGCACTGCCATCAGCAAAGCCGCTAGGGGGTCAGAAAAACGCCGATGCAAAGAGAAATTAGCGGCATAAATTTCTTGCGAGGACAAACCCGTACTCGAGGCACGTTTGATTAATTCTGGAAGCGGTAAATTCTCGGGGGGTTTTGCATCGGGTTCTAATGCCGCTTCAAAAGAAAATTCACGACGGGTTTCGGGAGCACCCATCAATTTACCTGTGGCATCGGTTTGATAAACCGTAAATAACTGCCACGTTTTAGCTCGAGCATCCCATTGCCCTTTGGTGGCAGTAAAAGTACCTTTAGGTGTCATGACCACCACCCCGAATAAATCAGCAATTTTTTTATCCTCGAGCTTAGGCGCAATCGTACCTGCATGGAATATGGTGCCATCTTTATTGGCAAAACTTTTTAATTCTTGCGTACCACTCGGTTCAACATTAAACAACTTATTAAGACTGACTTTGAAACGCTCATCAGCAGCTGGTTGCCAAACATTGGTACTGTAAAATTGCACTCCTGACATCAGTAAACCAAAGCCAACAAAAACCCATAGCATCGAAATTGGGCGCACCCCAAGCGCATATAAGGCTTTTAATTCTGAGTCCTTACCTAAACGCCCTAAACCCACTGGAATAGCAAATGCCAGAGCAGGCGCAATCATATACGACAAAAAAAACGGGATTCGGTCTGCCACATTCTGAAAAATAAGTAATACAGGTGATTGATTCCGCCAAAAAGACCCGATTAGTGAAGCGAAATAATCCAGAATTAATAAAATCAAAATTGTAACCACACCAATGACGTATAACGGAACTGCTTCACGCAAAAGATACCAAGATACACGACGACCAAGCATTTGACAAAGCCTATCGTCTACAGATGAGATTTTCTCGAGGCAGAACTGAAGCTAATACACTTATTCCCAACGAATACGGCTCGAGTCCTGCGCTTTTTCAATCAGTAAACGCATTGGTAAACGCTCAGCAAGCGCTGCCACATGGGTGATAACTCCCACCATTCGCCCTGTGATGTTTAGATTCTCGAGGGTGTTAGCGACCATCTCGAGGGCATTGGCATCGAGGGTACCAAAGCCCTCATCAAGAAAAAGTGCCCCTAGAGCTTGGCTACCTGCTAAGTAATCCGAGAGTGACAATGCCAAAGAAAGCGAGGCAATAAAGCTTTCACCACCTGAAAGGGTTTTAACCCCTCGAGCCTCGAGTCCGTTCCAAGCATCGCGGACATGAAATTCGGCATTGATGAGTTCTAAGGCATAGCGGTCTTGGGTGATGGTTCTCATGGTTTGGCTGGCACGTTTTAGTAATTGTTGTTGCACACCTGCCAATAAGTAATCTTGGAATTCGTTGCCTTTCATGTCTAAAGCCAAGCTTTGGTAAATATCAAAGCGTTTCTCGAGGTTGTTTTGTTCACGGCGCAACTCCTTAGCTAATTGAATTTGTTGACTGAGCACCGTTTTTTGAGCTTCGAGTCGTCCAAGTTCAGCCCGAATATGATGGCTTTGTTGCTCAAAGTCGGTAGCTTGTTGCTCGAGGGTTGCCAGTGGTTGCTGGAGATTTCTGCCTCGGAGTTCTTGGAGAATCTCAAATTGCCGTTGTTGAGCACTGTGTAATTGCTGTCCGTGGTTTTGCACAGCTTGCTCGAGCTGGGTAATCTCGGTTTCGGATAACGCTAAGGCTTTAGCAGCAGTAGCGTCGGATAAACCCACAAACTCGAGAGCGGTTTGGGCGGCAGTCTGAGCCGCTTGAGTTTCTTGTTCAAGCGAATGCAACACATCTTGGACAGCTTTACAAGCACTTTGCAAAGCCACCAAATTGGTTTTAGCGTTGGCTAAAGCTTCTCGAGCATTGCGTTCTTGTAATTCGAGATGATGCCGTTGGGTTTTGAGATTTTCAATATCAGCTTCAAGGGTTTGGCTGGCACCTGCCTCGAGTAATTCGGTTGCTAAAGCCGTCAGTAATGCTTGTTGTGCTTGGCGAATTGCTGTGCTGGGTTGCAGATTTGCCCCAAGCCGAGCTTCGAGTTTTGCCATAAAGGTTTTGCGTTCATGCTCTAGTTCGATACGTTGCTGCTCGAGACGTAAACCTTCTTGTTGTGCATTCTTTTGCTCGGTTTCGCGGCTCTCGAGTAACGTCTGCGCGGCACTCAAGGCACTTTCGATTCTGGCAACAGCAGCTCGAGTTTCAGCCAAACGCTCTGTAGCAAGGCGTTCATTTGCCTCGAGTTGGGCTTTCTCCGTTTGTAAATGCTTTGTTCGAGCAACAAAATCTGTGGCTCCTGCTTGGGTTAATTCAGCAGCCAAGCCCGCCAGTAACCAAGCTCGAGCTTGTTGTACCGCACTTTTAGGGTCGGATATATCTGGTAAGACATCTTGCCAACTCTGCTCGAGTTGCTGACGTTCCAGATTGGTTTCACGCCAATTTTTCTCGAGTTGTTCGACTTCTTTGCTGGCTCGAATTTGGTTTTCAGCTTGGTTTTTTGTGGCTTCTTTTAACCGAGCGTATTCGTCGCGCAAATAGCTCACTTTGAGTAAGCCTGCTTGTACAGCCGCTTCGGCAGCAGGCACATTAGATGTTGTTAAATCTGGTAAAACCTTCAAAGGCGCATAACACACAGGACACGGATCGCCAATGTTTAACCCTCGAGTCAATTCAGCCCCGATGTTCTCGCGTTTAGCTGCTTCTAAAGCGGCTTCAAGTATTTTTTGTTCATTTGCTGTTGCTTTACCATCGGCTAAAACCGTTTCAAGCATGGTTTGACTCTCGAGCACTTGCGCTTCCCAGCCAAGTAACTCGTCTCGAGCATTTTCCAATTGCAATTTATACTCGGCTGCCTGTTTAAGCAATCGGGTATGGGTTTTTAATTCGCTCTGCACAGTCTCGAGCCGAGTCCAAGTACTTTCCGCAAAGACTGGTGCGGCAGCATCAGCATCGGTTAATTGCCCACCCAGTTCTTTGAGGCGTTGCAATTTTGGTTTTAAAGCCTCGAGTTGCCGCAATTGCTGCTCGAGTTCAGGTATTTGTTGAGCTGCTACTCGAGCTACTTCGAGTTGCTGAGTCTCTTTGCTTTGTTGTTGCTGAGCCTGTTCAAGTTGACTTTGCCGATCTTGCAATGCCACCCGAGCTGCTTCTAAACGCATAGCCACTTGCCCTAATTCAGTGCGTTGTCGTTCAATTTCACGCAATTGCTTAGCTATCCGTTCGAGCAAAGGTAATTCTGCAGCAAAACGCTCGAGTTCAGACCAGTTTTTTTCGGAAAAAACCTCTTTGCTTACTTGTTTTCCATCAACTTGCAATGTACCCCCAAGAGCTTGTAAACGTTCGACTCGAGGGATTAAAGCAGTTAAATGAGCTACTTGCACTTCCAGTTGTGGGGCTTCTAAAGCGGCATCTCGAGCGGTCTCTAATTCATTGCGTTTTTGTTGCTCAAGTTGATTAGCAACAAGGACAGCCTGTTCAGCTTGCAGCACCTCTCCTCTACTGTGCTGCACCCGAGTCTCGAGTTTAGCAACTGCTTCGAGCAATGGTAAAGCACTGGCAACTCGGCGGGCTTGGACAGCTCGTTCTTGGTAAGCCGCTATATTTGATGTTGCTAATTGCAATTGTTGCACCTCGGCATTGGCAGCCTCGAGTGAACTTTGTAAACGCGCAATTTCTCGAGCTTCAAGTAAACCAGTTCTGGCACGTTCAAGCCCAACCACAACCATCTCGAGTTGCTGTTGCTGATTACTTTGAGCCGCACTTAATAACTCGAGCGCATCGGGCGTTGCCGCCGCCAAGGTTGTCTCGAGTTGCACTTGTAACATCTCGGATTTGGCTTTGGCTTCTCGAGCAATTTCACCACTGCGTTTTTGCATGGCTTCAATTCGTTCTAAACCAATCAGGTTTTTCAGTAAATCGCGGCGTTGCTTGGGTTCACCACGCAAAAACCGATCAAATTCGCCTTGGGGTAATAAAACGGCTCTGGTAAAACCCTCAAAATCTAAACCAACCACGCGTTCGATGGCTTCGGCAACTTCTTTTTTCTTGGTTTGTTCGATTGCTGTTAGCCATTTATCCTGCTCAAAACGCTCAAAACGCACCTCAGAACTTTTACTGCTATACGTCCGAGCTACTCGGTATACCTGCCCGTCGGATGCTTCAAACTCGAGCGCCAAACTCATACCCGTACTGCCCTGCGCGATTAACTCCTTAGCTGGTTTAGAACCCAGACGCGGTGTTTGCTCAAATAATGCAAAGCAAATCGCATCGAGAATACTCGACTTTCCCGCGCCAGTCTGACCAACAATAGCGAACAACTCGAGGTTCGAGAAATCAATTTCGGTGAAATCCCGAAAACAAGTAAAACCAGTTAAAGCCAAACGAAGCGGACGCATCAATACAGTTTACAGGTAACGCTCAGGTAACGCCCCACTCATTAAGCTAACAATCAGTTCCAAATACCAAAGGAGAAAAAAATGAAACCAAGCTTACAGCCTAAGCCTCTCGAGCCAACTTCAACCCGAAAATCGTATCAGACACCTCGGCTCGAGACAGAAAAAGCCTTTGTTATGCTTACAGGAGTTTCCGTACCATTCAAAGGTTCTATACCCAACCAACAAGCAGGTGAAGCATGAAACGCATAAGCCTAGTTGCTGCCCTTGCTTTTGGTTTAGTAGCCTGCCCGAATACTGCCGAAGTGAAGCCATCCAATGTCCTTGGTGTGGTACAACTCAAATTCTCCGAAAATGGCAGTGGTTTACAAGCTCAGTTTGCCACAGTACTACCAGACTCGAGAATCACTTTTAATGCCAGCCCAACTTGCGTAACTGCCATAGATGCCATTCCAAATACCCGCTATATGAAATGCACTTACACCTTCACTAACAATGGCGCAGCTATCCCAAACCTTATGCTGTATGCCTACAACCAAAATGGTCAGAGTATTGGTGGCACAGCCATTAAAAACATGACAAACTTTGCTTTTGGTGCATTAAACAACATGCAAACTGCTCAACGCTTCCTACCAACCCACGGCACAAATTCCAGTGGTGTAACTGTCACAAACGAAGCTGACTTAGCGCTATTTACCAGCCAACAAGCTTCAGATTTAGATGCCACGGCAACACCCTCAGTGATTACTGCCGCTGATACAGTACTCGAGTATGGTTTTATTGCCCGAAATACCAGCAACACTCGAGCCATTGCCGCTAATGGCACAGGTTCTGTCACAGTGGCTTACAAAATTCTTGATTCAGACATTACCAAAGCAGTCAATGCAACACCTTATGGGTTTACGCTTAACTTTGTTCTGGCTTCCGAAGATACTGCTCGAGTGACTCGTAGCGCCGAAGAAACCACTGCCACTGCCGATGCTCGAGCCACAGCCACCGACGAAGTGATGCTGGTTGGACTTGACTCGGATAATTCTACGGTAGGCACAACGGTTCGGCGTGGCAACATTAAAATTGGTACTGCACCAACGTATTTGTTAGACACCAGCAAATTAAGTTTATGGGTTCCAAATTTCCTTAGTGATACAGTTAAACGCCTTGATGCTCCGTTTGCCACGGCTGCCGCTGCCAACGCAACTTTTGATGTCCCAACTGTAGATGCGGGTTTATTTGCTGGTTCAACCCCCAACAGTATTACTTTTGACCCCGCTGGCAATATGTGGGTGGCTCGTCCTGTACAGAGTAGTATCGTCAAAATCAATAAAGCTGATTTGGGTACTACCCCATTGGTTATTGCACAAACAATTAACGTTGGTGGTGGCGCAGTCGGTATCAAATACGCCAATGACCGAATTTGGGTAGCGCTTGACCCATTTGGTGGGGTAACAAATCGATTAAGAGCTTATAATACGGCTGGAACACTGGTTGCAGAATTCACTAACGGATTGAATTTCCCAGCCAATATTGCGTTTGATGCCACAGGTAATCTTTGGGTTTCAAATGCTAACAATAATAATGTTGTCATGTATGCCAAAAGCCGACTTGCGAATAATCCAGATAACGCCGCTCCAGACAGAATTATCAGTAATACCAACACAGGTACAACAGGTCTTCAAAATTCTTTGCGCTACCCAGAAGGATTAGCATTTGATTGGCAAGGTAACTTATGGGTAGCAAATAATATCGAAGGACAAGTTAGTACAGAAGCACCAACCATTGTCAAATACACACCAGCTCAGATTACAGCCACTGGTAACCCAACACCCAATGCAACACTGATACTCGAGGCTGCTAGTGCAACATCTGGTCAACCTGGTGGGCTTGCCATAGACCCACTCGATGGTGGTTTATGGGTCAATTACCAAATCGCCTCGAGTGTACTGGCAGGTCAAGTTCGTAAATACAACATTAGTGGTGGTGCATTCACAGGAATTTCAACCCCTGCCGCTTTGGTCACGTACAGCAACGTCACCACGTACCCAGGCAACGGCGGCTTAGCTTTTGGCAATCGTCCATAAAGCAGCTTTGTAACACCCCTCGAGCCAAAACTCGAGGGGGTTTTTATGCCAAGGCAATAACTTTTTGTAATCTCAGTTGTAATAAAGCTTGTAAATTTGGGTACAGTTCTAAGCTGCTAAGCAGTTGTGTTTGCAATTCAGTACTGTTTTCGCTTAAAGCAACCAACAAAGCCAAACGATCAAACGCAGCTGCTTTAAGCAGACCTTCTCGAGCCAGTGTTTGTAATTCATTCTTTGATTCAAGCCGCAAACGCAATGGCAAAATTTTGTACTTCCATTTGGGATGCGCCTGATGCTCGAGAAGTAATTCTGGGTCAATGGTTTGCTGTTGTTGCTCGAGGGCTAAAGCCGTTAAGTGCTTAGCATTTAAACGCAATTCGGCATCTTGGGCTTGTAACAAAGGCTTGAGTAAACGCAGGGTTTGGCTGGTTTGCCCCATGCCAAGTGCCACTTCGGCATGTTGTAAAGCACACCAATCTTGTAACTCGGGGGCATTTTGTTGCACCATACTCGAGGCTTGCTCGAGGTATTGTGTGGCTTCTTGGTAAGCACCAATTTGCATTAGTAAATCGGCAATACTGATGCGTCGCCAAATCATGGCTCGGGCATCATTGTTTTGTTCGGCAAATTCAAGACCTGCTGTAAATGTTTCGAGCGCTACTCCTAAATTGCCACGTTCAAAATGCGTGATGGCTAAGTTGTTGAGTAACTGTCCTTCCATCGCTTTATTGCCATTACTTCGCACTAACACCAATGCTTCCTCGAGCGATTCGATACCAGCGCTTAACTCTCCAAGTTCAATTTGGGCTTTGGACAAATTAATTAAAATCATCGGTAAAGCCACCGTATTCTGACTCTGCAAAGCCTCGCGTTTTGCCACCTCGAGTAAACGCAAAGCCTTAGCGTACTCGCCAATCATCATGGCAAGCACACCCGAAACACTTAAAACCCCAGAACGTAAACGCCGATCCTCACTGTGCTCGAGTAAATCAGCCGCGATTTGATTATGCTGCCGAGCTTCAGGAATTTGTCCACGCTGCATGGCAAATTGCGAAAACGCATGATGAATCTGAGCGCGTTCGGCACTTGCATTTTCGGGTAAAAACTCGAGGGCGCGTTCAAACCAAGCGCTGACAGGCTCGAGTTGCCCAAGTCGAATACTGCTGACACCAGCGTAGAAATAAGCATTACCACGATCGGTTTTTGGTAGTAATGGATTTTCCAAAGCCAATTTGGCATTGACTAACGCTTCTGAAAATAGAGTTTGCTGAAAAAATACCGAGGCTTTCACCACCAAAGCGCGAGCTTCAAGCACAGCATCACCTTGGACACTTTGCTCGAGAGCAGCTAATTCAACAGGTAGTTGTGCAAATTGAGCCGTGACAAACAACAATTGCAATCGCTCGAAGTGCAGTACAAAACGCTGACTTGGTTTGGTCTGAAAAGCCAATGCCACCGCATAATGCTCCAATGCCACATCGGGTTGCAGGTTGCTGCGTGCTTCTTGAGCCGCATTCAATCGAAACTCGAGAGAATCTGAGCCATGTCCTAAACGCTCGAGTAACAAAGCTTTGCTTTCGGCACTCGCCGAACTTGGAATTAAATCCTGAGCAACTAACAAACTAGGTTTTGCACCAACTTCTTGTAAACGCAACAACAACTCAGCATAAACCTGCTCGGCTTCTTCGGCACGTCCTAACAACATCAACGTCTGAATTAAATCTCGAGCATCAGATTCAGATAAAGGTTCGAGCAAAACCACTTCACGTTGTCCCGCTAGCCGAACCTCGAGATTGGGAGTCTCTAGCGCTGCCACTCGCAACAACTGCACCCGAGATTGCAAACGCTGCTGACGTTGCAACACCAACCACTCGGTAAAAGCAGGTGCATCCTCGAGTATCAAACCCGCCAGTAATTCACCACTAACTAAAGGGTCGCTGGTATCGGCAACAAAATTTTGTAAAGCCAAAGCCCCATCTGTCTCGAGATAATCCACCACAGAAGTTGCCCGTAAACGATGCAATTCACGGCGCAAATTCCGACTAGCACCTTCGGCACCCAATTCACCCCATAGCAATTCCGCCATCAATTCTCGAGGTGTTACTCCTTCGATAGCAATGTAAGCCAGCAAAGCCAAAGCTTTACGGGTTAATTTCAAATTTTCGTCACCCACACAAACTCGAGCTACGCCAAGCAAATGCAATTCAAGTTGCAAGGAACTCATAACAGCAGTCTAACACCTTTACATTTTCAGCAATTGGTACTTGGTAACACATAGGTAACGCCGAGCAAAAAATAGGTAACACTCAGGTAACGCGAACTTTGGCAAACTACCAACAAAGCCATAAAAGGAGTTCAAAATGAAAAAGCAAATACCGCAAACAATCGCACTACTTACCATCATCAGCGCCAGTTTAGCCGCCTGCTCGAGTACTGAAGCACCACAAGGTGCTGCCATATTTAACAATGTCAAAGCGTGGGCAGAAGTTGTACCGCCAGTCCAAGAAATAGACACTTTCTCGAGTGTCAAATCTACGAACAACTCGTTGAGTCAACAAAATGCAGCCTCGAGTCAACAATTACAAGTCCAAGCACCCACCTCGAGTGTACCTTTTAACCCTAGTCAACCAATTACCATTCGACCACCGATACTTTTTAATCCATTACCACCCAGATCAGAAGTGGTAGCAGGTGTCAAATACACTTGTGTCAACAAACAATACACCCTTGGTAAAAACCCTAAAGAACTTGTCACACTCGAGCCAAACTCGGATGTGCTCTACCCTGGCGCATTGCTGCAAGGTGGACAATACAAATTAGGCAGTTTACGCGGCATCAGCGTAACTGACCGCGCCCCTGTCGAAATCAGCACTAATTTATTAACAGGCAACAATGTCCGCACTGTGCAAAACCCAACGGTTGGTAATGTTCGCAACGCCATTGGCGAGATTATTCAAGCTGCCAAAACTGCCAATGTGCAAGTGGCAGGTGCCGCCCTTGCCTCTGTTTCCGAAAGCAGCTCCAACAAGCAATTTGCTTTACGAATCGGGGTTTCTGCCGAGTACTTAACCGCTAAACTCGACACCGATTTTTCGTACAACAGCAACGCCAGTGAACGCATTTATAACGCTACCATTATTCAAAAAGCCTTCACTGTCTCGGTAGCAAAACCCAGCACACCCGCAGGATTTTTCTCGAGCGGATTTACAAAAGCCAAATACGACGCGCTGGTTCAAGCTGGCGAAATAGGCGATACTCCACCCGTCTATGTTTCCAGTGTGACTTACGGCAGGATTTTAATGCTCAATGTCAAAGTACGCACCGAAGGTCGTAAACTCACCAGTGATGTCAACGGATCATTCGACGGCGGGGTATTTAGTGTCAAAGCTCGAGTTGAAGGTTCAAACAACCTACAAACCATGAGTACCGAAATCAAAGTCGTTGCCATTGGCGCAAGCGGTAATGCACTCGGCAAAGGCGTTGTCACCGACGGCAATCTGGGCAGTTACTTAGATGCCAATGTCAGCTTAGACCAATACGCCCCGATTTCTTATCAAATCTCGGATTTACGCGGCAACCTCGCCTATGTTGGCGATACTACCGAGTACAACATTCGCACTTGTGAACCCTTAAAAACCAATAAAGTTGGTGAAAAAATCCAAGTGGTTGTTAACAGTCTTCGTATAGACGATGCAGGTGATGGTAGCGATGGTGATCTGTACGGCAATATGTTCATAGATGGACAAAAGTTCTTTGAAATCCCGTATTACAAAGCCGATGTCAAAACAGGTACAGTCTTCAGCGCAATTCAAGGCGATTTTGATAAAACCAAAAATAATGTCATCTACGATGTCCTCGATGCCAACGGTGCCAGTATTGTCATCGAAGGGTACTTAAAAGACGACGATGCAGGCGAGGACGACCGTATCCTCGAGTTACGACAAAACACCGATGGTATCAACGGAGATTATCGTTTGGTGCTCAACTACCCATTCCGAGAAGGCGAGTACAACCGTAAATCCAACCCGCCGCAAGAAGGCGCAGGCAGTTCTACACTGAACTACACCGTACAAAAACTCTGCGATATTGTTTTCGACCCAGCCTTGAACAACGGAGCTGGCGGTAATCGCTACGAAAATAATACTTGTTTAGCGCCATTCCAACCATAAGGTAAAAGGCTCGAGCTAAGTGCTTTGAACTCGAGTCCTACACGCTCGAGTTCAAACTCGATCATTTTGTATCTCGAGCTTTCAACAGGAGATTTCATGAACAAGCGTGTCAAAGCAATGTTGTTGTTTGTCGCCCTCACCTCGAGTTTGATCTCCTGTCCTAGTCCGAACCCAAACCCAAATCCCAATCCAAACCCAAGTGCTTATACCGTGGACATCTCGAGTTTAGAAGCTGAAACGTACACCAATAAAAGTTTAGCTATTCAATTAGCCATTACAGGTTTGCCTGCCAAAGTTGAACTACTCAGAGATTCTGTTGTCATTGCTACCCTGACCGCTCCGTATCAATACACTTGGGATACCACTCCTGAACCCGAAAATAGTTACACCTTAACAGCTCGAGCCTCGGATGCAAACGGAGCAAATGTCGTGGTTAGTGCTGCCAAACGCGTGATTGTAGACCGCACTGTACCAACTCTGGTCTCTCGAGTGCCAGCAAACGGCTCGAGCACTGTTTTAATCACCGATGAAATTAGTTTGACCTTTAACGAAGCGATTCTGCTCTCGAGTATCACCAACACAAGTGTGCAAATCAAAAATGCTGCCACTGAGTTAGCTCGTGATGCCGTGCTGAACTCGAGTGGCACAAAACTGCTGCTAACCCTCAACCCAGCACCAACCCCACCAGCCAACTTGACTGTGGTGGTCAATGGAATCACCGATTTAGCTGGTAATGCAGCAATAGTTGCTAACTCGAGCTTTCTTATTCCTGCCAGTAATACCGCTCAGCGTATCGAAGTGATTGTGCCACCACTGGGAATTACTCAAACCTCTCCTCGACCAGATTTTAAGATTTTGCTGAAAAACTTTAGTAACTCTCGAGTGACATTTGCTGAAATTTTTTTGGACGGTAAAGCTTTTGCTTATCAGGATTTTGCCAGTAGTTGCCCAGAATTATGTGTCAAAGATTTCTTAGTCCCACCTCTGACATCGTATTTTAATGGTTCCTACAGTGTGACTGCGAAAGTCAGGCAAGCCGATGGCACGGTTACCCTTAGCCAAGGTAATCTGAGTTTAGGCATTGCCATTACCAACTTTTACAGCAGTGGCGGCTGGGCGGCGGTAGCACCAACCAATGGAAACCTGATTGGAATTGACACACCATCAAGCTTGAATAAAAATGCATTTCTGGGCAGTTATGGCGGATTCGTGGTTGCCAGTGGCAGCAACAACCTGATCCTGAGAAAACAAATTGCTTATAGTGTAGAGCGCAACCAAGATCACGGATTGTACCTCAGTGCCATAACAGGTACTCGAGTGCCAAGCAATGACAAAGTTGTCATCTCAGTGCGAGATTGTGTTGATGCAAACAATTGCACGGTGTGGAACCGCACGCAAAGTCCAGACATCAATATCAGTCCACCATATTTTGGTGGTGCCCAAGGTGCTGCTTACATGGAAATCGAACTGGATTTTCTTTCGGCACAAGCCGAAGGTAATGCTTATATCGGCAATATTTTTGTTGGACAGTATTAAGAAGACTCGAGATCAATCCAGTTCTACAAATAACATGTCCTCACATAAAATCAGACCTCGAGCAGCAAAACTTGAGGTTTGATTTTGATGCTACACAAAAATGACCATCAAAAAACCTTTTCCCTAGGTAGACTATATCCATGACTTTTGATGAGATGCTGACTCAATGCGTACAAAAAGGTGCTTCGGATATTCATTTGCACTCTGGAATGCCACCCCATATTCGTGTCAATGGGCATATGAAACCAATGATGCCGACACCTTTGACCGCTCAGCTGATGGAGAGTTTGGTTGGTACAGTGCTGAACGAAAAACAACGCGCTAAGTTCCTCGAGAAACACCAAGTGGATTTTGCCCATAGCATCCCAGGCGTTTCACGGTTTCGGGTCAATATGTTTCGGCAACGCGGCAGTGTCAGTATGGTTTTACGGGTTATCAGTAATGACACCAGCCACCTTGCCAATGTGCAATTGCCTTTTAATACCATTGCCGATTTAGCCAATCAGAAACGCGGCATTATTTTGGTGACTGGTCCAACAGGTTCAGGTAAAAGCACCACCCTTGCTGCGATACTCGATCAGATTAACCGCACTCGAGCCGAAATGATTGTTACTATCGAAGACCCTATCGAAATTTTGCATCACAATCATCAATCAGTGTTGGTGCAACGCGAAATCGGTCAGGATGCACCAAGTTTCTCTGAGGCATTGGTGGCAGCCATGCGCCAAGACCCTGATGTGATTATGATTGGTGAAATCAGAGATTTCGCCACTGCCCAAGCCGCTATCAGTGCCGCTCAGACAGGGCATTTGGTACTGAGTACATTGCACACCATGGATACGATTCGCACAGTTAACCGTATCCTCGAGTTATTCCCGCAAGAAGAACGTGGTATTGCTAGGGTTTTATTTGCCGATTCGATTGTAGCGGTTGTTTCGCAGCGTTTACTACCAAAAGCCGATGGCAAAGGCAGGGCTGTAGCTGTCGAAATTATGCGCGGCACAATGTATGTTAAAGATATTATCAAAGATGAAGGCGCTTTAAGTAAGCTCAAAGAAGCTTTACAAGAAGGCGAACAAAACGGCATGATTTCCTTTGATGACCATCTGGCAGAGTTGTACCGCGAAGGTAAAATTGATTTTAATACAGGCTACTCAGCCGCAACCAGCCCACACGAATTTAAAATGAAAACAGGTGCATAAATCATGTTGATAATTGGTCACTCGAGTACGTATTCGAGTGATCAATTTATTTGAAAACCTATCCTTTTTTCCGCATTGCCTCAAGCGCATCCCATTGGGCAGGAGTCACTTCATCTAGTACATTGAACTCGCCACCAGTCCAAGCGGTTTCACCACCATCTATGGTAAACACACTACCTGTCACAAAGCTCGAGTAATCCGACACCAAGTAACTTGCCATGTTCGCCAGTTCGATGTGTTCACCCATGCGCCGCAGTGGAATTTGTCGTTCAAATAAATGCTCGAGTTCCTTAGATGGCATCAGCCGACTCCAAGCGCCTTCGGTAGGAAATGGACCTGGAGCGATGGCGTTGAGGCGGATTTTGTACTTGCCCCATTCAGCCGCTAGACTTTTGGTCATAGCTACCACACCTGCTTTAGCCGCAGCACTTGGTACGACATAACCGCTACCTGAACCTGCATACGTTGTGGCGATGTTCAGAACATTGCCAGCTATACCAGCTTCGATCCAGCGTTTGCCTAGCTCGAGGGTGCAGTAAAAAGTGCCGTGCAGCACAATTCCCAGCACAGCATCCACGGCTCGGTGGGAAAGGCGCTCGGTGGGTGAAATAAAATTGCCAGCCGCGTTATTCAGCAGTACATCTATTTTGCCATAATGCGCCCAAACTTCATCTATCATGCGTTTAACCGCTTCGGGGTCGCGGACATCCACACCTGTAGTAAAAACCTCACCGCCGTACTTTGCCGTCATTTCCTTAGCAACATCCTCGAGCATTTCTTTGCGTCTCGAGGTAATCGCAACTTTTGCGCCGAGTTCAAGGAAACGCTCGGTCATGCTGCGTCCTAAGCCTGTGCCGCCACCGGTGACAAGGATAACCTTGCCCTTCAAAGAGTCTGGTAATAACATGAGGTCTGCATTCTACTCGAGAAATCAGGCAATGAGCTATGGGCTTTGAGCCTCGAGAGGTTTTTTCTTTCTACAGTGTTTCATCATAAGATACACCCATGAAAGTACTGGCTACACTTGGCGCTTTGCACGCCACCGCTCCGCTATATAACGCGCAAACCATCCTCGAGATCATTGGCTTTCTTGGTGCTTCTCGAGTGGTACTTGGTTTTGTTTCACCTCAAATATGGCAATCAAACGCTTGGCGTGACCTTGACGATCCTGTGCTGTTTGCGCTCGAGGATGCTCGAGTACCTGTGACGGCTATAGCAACCGATTGGTCTTGGGCAGAAACCGAGCAGAACAAAATGCTCGAGTTCTTAAAGCAATTTCCGCAAGGACAAAAGCGTTTAGGGCAATTCAATGCGTTGCAACGCGATTTACAAACGGCGTTACAAGTGCCACTGGATGTTGCTACTGTACATGGCAGTTTGCTCGAGGTAGTCACGCAATACCATACAGATACCACTGCACTACTCGAGGAAGGTCCGGGGACGGCTCATCGGCGGCAACGAATCACAGAACTGGTAGCTCAGCTCGAGTTAAATGCTGATGCTGTGCTGCTGGCACCTCTGGATGATGTACCATTATTGCTTGAGCTTGGTTTAGAGTTACCAGATTTCACGGGTTTTATGCCTACTGAGCACAGCCGCTTTCGCGCCATCATAGATCGGGCGTATCGGCTCGAGGAAAACGATGACTTGGATGCGTTGGTGCATCAATTACTGGCACTCGATGCCCCTGCCGATACGGCACTGGCACGAATGGCACTCGAGGCTCGATTTGCTGCCAGTGGTTTGTACTTAGCAGTAGGTGATTGGCAGAGTGCCAGAGACTTACTCGAGGCTGTTTCTCAGGGACAATTTGAACGCCCAAGTTACTTAGCGGGGTTTGTTCTGGCACGGCTTGGACAGGTGCGCGACCTCATGCTCGAGCGTGACAAAGCTATTCGAGCATACACAGCAGCCTTAGCCCTGACATACTGCCCACTCGAGGCTCGAGCCGTTGCTATGGCTGGCTTACAGCAAGCTTTTGCAATTGATACGTGAAAAACAGCTTATTAACTTGCTCCGTCGGGGAATCCTGACATGGGGTGATATAGTACCTTTGTGAAAAAACGATTGATTATCCTATCCACTCTTCTCCTTACCTCGAGCGCAGGTGCTGTGCCATTAACACGGTACTTTCCCGATTTTCCATTAGGCGCAATTGAAGCCAAAGACTTACAAGAAACCTTAGCGCAAACAGGTTCGTTTGGTGATGACACCAAGAAATTACTCGCCATAGTATTAAAAACGAGTATGTCCAGCGGAGATAATCAACAAGCTGGTTTACTTCAAGATTTAACTGTTAATTCAATGCTCGGTTCAATTAAAGATATTGCTGCTGCTGCTTACACTGTGAAAAATACACCCGAGTACCTTGTGGCTATTCGCTTAACCGCAAAAAATCCAATCACCACAGCTTTTATCAATGTGTTCAACGAAGCGATCAAAAATTCACCAAAACGCATCCGTGAAGGCAATTACACCGCCAGCAACGATGGCATCGCTGCTGGTATTGGCAATAATATTTTTTACCTCTCGAGTAATGCGGATTTATTACGCGCCTATCTGCGCCGCTTAAATGGTCAGCCACTACCTGTGATGACCAATAACGCCAATTACCGTAGCATTCTCGAGGGCACAGGTGATGGTTTTTTAAAACAATACTTTAATTTTACTAGCATTGCCCAATTGCTCGGACGTGATAAAAGTATTCCACTTCGCATGGTGAATGCCTTACGAACCCTTAATGTCAATGCCAGCAGCTCGAGTGTTATTGCTGATGGTATGGAAACAAAATCCTTAACCCAACTCAATGCCAATAGCGATGCTACGTTGTACAAACTCTTAACCTACACCCCAGAGAAACTCGAGTTACTCAATCAATTACCCAGCACTGCACCAAGTGCTTCTGTTTTTGCAACAGATACCAGTGGTTGGCTTGATTACTTTGGTGCTTGGCTACCTGATATTGGTTACGATAAAACCAGTCAAAAAGATATCCTCACTGCTTTTAGCCGACTTAAAGAACGCCTTGGTAACGAATGGGCAGTTATCAGCGACACCGCCCCAAACGCCAATGTGCTCACCAGTGCTCTATTTGGAACAGGTGCAGTCACACCATTCTCGGGTATTCTTGGTGGCTTAGGTTCAATATTATCGCCTACCAATACAACAGTCTACTACGGACAAACCAAAGATGGTGCTCAAACCCTGACCGATCTTGAAACAGCGATGCAAACTGAAATCAAGAATAATGTGCAAAGTATGGATTCAGATGTAAAAAGCACAATCACCCTCGAGCGAATTATCATTGCTGGTTACGATGCTTTACAAATCAAACAAAGCGTAACTGTTGGTAAAAATAAACCAGTCGAAGGTTCACTGCTGATTATTGCCAAAGACAATACCATTGTTATTGGCAGCAATGCCGACCAACTCGAGGGTTATTTAATCGAAGCACCTTTGATGGAAAATCCTGCGTTTAAAGCCATCGCTTTCCCCACAAAAATTGTTGGTTTGCAATACACTTCGCCTGTACGTTTAGCTCGAGCAGACATTGAACAAAGCGTTAAAGCCTACATCGAGCTTTTACAACCAGACAAGAAAACCGCTGCGACATTGCTACCCGCTGTTACTGATTGGCTCGAGTCATGGTCTGCACGAACTGAAGTTGGTTATGGGTATTCTGTTGCCGATGCGAACAAATTACTTGGTTATAACAAAACTGGTTTTATGTGGAATAGGTAATCACAATTTTTTGAACAGAGCAATGAATTTCATTGCTCTGTTTTTGTTTTAAGATAGACACACTTTGAAAAGCATTTTGATTGTTGTTGCTACACCGCTCGAGGCAAAACGGTTACCAATACTGCCGCACTCGAGCATCGTTGTTTCAGGCATTGGCGCAGTCAATGCCGCACTTTCTACCCAAACGGCACTACTCGAGGTCAAAGCTGATTTGGTCTTATCGATTGGGATTGCTGGAGCGTACCCAAAATCGAATCTCAACCTTGGTGATGTGATTGTCTCAAGCCAAATTGTTTATGCTGGGCTTGGTGTGCAAAACGGGGCTGAAGTAACAGCGCTGAATTTCCCAATTGCTGCGAATGTCTTTCAAACCTTACCAGTCTGGGAACAAGCTGCTACTTTTGCAAACACAGCCAAACTCGAGTACGGCGTAATAGCCACACTCGAAACTGTCACCACCAATTTGACTCGAGCCGCTGGTATCGAACAACAATTTGCAGCTCGAGCCGAAGCCATGGAAGGCGCAGGTGTTGCCCACGCAGCCTTACGTGCAGGCGTGCCAGCCCTCGAGATTCGTACCATCAGTAATGCCGTAGGAGACCGAGAAAACTGGCAATTGCAAAAAGCGCTCGAGCGCTTAAATAACACACTCGAGCAGCAATGGGATAGGTTGTTAGGATTGCTCGAGACTCAGGCTTGAATTACAGCTTTGGCATGAGCGTGCCCATGCTTGAGTTCAGCATCGGTGGGATTACGAATACCCACCACTTTCACCCAGAACTCAAGGGTATCCCCAGCCAGCGGATGATTAAAATCCACCAGTGCGTCATCGCCTTCGATTTCAAGCACCGTAAAACTCACAGCTTCACCATCTTCGTTTTCGCCCGTGTAATGCCCACCAACTTCGAGTTCATCTTCAAAACTTGCCACAGGAATGGTTTGAATGGCTTCTTCATCAAATAAACCATAGCCATCTTCTGGATTCACCACCACGTTTTTCTCATCACCAACATGTAAACCCGTTAAAGCATTCTCGAGTCCAACGATAATATTGCCATGACCATGCAAGTACAACAACGGCTCGCCATCACTTTCATCCACAATATTTTCAGAAACAGTTAACCGATATTCAACGCTGACCACAGTATCTTTTTCGACTTTCATAAATCCCCTACTTACTCGAAGCTCGAATGAGTTGCAGAATTTGCCACAAAGGGCGTTCCGCCTCGAGTCCAATATCCACACCGTACAACGAAAAGACCCGATTGCGTAGAGCCGAAATTTCCCCAAACTCCTCGAGTGTTGTCGCATCATTCAAAAACACTTGATCGTAATCAAGTTGCAAAATTTTTTGAAAAAAATCTCGAGCTAATGCTGCATTCGCATCCACTAAAGCAGTACTCGAAAACATCAACTCTGGCGCTTCACCCGGAATCGGCAATGGTTTACCCGTTGCCGAATGATAAATCAGACGTTCATCAAATAAGCGTTGCAACTCTATACGAGCCTCGAGTTCGGTATCTCCTGTGGCAATCAAAGCAAAAAACTCTTCCAGATTGGCTTCAAACACTTGCCAATCATCGCGGTAAACAACTTTCAACGTGTACTCCTCGAGTTTCATAACAACATCATTTCATACTCCACGCACCACGAGCAAGCGAATCCACAGCTTTCAGCAAAGTCGGAATACGATAGCGCTAACAAACAACGGCTGTTTAGAATCACCACGAAAAACCTCGAGTGCAAGAGCTTGATAGAAAGCGGTTTTTGCCACGCCCAACACAGGAATTTTTTGTCCAAGCGCATCGTAAAGCCGAGCACCTAAACCAAGTTTTTGTGCTGCATCTAAAAATACAAAACTATCCACCACCACACACTCGAGCGGTTCGGAAATCTGACTCAGCACCGCCAACAAACAAGGCAACTCACGCTTATAAAACGCCCCAGACTCATACGGCAAAACATCATCCACCCGCACCGTCACAACTCGAGCAGGCACTGCATCCGTCCAACCAGCAAACAAAACCGCTGCTGCAACCGCATGATCTGCATGGTATTGAACATCAAGACAAACTTTCATCGCTCGAGTATTACAGGTCAAAGCACTCTGCGCTATCCGCACAATGCCGTAGCAGAAGGTAGCTAATAGCCACTAGCTATTAGCGATTCGTTTCGTGCTTGAGACTCGAGTTGTAAAGCCTTTGACCTAAACTCCTCGTTTGAGGCGCGAATAGCCCGCTAGGTGCTGTCTTATGAGCAAGAAGGGTCGAGCCAGAGGCGAACGACCATGCCCGCAGGTGCGTGTTTATGGTCAAGAGAGGGGAGTTAGTAGCAGTGAACGTGTTTTCCTAGTTGGGCGAGGCAAGTCCCGCCTCTACGGTTTTTTTGCAGGGCGAGGCACGCCTCGCCACTACGGTTTTGCCTTCGTCCTTCCTCAAGTCTTTTACGTTATGCTGTGCACCGTGAATTTTGCCGAAAAACTGCACACTCGGATACTCGAGAAAAACACTCGTCTTTGTCTTGGTTTGGATCCTCGTCTCGAGTGGCATGGGAGCAATCTTGATATTGTCGAGGCGCATTGTTTAGATGTGCTCGAGCGTTGCGCCGAGTTTGTGGCTTGTGTCAAACCGAATGTGGCATATTACGAAGCGATGGGTGTGGAGGGTATGGCGATGCTCGAGCGGTTGTGTGCAGCGGCTCGAGTCATGGGTGTACCCGTTATTTTGGATGCAAAACGTGGTGATTTTCCGAGTACTGCCGAGGCATATGCCAAGGCTTGGTTGATGGGGGTTCATGCTGGGAGTGGTCTAACGATGAATCCATTTTTGGGCTTTGAGACCATTGAAACGTTTTTAACAGCCGCTCGAAATCATGATGGTGCGGTATTTGTACTGGTTAAAACCAGTAATCCTGGCTCAAAAGATATCCAAGACCTCGAGACAAAACATGGCACAGTGGCTGAAGTGATTGCAGCGCATTTGGCAATCCAAGCCCAAAATGGCTATGGGGCAGTTGGAGCGGTTGTTGGTGCGACCCATGCGACCGAACTCGAGGCGTGGCGTAAGCGTTTGCTGAATGTGGTGTTGTTATTGCCTGGGCTTGGTGCTCAGGGGGCAAAGGCATCGGATTTAGCAGCAGCGTTTGATAGCAATGGCTTAGGGGCTGTTGCCAGTGCTTCAAGGGGTATTCAGTACGCTAGTCGTGGTGCGGATTATGCAGTGGCGGCAAGGGAAGCAGCGAAAGCTCTGCGTGATGAGCTGAATTTAGCTTTAGCATAAAACACAAGAAATTCGAGTTAATCATATTCTTAAAGATGCATCTATACTCATTTTATGCGTTTTTACTTGACTCGAGTAATTATTCTTGCCGTATTACTTTTATGGTATCAAGCAATGGCTACTGGTGGTACGCGATATGAATACGGTGATCTGTATCATGTATTTGCTGGTTCACTTGCAACAGTCAAAAAAACCTCTGTGCGAATAGTTTCGCAACGTTTTGATCTAAAATTTTTTCAACCTCGAGGGCAAATCAAACCCGCTGTTCGAGTACAAATTGAATTTGTATTATTTAATCCTAGTTTATACTGGAAACGCGTTGATATAAGCGTAAATACACCAGATGAACTTTGTTGTGATAACGGCGAAGCGAGTGCAGATTGGCAGAATTTAGGTGTTAGTGTTCGTTCTCCGCGTGGTAAGTGGTTTCGGAAACCCGATTTTCAAGATGGTCAATTTCAACTGCGTTTTGCACCTCGAGTAACACAACGCATTCGGGTGACTTACCGTATTCCTGATACTAGCGGTTTTGGTAATGGTACAGATATTAGGATTGATCCTTTTAGTGACTACAATAATTGGGGTTGGGCATCAAAAAGTTTGGTGACAACCGTTGTTATTCATTACCCCAGACGTGTTCGTTCTGAAATACTTATAAAAAATCCCCGACGCATCTATCAGAAAAGCGAACCAAAGAGATTTAATCAATCTTTAAAACCTATGTTGCGTCAATCAAGTTTTATATGGCATTTACGAAACGTTGACGGTGAAAATAAAAAATTTGTATTTTCAATTCTTGATCCGCTTTATTATAATCAACTACTCCAAACTCGAGGGTTTATACGTCAAGCACACCGAAATACCAAGGCACTAATTAGACTGGCTCGATTAACCAGAAATGATTTTATAGAAGAATTAACTAGGGATAATGATGATTTTAGGCAAGAAAGTAACAATGCCTTAAAAAAAGCATTGCTCCTCGAACCAAATAATCCTGATGTTCATTATTGGTATATTCGATTCCAAATTGATGACCGAATTGAGTTTTTCGCGTATCTCAGTCAATGGGATGATATTTTGCAGCAAATCGAAGCACTTGAGAAATTACAACCAAATCAAGCAAGAACACGATACTTGTTAAATTTAATTGAAAGCGCACTTTGGGGTCAACCAATTGTTCTTCCAAGAACTCGAGTTGAACAACGGATTTGGTCAGTGACAAAACTTATTTCGGTACTTACAAAAAAGACTGGACTGGAAGCCAAAGCCGATGGTTGCTTGCTTCCCAATGATGTAAAAAAAGATGATTTTGACAAAATTTATGCTTTTACAAGTCGTGTTGCCCGTTGGCAAAACCTGCAAGATAGTCTTGAAAAAAGCTGGTTTCAATTAGGTCGCGCTTGGGATTACACAGCGCGACCAATATATACTCATGAGGGAATTCGTACAGGTGTTATTGCCGCGACTAGCTATTTTGAATCAACTACGAAGCAACGCTACAGTATTTTTTTGCGAGCAGCTCGGATTAATCAAGAAACCATTCAAGTTTGCTTTTTAATTATACGTGGTTATGTCTGAATCGTATTGTTCAGCGGTGCGTTCTGGAAGACTTCATGCTGTCCACGTGGCGTATCATAATCTCGAGTATGGTTTTCCAAGTACCGATGATAGCGTGTTGTTTGAACGTTTAATTCTCGAGATTAACCAAGCGGGTTTATCGTGGGAGATTATTCTTAAAAAACGCGCTGGATTTACAGCAGCGTATGCAAATTTTGATCTCGAGACAGTGGCAGCTTTTACGCTCGAGGATGAGGCGCTGTTGTTATCTGATGTTGGTATTATTCGCAATAAACTCAAAGTCAAAGCGGCTATTGAAAATGCCAAACGTATTCTCGAATTACAACAAAAATATGGTTCTTTTAGTGCATGGCTCGAGTTACATCGTGGTTTAGATTTAATGGCTTGGAAGAAATTGTTTAAGCAAACTTTTGTGTTTACGGGTGGCGAAATTGTCAACGAATTTCTGATGAGTCTTGGATTTCTAGGTGGTGCCCACGATGCTGATTGTCCTGTGCAACAAAAAATTCTCGAGTTACTGTCAACACAAAAATAAGTTTTTTCTCGAGGTCATTGTTAGCCTAGCAAAAACTCATCTGCTTTCGCATACTTAATGTATGAGATTCTGGGTGTTATGGAGCGTATTGCTAATCTCGAGTTTGATTGTCTCGAAAGCGAGTGGAAAAATGGTGTTTCCAACAATCCAAGGGGCTAATCTTGAAGGAAAACAATTTGTTTTTCCTAAAGATTTTGCTAAGAAAATAAATCTACTGGCTATTTCTTTCTCGAGTCAGCAACAACCCCAAGTGACATCGTGGTACTCAGCCGCCACTCGTTTACGCAAAGTGCATCCCGAACTTGCATTCTACGAAATGCCTGTGCTGCCACCAACCAGTGCTACACCTCGAGCTTTTGTGGACACAGGTTTGCGTTCAGGCGTACCAGATGTGGTGTTACCCGAAGTGGTGATTCGTTTGTACATGGCTCGAGATGCGTTGCTGAAAGCGATTGGTGAAACCAGTGGTCAAAAAATAATTTTATTGCTGGTCGATCAACAAGGCATCATTTTGTGGCGCGGACATGGTGCGTACACAAGTGCCCAAGAAGCATTGCTAATAACCAAGTTGTGAAATAATCAGTCCATGCTTGAACGCGATCAACTCAAACGCTACGCTCGCCATCTGATTTTACCAGAGGTTGGTTTAGCAGGGCAGCAACGCCTTGCTGACTCGAGTGTGCTGATCGTTGGGCTTGGTGGTTTGGGATCGCCTATTGCCCAGTATTTGGCAGCAACAGGAATTGGTCGCATTGGTTTAAGCGAATTTGATACTGTCGAAATTCACAATCTGCAACGCCAAACGTTGTACACCACAAGCGATATTGGTAAACCCAAACTCGAGGTAGCCAAAGCAAGATTAGTTGCTGTCAATCCAACCATACAAATTTCTACGCACTCGAGCATCACAGATGATAATGCAACACAAATGCTGGCTGGGTTTGATTTAATTCTCGATGCCACAGATAATTTTGCTTCGCGGTATTTAATAAGTGATACCTGCACTGCTTTGCAAAAACCATTGGTTTGGGGAGCAGCAGTGCGTTGGGAGGGTATGGTTAGTGTCTTTGACCAGCAGCACAGCTTGCGAAATTTTTTCCCAGTAGCCCCAGAAACCACCGAGAACTGCGACACACTGGGTGTTCACGGACCCTTGCTCGGTATGATTGGTTCGATGATGGCAAGCCAAGCCATCAAGTATTTACTGGGTTTAGAAACCTTGGTGGGTTATTTGTGGTTATACGATGCACTCGACAATCAAGCCCGCAAAATCAAAATGCAATCACGCTAACCACCAGCAATCGCGCCAACAATCAGCAAAGGTTCTTCGCCACTGGCAATTCGTGCAGGCAAAGGCAAATTCGTGGGTTGCAAACTTAAATCGTTTTCCAACGCAAAAAAACGGATCAACGGACGACGCTGCCCATCGCTACGATTACGTACCGTGCCACATAAACTTGGATAAGCTGCTTCTAGGGCATCCAACACCGAGGCAAGCGAAACTTCACCTTGCACCTCGAGACTGACTTCACGCCCAACTCGAGCCAGTGTTTGCAAATGATACGGTAATCGCACACGAATCATAGGGTTTGTGCCTCGACGGATAAAATACTCGGTAAGTTCTGCACAATGGCTTGCCATGTCTCACCACCATCACTCGAGCCGTAAACAGTGCCACCAGTTGTACCAAAGTAAATCCCGCAAGGGTTGTGTTGATCGACACTCATGGCATCGCGCAGCACATTGATATAACAATTTTCTTGGGGTAAACCATGCTCGAGGGCATGCCATTGGTTGCCACCTTGACTGCGGTAGACCCGTAATTTTCCTTCGGGTGGGTAATGCTTAGAGTCGCTTTCGATGGGAATAACAAAAACAGTATTGGGTTTTTGTGAATCTATTTCGATCACAAAACCAAAATCCGAGGGTAAATCACCACTGATTTCGTACCAAGAATCGCCGCCGTTATCGCTCCGCATCACATCCCAGTGTTTTTGCATAAATAACACATCGGGTTGGCTTGGGTGCATGGCTAAGTGGTGCACACAGTGTCCAACTTCGGCATCTGGGTCTGGGATATGCCCAGAGACCAAACCACGATTGATCGGAGTCCAAGAAGCACCACCATCAAGTGAACGAAACGCACCAGCTGCCGAAATCGCTACAAAGATTCGCAAAGGGTTATTGGGGTCAATAAGAATCGTGTGTAAACACAAACCGCCCGCGCCAGGAGACCACGTATTACCAGTGGTATGTAAGCGTAAACCACTCAGTTCTTGCCAGCTTGCTCCAGCATCGTCGGAACGAAAAAGCGCGGCATCTTCGACACCTGCGTAGACAACGTTTTTATCGGTTGGAGATGGCTCGAGATGCCAAACA
>JAAFIG010000031.1 GCA_013298595.1 Deinococcales bacterium | reverse complement strand
TGACGATGACCACCGTTATGGTAAAAAGAAAAAAAGCGCCCTCGGACGCATCTTTGATATCTTCGATTGACCCCTTACTTAGCGCGTACCTCCCAACGCGCCGCTCCAACCCCTCCCCTGCCCGCCGCTCCCCAACGGCGGGCGCAAAATTTCGGTAAACTATAGCCAATGATTTATCGCGCTCCACAAGAAGCTGACTACCCAGGAATCCAAGCCCTCGACCTCGAGCTTGCTAGGCTAGATGACAAAAATTATGATTCCCAACCCGAAAAAGAGCGCCAAGCACGACTACGTTCGAGTTTACCCAGCTTGCGGTTTTACTCGAGAAGCGAACATAGTTTTGTGGCAGTCGAAGCCAGTAGTGTAGACGCAGAGACCAGCACTGTTTACGGCTTTATCCTTGCCCAAAGCATTTGGATGGGTGACAAAGCCTTAGTTTACATCTCGAGCATTCGAGTCCACCCAGATGCACCCAGTGGTTGCCTTCCAGGATTGCTGCATTGTGTGACCAAAAGTGCTTACGACGGCGCAGTTTACGAATTACAACTGCTTGCCGATTCGCATCTTGAAGCTATTGCCATACGCGAAGGCTACAAAGACAGCAAAAATAAGTTACTGCAACGCATCTTAGGCTCGAGAAGCGACGCAGGTTGAGCTTTTAAGCTCAATTTGGGAAAATAAACTCGAGGCTTGCACCAGCATTTTCTTCACTCGAGACTTTCATTTCACCACCTGCCAAAGCAACTCTTTCACGCATTCCCGCTAAACCAAGGTGTCCCTCGAGTAGCAAATTGCCGTTTTGGGTGGCAAACCCTCTGCCGTCGTCTTGGACAACCACTTCGAGTCTGTGCTCGAGAAAACGTAATCGTACAGCGCAATGACTGGCTTGGGCATGTTTGTTGATATTGGTTAAAGCTTCTTGGACAACTCGGTAAACTGTCAGTTCTAAAGCTGTCTCGAGGCGACGTTCTGAGCCTTGCACTTCTAATCGGGCATCCGTGCTGCTCTGCTCGCATAACCATTCGAGGGCAGGTAAGAGTCCTAGATCATCGAGAGCACTGGGGCGTAAATTTCGACTGAAGCGCCGTACACTGCCAATGGCAGCATCTACATCCGAACGAATATCTCGGACTCGGTCTTTAGCTGCCTCGAGTGGCATGGTTTCTAAGGCAGTCTCGAGTCGGTCTAAACGCCGTGTAATGGCAACCAGTGTTTGGGCAGTGTCATCGTGGAGTTCTCTGGCAATACGGCGACGTTCCTCTTCTTGGGCTTGGGTAAATAAACTCAGGAACGACCGTAATTCGCTGGCTCGAGCTTGGGCTTGTCCACGTTGGGCAATTTCCACAGCCAGTTTTTGCTGCTCGGACATATCTCGAGCAATCACCAGACCGCCTTGTAATGCACCATCACGGTATAACGCCGAAAGTTTAATCTCGAGTGTCGCCAGTGTTGCATCAGCCCGCTGAACTCGAGCCGTAAAGGTACTATCTGGGGCGTTGGTATCGCGCATGGTACGCCAAGCTGCTTCGGCATCTAAGGCACTTTCTGCTTCGAGTAAGTCCACAAAGCGCATCTCAAGCAGTTCGCTCGGGGCATAACCCAGAATTTCAAGAGCTGCGTTATTGGCATACGTAATGTTGCCTTCAAGGTCAGTAGATGCAATTAAATCGGTGGCACCTTCGGCAAGTAAACTGTACTGCTGCTGCTGGGCCTGTAAGCGTTCGTACAGCCGAGCATTCTGAATAGCCAAAGCAGCTTGTTGGGCAATAGCAGCCGCTAAACGGGCTTCTCGAGCTGTGATTTCCGAGGCTCTGGTGCTATCGGCATATAAAATGCCTAACACTTGTCCTTGAACTTGAATTGGGGCAACCACAAAGGCTTGGGCACCCAATAAGGTCGGACCTTCGTTCTCGAGCGATTCGTCCTGGGCTTCGTTAATGACAATTGGCTCGAGTTCAAGAATCAGTTTAGCAAAGGCTTCATCGGCAATAACAAAGGGTTGAATAAAGCCATCTAAACCATTTTCAAAACCCTGAGCGTATAATTTACCAATTTCGGCACGTTCGGCTTGCATATCAAGCACATCAAAAAAACCAATAAAACTGCGTTCTAAATCGAGTGTAATCAGCGCTTCAGAACATACTCGCGCTAATACTTCCTCGAGTTCAAGTGTACCACTGGTCAAACGTGCCATCTCGAGCAAAGCGTTTTCATCCGCAAAAACTCGGGCATTCCCTAGTGCCACACCTGCTTGAGCCGCAAATGCTGATAACGTCTCGAGTTCGTCTGGAGTAAACGTTTTCTGCTCGGCAAAATACAATGCCAGTGCGCCATAGACCTCGCCTCGAGTTAACAGCGGTGCAGCTAATAAATCGGCTGTGGCGATCACTTCGCGTTGCACAGTACTCTCGAGTAAAAAATCAATACCCCGTTCAAGTAAAGCATCGTTTTCCACACCATAACTGGCTCGAGGTTCGAGTACATTACGCACCCGTTCAAAAACAGCACAACCTGTTGCACCCAGTAAACGCACAGCTGTCTCGAGAATCGCTTCGAGGGTTTCGGAAATACTGAGGCTTTCGGATAAACGCTGCATGACTAAACGCAACCCTTCGGCATTTTGGCGTTTATTACTTTCTAAGGCGTATAAACGCGCATTTTCCATTGCCAGTGCAGCAATTTCTAGCATTGCTTGGGCTAAAGACACCATGCGCTCTGTAATTTCTAAACCCGTTCGGGTGACATCGGCATATAAAACCCCTAAAGTCTCCCCTCTCGAGACCAGTGGTAACATCAAAAAAGCTTCTGCACCCAATTTACGTGGGGTATCAGCAAAACTGCGAGAAGATGTTTTCACATCGTTAAGCACGATAGGTTGCCCACGATGCAAGCGTGCAAAACTCTCGGCTGAGATACTCAGCACTTCATCTGCCTCGAGTTCAGCAAAAGCAAACTTAAAATACCCTTTTGCTTCTGCGCCCAACTCCGAAGTATTTGAAAATAACCCAAGCAACCCACGTTCTAAACCAAGTGCCTGCACAGTAAACTCAAGGCTTTCCTCGAGAATCGCATTTAAATCTAAGCTATTTGAAACCCGTTTTGATAATTCTGATAATGCCTTGGTTTCTTTTTCTCGACGCACCGCATCGCGTGACAACCGTGCTGCTTCAAGAGCAACCGCACTGACAGCCACAAAACTTGGTTCGAGAATGCTACCACCTCGGATTTGCAAAAACCCTAAATGCCGTCCTCGCGCCTCTAATGGTAATGCTCCCTCGAGCGCTGCATCGGCTGGGATATCATCAAAGCGAAAACCATCACCCAGTAAACTCGAGACACCCGCAGCATTAGACACCGCCACTGTTTCTAAGCGCTCGGAAACCAACAACAACACCCGCACCGATAAAGCACCAGACCAAGTTAAAGCTGTACGAGCAATCAACTGCCCAGTTGCCGCTAACCCACGGGTTTTGGTGATTTGCTCGAGATACGCCTCGAGTGGTGCAACAGATACGCTCATCAAATGTATTCTACGCGGAAAGTCATGCTATTCATCGGAGTAACACCAAATACATCCTTGACAAAACTACTCAACTTATTTTACAGTTCTAACAAGTTCATCAGAACCCGTGCGTTGCAAAACGTGCCAAATACCTTATCAAGAGCGACGCAAGAGACTGGCTCGAAACTGTGCAACTGCACAACCAGCGTCGCAGCAACCAGGGAATCTATGCTCAAACCAATGTGTACAAATCGAATGTTCAGCCACCGAATGGTGACTGACTTTGGTGTGTAACGCTCGAGCATATTTCAAACCCATTCGGTGCTAAATCCAGCCGCGCAAAGCGGATAGATAAGAGAATGGGATTCCAACGCTAAAAACATGCGCCCCTTCTCGAGAAAGGAGGGGCGTAAATTTTTAGCTACTGGTTTTAGCCTAAACAACACATAAAAAACGTCTGCTGAACTGTTATCAAACCAACATTTCGTCCTCGCACCCTTGCTCTGGCTTACAAACCAGAAGTTAGAAATCAGGAGTTTACGATGCCTAAATTTGAAACGCTACAAATCCATGCTGGTCAACAACCCGACCCAACCACAGGTGCTCGAGCTGTGCCAATCTACCAAACCACTTCTTATAATTTTAAGAATGCTGAACATGCTGCCAAACTCTTTGGCTTACAAGCTTTTGGCAATATTTACACACGTTTAATGAACCCAACCACCGATGTTCTCGAGCAACGCATTGCCGCACTTGAAGGCGGAGCCGCCGCTGTGGCATTTGCCTCGGGGCATGCCGCCGAATTTGCAGCGATTACCACGATTGCCCAAGCTGGCGACAATATTGTCAGCACACCAAATCTGTACGGTGGTTCATACAACATGTTCAAAGTGACCTTGCCACGACTGGGTATTCATGTCAAATTTACCTCGAGTGCCGAAACCGCCGAGGAATTCGCAGCTTTAATCGATGATAAAACCAAAGCAGTATACCTCGAGACCATTGGTAACCCAGCTTTAAATATCGCTGATTTTACAGCGATTGCGGCAGCAGCTCATGCAAAAGGTGTGGCAGTAATTGTTGATAATACTTTCGGTATGGGAGGATATTTATTCCGTCCGATTGAACACGGCGCAGATGTTGTAATACATAGTGCAACCAAATGGATTGGTGGGCATGGCACCAGCATTGGCGGTTTACTTGTGGACAGCGGTAAATTCGATTGGGGCAATGGGCGTTACCCATTATTTACCGAGCCAGCAGCGGGTTATCACGGGCTGAACTTCTGGGAAGTTTTTGGTAGTGGCGGACCTTTTGGCAATATCGCACTAGCCATTCGTGCTCGAGTTGAGGGTTTACGCGACCTTGGTGCAACCCTCAGTCCGCAAAATGCTTTTTATTTCTTACAAGGACTCGAGACGCTCAGCTTACGTGCCGAGCGCCACATTCAAAATACCCAAAAATTAGCGCAATGGCTCGAGCAGCACAGCGAAGTGGCACAAGTGACACATCCAGATTTGCCATCGCATCCAAATCATGAGCGGGCAAAAAAATACTTACCTAAAGGCGCAGGTGGTGTGCTGACCTTTGAACTTAAAGGCGGTCGTGCCGCAGGTGAAGCCTTTGTCAACAGCGTTAAACTCTCGAGTTTACTAGCCAATGTTGGTGATGTCCGCACCCTTGTGATTCACCCAGCCAGCACCACCCACAGCCAACTCAGTGCCAGCGAACAAGCCAGCGCAGGTGTTACCCCAGGAATGGTTCGTGTTTCGGTTGGACTCGAGCACATTGACGATATCATCGAAGATATTGCCCAAGCTCTGGAAGCTGTTCGTCTCGAATTAGCTGCTGCTTAAACATTCAGGGCGAGGTTGGCTAACAACTTCGCCCTAACCCACCGAGGTTATAAATGCTCGAGGATGACTGTCCTATTTGTTCTGGACGCAGAAAATTTATTGCTAGTAGCGCTTTGATTGGTCTCGAGCGACGACGATTCCCACGTGGTAAGTTGGCATGTGACCAAGCAAATTTACCTTGGCATCTTGATCTCGAGCAATTACAGTTGCAGTATGAACTATCCTCGAGTGAAGCAGCAAAACAGGTGTTACAACAAGAAATCGAAGCGATTTTGCTCGAGTTTTGTATTCCTTGTTTTGAGTTTGCGGAGCGTTTATGACTGTTGCTTTTAAACCCGAACAAAACTTTGAAATCGAACGCCTTGGCGATTTTGAAGTACGGGTTTTGTTTCCCGAACCAAAACCATCGGATTCTGATGTTCGACACACAACACTGTTTATTCGTGAAGCATTAAAACTCGAGTTAGGTGGTTCGTTAAACATGGTGCGGGTGGCATTTAGCACTTATGGTGTCTTAAATGCTGCTGCCGATAACGCCGTGGTGGTTTGCCATGCTTTAACTGGCTCGAGCAGTGTCTCGAGTTGGTGGTCAGATGCCTTAGGTGCTGGTCGGATGCTCGATACAGACACACATTTTGTGGTTTGTGCCAATGTGCTTGGTGGTTGTTATGGCAGCACAGGAGCCACCAGTGTAGACCCCAGTAGCAACCGCACTTTCGGCAGTAATTTCCCTGAAATCACCATTGGCGACATGGTGCGAGTCCAAGCAGCACTTCTCGAGCATTTAGGCGTTAAACGCATTCAAGCTGTGGTTGGCGGCAGCATGGGTGGAATGCAAGCCCTCGAGTGGGTACGAGCCTTTCCTGAACGAATCGCTGCCGCCATTATCATTGGTGCACCACCGCGTCATAGTGCTTGGGGAATTACTTTTAATCATTTAGCCCGAATGGCAATTCAAGGCGACCCTGATTACAAAAATGGCAAATACACATCCCAACCACAAGGTTTAGCTTTAGCTCGAGCCATTACCACCTTGTTTTTCCGCAGCCCAGAATCCTTTGGTTTAACCCAAGGTCGTCGTCCTAGCCCAACCGATATCACACGTTTTGCTATGGAAACCTATCTCGAGCATCAAGGCGCACGATTACTTGAGCGTTTTGATGCCAATAGTTACATCACCATCACCAAAGCCATGGATCGTTTTGATATTAGCCCAGAGCAACTAGCCCAAATAGCAGTACCACTATTAAGTATTGGCATCTCGAGTGATTTATTGTACTTACCTGCCGAAGCCAGAGAAATTGCTGAAACCGTACAAAATGGGCAGTACTGGGAATTAAACAGCCCTCATGGACACGATGCTTTTTTGCTCGAGACAGCCAGATTAACCGAGCGAGTGCAGGCGTTCTTGGCAGGTCTCGAGTAAATTTCATGTGTGTCAACGCAGAAATTCGCCCACAAAATAAGCAGCTCAAAACTCAAATAAACCACACCATTAGGATAGAATACTGTTATGAAATGGATTCAAGCTCTGCTGGTTTTTGTACTACTTTCTGGTTTAGCCTTGGCTGCACCGAAATTATTTATTCAACCACAAGACGGTATTGCGCCGATTCTTACGCGAATTAATGCCGCCAAAAAAAGTATTCGTCATAAAATTTATTTGTTCACAGATTCACGCCAAGATGTAATTGAAGCCTTAGCTGCTGCCACAAAACGCGGTGTGGATGTACGAATTTTGCTCGAGCGTGAACCAAGCGGTTCCATTGGTGGCAATACCAACATTTTTTTACAACTCAAAGCGGCTGGTTTAAATGTGCAACTCAGTAAGGCATTTAAGTTTGTTTTTGTGCATGAAAAAAGTTTTGTTTTTGACGATCAAGAAGCCATCATTTCAACTGCCAATATCACAGGCTCGAGTTTTTCGGCAAATCGTGAATACCAAGTAGCGTTGAATGAACCTGCCTTGGTACAAGAAATTGCCAAGGTCTTTGATGCCGATTGGAACGGCGATGATATTGATTTACGCGATGCCAAACTGGTTTGGAGTCCGAGTCAAATTAAATCCAATGGCACAGTGCGCGGCAATGCTCGAGATAAAATTCTTGATTTAATTCGTAATGCTAGGCAAAGTTTATTACTCGAGCAACAAGCAATGGCAGATGAAGAAACCATTCGTGAACTAAGTACAGCCGCTCAGCGCGGGGTCAAAGTGACCATTGTTGGAGCGCCAAACGAACTGACCGACACGTACTTTATTGCGGGTGCTGAGCGTTTACGGCAAACAGGTGTAACAGTCAAATATTTACTGAGCAATTATGTACATGCCAAAGTAATCGTGGCAGACAAAACCAAAGCGTTAATTGGTAGTATCAACCTCAGTGGTAACAGCATCAATGCGAACCGTGAACTGAGCGTTATTCTCGAGCGTGACACGGCTACAACTGCGGTGGATGCCTTAGTAGCACAAATCGAAGCTGATATTAGTAAAAGCATGGATATCAACCCGTATGGTTTAGCCCCACTCGAGACTGTGCAAGATGCCCGTAAAATAGGTGAGTTTGTTGGACGCACAGGTATTTTTGAAGGTCTGGTCGAAGAAGTCGAACGCCGTGACGCAGTGGCGTTCCTCAATTTTGGTAAGGGCAGTACGGCTCCTCGAGCTGTGGTTTTTGCTCGAGCTTACGATAGTTTTGAGCAACCCTTTCCACAAGCTTATTTAGGTAAACGGGTGCAAATTCGTGGACGGGTACAACTGTATGGCGATTATTACGAAGTGATTTTGAACACACCAGATCAGATTACTGTGCTACCCTAAATTGTCATGCCAGATGATGTTTTACTCGAGTTAAATACACCCATTTCCTTGGGTTTTCAATTGTCATTGCCTTATAAACCAGAGGTTGCCCATGCTGCTGCCGATACTTTACTGCCACAAGCCTGCCAAGAAATCTGCGAATTGCTGCATGCCGATTGGACAATGTTTTGGCAATTAAATCCTACTCGAGATCAATTGGCGTTAACTGCCGAGTACAACCTGCTCAAACGCAAAGCGGTGGGTATTCGTGTTGAATTACACGGTGACACCATCACTCAGCATTTGCTCGAGACCCAAACATCTGCCATGCTTGAAGATGTCAGTCAGGGTTTAGGGCAATTATTTACCATTGTCATGCAGTGCGATATGACCAGTCTGTTGATGCTGCCGATTCTGATGCAACATCAAACCATTGGCGTGATGTGTGTCTGCACGCAAAATCCTCGAGTATTTCTGCCCGAAGAACAAAGCGCAGCCTTGCGAGTACTACGTTTTCTCAGTCCTGCACTCGAGTTACAACGTTTTAATGAATCTTTGCAACAAGAATTACAAGAACGCCGTATTGCCGAGTATCAATTGCGGATGAGCAAAACCAAGTTTTTTGATTTTGTTAATTCACTCGAGGGTATTGTTTTTGAAGGTTGTTTACGCGATGGCGTACCACAATTAACCTTTGTTTCACAAAACACCGAGAACATGTTGGGGTATCGTTTTGAACATTGGTTTCACGAACCCGCTTTGTATGTTCGCCCTGTACACCCAGACGACCGTGACCGTGTACGCGAAGCTTTAACCCGCACAATGACCGATCACAGCACCCCTTTTGACGAAGAATACCGTTTGCGTCGAGCCGATGGCAGTATTATCTGGGTACGAACCCAAGCCCGAGTAGATCTCGAGGAAAACTTGTTCTGGCGCGGTTTAACCACCGATATCACAGCTTTAAAACAACAGCAGCTGTTTGAACGCGAACGCAACCGTGTGCTCGAGTTACTGGCACAAGGTGCTGCCTTATCAGATGTGTTACAAAGCATTGTTCATGTTTTACATCAACAATTTCGCGTACCTTGCGGCATTGTGCAATACGAAGAAAACGAAATGCTTTTTCGTGCCAACGTTGGCATCGCTAAAATTATTGTGCCTTACCTCGAGCGTATCCAATTTAAAGGTAGAGCGCAAAGTGTTTATGCCCAACTCAAAACAGGCGATTCTTATAGTTTTGCAGTTAAATCTAATATCTTATTTGCTGCTGATTTACGCCAATTATTAAATTATGCCGAACTTGGATTTGTCAGTATCCGCCCAATTCGGCTTGCCAATGGACAAACCTGGGGTGGCATGGTCTTCTTCTCGAGCACCGACCAGCAACATTTAATTCGTGATAGCAAAATGACTTCGATCAGCAGTTTAGCCACCATTGCCATCGAACAACATCGTTTGTTACGTTCGCTCGAGCAACAAGCAACCCACGATCAACTGACCAATTTACCTAACCGCTCTTTGTATAATCAGCGCTTACTCGAGAGTATTGCCCATGCCAAGCGTCACCGTGATGGTTTTGCGTTGCTCAATATTGACCTGAATTTCTTTAAACAAGTCAATGATACTTTTGGGCACAGCAGCGGCGATGAATTGCTGGTCAGTGTTGCCCAAGCCTTAACCAACACTGTACTGGCAACCCATACCGTGGCACGACTTGGTGGTGATGAATTCTGTATTATCGCCCCAAATATCAGGCAACACTCCGAAGCCGAAAGCCTTGTGCAACGTCTAAAAAGTGCTATTGCCCAAATCAGCTTAAAAGCCGCCCCTGATTTCAGAGCCAGTGCCAGTATTGGTATTGCCATTTTCCCCAACGCGGGCAATACCCCCGAGGAGTTGTACCATGTTGCCGATCAGGACATGTACCAACGAAAACTCGAGCGGCACAATGGCACTGCACCAGTCACACATTTTTAGAGGCAAAGGTAAAGACGGAAAGCAGTCTTTCCTCGTTTTTTACCTTCCTTTGCTACACAGTCATGGTTGGCATACGAATCACGTTGGGTTGCCAATCCACAATGCTGACGGCTTCTCCGTATAAATCGTATTCGTCGGCATCTTCGATACGCACTTGAATCAGATCGCCGATTTTAATTTGTCCAACAAGTTCACCAGCTGCAATCATCACGCTGCCATCAATACCTGGAGCATCGCCTTGGCTTCTACCGATCAATTTAGTACCAGCCAAATCATCTTCGTCATCGTTGTATTCATCTACAATGCACTCGAGGATTTTGCCAATTTTAGCTTCGTTTTTTTCCAAAGAAATTTGTTGTTGCACTGCCATTAAACGGGCTTGGCGTTCGAGTTTAATCTCTTCAGGCACGGGGTTCGCTAAGGTGTTGGCATCTGCACCTTCGACTTCTGAATAGGTAAAACAACCCACTCGGTCTAATCGGGCAGAGACCAGAAAATCCAGTAACATCTGAAAATCTTGTTCGGTTTCGCCAGGAAAGCCAACAATAAAGGTGCTTCGTAAAACAATATCTGGGCAAATTTCACGCCAACGCATAATCGTCTCGAGTTGTTTACCCGCACCTGGACGACGCATGGCTCGGAGGATATTTGGGCTGGCGTGTTGCAGAGGTACATCTAAATACGGCAGGATTTTGCCTTGTGCCATGAGTTTAACAATATTTTCGATATGTGGGTACGGGTAGACATAATGTAAACGCACCCAGACACCAAGCTCACCAAGTTTCTGGCATAAATCCACCAAATGGGCAACCACCGCTTGTCCTTGGTATTCCGAGGTTTGATGACGAATATCCACACCATAGGCACTCGAGTCTTGCGAAATAATCAAGAGTTCTTTTGTGCCACTCGAGACAAGTCGGTAAGATTCGTATAGGATTTCGCCAGCATCTCTGGAAACTTGTAAACCACGTAATTTTGGAATAATACAAAAACTACAAGTGTGATTGCAGCCTTCAGCAATTTTGACATAAGCATAGTGTTTAGGGGTGAGTTTAATACCCGTTGGTAGCAACTGCGTAAACGGGTTTGCATCTGGTGGAATCACCTCGTGCAAAGCATTCATCACACCTGCAATATCGCCTGCACCCGTTACCGATAAAACATTGGGATGGCGTGCTTGAATGGTTTCTGGGCGTTCACCAAGGCAACCCGTTACAATGACTTTACCTGTTCGCTCGAGGGCTTCACCAATGGCACTCAGCGATTCTTCGATAGCTGGAGTAATAAAGCCACAAGTATTGACCACGACCACTTCAGCATCTTCGTAATTGACAGCAACTTCGTAACCTTCAGCCCGAATTTGGGTTAAAATTCGTTCAGAATCTACTAATGCCTTAGGGCATCCCAGACTGACAAAACCCACTTTTTTAGCAACAGCCATTTCCATAATCAAACCTCATAAAAAAAAGCGCAGCAACCTGCGCCTAGAAACCCTATGATAACGCACTTAGGGCAATTGAATAGTGACAGGACTACTGCCACCCAATCGTTCTCTGGTTTGCCCAGCCACCACAGCACTGACCACACTTGGCGCACCTAAACGCACCGAAACAGGTGGTGTGAACTCGAGGCGGTCACCTGGTTTTGGTACACCTTCGTAAATAATTGTACCTCTGGCATCGCGTACTCGAGTCCATGAGCTACCACGGTAAATCAGTTGTACTTTGCCTGTGTTGACCCCTGTAATATTGGCACCCACTTGTTTCTCGAGGGTGACAATTAAATTGCTATCCGCCAGTAAATCTCGAGTGCTGATGTAGGGCTTAAATCCAGCTTTCACCACCCGCAATTCGCGGGCGGCTCGGCTGGAAACAAGTGCTTGTTTTAAGGGGGTTAAACCAATTTTATAATTATCTAAAAATACGGTTGCGCCACTTGGGGTGCTACCAACACTTAGTTTGACTGTGCCTGCCAGATTATTGACCACTGGTGTTTGTGGTTGCGATGGCATAGTCGAAGTTTCAATAGGTGCGGTATTGGTGGCAATCACTCGAGGCTGAGGTCCTCTGGTTAAGAAAAAAGCTGCTACAGCCAACCCAACCAATAGCAATGCCCCACCTGCGATTAAAAGCCAATTGATACCAGATGCAGGCGCTGTCATTGGCACAGGACGATGAATAGGTGGTTGTTCGATCACCATATTTTTATTACTTTTTGCTGCTGCATTCGCCGCTGAAACCGAAGCGGCAATGCGTTCATAGGCTGTCACAAATGGTTCAGGAGTCAAACCCACAATCTGAGCAAATTTTTGAATATACGCTCTGGTGTAAATCATTTCTGGCAGGGTTTCATATTTGCCTGCTTCGATTTGCTCGAGTAAACTCGGACGAATTTTTAATTTATCAGCGATTTCTTCAACAGTAAAACCTTTGGCTTCTCGAGCTTCCTTTAAGAGCGGTGCGAGGTTTTCGCGGGTGACATTCAAACGTCCGACCAGATTATCTTCTTTCATAATTGCCCCAGTGAATGTAACGCGACTGCAATGTCTCCACCGAGTCGCGCATTGTTCCGTAATAGTCTACCGTTGACTTGCACTGTTTCGCCACCAGATAACCTAGCTAATTCAGCAAGTAAAAATGGTGTGAGGCGTTTACCTGTCACCATTTGCTTACGGGCTTCGTGATTGGCAGCTTCGACCCATGCTTGAACCCGTTCAAAAGCAATACCAGTATCTACAGGATTTGCCACCAAAATAGCTTGGCGCATCTCGAGATCACGGGCAGCCACATGCGCTTTAGCAATTTCGAGCGGAGAATCCAGACGCGCTGCCACACTATGCGGACTGGTTGGCGTATGAAAGGCAGGTAAAGAATCGGTTTGATACCCAATCACAGGTACCCCCAGCGTCTCGAGTCGTTCGATGGTGGCATGTAAATTCAGAATACTTTTTGCCCCAGCACAAACCACCACAATAGGAATTCGGGCAAGGGCTGGTAAATCAGCACTTTCGTCAAAAGCATCAAAATGCACCCCACCAATACCACCTGTGGCAAAAACATGGATTCCTGCTAAATACGCTAAATGCGCCGTGGTTGCCACAGTTGTACCAGCACTTGCAGATTTTGCCAGTATTGCAGGCAAATTCCACAAAGACACTTTCTCCATTGGCTCTTTGGCTAAACGCTCGAGTTGCTCAGATGTACAACCAATAAAAACCTGACCATCCAGCACAGCAATAGTCGCAGGAATTGCCCCTGCTGCCCGCACCTCAGCCTCGAGTGCTAATGCAGTCTCGAGATTCGCTGGGAATGGCAGACCATGCGTAATAACTGTGCTTTCCAATGCAACAATAGGTTGTCGCTGCTCGAGAGCAGTTCTCACTTCAGCAGAAAAAAATAAATTCGCCATTGTTTACCAGTTTACGGTCTCGAGATGAGCATAAAAAGTCCCTCGAACAAAACTTGAGGGACTGGTCTTGATATATCAGTGATTAACGAACAAATTCGATAGTACCAACATTGATTTCACCTTGACGTACACCCGTATTAGGGATACCTTCATCAACGACTTCGATAATAAAAACACTATTGATAATTTGCGCTAGTGTACGACCATTAGCAGCACAGTAACTCGGTGGTGCAAATTTCTCGAGCGGGATACTATACGTTTTTAATTCGGGGTTGACATCTAAAAACACCACTGGGTAACAACCCGCATTAATAACAGCTTGTTCAGAACCACTAATCCGAATTCGTAAACTGGTGGCTTGGGTTGAACCAACTTGTAAGCGCAACACTGTATAGCCCTGAGCATTGATGGTTTTGCCATCTGGCACAGCATTAATACCAACACCAGCACCCGCAAAAGAACTACCAGCTTGTTTGGTTAATTTGTATTTAACATTGATTACACCATTAGCAACGGTCAGTGATTCAACTTTAGAATCACCTGCTTTTTCGCTGTACTCGGTTTTAACAATTGCACCACCTTGCACACTTTTGCTGGCATCAGTAGTAAACCGAGCAAACTCGAGTGTTGCCGTTGTTGCCACAGGAGTTATTGCTACAGGTGTAGTGGTAGGTATTGGCGCAGTTGGGTTTTTCAGCACCTCGAGCAAAGCAAAGTAAGCTGGTTTTGGTTGGTAATCCGAATCAAAAGGCAAAGGACTATTAGCTGCCCGCCACGAGAACGCATCAGTGAAACCCCAAGTAATAAACGCAGTACATTTAACTGCCAAACATGTGCGTAACAAATCACCATAGACTTTTGCCTGAGCTACCAAACGCTCTGCTTTAGGTGCATTGCCTGCCAATAACACATCAACTTCGGTCATTTGCACTTCGAGACCTAAATTACGGAAACGCTGCAAGTTCTCGAGACTACGTTGTTGGACAACATTGAAGTTGCTATCAACATGGGCTTGGAAACCAACACCATCAATTGGTACACCTTGGGCTTTGAGTTTTTTTACCATCTCATACACAGCTATAGATTTGGGGTTTATCCCATCAGTATTGTAATCATTATAAAATAACTTCGCAGTCGGATCGGCTTCACGTGCCCAACGAAAAACATCGGCAATAAAAGATTCACCTAGTAAATTATAAAATGGTGTTTTACGAAACGAACCATCCTCAAGAATGGCTTCGTTAAGCACATCCCAAGCAAAAACTTTACCTTTGAAATGCTTAGCAACAGTTTGCACTTGTTCTTTTAGCACAGCTCGCATCTCGTCTTTATCTTTAATGGTTAAAACCCAACTTGGCACTTGTTCATGCCAAACCAGAACATGCCCACGCACAGCTTGTTTATGCTTTTCAGCAAAAGCAACCATAGCATCGGCTGCGGCAAAACTAAATTTACCACGCCCCGAAGAAAGCGACGACCATTTCATGATATTTTCTGCCACCAACATGTTGTACTCTCGAGCTAAAACAATTCCATAATCAGGCTCGGTGCTGTCATAAAAAATGGGAGCAACTGCTGCACCCATATACACCCCTCGAGCATCCGCTAGATTACGCAACGTTGGTGTTGTTTGCGCCCAAGTTAGTACCGCTGAAGCCGCTAAACCAAATACAGTAAGAATACTTTTCACCATTTAAGAACCTCCTAAAACCAATCCTGAGTTACTACTTTATTTGAAAGCGCTTTCAAAAATCATATTATATATCCTTATCTGAACTACCATCAACCTTTGCTATCTGATACCTTTTCAATCCTTAATTCACAAGCATTTTAGATTTGTAGCATTGGTACAGAACAAAATTTCTTTGGTCTCAAGGCAACCAATATTTTTTGAAAACGTTTTCAAAAAATATTCAACATTCATTATACCAACACCAGTCAAAACCTTATGGGTAAGGCTTACCCAGCGCTTTAGGTGATCTCGAGCGACCAATAAATCCAGCCAACACAAACATGGTAATAACAAAAGGTAAGTTATCCACCAAAGCACTGGGCAGAATGTTATCGCCACCTAATCGAATAGCCAAAGCCCGAAAAAAACCAAACAACACACAAGCACCCAAAACTTGCCATGGTTGGTAACGACCAAAAATCAAGGCTGCCAAAGCAATAAAACCCTGTCCTGCACTCATACCACGGTTAAAACCATCCAGGTTGCCAATACTTAAAAAAGCGCCCGCCAAAGCTGCTAGTACACCCGAAATCATAACGGCTGCATACCTTGTACGATAGACATTAACACCCACACTGGCAGCGGCTTGAGGGGCTTCTCCGACGGCTCGTAACCGCAAGCCAAAAGGTGTACGAAAAATGACATACGCTGCAATTGGCACAAGCAAAAAAGACAAATACGTTAAAGGTGAAAACTCAAAATTCTCGAGACCCCACAATGGCAACGGATTGAGCACTTTATCCGAATCAGAAGTATTTTTATAAAAACTCTGCAAAACCACCGCAGGCACACCAAAAGCCAGCAAGTTAATAGCTGTACCACTAATCACCTGATCGGCTTTGTATTTAATACTGACCACAGCATGAATCCAAGCAATCAGTGCACCAACCAGCATTGCTGCTAAAACCCCAAACCAAGAAGTCCACCAGACATTGGCATCTGGATTATTGGCTAACACATAAAATTCGGTGCGTTGTGCAACAATTGCAGCGGTCAAAGCACCAAAAAGCATAATTCCTTCAAGGGCAATATTAACCACACCAGCTCGTTCCGAGAACATGCCACCCAGTGCCGCAAACAACAACGGTGTTGTACTACGAATTGTGGTAATTAACACCACCAGTAAAACAGCAGTATCCATCATGCCGCCTCCTTTTCTTTCTTAGGTTTATTTGAATTATTGATACTGCGTAAAAAATCACCACTGAGAAACCCTCGAGTGGCAATAAACAACACAATGAGCGCTTGTAAAACCGTGACAATTTCTCGAGAAATATCATCTAAAGCCTGATCTAAGCGCAAACCACCTGTATTTAGCACACCAAACAAAATACTCGAGACAACCACACCAGCTGGTGTATTCTGCCCAAGTAATGCCACAGTAATACCGCCAAAACCAACACTATCGGCTGGGATAGCTTGTTTTAATTTGTATTCAGACAAAGCACCACCCATTGTAAAATGAGTCGCTGCTAAACCACATAATGCCCCAGAAATTGCCATTGCCATAATCGTATTTTTAGCAATATTCACACCACCATACTCGGCAGCTTTAGGGCTTAAACCCACAGCCCGCAGTTCAAAACCCCATTTGGTACGCCACAAAAACACACCCACAAATCCAGCTGCCAAAATTGCAATCACAAAGCTCAGATTTAAGGCTGCTGTTTGCATCGCGCCAGTTACAGGAATTTCACGTAATAACAAGCCCAAGCCCAAACCAACCGCCGCACCAACACCAGAAGCAATCCCTCGAGTACGCACTGAACCTTTGGCTGTTGCAAAACCAAGAATCGCACCAATCAGGAGAAAAGGCACTGCCAAACCCATATAACTTAAACCATCTCGAGTGTAACTAAACGGATCGGTGATACTCGAGAGACGAGCACCAGCACCAAACTCGAGGCTTTTCGCCTCGCCACCTTCGGCTTTGAATGGCAATGTTACGGTTTGACCAAAAAATTTGTATTCATTAGCACCAATTAAAAATACCAATAAACCACTGGCAATGTTATTGAGCATAATAGTATTAATCACTTCTGAAGCACCAAAACGCCCTTTGAGCCAGCCCGGTAACGCACCCCAAAGCCCACCACCAACAGCGGCTGCCACTACTGCTAAAGGTGAAATAATAAACCACGGACCTGGCAAATAGATACTCACTGCTGCACAGAAAATACCACCCACAATAACTTGACCAGGAGCACCAATATTAAATAAACCAGTGCGAAAACCAAATGACAAACCTAAGCCCGTAAAAATAAGTGGTGTTGCCAAGGATAAACTTTGCCAAACAGGAGCAAAATCCAAAGTCGGACGAAACTTAGGTAATACCGACCCAAAAAGCATGCTGTAGGAAAACCAAATCAAATCCACTCGAGCAAACCAGTCTGACACCCAACTCTTTGCCACTTTATCTAAACCTGGTGGCTGCTGAATCAATAAAATCAAGACACCACAAATCACCAAAGCCAATAAAATTGAAATACCAGGCACAACAACACCTGTGATACTACGAAAAAAATTGGGAAAGCGCCCAGCAGCCCGTAAGCTCGAGGCTATCGCACCAAGACCCGTAAAAAATGCAAAAAATGCCCAGATTGAAGGACCAAAATTAACAAAAGGCAAACGCCGATACGCTGTACCCGCCGCCAGTAATGGAGCATGTACTGCATCTAAAGTCATGGCGTAAACCACAAAACTCGAGATGATACAAAACACTGTGAAAACACCACCAACCCATAAAAAACGTGGCATAAACCAAGCCAGTGCTGCAATACTGAGCAATGCCAACAATGTCAACCAAATTAAAATGGTGGTACTCGAGAAATCAGGTAAGGCTTTAGGTAAATACCCAGTAAAATCAATGACCATACTAGGGTGCACCAACATTGCCCCTTGACCACCAAAGCTACGGGTGAGCGTGGCAAATGGTAATGCAAAACTCGAAATAGCAGCTATAACCGCCACAAGCGCCAAAACAACATTCGGACGCGGTTTTAAAGATTCATTCATTGCCTTAGATTCTACGCAAAAACTCGAGGCAGCGCAAAAGACTATACGCATCACTATCACCTCTCCCCTATTTTTCGTACAATGACAACTCGAGCAGCAAAAATAATGGAGGTTCTCATGACATTAACCGCATCTAAAACCCAAGACATTATCGCAACCGAAAGCCGTTACGACTCTGGTGTCTATAACAAACACAGCATTGTAATTACCAAAGGCTTAGGCGCTAAAGTTTGGGATGCTGACGGACGTGAATACATTGATTGTGTGGTTGGTATCAGCGTTGCCAATGTTGGGCACAGCAACCCAGATGTGGTCAAAGCCATCCAAGACCAAGCTGCAACGCTGATGGTCTGCCCGCAAACATACCCAAACGATAAACGCTCTGCATTCTACGCCGAACTTGCCAGCATTTTACCCGCTGGACTCGAGCGAATATTTCCTTGTAACAGCGGGGCTGAAGCCATGGAAGCCGCCCTAAAATTTGCTCGAGTTGCCACTGGACGCGAAAAATTTGTCGCCATGAAACGCGGTTTTAGCGGGCGTACCATGGGCGCACTAAGCCTAACTTACGAACCCAAGTACCGCGAACCATTCGGTGGTTTGGTGCACGAAACTAGCTTTGTTGCCTTTAACGACCTCGAGCAGCTCGAAGCTGCCATAGACGAAAACACTGCTGCCGTTATTATTGAACCAGTCCAAGGTGAAGGTGGTGTGCGCCCAGCCACCCCAGAATTCCTCCGTGCGGCTCGAGCTTTAACCAAAAAACATGGGGCACTGCTGATTTTTGATGAAATCCAAACAGGCTTTGGACGCACTGGCAAATGGTGGGGACATCAGCACGCTTGCGAACCAGACTGCACCCACACTTGCGCTCTCAGCAGCGGTTGCACCATCCAACCAGACATCATGACCCTTGCTAAAGCCATTGGCAGCGGCATTCCACTGGGTGCCATGACCATGACCCACGAGGTTGCCAATAAAATGCCCAAAGGCGGACACGGAACAACCTTCGGTGGCAACCCGCTGGCAATGGCAGCTGGAATTGCCACCATCAAATACATGAAAAAACACAATCTAATCGAACAAAGTGCCGAACTTGGAGCATACTTTCTCGAGCAACTTAGCAAAATCAACAGCAAAAAAATCAAAGAAATCCGCGCTCGAGGCTTAATAATCGGGCTTGAACTCAAAGAACACAGCGCTCCATACCTCGAAGCACTCGAGAAAGACCACGCGATTCTTGCCTACAGTGCCACACCAACCGTCATGCGTTTTTTACCACCCTTAGTGATTAGCAAAGCTGAAATAGACCAAGTGGTCAAAGCAGTCGCTGCTGTACTCGAGAATGTGAATCCAAAAGGCTAATTTCAAAACGAAAATCCCCAATGTAAACGCATTGGGGATTTTCCTATATGAACAAGCATTTATTCGTCGAAATCAGATAAGCCATGCCAAGGGTCTTTATCATCTGAACGACGCTCGGGGCGCTGTTCATCATCAAAATCAGTAGACTCTGTTTCCTCGAGTTCAATTGGTTCGGGCTGGGTCATAACGTCTCGAGTAATTCCATCACCGCTTCGCGTTTAGCAGCAATTTTCTTGTTATCTGATGCCCGAATCTCGAGATTGCTACCAAAAGCTGGCTCGGTAGGAGAAAGTTGTTGCACAACCAAATCCTTGATTTGATCTATTTCAGCTTGTTTGAGTAAGCGTTTCTCATCTGTGATTTCATCAATACTTGCCATCATGCCACTGAGCGGACGTAACCATTGAAAAAATGGGTCGTCTGTAACCAGCTTAAACATATGGAAAGGTCCTTGGGTTTTGCCGTTTAGTTTTTCGTAATCAGCTTTGACTGCATCAAGAAGCATCGAATGTAATTGCCGTAATTCAACTGCCAAGGCATCGAGTTGCTCTCGTTGCGCTTGTTGCACTGGGTTGACGGGTCGGGTGTCACGGGTAATACTCACAATCTTCAGTGTAGTCCAAATTTGTGAGGAATGCTGGTCAAAAATGGAAACCTCAGCAAAACCTAAGTCACTTTACGCCGATTTGAGAATTCTGGTTGTTGCCAAGCACCTGTTTGCATAATCTGCTCGAGCCGCTGCACAGCCTCGAGTACATCTACAAAACTGAGGTACAACGGCGCAAAGCCAAAGCGCACAATATCAGGCGCTCGGAAATCACCAATCACACCAGCCGCAATCAGTGCCTGCATAATGGCATAGCCATCAGGATGCGTATAACTCACTTGTGAACCACGCTTGGCTGGCAGTAGTGGGGTGACACAACAAAAACCATACGTTGCCTCGAGGGGTTGCATGGCACGCATAAATAAATCGGTTAAAGCAAAACTTTTTTGTTCAACAGCAGCAATACTGGCTTGATCCCAAATCTCGAGAGCCGCATCCAAAGCCGTTAAACCCAGCACACTAGGCGTACCCGCTGTGAAACGTAGCATTCCTGATGCTGGTGCGTAATCAGGTGTAAAAGCAAATGGCTCGGCATGACCCATCCAACCCGTCAGTACAGGCAATACCCGAGTCTGATGTTCTCGAGCCACAAATAGAAAAGCAGGTGCTCCAGGTCCACCATTCAAGTATTTATAACCACAACCAATTGCAAAATCCACTTTGCAAGCATTCAAAACCACAGGAAAAGCTCCAGCGCTATGTGCCAAATCCCAAATACACAACGCACCAACAGCCTGTGCTCGAGCAGTCAAAGCCGCCATATCTAAACGTTCACCTGTGCGATAATCCACCTCAGTTAAAAGCAACACAGCGGTATGAGTATCTAAAGCTGTCTCGAGATCAGCCCGTTTGACAAAACGCAACTCGTATTGTTGTCCAAGTAAGGTATTCACACCCTGCACCATGTACAAATCGGTGGGGAAATTATCAATATCTGAAACAATCACTTTACGTTCAGGACGCAATTGCAAAGCCGCCAGTAGCACCTTAAAAACATTAATACTGGTATTATCCGCAGCTATTACCTCATCGGCATTTGCCCCAACCAATGCCGCAATTTTTGCCCCAACTTTACTTGGTAAATCAATCCACGCGTTCTTATTCCAACTCGAGATTAAATCCTGCCCCCATTGCCGCTCTATAGCATCCGCCACTCGAGCAGGTACATGAGCGGGTAATGCGCCCAAACTATTACCATCCAAATAAATTTTATTCTCTGGTAATAAAAAACGAGTCCTGAATGCTGCCAAACCATCGGCAGTATCTAACTGCGCTGCCTCGAGAAGCAAATTGTTGTTCATCTACGTTTGAGAATATCGGGTTTTTCAGGTGCTTCATAGAGACTCTTAGCTGATTGCCGAGTCCAGTACATCGTGGCGATATAAGCGGGAACAAATAACATCAGTTGACCATAAACTGTTTCAAAAAACTTAACACCTAAACTAACCAGCAGAATCTGCAATGCCAGCGTTGCTACAAACACCAAAATAACTTTAGGCAAGGTTTTAGCCAGCACCCCAAAATATTTTTTCCAAGAGAATTTACGCGAAGATTTCAACGATTCTTCGTATCCGCGTCTAGCCAATTTTTCTTCACGACGAGTCTTACCCATTTGCAAAATATACCAGAAGCCAGCCAAGAAAAGGTTCATCACCTTACAAAACTCGAGTTTCAATTATCCAGAAAAACAGATCTTTAATTGTAGTGCTCAAAATCTCAAACTCCAACTAACATTTCTCAATACTCGAGAATAACGATCAGCACACCTTGATTGAGTAAATACTAACGCATAGTGTTCATTTTGCCCTTGACAAGTCTGGCTTACAGTGGCACACTCGAGCGCTTATGGACTCTATACCGAGTGATGACCTCTTAAATAAAACCTACTCTGGCTTTGTGGCAATTGTTGGCAAACCCAACGTTGGTAAAAGCACCTTACTGAACTCTTTGCTTGGTGCAAAAGTTTCGGCTGTGACACCAAAACCACAAACAACACGGCGCGGCATGCGCGGCATTTACACTGGCTATGGTGAAACCGCACCCTACCAAGCTGTTTTTGTGGACACTCCAGGTTTGCATAAACCCGCCGATGCCCTTGGTAAATACATGAACAACGAAGTCCACAATGCCTTATCGGATGTGGATGCAGTTGTTTGGGTGGTAGACTTGCGCCGCCCACCCACCGAAGAGGATAAATTAGTGGCTCGAGCCATCTCGCCATTTGATAAACCTTTGTGGTTGGTTGGCAATAAACTTGATGTGGCAAAATACCCCGACGAAGCCCTCAATGCTTACGAAAAATTACTCGAACGTGACGATATTATCAAAGTCAAACTCAGTGCCCAAAACGACCCCGAAGCGGTGCAAACACTTTTAGCGGATGTTCTCAAAAACTTACCTGAGAACCCGTTTTTCTTCCCAAATTACGGTCGTTCCGACCAAAGCCGCGAACAATGGGCAGCCGAAATTATCCGCGAAGAAGCAATGCAAGCCCTACGCGACGAAATCCCGTACAGTGTCGCCACTCGAGTGAATTCTTGGGTTGAACGCGATAACGGCATGCAAGTTCTCGAGGCAGATTTAATTGTTGAACAAGGCTCGCATCGTAAAATTGTGATTGGTGCTGGCGCAAAAATGATCAAACAAATCGGGCTGCGTGCTCGTAAACAACTCGAGGTTTTCCTGAACAAAAAAGTTTACTTAGACCTCGAAGTTAGTGTTATGACCAATTGGCGTTCCGACACAGAAGCCTTACGTGAACTAGGATACGAATAAAGCGGAGGAAAGCGGGAAGGTAAAAGAGAAAAGTACCTTTCTGACATCCCTTCCTCATTTCTCTTTTCTCAGGGGTTTATTATGCACAAAGTTGCAATTGTTGGTCGTCCGAACGTTGGAAAAAGCAGTTTATTTAATCGCATCATTGGTCGTCGAGCAGCTGTAGTTGCCGATATGCCTGGTGTGACACGTGATGTCAAAGAAGAAATGTACTTATATGAAAATCACCGTATCCTGATGATGGACACAGGCGGATTGTGGAGCGGTGACGAATGGGAAACCAAAATTCTCGAGAAAGCCGAGATGGCAATTCATGATTGTCGTTGTGTCATTTTTGCTGTAGACGGACGCGAAGATATCACCAGTGCCGATTACGAAATTGCCGAGTGGTTACGTCGCCTTGGTAAACCTGTCATCTTAGCGGCGACTAAAATAGATCATTTCAAACACGAAAATGAATTATCCGAAATTTACGCCCTCGGATACGGTGTACCAATTTGCACCAGTGCCGAACATGCACGTGGACTCGAGGAATTGATGGACGCAGTGGTAACACACTTACCCACTGATGAAGAAGATATCTCGGCAGTTGCGCCAATCCGCGTGACCTTTATTGGTCGTCCTAATGTTGGTAAAAGCAGCATGGTCAACGCCATTACCAATTCTGACCGTGTGATTGTCTCACCCATTGCTGGCACAACACGCGATAGCATAGACATCGAATTTGATTATGCAGGTAACCGCTTTGTGCTGGTGGACACCGCAGGTATTCGCCATCGTCCAGCCGACAATGTCGAGTATTACTCGCAGCAACGCTCAGAACAAGCCATTGGTAAAACCGATGTGATTATGCTGGTCATAGACCCATTTGACCTCGGCGACCACGAATTAAAACTAGCCAACATGGCATATGACAGCGGCAAACCCGTGATTATTGTCATTAATAAATGGGATTTAGTTGAAGAAGAAGACCTCGAGAAACGCCAAAAAGACATCGATTACAAATTGCATCACCTCGAGTTTGCCCCACGAGTGTACACCAGTGCCATCAACGAATACGGTATCCACGAATTACTTGCCGAAGCCACCAAACTCTATAACCTCTGGCAAACCCGTATTGGTACTTCTGAACTGAACCGCTGGCTCGAGGTTTGGCAAATGCGTCAAGCTGTACCAAACTTTAACGGCAGACCACTGCGAATGTACTTCTTAACCCAAGCAGAAATTGCGCCACCCACATTTGTTTTCTTTATCAACCGCGAATCTTTTGTGACTCGAGCTTACGAAAATTTCCTTCGCAACCGCATCCGTGAAGACTTAGGCTTACCGGGTATACCAGTGCGAGTAGTATGGCGAGAAAAAGGTGGTTGGAAAAAGAAAGTCGAGGATGACGCAGAAGCAGTAGCAGAAAGCGCACCAAAACTCTCGAGAAGCCAAAGAAAAGCCGCTAAGGAAGCCAAAGACGCAGCCAATAATTAAACTCGAGACTTGCTCGCCACATATTTTCTCTTGGCAGTTTCTTCGGAATGTGAGTAGTGATTTCACCTTTGAACTAAATTTTAAAGGTGAAATAATTGCTCGAGAGAGTGCAGTATTTAAAAATCTCGAACCTCATGCACTATCAAAGATTATTTTCTTGTTGGATAAATTTCACCATTTCATCGAGACTGAATTCATCGCATTCAAAACATACAAATGTATCATTGACAGGAAGCACACAATCACCCGCATTTGGAAACACCATCACCCCAGACTCAGACTCGAGATCAACATAAGCTACAACCGCTTTTGCTGCCTTAGCAAACTGCTGCCAGAGTTTATGAATTGCCTCTGAATGCTGTAAAACGCGGCTCATACCCGATGTTGCCGCTGTCATTTTCACCAACAAGAACGCGGGGCTGGCAAACACCGAAGTCCACATCGAACCGAACGAACCTTCTCGAGTAAAACACTTAAAGCTATGCCCATCCGAATATGCTTCCATGTCCCGCTCGAGTTTGATGTACAACGAAAAAGCGTAATTATTAGCGGATTCGTTTTCTTCTAATAGCAAACCAGCAATTCCCCTCGAGTCTGCATGGCTGATTTGGATTGCTTCTGACCAAACCAGATTTTTGATTCTGCGTCGGCTGGGAGCAGCCAGTAATTTAGACAATTGCTCGAGAAAACGTGATGATTGATTTCTGGGCAAAATAGCACAAAGCGAGTAGTCAATTCCCATATTTTAAGTATGCCCGATGAAGGGTTGATTGGTTGTAGGAAATTACTGATACAACGAGGATGGCTACTGTTATCTGCTTAGCTCACATAACAGAAAGTCATGTTAGAAGCAACAATATCTACTCAACTAGTGTTTAGTGATGATGGATCGGGTTTGTTTGGTAGATTTAGACTAAGATTTAAGGGTGACAAGATTTCTTGAGCTGTGACTAATGCGATATTTTTTTGAGATTTACGCATTCTCTCGGTCGCCCAAGCTCATTAAAATCTATGCGATTGCTAGTTTTTTCGGCTCGAGTATTTAGAAAGTGATTTCTTGCATAATCTGCTCAGGTTTTAGGAAAATCGCCTAGCTTTAATTAAGGAAAACTAAACAAACATTTATTTAGCTTCAATTTATCAAAAAATCGCTTTCTAAACTTAAAAAAATATTGCCAAGTTTCTAGCCATTGCTATCTCGAGATGAGTTTATATGAATGAACTTGTATGAGAAGACTCAATTTAATTCCGTGTCATCACCGTATTGCTTTAGCAAAACCAGCTTATTCTTCTCGAGCAGTCAAAATTTACGCTTTTAGAAAGAGGTTTTATGAAAAAGTTCCTTGCTCTCGGATTGGTCGCCGCTCTGTTTTCGTCTTGTATGCCAACTCAAACAGCTCCTGCCGCTGCGGCTCCTGCTGCTCAACCTCAAGCTACGGTTGGCAATATTGTTGAAGTAGCTGCTGGTAATAGTACCTTTGCTACATTGGTCGCTGCTGTTAAAGCTGCCGATTTAGTTGGTGTGCTCTCGAGTGCTGGACCTTTTACAGTGCTGGCTCCGACCAATGATGCGTTTGCGAAATTGCCTGCTGGTACAGTGGCAAATTTGTTAAAACCAGAAAATAAAGCAACTTTGGTAAAAATCCTGACATACCATGTGATTGCTGGTAAAGCACTCAGTGGTGATGTGGTTAAACTTGCTGGTCAGAATGTAAAAACAGTCAATGGTGCAACTGTGGCAATTGCAGTTAAAGATGGCAAAGTTACAGTCAATAATGCCAATGTGATTGCTGTTGATGTTCCTGCAAGCAACGGTGTTATCCATGTGATTGATACTGTTTTGTTACCACCAAGCTGAATTTTGTGAATTATCAAAATATCCTTCCCGCATAATAAACGGGAAGGATATTTTTTTGCATAGTTAAGCGCGGCTACGGATTGTCTCGAGGTTATCTTCTACGAGTAATTCACCATTTTTGTAAACGGTTCGCATGATGCTGTTAGGGTAGCTCGAGGCAAAGTCGGTGTATTGCATGGTCTGGTATTTGCCTTTCTCGAGCACCAAGTCTAGGATGCCATCTTTACTGCGTTTGCGTGGGTCGGTGACTGGGTCTTTATAAATTGGGCGGTACTTGCCGTCCACAATGCCTGCACTGGCTTTGTAGGCAAAACGTTGCGTGTCACGGTCTACTTTCTGCAAAAGTGCGCCGCCCATACCAAAGCCAACATTTGTGGCACTGTAACCATCGTTCATGATAGCGGCAAGGATTTCTTTGATGCTGTCTTCGTTGATGCCATCACCTTGAATCACTCGCACATGATTAAGCACTTTGAAGCCTTTGCTATTGATGGTGTGTCCAAATTTGGCATCCAATGCTTTGACTGCCATACGAACCACAGCAGGTGGATCGCCACTGTCTGGGCGTACCACAAGGGTTGCGCCGCTGGCAATTACTTGTTCACGCAATGCTACACCCCAGAATTCATTAATGGCATGTTTGAGGTCGTAGCTATCGGATACCACTGCAAATAATGCCCCTGGTTTGGCAAACATTTTGACTGTGTGACGGTATGCCTCGAGTTCGTTTTCTTTGCCCCAACTGGTGACAGTGCTGTGCTCAGCAGCTGGAATGCTAAACCCTGCGATGTCTGCTCCATAATAATTTCGGGCTAAACGAATTGCCTCGAGCGTATCTGTGCCCATAAAATTCAATAAGTGGGCTAATCCACCAATTCCAGCCGATTCTCGGCTAGAAACACCTCTCGAGCCAAAATCGTGGAGTTTAAAAGCAATTTCGTTTTTGGGGTCATCAGCACTTTCCTCGAGTGCTTTTTCGATGATGCCTCGAATAAAGTAACTTTGAGTAGCAACTGTGGTTGGGTACCAAACGCGCATCAGCATCGTTTCAAACCAACTGACCAACCACGGGAAGCGCTCATCGGTGTTGGTGCAGGTTAAAAGCACATTGTGATTGGGGATCAGTGTGCCTTCTGGGACTGCTCGAATCTCGAGTGGTAATTTGCCACCCAGTTCTGTGGCAATGATTCGCCAAGCCTCGAGTGGGAATGGTTCGCCGTGAGCACTAAGGATTGTACTGGCTTCTTCGACCATTTCAAGAGTGACTTGTGTGGTTAAGTACTTTTTGAGTACGTATTGCAAACCAAAAAAGCGCGTGGCTGGGTATGTTCCACCTCGAGACTCGAGGTAACTCATCATTCGAGTCATGGTTGGTGGGTATTGCATAAAATGCGAGCTTTTGTAGCTGTCGGTGTCGAGAATGATGTTGTTATCGTTAATAGGGGTCATAAATTGCTCCTTTTTCGATTTTAAAGTAATGGAAGATGGGGTTGGGTTTTGCTGGCTTATTGCCTGAGTACAAAGTGTTCGATAATTGCATGATGATCTTCAAAGAATAATTCGGGTTTAGAGAGCGCATCAGAAAGTGGCATCCAGAAAGCATCAGCTGCATCATCACCACCTTTGATCGTTGGAAGGCTACCGATACCAAGGTCAAAGTGATAAGCATGGGTGATGGTTCTGCCGCGTAAACTACGATCTGGGTAATCGAACACCGCCGTATTTTTGAGGTGCTTATCTGACTCGAGTTTTAGACCTGTTTCCTCGAGTAATTCGCGTAAACAACCTTCGATTAAGCTTTCTTTTTGGTTTAAGAAACCGCCTGGAATGGCGTATTTTCCTTTACCTGGATGGTCGCCACGTTTTATCACCAGCACAAACCCGCTTTTCATCACAACAGCATCGGTGGTCACAAAAACAGGTGGATATGGCGCGGTTGACCACAGTTTTTTATACTCTTGGACATATTGGTACTCAAGAACAAGTTCTTGAAATTCTGGGGTTTTTTTGAAATCTATAAGAAATTTGGCGGTGCTAGGATTGACAAAATCTGTGATCGGTTGACCTGTCCAGAGGGCATTGCGAACATCGGTGGCGTTCAGGCTCGAGACGATTTTGGTCGGTAAGTAATCCCATTGTGGGAAGCTTTTTAAGTAATAGCTCGAGTTATCTTTGATATGCCCTAATAAAGCAATATGGTCGCTGCCTTTGGTGATGCTGTGCACACCATTTTGCACTGTAGCTAACCACATGGCTTCGTTATAAAAATAATCTCGGACAAAAGTAAAAGCGATTCGGGATTTATCTACACCTGCCGACTCGAGCGCCGTTTGAATCAGCTGTTGGCGTTCTTCGGCAGTGAATGGGTTTTTGATGTTGCGTGCATTTTTAGCGCTTCCAATGACAATAATCAGTTTTTGAATGTTTTCCAGTGCCTCGAGCATGACTCCAATATGGGTTTGGTGGGGTGGTTGAAATCTGCCGATGAAGACTCCGTAGGTGAACTGAGGATCGGTTTTCATGTTTTTAATAATAAATTATTTTTCATGAGTTATATGAAATTTGAAAAATCCAAACATCAACAGCCACCGAAATAAGGTGTCATAAAAGCCTTTAAGTCAGATCATCTTAAATTTCAACAATTCTAAATGGCTGCTCGCGCACCAAACCATCTTCATCCGAGGCAAGCTCGAGTAATGCCTCTCGTCCACCAGCACCAGCACCTCGTAAAACAATGGTCTCGAGGGTATCTAAATTAACGGTACAAAGATTGCCACTAAAAACCGCGCCCAAATCGATGTATAAATGGCGCTCAACCCAGGTTGGCACAGCTAAAGGTGTGTGCCCATGAATACTACCAACAAGGTGTTTATCGAGGTCAAATGGACCTTCGTTCGGACGTGCCCAAAGCATTGTATCGGCAACAGTATGATACCGGTCAAGCAGCACAGGTGGCGCAGCATGCGAGCACAAATAATGATTCGGACTTTCAAAAGCTAAACGTGTACGACGAATAAACTCGAGCAAATCATCTGGTACATTACCGGGTCCGAAAAAACCGTATTCCTTAAAAAGTGCGCTACCACCATTGCGTTGCCAATTAACAAATTCTTCTCGAGCCATTTTCAGCATGTTGGCATCACCAACTTCTTGGGCTAAACGGTCGTACTCAGCAGCTGTGGACAACATGCTTTCATGATTGCCGCGCAGTAATGTCATTCGTCCAGCATCACTTAGCTCGAGTAGTGTTCGTACGCAACCTCTTGAGTCTGGACCGCGATCAATGGCATCTCCCAGAAAAATAAAATGTGTATCCGACGGATAATACCGAATTGCCGCCTCGAGAAGGTCGGCACGTCCGTGCAAATCGGGAAGAACTATCAGCATATACTCGAGCCTAGTCTAACAAATTTACCAAGTGTCATTTTCACGTCTGGATAAAACCATGCCAATCACAGCAAGGATAGCGGCAAGTAAAACAGCCCAATCACCAAATTGCACATAGATAGTTTTACCTGTTTGCAACGCATATTTTGCCTCGAGTGCTAAACGTTGCTGAATTGGCGAACGTTGTAAGACCCGTCCATATGGGTCTATAACAGCTGTAATGCCAGTATTGCCAGCTCGTAATACGTAGCGTTGAGTTTCGACTGCCCGCATTCGCCCCATCATAAAATGCTGTTCGATACCCCAAGTACGCCCAAACCAAGCATCGTTAGAAACATTGACCAACACTTGTGCTCCGTCCAGAACTCGATCCCTCGAGACATCTGGGAAAACACTGTCATAACAAACATACGTACCAAACCGTTCGCCGTCTAACTCGAGAGTGCGGGTTTCGTAACGCAATTCTAAACCACCGTAATTTTCTCCATAGCCAATGATAGAAAAAATGGGGTTGTAAATAAAACTTAGGGCTTGTCGCAATGGAAAAAATTCTCCAAATGGCACAAGGTGTGCTTTGGTAGATGTGCCTTGCAAAACGGTGCTCTTGATAGCTGCTACAGAATTCAATCGAGCACCTTTACGTATATCAGCAACACCAGCAATTAAACGCCGAATTTTGGGCAAATTACTTGGAGAAAAATCAAGCGGTGTTAACTCATATAAGTTCAAGGCAGCTTCTGGGAAAACCACCACAGCATTAGACGTGGCTTGTTTAGCTAAACTCGAGTAAACCTCGAGTGCATTAGAAAGCCCACTCACTTTGGCACGCGGGTCTATGTTTCCTTGCACCAATAAAGCTTCTCGAGTTGGAGTTGGTAAATTAGGACGGGTTAAGCCAAAGACCAAGCCTGCAATAACAATAATGGCACTGACGACTAAACCGCGCCACTCGAGCAACGCCATTGCCGCGACACTGGCAGCACAAAGCACAATAATAATACTCAGTAAGTAAACGCCACCAAATTGCGCTAAATGTACCAAAGGCGTATCTATCAGGGTATAGCCAAAGTTACCCCACGGAAACGCCAAAGCACCCATTCTGTGGCGTATAAACTCGAGTAAGACCAATAACATGGCATGCACAAAAACCATACCAAGATTGGTTTTGGTCAGACGATGCGCTACCCACGCCATACCTGTGTTAAACCCAGCTTCTATCACCCATAAAATAGGCATTAACACCCAGAAAGCCAAACCACTGACCCACGAACCTGCCCCGAATAACTCGGAAAAAGATTGGGGTAACCAAAATAAATGCACCGACCAAAAACCAAGCCAGGCAAAAAACGCCACTCGAGCTGCTAAACGTGGTGTGGCTTCTCGAGCAATTAAGTACAACATACCCGCTAGTGGAAAAACCACTAACCAAGCTGCAACAAAAGGAATATGCAAAAACCCAGCACATAAACCAGCCGCCACAGCCATTGGAATTGCCATAGGCTGGGCTTGTGGCGCACTACGCCAAGAAAAAGCTAAATCTCCACCACGAAGCATTGCTTGGATAATAACACTTCATGATTATCATTTCTCGAGTAGAATAGCCTTAATGAGATTGGGAGTTATCAGTGATGTCCACGCAAACATACATGCGTTAAGAGCAGTCTGGAAAAAACTCGAAGAGGCTGGTGTTGACAGCATCGTTTGCCTTGGCGACTTAGTGGGTTATTGCGCTACACCCGATGAAGTAGTACGGTTTTTACAAGAACACCGCGTCAGTACCACCATGGGTTCAAGCGAAGCACGTCTGGCATTTGACTTAAACGAACGAAATGCTCGAGAAGGTATTGCCGATCAAACCATCGAATGGAGCAAAACGCGTTTAAGTGCTGAAGATATGAAATGGATTCGGGCATTACCGATGACAGGGCGAATTAACACCCCTCATGGCAAATTGCGTTTTATGCACGGCTTACCCGACGACCCCGATGCCAAAGTGGACATGTCCGAGAAACAAGAAAAACTTAATCAATTACTCGAGCAGCAACATTGCCAGATTCTTTTAACAGGTGGTACGCACATTCCAAGTTTTCGAGAAGTCAACCAAGGGTTTATCATCAACCCTGGCAGTGTTGGTTTAAGTTTAAACGGAGAACCTGGCGCAGACTGCACCATTCTGGATTTTAACAGCCCCAAATTACGTATCGAAATGCTCAAAGTACCTTATAATTTTTCCGCAGCTGGGTTTGACATCATGACTTGGGACTTACCAAGTGTGATTGTTGATGTGATTAAAAACGGTTCTGCCAAACGATAAACAGCCTCAAAAGAAAGCACCAGAGCCTAGGCTCTGGTGTTCTTTGGTGACCCCGACGAGAATCGAACTCGTGTACTCGCCTTGAAAGGGCGATATCCTAACCGCTAGATGACGGGGCCGCCATCGGTCAGCGCTAAAAGGTATCAGAAGAATGCTCGAGAGTCAAGGGCTTGAGTGCCATATGAGTTGACTCGAGCTGCCAGTCCAAACGATTTGACCAGCTTCTAAACGCATTACATGGGTCGGAAATGGTGCAGTATCTTCGGCTCGGTGGGCGATAATCAGTAGACTGGCAGCAGTGTTTTCTAAGGCTTGCCAAACCATTTGTCTTGAAGCTATATCTAAATAATCAAATGCTTCATCTAAAATAATCAGTTCTGGGTTGGTGATTAAAGCTCGAGCAATTAAGAGTTTGCGTAATTCACCTTGCGAGCAGTGCAAAGCGTTACGGTGTTCAAAAGCAGACATCTCAAACATCGCCAATAAGGTTTTTACCTGAGTTTTTTGGCTGGTTGTTAATTGCCGATGCCAGCCAATACCGCCTGTCAAACCACTTGCCACAATTTCAAAACCTGTAGCATCCACCCGATGCCATGCTTGTTGATCGCTAGAAATCAGGGCAATTCGGGCTTGACGTTCCCAAATTGGCATGGTGCTCGAGCCAAACCAACGCACAATTCCTCCAACAGCTGGTAAAACATCGCCACGAATCACTCGAGCTAAGGTGCTTTTGCCCGCGCCATTATGTCCAAGCAAAAGGTAGTGCTGCCCTTGCAGGAGTTGCAGATTGATATCGCTTAAAATTAAACGCGAACCGCTCGAGGCATCACCAAAAAGTGCAGTGGCATCGTCTCGAGGTTCGCCAAGGTAAACATTGGCATTTTGCATTTCAACCAGTATTTGCGCTAAATTTGCTCGAGCATTTATTTTTGCTTTCTTGGCGCTCTTTTGGGCTTTAGGGGGATTTACCTGATGCGGCTGAGATTGAACTATTTTGCCTTGCTCAAGCCAAACTTGTTGTTCGCTAAAACCCAGTGTGGCTTCATTGCGATGCGTGGTGTAACAAAGTGTGCCACCTGTCTCGAGATACGCCACTACCATCTGCTGTAAACGCTGCTGAGCATTGGCATCTATACCACTAAAGAACTCATCCAGCAGTAAAACCTTTGGTTGTCGCAACAAAGCTCGAGCTAGTAGCACTTGCCGCATTTGCCCTTTACTGAGTTTGGCAAAAATCTGTTCAAGCAACCCAAATAATTGGCAATCGGCTGCCATCTGTAAAACTTGTTGTTGTTGTACCTCGGTTAATGGCGTGTACAAATAATCGCTTTGGGCAAAACCCGTTTGCAACATCTCCAAAGCAGTCCGATCAAAGGCTAATCGCTGAAAACGCTCCTGTATTTCAGGCGAAATCAACGCCATTTGTTCTCGAGACCCAATCGGAGAATCTCTGGGAGGGTCGGTCAAAAAATACCAACGTTGCCCACTGGTTTGCCAAACATCACCAAATAAAACCTTTAACAACGTGCTTTTACCCGCACCATTAGCCCCAAAAATACGGATAACATCACCAGCCGATACTTTGAGATGAATATCCTCGAGTAATACCCGATGATTCAGGCTCACAGCAACATTTTTAAGTGAAATGAGCATGTCAAAAAATAATCCCCCGAAACTCGAGGGATTTGCAAGCCTAAGAATTATTATTTTGGCAAAAGCACTTGGTTAATCACGTGAACCACACCATTACTGGCTTTTACGTCGGTTGCAATGACTTTGGTTAAACGCTTTGATTCGTCTAATAAGTACACATTTTTGTTCAGTACAAAAACAGTTAGGTCACCACCTTGCACCGTTTTGACTTTTTTGCGGTTTAGCCCGACAACATCGGCTGCCATGACATTGCCCGAAACAACATGGTAGGTCAGGACTTTAACCAAAGCAGCTTTGTTCTCTGGTTTTAACAAAGTTTCGACTGTGCCAGCAGGCAATTTCGCAAAAGCTTCGTTGGTTGGTGCAAAGACCGTAAACGGACCTGCGCCTGAAAGTGTTCCGACCAGATCGCCAGCTTTGACAGCAGCAACAAGGGTAGCAAACGAGCTGTTAGCTGCTGCAACTTCGACAATGGTACCAGGTTGGGTTTGAGCTACCACTGTGGAAAGTAATGCAGCAGTTAAACCGAGAATAGCAAATTTCTTCATGGGTGTTACCTCCGTGACATACACTATGCAAAATTAGGTTTTTTATTAGGGTGACAATGAACAATCAAAAACCAAGGTGGCTTACTAAATCAATCAAGCCTCATAAGAAACCCATAAAACCCGTAAGCCACGCCGCATTACTAAGCAAAAATCGTCTGAAAAATTACAAAATCAGTGTATGAAAAACAGGTATTGACACATCAAGCCTAAAGGCGATTTGCCGATCAGAGTCTCCCCTGTTAGCATGACACTGTGCGCGCCGAAATCCGACATATCACCGAATACAAATACCCTGTACCCGCCTTTGATTCATTCAATCAAGTGCGCTTACAACCTGCCCATACCGACCAGCAAAGCTTACTGGCATTTCGTATCGAACTCGAGCCACATGCAGGTATTACCAGCACCACAGATTACTTTGGTACAACCGTGCATCATTTTCATATCCGTGAAGCGCACACAGCTTTACGAATCGAAACCAATAGCATTGTGGTCAAACACCCTAAACCATACCCAAACAGCAACCAAGCCTCGAGCTTAGCAGCTATTCGCAGCCAACAAATCGAATACCTTAGCAGCAGTAAACGCATCCCACTCGAATTAAACTGGGCAGCTTCACTCGAGTACCCAGCTTTAGAACCAAGCACCGATTTACTTGAGTATTTACTTGGCTTAAATCAGCATTTACAACAACGATTTACTTTTCAAACAGGTAGCACCACTGTAGAAACCTCACTCGAGGAATTTATGCAACGTGGCACAGGTGTCTGCCAAGATTATGTGCATGCGATGCTGGCAGTGTGTCGTTCACAAGGCATACCAGCCCGTTATGTCAGTGGGTATATTTACGCTGGTAAAGAATTTATTGGCTCAGAAGCTACCCATGCTTGGCTTGAGTGTTTTATTCCCGAGGTTGGTTGGGTTGGCTTTGACCCGACCAACAATGTGCTCGAGTCCGAGTACCATGTGCTGATTGGTACTGGACGCGATTATGATGATATTGCCCCAGTTCATGGTTTACGCCGAGGTGGTGGCACCGAAACCCTAGGTGTCAAAGTATTTATTCAAGCCCAACAATGAATTAACGAGCGTAATCTGGAATTAATAAATTGCGTACAGCTCCTGCACTTGCATCCCAAATACCAACACCACCTTGACTCGAGGATTGGGTTAGCCAAGTTGTCACTGCACTTTTACGCACTGCCTCACCTATCCATAGCGGTAAACTAACACTTGGATAGGCTGATTTTTCAGTTACAGCGTTATAACTGACTGGAAATGACATCGCGAGCGCACAGACTACACCTAAGGCAATAAAGAACCCCCCCACACCCCCTGCAACAGCATTAGAAATGTCAGAGAGATTATCCATCACTTCAGATAAGAAATTGCGGCTGATGATTGCCAACAGTGCCCCAGAACCCAGTGCCAACACAAAGCTGACCAAAGGATGAATATTACCAAGCACATTGACCACAAACCACAATAATAAACCAACCAAACTGGTGACTAAACCAATCAAACCACGACGAGCGCCAAGCACCACAATCCCAGCGAACAAAATCGCTAACACCAAATCAAACCAAGTTAAGTCAAGCGTCATTACATCTATTCTACCGCTTTAGAATCACAAACGCATCACAAATCCGACACTGGACCATAAAACAGGTATGCTCGAGGCAGATGTCCGAACTTTTTTTACTCCCAGCCCTTGCTTTAGATGTTGGCATTGCTCGAATTGGCTTTGCCATCAGCGATGAGAGCGGGCGTTTTGCTTTCCCCAGAGGGTATGTTAAACGCATTAAATTAACAGCTGATATTGCCGCTGTGCAAAAACAAATGCAGCAAGAACAAGCCCATTTTCTGGTTGTGGGTTTACCACTTCGCACTGATGGCATGTACTCAGGGCAAACCCAACGGGTTCGGGCTTTTGCCAAAGACCTCGAGCGAGCTGGGATTCCACTGGTTTTACAAGACGAACGTTTTAGCACCAAATTGGCACAAAGCCAATTACTTGTTACCACCAATAAACGAGATCGGCTCGAGAAAGGCTTAACCGATGCCCAAAGTGCGGTATTGATTTTAGAAACGTACCTCGAAAAACGCCGACTCGAGTTAGCTAATACTACACAACTCGAGATTGAAGCTACATCTGAATGAACCTCATTAGGTTAAACGTTCTTTGATGACAGGGGTGTTAAAGGCGCGCAAAATCAGTATCAAGGACAGTGCAATGCAGCCAGCACCAAGGAAAAATGCAATACCTGGTATTTTCAAGGGGGCAGCATCGGAAATAAAGTAACTAAAAGCCACACTGCCAATGACTGGTCCAACAATGCCAGTTAAGCTATTCAAACTAGCAATGCTGCCTTGCACCGCACCTTGTTCGTTATCTGCAACACTTTTAGAAATTAAGCCCTGCAAAGCTGGTCCGCCAACACTGCCAATAGCACCTGCAATGATAATAGCGTACATCATCCAACCCTCACTGGCTAAACCGTAGAAAATAAAGCTGAGCATACTGGTGATTTGCCCAAGTAAAATGGCTCGGCGTTCACCAAGTTTTGGTAAAAGTATGCGTATCACACCACCTTGCATAATTGCCGCTGTAATACCCACTAAAGCCAAAGATAATCCGACTTGTCCTGTATCCCAATTAAATTTGTACCCTGTGTATAACACCCAATTTGTTTGTAAAGCATTTTGCGCTAAGCTCGAGAGTACAATACTAAAAGTTAATGCCAACACAACTGGGTATTTATTGAGGTTCTGAATTGAGTCTATGGGGTTAGCTCGAGTCCAAGAGAATTTGCGACGATTTTCTAAGCTGAGTGATTCTGGCAGGATCAGTAATCCATATAACCAATTGGCAAGGGTGATGCCTGCTGCCACCCAGAAAGGAACATGCAGACCTGTTTTACCAAGTAAACCACCAAGGGCTGGTCCAGCGATGAAACCCAGTCCAAAAGCAGCGCCAATAATGCCAAAGTTTTGAGCACGTTTTTCGGGTGGGCTGATATCAGCAATATAAGCTGTGGCGGCAGAAATACTCCCTGAGGTCATACCTGCAATCACCCGTCCAACAAAAAACCATGCAAGATTAGGGGATACGGCTAAAATAATGTAATCCACGCCTAAACCAAATAAAGATAGCAAAATAATCGGGCGGCGACCGTACTGGTCGGATAAACTACCAAGAATTGGAGCGCAAATAAACTGCATCAGTGCATACACCGCGATGAGTGCACCTGAGTAAAACGAAGCTTGGCTGGTGTTACCACCAACGTATTGTTTAATCAATTCTGGCAGCACGGGAATAATCAGACCCAGACCCAAAATATCGATGAAAAGTGTGACAAAAATAAAACCAAGAGCAGGTTGGCGCTGATTCATAAAAACCTCGAGTATTAATTTAACCTAAAACGTAATCAAAACAATAGGGTCATTGCTTTTAGGTATAGACTCGAGCCAATGAAAGGCACTCACTTACTACGCGTTAGTCAAAGCCAAGGCGGTTTCCCAATTCCACTTGATGGAGTTCGAGTCGAAACTTTACGTCTCGAGCACCCAATCGAAGATAGCAACCCTCAAGAAACTTTATACATTTGTCTTGAATCAGAAGCAGTTATTGACATTGGACTCGAATTTATACACTTGCGTCCACTCGAGGCTTGCACAGTTCGAGGTGTGCATAAACTCTCTCCTGTTGGAGGCAAGCAAAAAGTACCAGCCACAACCATTCTATTACGGATTATGGCGGCAACTTCGTGATAGGCTCGGGCTTTTACATTGTTCCGAACAGGGTTTAGCTGCAAGCGTTTACGTAAGAACCTTTGTTTGGTGTCAAGTTTGCATTGTCAGATTTCGTTTTGCCACTTGCCGATATAGAAGCGGTTTGTTAATATCTGCGCGGAGGCAAAAAATGAGCTTGCGCGTCGCCCGCGCCTATGACCGTAACCGTTATCACCCGCCGGAAGTCTCCGGACGGATTGCTACCTCCATTGTAGAACCGCTTGAGCGCGAATACAAAGGAACACAGCACATCCTAGAAATTGGTGTCGGTACGGGCAGAATCGCTATGCCAATCGTTGCCAGAGGTGTTCAATTCACAGGTGTTGACATAGACCCTGAAATGATGAGTGCCTTTCGCCAAAAATTCGCTGGAGTCTCGAGAAGAGTTTCGTTAGTCACGGCAGATGCCCAAGAACTCCCATTTGCCAATGCCACATTCCAAGGAATCATTGCAGTCCATGTCTGGCATCTCGTACCAGACTTAACCACAGCCTTAGATGAAGCCGTCCGCGTTCTCAGTCCGGGCGGATTTTTATTTGAAGGTTGGGATTCACCTGATGCCAGCAGTGCCGAACTCGAAATTCAAGATGAATGGTGCAAAGCCCTCGAGAAACTTGGACACCCTGTCCAACGCGGTGGACACCGAGTCGCCCTGAATACCAGTCTTGCGTACCTAGAGAACCGAGGACTGACCCCACAAGAAACTGTTATTGCCCGCTGGGAGGTTTCGCATACACCTCTTGAAGTTGTCGAAGCCCTCGAGGATGGTTTATACAGTTTTACTAAGAACATTCCCATCGAACTTCGTTTTGAAGCGGGTCGTGCCATCAAACCATTCATGAACGAACGCTACAAAGAACTTGAAACACCCATTAAAACACCTTGGTCGTTTCATTTACGCACCACCAAAGTGTAAAACTCGAGCCAAAGGAAACGGTCAGGCTTATGCCTGACCGTTTTTACAAAGTGATACAGAATTTACGGCATCGCGTGGCGTTTAGCACTCGAGTATTTACCTGTGACAAAATGCTCGAGTTGCCGTTCAATATCGGTTAATAAGCCGCTGGCACCAAATCGGAATAAGTGCGCCTCACACCACGGTAAACCAAGTTCGTCTCGCATTAAAAACATGTACTCGAGGGCGTTTTTTGCAGCTCGGATACCACCTGCGGGTTTATAACCAACGCGGATACCTGTGCGCTCAAGGTATGCCCTAATTTGTCTTGCCATCACCAGAGAAACTGGCAGCGTGGCATTCACGCTTTCTTTGCCTGTGCTGGTTTTAATAAAATCTGCACCTGCCATCATAGCCACTAAGCTGGCTCTGGCGACATTGCTTAAACTACCAAGTTCGCCTGTGCCAAGAATGACTTTTAATCTGGATTCACCACATGCTTCGCGGACTTGACGAACTTCGTCGTACAGGGCTTGCCATTTATTGCCAAGCACAGCCCCTCGAGTAATCACCATATCAATTTCGGCTGCACCATCAGCCACACTGGCTCGGACTTCCTCGAGTCGCGTTTTCATCGGGGCAAGCCCTGCTGGAAACGCCGTACTGACAGCCGCAACAGGTACAGCGCTACCTTCTAGGGCTTTTACAGCTGTGCGAACAAAAGGATGGTACACACAAACCGCGCCTGTTGTGATGCCTAAGACACTAACTTCCAGTGCCTCGAGTAAATCTGGTCGGACAGGATTTCGTGCTTTGGCACACAAGCGTTGCACATTGGTATCGGTATCGTCGGCAGAAAGTGTGGTTAAGTCAATTAAAGTGATGGCTCTGAGCAACCAAGCCGCCTGAAATTCTTTCTTCACAGTCCGACGCGTACCAATGGTGGCAGCTCGGCGTTCCACTGCACTTTTATTGACTCGAGTCTCCTGAACCCAATCAAGATCAAGTGCCATACCTGGGTTACGTTCAAGCCAAAGGTCGGTGGTTGCTAAAGTCATGGCAGTAGTTTAGTACAAATTAATAAATTGCTGCACAGCTAACTCGAGGATGGTGGCAATAGTTGCACCTTTGAGATTGATATCTGGGCAATCAAGCAACTCGAGATCGAGGTTATTAAGTTCTGCGCTTGCTTCTTTGAGGCGCTGTGGCAGGGTTTTAGCAGCATCCACTTGTAAACCAGCAAATTTGTTGTGTTGTAAGAAAATATAAATTTGTAAATCATCAAGCACAGGATTCTCGAGTAATTCACGCATGGTTCTGCCACCAACTTCGAGATACAATCTGCCTTTGCCACCCATTCCTTCGGGGCGATAATCAATATTAACAACACCAAATTGCGTGGTAGCAACTGGGGTCACCTCGAGTTGACTAAGCGCCATTTGAATAGTCTCGAGTTCTTGGGGTTGCAAAAACTGTTTTTCACGCTCGAGTTGCAGCCTTAAAGCCCGAATGGCAAATTCACTTGGTTGGGTACGAGCAATCATTTCAAGCCACTGGGTAACAGAACGCATAGTCGTTAGTTTACGTGATTCCTCGAGCTTGTAAGGCAGCCTCTAATTCACTTTGCGCCAAGGTATCTGGGGTATGAAAATTTTTAATTAGCGGTAAAATCTGCTCGAGTTGAAGATCAGAGCCGTGGTTTAAAACAGCAATGGCAGCCCTAATTCGAGCAAAAGGTACTTCGGTTGTTATGGCATACTCGAGCGCCTGAGCAACAGCTTGTTGGCAATCGGTTTCGCGTCCTAATTGATGGTACAAACCAGCCAATCTGCCCCAAGCCAAAGTCTGTGTAACAGTACTACCGTGCCTCGTATTGTGCTCGTAATGGTGGCAAGCTGGCTCGAGCTGACCAAGGTGCATATACGATGCACCTAAACCATTGCGTAAATAGGTGGTGTTGCCATACTCACCAAGAGCAAGGGCTTCTTCGCCAATCTGCACAGCTTCTTGTTCACGCTTGGCGCGGTGTAAACCCCACATGATTTGAACAGCCGCATTGACATGGGCATACCGAGCTTGGCAACGCTTAGCAATTGCAAGCGCTTCAAAGTGCAACTCGAGAGCTTCTTCGTACCGACCAATATCATCATAAACAGCCGCTAAACTCGAGACAATCACAGATAAATCGCCACTGTCGCCAAAAGCAATTAACCGTGTTCGAGCCGCAGTTAATATCGTCATACATTCTTCATAACGGGCTTGTCCTTCAAAAATATCAAAAGCGGTTTCCTCGAGGTCAGCATCGGTGCGAACAAAAGTTTGGGCTAATGCCAAAGCCGCTTCGATAGCATCAGCTGCCTCGGATAACCTACCCTGATGAAAAGCTAAATTGGCTTGAACATTAAGTGCTTGACAACGATGCTCTGGTTTTTGGCTATGCTCTAAAACTTTTGTGGCTCGAGTATTGGCTTCTTTGTGTTCACCTAACAACGAGTAAAGCATGGCACTTTGCACCAAAGCTTCAAGGTTTTCAGGCTCGAGTTGCAAAATACGTTGCACTATTTCTACAGCTTCTCGCAACAAACCAAGACGCTTACGATAGAGTATTTCTTCAAAAAATAATTGAATTGCTGCATTTACTTGAGTGGCAATAAGATAATGCTCAGCTCGAGCCACACGTGGTAAATTCAGTAACAACGCAGCTTTGCCATGCCAGTGTTGTTTTCTAAAATGCGATACATGCTGATACACTGATTGGCGCAGCAAATCATGGGTAATTCGTTGCCCACGAATCATACCTATTTTTTCTAAATCCTCGAGGGCTGCCAGTATGCCATCTGAGCTGTAATCGGTCAGGTGTTGCAAAGCTGCCACAGTAAAATCATTACCAAGCACACTGGCTGCCATTAGTACAGTCTTTGTGGTTTCGGATAAACGCGCTACCCGAGCCAAAACCAAATCCGAGACTCGGTTAGGTACTCTAAATTCGTGATAATCGGCAGTGATCTGATCTAAAGCGCTATGCCAAGCTCCATTAACAATGCGTAAAGCACCCGATTCAAATAAAGCCCGTAGCATCTCGAGTAGAAAAAAACTATTCCCACCACTGCGGGCAAATAAAAATTGTGCAAACACAGGATACGTTTCCTCACGACCCACCAAACTCGAGAGTAAAACCTGAACAGCTGCCAATGACAATGGCTCTAATGCAATCCGTTCGGCTTTCCAAGCGGCTAACAACTGCTCGAGTTGCCCATGCAAAGCTTCAGTACGAATTGTCGCAAAAACCCGAATTTTGCCACGGGTCAGTAATAAGCTCAGCAACTCCAAGGTACTGCTATCTGCCCATTGCAAATCATCAAAAAATAATGGCTGTGCTTGCATTTCAAATAACCGTGCCAAAGCCTCGAGCAAACGAATTTTACTGTAACTCGAGTCCTTATCGGCATCCAGAACTTGTGGCAATTCAGGCAGTAAACGTGCTAAATCCACTTGGTAACTGCCTAATGCCTCGAGATTAGCTGGGGTCAGCAATTCACTGGCAAACCCCAACAGTGGCGCACAACTAACCGTTGATAAACCCTCGCTACAACGCAATAACACCGCATTCGGCATGACTTCTTGTACAAAACGGGTTTTACCCACCCCTGGTTCACCAGTCACCACAACACACATTGCTTGGGTTGTCCGCAACGCCTGCATTGGCAATTCGCGTCCAATTAAACTGGGTGGACGCAAAACCTCGAGTGGTACCCGCACCGTTTCTACGCCAAGTTCGAGTGGTTTAGCTGCCAAAATAACCCGTTGGATTTCCAGAGTTTCAGCACTGGGCAAAGCATTCATTTCTGTCTGCAATAAATGCGAAAATCGCTCAAAGACCTGCAAAGCTGTTTCACGTTGCCCTGCCAAGTACAAGGTTTTCATGTACAACTGCACAATAGCTTCATCAAATTCGTTTTGCTCGAGTAAACGCTGTAACAAATCTATGGCTGCGACAAATTGTTCGGATTGCAAGAAAACATGGGTTTGCGCGAGTAACGCTTCGCACCAAGCATCATGCAGACGTTGACGTTCAAGCAATAACCATTCATCAAATACCAAACTGATTTCTGTGGCATCCTTCAACAAAGGCTGCGCGTACAACTCGAGAGCAGCAGCCCAATTTGTTTGCCCAATCGCTTCTCGGAATAAACCAACATCGGTTTGCACTGCAAAACGCACCCGCCCAACTTCAATCTCGAGACCTTCTGCCCAAGGTAGGGCTTTAGCCCGATGCAGCAAAATTCGTAATTGATGTCGCGCTGTTTCCTCATCAGCATCGGGACGCACTAAATCTGCTAAGGTAATTCGCGAAACCCAATCGCCTTGCAATGCTAAATAACACAATAACAGCGCGGGTTTCGTCAATGTCAAAGCAGTATGCAGCTCTCCTTTTTCAACACAAGGATGACGCAAAACCCGTAGCAACATACTTCATCGTAACCCATGTCGTATCTTAGATTTTGTTAGATGCGCTTGAACTTCCTCGAGTGAGTCAAACTCGAGACGTTCACCACTGATTAAATCTGTTAAAAGGACATGCTCACCACTGCTGCTTGGCTCGAGACGCAACAAATAACTGGTTATTTTACCCTTTTTTTGCGGCGCAGTTTCTTTCATAGATAAATTCTATAAAACCAAGCGTCTCAACACCGTCTCAATCAAAAAGCATACCAGTAAGCACCATTTAGGTTATTGCAACAAACTGCCTCGAGCCTGCATTGGTTGAGCAAAAATTAAAATTGTGATGGTACTTATAATCAAAGCTAAAATCAGAAACGGCAGCATTTTAAGCACAATCACTCGAGCATCTGTTTCTTGATTGGCGGCTTTACGATAAATCACATAAAAACTGGCTGCTAAAGCAAGGTATGTGACAAAAACTTGAAATGGGAAAATAGTATCTAAACGTGGTATCGCAGCACTAGGTAATGGCTCGAGTGGTAATCCGCCTCGAATGAAAGCATTAACTATATTGGGTAATAAAGTACTGTAGCCTGTCATAAAATGAAATAAATAATGCCCACCCCAAGCTGCTAAAGCAAGTGGATACAACACCCCAACCCATGCTCGCAAAGAACCTCGGGTAGCTCGAGCGGCTAAGACAGTCAAAGCAAAACCAAGGGCTAAAAAACCAGTCATAATCAAAAGCAGTAACAAAGCTTCGTTCCGCGTACCCAGCACAGTCGATAACCAAGCTGCCAGTGCATAATATGGCGGAATCATCGCAAAAGCATTGAGTAAACCACCCCACATTAAAAAAACCAAAAACCAAGTCCAATCTATTTTGGGTTTCTCGAGAATCGCCTCTTGTAATGGGTTACGCAACGCCAATGCCACATTGTCGTGGGGGCAAGCTCGAACACAATTAAGACACAATGTGCAATCCTCGTTGCTGCTGATGGTAGGTACAAATAAATTGGTTTCACAACCAGGGAACGTGCCAACAGGTAAGGTTTGTAAAGGCTCGAGTTGTAACAACACATGCTCGGAACGATTGCCAAGTACGGGTGCTCGAGTCGTTCTGGTTTCAATCCGACCATTCAGACAGTACTTCCCCTCGCAAGCTGTGCAAACATCCGCATCCCGAGCCATAATCTGAGATGGACTGCTGCTGGATAAAGCAAAATTAAAATTTCCTAATGGGCAAATATATTGACAAAAAGTTCCTACTGGAAAAATCGAATCTGCTAACAGCGCAGCGATAAAATATCCAAGAATCAACCAAGCTGTGATAAACGGGCTTGCCCATAAATCAAAGAATTCATAGGAAAATAAAAAAAGAGCCGTCAAACCAAGTACCAACCACTTATTTCGTAACGCTTTTGGATACTCGAGCTGTGGCAAAAAACGCTTAAAAAACTTACTTGCCCCTCGAGTTAACATTAAAGGACAAGCTGCACAAAAAAGATTGCCAAAAATGGCTAATATCAGTGCTACCAAACCACGGTAATGCACCCAAACTGCCACAGTTGCCGTGTTACTTGGTGCCAATTGCCGTCCCGTCAAACCATCAAAAACAGCAATCATTGCCAGTAACAACAATGGCACTTGCAAAACAAATCTCGAGTACCGCCAGCGCAGAAATGCACCCAACAACGGGACACGCAGCACATCTAAGCGGTTCAGAAGCATTATTCAATTGCCTCGGGTTTGGGTTTAGGGCGCACAAACAAAACCACAAGTAAAACCAGCATGGCAATAATCACAGGTAATGTTGCTAAACCCACCAATACTGCAATGGCGGGTTGCCCTGCACTCGAGGCAGGCAATAAAAGTCGTACCGCGTTCTGCAAAGGAAAATCTACACTCCTACCAATTTCTAGGGCTTCTTGGGGAAAGGTTGTATCGCGGAATTTGAGAGTGTATGTACCCGCTTGGATAATAGGCAAAGCAGCACGATACTCACCATCTGCCACCATCTTCAAAGCACCACCAGCGATTTCTCCCGAACTGCTTAACACACTAAAAGCCAGCACAGCCCCATTAATTGGCTGACCCATTGTGCCATTCATTAAAACAACCAATTGTTGTTTCTCGGTATACGCATCTAAATTCACAGCCACCGCATGAGCAAAAGCACTAGACGCTGCAAATAACAACAAAAACATCACTCGAGCAAACCACGACATACAACCATGTTACTCGAGAACAATATGTGTGCATGTCCTTACAGAAATTGCTAACAATAATAGGCTTCTTACGAAAGTGGACAAATACGTCTTGGCAAAGGAGGAGATTACAAAAAATATTGTCTGGTAGGGGCGTGGTCGCCCTACCCTAACATTGAATTAACTTTCGCAGGAAATCTAATGTGTGAACTCGAGAAAATTATTTCTAATATTTGAATATCAATATGCTCTTGCCTACAACGCATTTGAGTTTTGTAAAAGCAGGTCTGTCTCGCTTGACAAGCCAGCCTATTTTTATCCGTGTCTTGTCAAACTTAAAGACTCGAGTTGTTGACCTAAAAAGGGTACACTCGAGCACGTGATTGTTATTCTTGATTTTGGTTCTCAGTTTACGCGTTTAATTGCTCGGCGTTTCCGTGAATTAAACGCCTTTAGCATGATACTACCCAGCAATGCACCACTTGAAGAAATTCTCAAACTCGAGCCAAAAGCCATTGTACTTTCGGGTGGTCCAAACAGTGTTTATGATACCGATGCACCCAAACCAAGTGCTGGGGTACTCGAGTTAGCCATGCCGATTTTAGGCATTTGTTATGGCATGAATTTCTTAGCACAACACCTTGGTGGCAAGGTAGAAGCTGCAACTGTGCGAGAGTACGGCAAATCTGTACTCTCGAGTTATGCTGGCACATTATTCAAAGGTATTGAAGGTGAATTTGTTGCTTGGATGAGTCACGGTGATGGCGTAAAAAGTATTCCCAGTCATTGCAGCATTACCTGTAGCACAACCGACACTGCCATTGCAGGCTTTGAAAATCTCGAGTTGCAACGTTTTGGTATTCAGTTCCACCCAGAAGTTGTACACACACCAAAAGGTGCATTGGTGCTGGAGAATTTCCTCGAGATTGCTGGTGTAACCCGCGATTGGACAGCCGAGCATATTGTAGACGAACTGATTGCCGATATTCGCAACAAAGTTGGCTCAGATAAAGTCATGCTGGCAGTTTCTGGTGGTGTGGACTCGAGCACCTTGGCATTATTGTTGCAAAAAGCCATTGGCACACAATTAACCGCTGTCTTTGTGGATCATGGGTTGCTGCGTCTCAACGAACGCAGCGAAGTCGAAACTGCTCTTGCCAATGCCGATTTACGAGTGGTGGATGCCTCAAAACCGTTTTTATCAGCACTCGAGGGCGTATCCGACCCTGAAAGTAAACGCAAAATTGTTGGACGAGAATTTATTCGGGTGTTTGAACGCGAAGCTCGAGCCTTGGAATCTCAAGGTTATCGTTGGTTAGCCCAAGGCACTTTGTACCCCGATGTGATCGAAAGTGCCGGTGGGATCGGTGCTGCTAACATTAAAAGCCATCATAATGTTGGTGGTTTACCTGACGATCTGAAATTTGAATTGCTCGAGCCTTTCAGGTTGTTATTCAAAGATGAAGTACGCGAAATTGCTAAGGTGCTTGGATTACCCGATGCGATTCGTTTGCGCCATCCATTTCCAGGTCCAGGACTGAGTATCCGTATTCTGGGCGATATCACTCCAGAAAAAATTGATATTTTGCAACGGGTGGATGCCATTTTTATCAGTGGCTTAAAAGAATGGAATTTATACGATGCTGTCTGGCAAGCTTTAGCCGTGCTTACACCTGTTCGCAGTGTAGGTGTCATGGGTGATGGACGCACCTACAGTTATTTGGTTGCACTTCGTGCTGTTACCAGCATAGACGGTATGACCGCCGACTGGGCGCGACTGCCCCACGATTTTCTCGAGTTTGTTAGTAATAAAATTGTTAATGCTGTACCCGAAGTCAACCGAGTGGTTTATGACATCACCAGTAAACCCCCAGCCACGATTGAATGGGAATAAGAAAATTGTAATCAACGCTCAAGTGTATTCAAGAGCGAGCAAGTACACTCTCCCTACCTTCCAGTAGGTTGGTAGAAAGTTCAGATGCCTAAACCACAAACCATTCAATCAATCAGTACTCGAGATCAGGCGCTCGAAGTCACCGAAGCATTATTGCACCAACATGGGTATCTTGGCGTTTCACTCGAGGTCGTTGCTCAGCGCATTGGTATCAAAAAAGCTAGTCTGTACCATCATTTCCCTAATGGCAAAGAAGAGCTAATGCTCGAGATTGCCCACCGTATTCTAAAACGTGACGAAGCAGGTTTTAATTATGCCATTGCCTCGAGTCCAACCGCTACAGGTAAGTTACGTGCCGTGGCACGGTGGATGGCAAACACTTCGGGGTCTACCGCAAATGTCTTGTACGATTCAATGCGCTTTATGCCAGAAGCACATCAGACAGATTTAACACAGTCTTTTTTTGCTAAGCTATACGCCCCAATTCAAGCTGTTATTACTGAAGGTATCTCGAGTGGGGAATTTCGTGACCACGATGTTGAACTTTCCACTTGGTCGGTGCTGGCAGTCTTAGCGGAAATACATAAAATGCTGCCTTATACTAAAGAACCTCTATCTCTTCCAGAGCGATTAATTGACTTTTTGATTCGCGGTTTACACGCCTAGCAATTTGGCTCGAGTTTTTATTTTCGGCTTTACCTACCTAATATTAGGTAGTTTAATTAAAAGGAGTTTATGCAGCAAACAGTTTGTATTGTCGGTGGAGGTCCTGCTGGTATGATTTTGGCACTGATTCTTGCTCGCAATGGTGTGCCAGTCACGCTACTCGAGGCAGCCCAAGATTTCAAACGCGAATTTCGTGGTGATACAGTGCACCCCGTTATTCTCGATTTATTTGATCAAATGGGTTTGATCGATGACATCTTCAACCTCGAGCATGTCAAAGCCACCAGTTTTCGCTACCGCACACCAACCGAAAATTTTTTAGCTTACGATATGACCACATCAAAATATCGTTATCCATTCATTGCTTTAATTCGGCAAAGTGAGATGCTCGAGGTTTTACTTGAACATGCAAAGCAATACCCAAATTTTCAAATAGTTATGGGTGCTCGAGTTGAAGCTTTACTCGAGCAGAACCAACAAATCACGGGGGTACGCTACCGGCAAAATAATAATTTAGTGGATTTACCCTCGAGCGTGGTGATTGGGGCTGATGGTCGTTTTAGTAAGGTACGCCAACTGGCACAAACCGAAATGCTGCAATTATCGCCTGCCACCGATGTATTGTGGTTTAAGTTACCCAAATACCCCACCGACCCGCCTGATAGTGAAACCGATTTATACCTTTCCGATAAGCACTATATTGCGATGCTCGACCGTGCCGATCATTGGCAAGTGGGTTTTAGTATTCCTCGAGGTGGTTTTCAAGCAGCCAAACAACAAGGTGTACAAACCATCCAAACCGTTATCCAAGAACGCATTCCGTGGTTAGCCGACCGAATGACCCAATTAACAGATTTCTCACAAATCACGTTGTTATCGGTACAAATTAGTCGCGCAAAACGTTGGTTCAAACCCGGTTTACTGCTGATTGGCGATGCAGCCCATGTGATATCACCCGTTGGTGGTGTTGGCATCAACATTGCTGTTCAAGATGCCATCGCTACAGCCAACAGCATTACCACACTCCTTCTCGAGAATCGCCTCGAGACTCGGCACTTAGCAGCTGTGCAGCGCCGCCGCAATTGGCAAGTGGCTATTTTGCAAGCTCAACAAGTAGCCATCGAAAAAGCCAGCACCGATGCGTTTGAAAAAAACCAAGGCGCAAAAGTACCAACGGCACTGAGATTCTTGCGTTCAATGCCATTGCTCCGAGAATTACCCGCACGCCTAACAGCCTATGGCATTATTCCCGAAAAATTACGACCCAGCTTGGCTTTCCGTTCGACTCAATCGTAGCTAGTAATCTCGGTCAAAGTTTTAAAACCATAGCTACTTTGACCATAGGAGGTAATCCATGAAAATTGCAGTTTTTGGAGCCACAGGAGCCACAGGACGCGAAATTGTGCGCCAAGCCCTCGAGCGTGGTCATGGTGTACAAGCCTTAGCTCGAACACCATCAAAACTCGAGGTGCAACACCCAAACTTACTAATTCTTGAGGGTAATGTACTTGATGATAAGGCTGTTGCTAAAACAATCGAAGGCACAAGTGCTGTGATTATTTCTTTGGGCGGCAAACCAGGAGATAAAACCCGTCCGCTCGAGCATGGCACCAAAAATATTATTACTGCTATGAAAGCTGGTGGGCTAAAACGAATTATTGCCATCACTTCTTTAGGTGTTGGTGACAGCAAAGGTCAAGCAGGTTTTTTCTTTGAATCTATTATTGTGCCATTACTGCTAAAAGACGAATTTGCCGATAAACTCTGTCAAGAAACCCTACTACAAACCAGCGGACTCGAGTTTGTCATTGCTCGTCCAGGTGGGCTACAAACCAAACCTGCAATTGGCACTTATCAAGCAGCCCGTAAACTTGTAGCAGGTAGTTCAGCCAGAATAACTCGAGCCGATGTCGCCCATTTTTGTTTAGAACAATTGCACTCCGATGTCTGGCTTGGACAAGCTGTGAGTTTAAGTAACTAAAGTGCTCGAGCCGCAAAAACGTTTGAGGGGTGTACAAATTCGTTTTGAGCTGCAATCAACTGGATTTCTCTGGTGTTAAGCTGATGGGTCATCTCGAGTAAACCGTACAAACCAGCCACGGCTTGCTCGAGGGCAATTTTGATACTTTTGGTTTGTAAGTAATGCCCAAGAAATAGTGCAGTGATGCAATCACCAGTACCATTGCGTGGTGGGTCAAGTGCTATTTTTGGCGTTTGCACCAACCATGCTCCGTCACTCGAGACAGCTAAAACCTCAATAGTGTTGATGGGTGCATCAGCTCGCTCGAGACTGGTAACCAGCACAACCGCATTTGCTCGCATTCTCGAGCGAAGCATTGCAACTGCCCGCAACGCATCCTCAAGCGACACAATTTTTGTATTGGTCAGCATTTCAAGTTCAAATTGATTTGGGGTCAGAATATCAGCCGCTGGCACAACCAAATCACGAATCACATCGGGTAGTTCAGGGCGCACAAAAACACCACGTCCAACATCTCCCATCACAGGGTCACAACAAAAAACAGCTTCAGGATTAGCAGCTTGAACCAACGCCACAGCTTCGAGAATTGCTGTGGCAGTATCAGGTGCTCCCATATACCCAGATAACACCGCGCTACACTCGGCAAGCACACCACGCTCGAGCATCCCTTGCACCAGTACTCGAGTCTGCTCGGCTGGAAAAACCTGTCCTGTCCAAGCCCCATACCCTGTGTGATTACTAAATTGCACTGTATGAACCGCCCAGACTTCAAAACCCATGCGTTGCAAAGGAAAAACCGCTGCAGCATTGCCCGCATGACCATAAGCAACCCAACTTTGAATCGAAAGAATATTCTGTGGTTTTTGCATAAAAGCAGCATAGCAAGAAGCAATTGCATAAGGCATGCCTCATAGTTTTGACCTTTAACTCAACCGTACTCGCACATCTGGCAAAATTTGCTGTAACGCTTGTTCTTCAACACTTTTCAAAGCAACCTCGAGACGTTCGATATCAAGTGCTGCGAAACTTCTCAGTTCAGATGTGCTGTTTGGGTGCATAACCGCAATACGAATCCATTGTCTGGCTCGGATAATATCGGTTTCAGTTCGGGCAGCCGCTACCAGTAACTCGAGCAAAATACTGTTTGCATTGATTTGAATTCCGATTTCTAAAGCGTCAGATAAAACTTTTTTACTCTCAACAATTCGTTCTTGCCCAATCAGTGCATGAGCAAGATTAAGTAATGAATTGGCAATGGCAAAACGTGAACCAAGTTCGCGGTACAAAACCAGACTTTCTCGAGCCAAATTTTCAGATTCAATATATTGTTCGATTAATAATTTAGACCAAGCTAACCCTGTTAAACACATGGCAATTCCACGCTGATACCCAAGGTTACGGTTGATTTCTAAGGCATCAGTTAGCCATTCAATACAGCGTTGTTGCCGACCTGCTTGTCCTTCTACTCGTCCGAGTAAAGTCATGGTACCAGCGATGCGTAATTGATCGGGTTGAGTTTTAGCAATGCTTAAAGATTCCTCGAGTGTATTGCGGGCAGTGGTCAGGTTACCAATATAAAATTCGGTGTTACCTAACCAGTACAGGGCTTTAGCAAGCGTTGCAGGATGACTGGCTTTTCTGGCATATCCAACAGCTTCAAGCGCAGTTTTATGGACTTTGGCAAATTCAGCAAAACCACCAGCTGTTCGCACAAGTCCAGTTAATGCCTCAGCAATCCAGCGGCTTTGCCCAAGGGATCGAGCCAGTTGTTCGGCTACTAAAAAAGCATTCTTAGCAGCTTGATACTCGGATAATTCATGTAAAGCATCACCTAGTAAACACTGGGCTTCTAAGACTTCAAGTTTTGTAACTGCTGCTTTTAACAGTGTTTTAGCTCGCTCGAGTCTTTGCTCAACAGCTTGGTGTTCTAGGGCTTGGGGGTTTTCGAGCATTAGTTCAAAGACCTTCCAAAATAGGGGCATTCAAGGTTGTGTTGACGGCTTGCTTCGCAACGCACACTACCTGAACGTAAAGCAGTAACTTGGGCTTCAGAAAGCATTTCTTTGCAGATTGGACAACCAACTTTAACACTCATCTTGGCAGTCACATTGACTGTTTTGGCATCTTGTGTTTGGGTATCTGGTCTTCTGCCAGATACGCTAAAACCACCGTTTTTGTTGGCATCCCGCACTTGTTTAACAAACTTAAACGCATTTTGAGCACCACGAATCATTCGTCCCCAGCGTTGCCAGTAAGCTCTGAACCACCAAGCAAAGGCAGCAACCACAGCTATAAATAACAATACATTAAACAAGAAACGCACGTTCTTAGTTTACGGCTTTTCTATTGGGCAATTTGTGAGTACTTTCATTTCAATCTGGTGTCTTATCCTCGAGCAATGCTTTAATCTCGAGTTTGCTGCGTCTGGGTTCTTCTAAGGGCATTTCGAGCGCTCGAGCAAGAGCATCCGAACGGCTTTGTGGCACAACCACTTGAGCATGGCTGTGAACATTATCTGAACCTGGGAAGCGCCCACCAGCAAAAAGCCGTGCTGCTATTAGGGTTGCCAGTGGCACAGCCAGAATTAAACCAATACTGCCGATCAGAGCATGGACAATTTCGGTTGCTACCATCTC
>JAAFIG010000030.1 GCA_013298595.1 Deinococcales bacterium | reverse complement strand
ATTTTCACTTGTATTAGGAACAATACTTGCTAATTGTGTAGCAATGGTTGCATCAATCACTCGACGAAGGTTGCCTGTATAAGAAATGGGTTCATAAATTTGCGTGGTTTCGGTCTGATAAGTGACTGTGTCTTGGTAACTCAGTTTAGGCATATTAGCTTCTTCAATAAATGTATCTGCAATACTGGCAATATTAGCCGTTAAAATAATCGTTCGTACAGGAACATTTCGTTGAATTGGCAAATTATTATCCAACCCAAAAATACCACCGCTTTTGGTTACAATTGGTTCGGGCGCAAATCTCGAGTCAAGCGTATCCCAACGGCTATACCCCGTTGCAGAGGTCGGATCAACAAAAACCCGACCGCCAGAATAAACATGCTTACCGTCTTTTATTGTGGTATCTCCCTCAAGATATTTTTGTACCACACTGGCATTAAAATCCGAAAACATTGTGTACTTATCACCTGCAACTTGGTCACCTGCACCAGACTGCATTGGGTCTTGTTTCAGACACCGATTCAGGGCATCAAATTGCCGTCCCATCGGAAAATCGCTGGTGCGGCAATTCTTAAAAGTTTCGGCTGAACTTGGTACAACAGGTGTTAAAAACCGATTTTTCAGTAAATCAAAACCCCAACTCGAGCCTTTTAAGCTACCACCCACATATGGATATGTCCCAGCTTGAAAACCATCGTTTGCATGAGGCATTCCAAAAGCATGACCTGCTTCGTGAATAAAAACTCCTGAATAGGCAAAATCCCCTGTACCTAAATGCCCACCACCCAAACCACCACCAGGGCTACTGTATTTACCTGCCTGGTTAGCCATTAATAGTGGGGCATAGTAATGGTTATTGAGTGAGGCATCACCATTGGCATCACCTAACGCACCCAATGTATTTAAAATAGCGCTCATTACAGCATAACCATCGCCTTGCTGTTCCTTGTACTGCACTTTTTGAGCTGCTTTACCATTGCGTGGAGCCACGACAATATAAGACCAAACAACTTTCCCAGCAGGGTGGTTCTTTAACTGTAAATCTGCAAAAGGATGCTTAGCCAAATACTCATCTCGAGTGGCTTGGTCAGCTGTTGCCGTTTGACTGAGCGGCACAGCATTTTCGGTTAGTCCAAATAAGTAAAAAGGCAATGTCAGGGTGATAAATTCGGCTGGTGCGCCAACTTTGACTTTTTGCAATTCCGAAACTTGCCCATCGGCACTTCGTACCCGTAATTCCAAACCTGTCCGCACCCATGATTTCTCGAGCCTTGCCGAAAAAGCTGTTGTGCTGAAAGGCTCGGCATTATCCTCGGTTTTTGGTAGTGCATTAGGCGGATTCAAAGTCACTTCACCCAGTTTCTGACTGTTCTGCCAAGCCTCAAGGGTAGGATTGTCTGGGGTTTTGTTATTCGCAGCAAAATCGATCAGTACCAAGGCTTCGCGGTTTCCCACCAAATGCAAATTGTAAGACGCTAATTTATTACCACTCCAACTTTTTCCAGCAGCAGGAATCACGTGCGTTTGTGCAAGCTCGAGCTTAGAAATAACTGGTGCCGTGGCAGGGTTGGGAATAGGTGATTGTTTAGGGCTACCACATGCCCCAAGTAAAAGCCCAGCACTTGCTAAAACAATAAAAACCTTCTGCATTGATTAATACTACCAACAAGCTTGGATGCTGTTTGGCAAAATCGTACACTACTATCAGTCATGTGATTTTATTCACGATTATTTCTTGTTCGTGAATAAATTATTTCAAAAATTTACTTAAACCTCTGTGCTAAAATTTATAAATTCACGGTATTCACACACCGTAAACGTATACCTGTCATATCGGATCAACACCCAAGCAATCGGTGGCAATCCTCAAAGGAGAACTATGAAAAAATTAATCGCTGGTGCATTACTCTCGAGTTTGGCTTTAATGGCTTGCAATCCCACACCTGCACCAATCATCCCTGACAGCAAAATACGCTTTATCAACGCCAGCGCCGATTCCCAAGGTATCAGAATCTTCATTGGTGATACTCGAGTGAATAGTGGGTCTACCTTGTTTAAGGAAGCTTTCCCCAGCTTAACTGAATACCGTACCGCCAAAGCAGGCACTTTAACATACAGCTTTTGCCTAGAAGCCATCCTGACTTGCCCAGTATTAGCTGTTAACAACAAAGTGGTTAGTTTAACTGGCGATACAAAAACTTCGGTATATCTATTAGGAACTGCCGCTACAACTGACGATACTGGAACTGATGCTCGTCCACTCGAGATCGTTACCCTAAGCGATGAATCTACCGCCCCTGCTGCTGGTAAAGTCAAATTGCGAATCTTGCACGCAGCCAGTGCTCCTGCTGCTAAAGATGTGGATATTTACATCACCGACCCCACCGCAGCCATCACAGGTATCCCACCTACACTCAGTTATAAAGCCAGTACAGTTTATCGAGAATTAACCGCTGGAACATGGCGAGTACGTGCCACAGCGCCTTCAGTGACGAATACGACCCTTGTTGACTCTGGCACATTAACGCTTGTGGACGGCAAAGTGTACACAGCTATGATTGTCAATGATAGCGTCGTGCTTTTAACCGATAAGTAAATTTCAAGTAGTACAAGTTTTGTGTAGCCCAACTACACAAGTGTAGTTGGGCTACTTTATCAAAGTTAATTCATTTTTTCTTCATCAAATAGTTCTGTATTGTTCTCGAGGAGGTTCAAATGAAAATACAACTCAAAATACTTGTGGGGTTCTTAGCGTTTAGTAACACAATGGTTCTCGCACAAACACCAACAGCTCAGTGGCAAAAACTGCTGGGCAATATGCTACTCAGCAATGTTGATGCAGGCAGTGTTGGTGGTGGCGGTATCGCAGGTCGGGCTGGCGAAACGCAAACAGGTGTTACAGGCATGGCAGATGTTGGTAGTATGGGCAATGTTGCAGGAAGTAGTATTTCTAAACTCAACCTTTGTAATGATAAAAGCTTTATTTTAATACTCGAGGATTCTGCCAACGTTGCAGGAATTTCAGCTTCTACCAGTAAAAAAATCATGGGCACATGGGCTATTACACAGGCAATAGCAGCCAATGCAAAAGTGAGCCTGACACCACGCAATAAGAGTGATCTGGGTACATTAAAAGAACTTAAATTGCAGAATTTTACAGTCAGTTTTACGGGTGAACGTACCTTTGTTAACCAAAACCGTTGGTACAGGATGCGCTCCTCAGTTTGTAAAAAATGACCATTTTGTTTCAAGCACTCGAGGCTTTGTTTCAAGCACTCGAGGTGAAAAGTCTCGAGTGCTTTTGATTATTTCCATTGTACCTGCACAGGTAAATGCTTAATCCCAGAAATAAAATTAGAACGCAAACGTTGGATTACACCATGCAATTTGATACTCGAGACTCGAGGCAATAATTCTTCAAACAACACTTTAATCTCGAGCCGAGCAAGATGTTCTCCAAGACATTTATGCGGGCTTTTCAAGCCAAAGGCAACATGGTCGTTGGGTGTGCGCCGAATGTTGAATTGGTATGGATTAGGGAATCGGCGTTCATCATAATCGGCTGAAATATAGAACAGCACAATTTTATCACCTGCTTTGATATGCGTTCCAGCCACTTGGGTATCCTCTTTTGCTGTGCGGCGAAAGTGCATGGTCACACTGCCCCAACGCAAAATTTCTTCAACAGCATCATCCATTAAAGCTGGGTTAGTGCGTAAATCCTCGAGTTGGTCTGGGTTTTGCATCAATGCCTCGAGACCCGCTGCCATCGTGTACCGAGTTGTGTCGTTACCAGCAGCAACCAGCAAAGTAAAGAAATTCTTAAATTCATGATCTGAGAGTGGCTCACCATCTATTTTTGGCTCGAGTAATTTTGAAATCAGATCGGGTTTTGGATTGCGTCGGCGATCTAGGGCTTGTTTGCCTGCATAATCAAATAACTCGAGTCCAGCAGGGCTACGAAATGGCATCAGGCGGTATTCGTCGGTACTGACCAAATCCACCACATGTTGGGTAAATTCGGGATCGGCATTGCCAATTAAAGCATCACCTTTTTCGACCAACCAGTGTCCATCAGCATCAGAAACGCCCAATAATGAACCTAACATTCGCATTGGCAGTGCTCGAGCAATCGCTTCAACAAAATCAAATTCGGTTTGACCATACACCGATTCAATCACCTCTCGAGCCAGTAAACGCACTGCATCCTCGTAAGCCAGCACTTCACGTCTCGAGAAAGGTGCACCAACCAAACGCCGATACGCCGTGTGTTGTGGTGGGTCGAGTTCCATCATGGTGCGTCGAGCTTCGGTTTCTTCGGTGGTCATATCCTCGAGCCGAATACCTTTAGCACTCGAGAAAATTTGCGGATTTTTACTGACGTGAAGCACATCTTCGTAGCGAGTGACTGCCCAAAAACCTGCACCATCTTGTTCGGAAATCCACGTTAAACCGCTCGAGTCTCGTAATCGCCCAAAAGCAGCATGTGGCACGCCGTGGGTAAAGGTATCATGCGAAAGAATATCGGCATGTGGATCAGCAGAAATTTCCATAAAACTCCTTGCACTATAATTTACAAAAATGGTAGGTAATAATTTTTTTCCCAGTCGGTCACTGCGGCTGTAAACTTCTCCCACTCAGCACGCTTAACAGCTTCAAATTGCAAAACAGTTTCTTCACCAAGTGCAGCCCGTAAACTCGAGTCCGCTAATAAAGCATCTAAAGCTTGATTGAGATCGTTTGGCACATGACGCGTTGTACTTTGATGCTCGAGGCAATCTTGTTCTTCGGCAGCGGGCAACTCGAGCTTATTGACCAAACCTAGCCGAGCAGCATGAAGTACTGCTGCTGTGGCAAGGTAGGGATTAGCTGCACCATCTGACATCCGATGCTCGATGCGCGTAGCTGCACCACGTTCAGCAGGGATTCGTACTGTGGCTCCACGGTGGTCATAGCCCCAGTTCGCCCAGTAACCTGCAAGTTGCGCGGGACGTAAACGCTTATACGCATTGACAGTTGGGGCGCAAATGGCTGCCATACTCTCATGATGGGCTATTAAACCTGCTATACAGGATTTGGTTAAACTTGAGAGTCCATCGGCGGTACTCGAGTCGTGCATGACATTTTTGCCGTTACTATCCTCGAGCGAAAGATTGACATGAAAACCATTACCACCACGATCAGCAAATGGTTTACCAATAAAGGTCAGCAATAAACCTTTTCTGGCAGCCAATTCTCGAGCCATGACCTTAAATAAGAAAATATCATCAACGGCTTTTAAGGCATCATTATACTCGAGGGTTAATTCAAACGCGGGTGTATCGTATTCCGAGTTAATACTTTCGATTGGTAATTTGCATGTGCGAGCCACTGCCATTATTTCATCGAATAAACCCACTGGGTCAACAGCTAAACCTGTGCCGTACACATACGCTGTTGGCGTACTCCATTCGCGCCAACCACCAGCACCATCTGGCTCGAGTACCATTGCCTCAAGTTCAATACCAACTTTGGCTTTGTAACCAAGGGCTTGCCAATCGGCAATGGCTTTTTTGAGTACATTGCGCGGTGCAATCTCGAGTGGCTGTCCTCGAAAAGAAAGATCGCCAACCACCACACCTGTATTTTCTTCCCAACCAGGACGCACTTCGGACATCGAAAAGCTCAGGTCAACATCGGGCAAACCCTCGAGTAATTTGGCTCCAGGTGCAGGTACCATCGTGCGATCAAAAGCTAAAGCAAACAATGAAATACAATGCCGAGTGCCTTTATGCGCCAAATGTGCGGGCAGGTACTTGCCTCGAGCCAAACCAAGATGGTCTGGAAACAAAGCTCGAATTCGGTGAAATTCAGACATACATTTTTCTCCTTAGGAGTGGATGACGGGTTCTTGCTGTGTTGTACAGTGGATACCGCCACCACCTGCAGCGATACCATCAATGTTAAGTTGAACAATTTTGCGTTTTGGAAATAGCGATTGTAACGTGTTTTTAGCAGCTAAGTCGGCTTTTTGGTCGCCAAACTCAGGAGCAATCACGGCACCATTGCAGACATAAAAATTGATATAGCCAGCCGCAAAATCCTGACTAGCATACTTATCTCGAATACGACTTGGGGCTTGTAGCACAACCACCTGTAAATTTTGACCTTTTGCGTCTTGGCTGGCTCTCAAGATTTTTAGGTGCGCCTTGGTGACTTCGTGATCAAATGACAATGGGTCAGGGTCATAACCCGCCACCACCACCCCAGACGAGGCAAATCGGGCGTAGAAATCGGTATGACCATCAGTGATATCCATATTTCTAATCCCCGGAAGCCAAATGACTTTTTGTACCCCAAGCAGTTTCTTGAATTCCAACTCAGCTTGTGATTTCGTCAAGTTTGGATTGCGATTGGCATTGAGTACACAACTTTCGGTGACTATAGCTGTACCTTGACCATCCACTTCGATCCCGCCGCCCTCGAGGGTTAAATCAGACACAACCCGCTTCACACCTCCTGTTTGCGCTACAAAAGCTGCAACTTGTGCATCCAACTTAAATTCTTGTTTCTGTCCCCAACCATTAAAGTTAAAATCCAGTGCAGTTTTTTGCCTCTGCGAATTGACCACAAAAACCGCACCTGTATCGCGTATCCACAAATCATCCAGTTCAATCGTTAAAAGTCGAATCTTTTCTGAAAGCAGCTTTCGTGCTATATTCAATTCGTTTGGGCGCACCAGCATCGTTACAGGTTCAAATTGAGCAATCGTATTGGCAATCAGTGCTAGGTTTCGCCGAACTTCGGGTAGCAGTTTTTGCCCCCAAACGTCGAGACTTGCCCCAAATGCCATCCAAGTGCGTTGATGCAGCTCAGATTCATCTGGCATGCGCCACAAGCCACTGGGTTGGTTGATCATCATGATGATACCTCCAAAGACTGAGTGCCTTAAAAATGACCTTCTCGAGAGCATGGGTTATTTGACCGTCCTTAATTGTGCAAGTTCTTTGGTCACTTCAATCAATACCCGCACGTCGTCTTCCGAGGTTCTAAAGTTCACAAAACAGGGTCTAAGACAGGTTTTTCCGTCCACCACAGCGCTCGAGATATAGACCCGTCCGTCTATTTGCATTTTTTTGACCAACTCGAGGTTGTGCTCGTTTAAAGCAGCTTCGTTGCTTTCCAGATGTTTGGGAACATGACGATATGGAACTGTGGAAAGTTGTGGCTCGAGCAATAACTCGAGGTCAGGTGCAGCTTTAACAAGGTTCGCGCAAAGTCGGGCTTGAGCTATATTGCGTTCAATAGCGGCTCGGAATTGATCGGCTCCGTGAACTCGCAATGCCATCCACAACTTTAAGGCACGAAATGGTCGGGAATACTCGAGGGTAGAATCCACTGGGTTAAGAGGTTGGTCTTGGTCGTGCAACATATAGGATTCGTTGTGTGAAAAAGCTCGAGATAAAGCGTGTGGGTCTTTTACCAGAACAACACTGCACGCTTTTGGCAGGTACAACCACTTATGGGCATCTATGGAAATAGAATCGGCGTGCTCGAGACCAGCAAAACGATGGCGTGTGCTAGGAGCAGCAGCACCTGGCAATCCATATGCACCATCAACATGTAACCACACACTGTACTGCTTGGCGATATGGGCAAGAGCAAGGATTGGATCTATCGCACCTGTTAAAGTTGTGCCTGCTGTTGCCACAATTGCCACTGGCGTGATACCAGCAGCTTTATCGGCTTGTATAGCTTGCTCAAGAGCAGCTACATCCATTTGATGCTCAGCATTGATTGCTATGCCTCGGACAAAATCTGCGCCAATACCGAGCACCTCGGCAGCTCGTCGTACCGAGTAATGGGCTTCGCTTGAGCAGTACAAGGCAGCAGAACGACCATTCAAACCAGTTTGCCGAGAATTGGGCAGGGCAAATTCTCGAGCGGCAGTTAAAGCTGTTAGATTTGAAACCATACCGCCACTGGTAAATGCCCCTGCAGCAAATGGATACCCGATTAACTCAGCGGCAAAACGCAGGGCTTGGGCTTCGATTAAATCTGCGCTGCGGGCAGTTGTGGCTAAATTGACATCAAAAGTTGAAGCCAGCGCATCGGCAAGCACACCCACTTCAAGTCCACTCGAGCCAACAAAAGCAAAATAACGTGGTCGAGCTTGGGCAAGACTGGTATCCAAATAACTTTTTGCTTGCTCGAGGGCTTGTAAAGCAGGCATTGGTTCGGCGCGTAAACCATCAGCCGCCATGAGCCGTAAAGCTTGTGAAATATCAGGTTCTACAGCTCGAGCTTGGTCAAAACTTTGCCATGCCTCAGCAATAACTTTCGCAGCTCGAGTCAATAACTCACTGCGTGGAATATCCAGTGGCAAACTAAGACGTGGATTCATGATTGGTGTCCTGATGGTGCTCGAGTTGAGATGGTTGAATGATAACTTGGTGTAACGCTGCGATTTCGAGCAATTGGGCAGCCGATAATGCTTCAGGGTTAGGGATTTGCACCTCGAGTTCAGCTCGGGTTTCTACAGGAACAGCCGCTAAAAAAGGGCAGCTACTGGCGGTTTGAGACGCAACAAGGATTTCTTTAGCGAGGGCAATACGAGAAGGGTTCATGTGGTCACCACGCCGTTATAGGCTTCAAATTGCGCGTTCTCGAGATCTATGGCTGCTTGATCAAATCGAAAATACGAACGTGGTGGCAAAATTCCCCAGACATTACTGGCATGGGCATCATCTGGGTAATCTCGAGGTTGATGGTCGGATTGCAATTGCTCGAGGTCACCGCATAATTCGATAAACATATCCTCTTCGGGCATGCGGAAATAACTGTATAAATTACGTGCCATACCATGCCGACCAGGACCCCAAACGATATGGCGTTTATTTTTCCCAAGATGATCGAGTGCCACACGAAAAGCGCTCCAATCGTTTAATTCAAATGCCAAGTGATGAATATGGTTGATGCCTTTCTCGAGAAAAGCAAGCACATGATGATCAGCATTGACATGCAGCCAGACACCTTCAGTACCGATTCTATCGGTCAGTTGGAAACCAAGTTTTTCGATATACCAAGCTGAAATCCGAGCGACATTGCTGGTTAAAAAATTGCAATGCCCAAATTTTCTTGGATGAAAAGCCGGCGTTCGACTGGAGAATTGCCATTCGGGATTACGGGTTTCGGATGGACGAATACGCTCGAGTAACACAACTTTATTACCGTCAGGGTCTATCACTTGTAAACCCGTTCCACGCAAGCCAACATTGATCTCCACAACGGCTACACCTCGAGCCTCGAGTTCTTTTTTAGCCAACGCTAACGTAATCTCTGGCATCAATTCATAAGCAATATATTCAATACCAGTTGCTTGTGTCGAAGTGATTAGTCGTAAGCAAAAATCTTCATGAGCACAACGTAACAGGGCTTCGCTACCAAAAATTTCACCATGCAAACCCAATAAATGCGACCAACGAGCAAAAGCTTCCTCGAGATCAGCAACACGTAAAGCTGCATGATGGATTCCAAAAACCAGTTTCATACCCCACCTCGAGCCTCTGCCACACGGCGTTCCGCCTCGTCTTCGGGAATTGCCAGTGCCACATGCAAGGTCGCTGCTGTGACCTCGGGTTGAATACCAACAGGGACAAGATCACGATCCAATTCAATAATCGTGTTCTCGAGCCGTCCAATACCAGAAATTTCGACGGCTACAACATCACCAGGATTGACAGGTCTGGAATGTGCAGGCGTACCTGTCAGCAAAATATCACCAGCCTCGAGCGTTACTAAGCGGGCTAAATCGGCAATTTGATAGGCAACATTGAACAATAAATCCTGACCAATATGGCTATGCTGCACTACTTCGCCATTAACAAAAGTTTTTAGCTCTAAGGTATTTGGGTCTATATCGGCAGCATCCACCATATACGGACCCATCGGTGCGAAACCATCCTGTCCTTTCACCCGCACCATTGCGCCACGATCTGCATGACGAAAATCGTGCACACCAAAATCATTGACAATCGTGTACCCAGCCACGTACTCCAGTGCTTGCTCGAGAGCTACATTCTGACAACGTTTAGCCATCACCACCACCAATTCACCTTCATAATTGAGGTAATGACAACCCTTAGGACGTGCCACTGTTGCTTTATGACTCGAGACAGTACCAAGTGGTTTGACAAACCAAGCTGGTGCATCGGGTAGTTTTTTCATTTCGTATTCGACACAACGACTGCGATACGTTAAATGCGTGGCAAAAATCTGACGCGGTTCTATTGGACTGAGAAAATGGGCTTCGGATTCAAGCACCCTTGTACCATCATCAAGCACGATTTCTTGCCCCTCGAGAACGCCATGTTGTGGTTTACCTTGCCATAAAATCCGAGCATGTTTCATCTTCGCACCTCGAGCAGAGTATTTTTATCTTGTTGAGCCAGCACTTTACCACCATGAACTGTATAGCCAAAACTAAAGCGGTACCCTTTTAAGATTTCTTGAGGCGCAATAGCTTGTAAATCTTCGATGGTATCAAAACCAAGGGTTAGCGTTGCATCGCCCTCCCAAATTTCCGTGGCGCTGCGGTCAAAACCACCACTATGCACCAATTCGTACACATCAGGCACAAGCCCATCGTAAGCAGGAAAGTGTCTGGAATTGTGCATCGGTGGGTCATTAACGGTTGGACCCGTTTTCGAGATTTCACGCAAAGTCACACTGGCTTTCGCCACAAATCTACTACCAGCCGTGCAAGTTGCCGAGAATTTCCCACCCGCTTCAACTCGAGGCGCTGCTTTACCCACAGGAAAGGTTCGTGTCAGATGGATACTACCCAGTTTCTTAGGAAAGCCCTGAATATACCCTCGGTACATCGCAAAGTCCTTATCTACCCAAATGTACACACATCTCGAGGCAGGTTTACCTTGGTATTTACAACCAATCACTAAGAAAAATTCTTTGTACTGCGCCTGAATAGGGTCGTCCAGTTCGTGCAAATCATCCGAGCACGACTGCCAATCGGCAAAAATTGCCGCTACAGCACCAGGGTCATCGGCAGGCTCGAGTTCAGGTGGCAATAATGCAGTCACTGCTTCAGGATTGGTACGATACTCAACAATTAAAAAATCACCTGAGTAATGCCACGGTGGGGGCGGCACAAGACTCGCTCGACCATCAGGCGAGAGTGGAAATGTATAACCTATAGGGGATTGACGCATAGAACCTCCAAGAAACTTTTCGTAGGGGCGAGGCATACCTCGCCATGCAAGACAACATTTTTCCAATCTTTACTGACAAACAATTTCATAATCAACCATGTTTTAACCTCAGAATTTCCGTAGATTGCCGACGAACCATGTTTTATTTGGCGGGCGCAGAGAGATAGCTTTGGCAGGTTAGGCGAGGCATGCCTCGCCCCTACAGATAATGGAATTTTGGTGCTTAGGTTTTGTTTACAAGATTCTCGAGATTTGGTACTTTGGCGGGTTAGGCGAGGCATGCCTCGCCACTACGGGTTTGGTGTTTAGGGTAAACTCGAGACGGTGTGATACGTGGCATTCATCATGGATTGCAGTCGTCTGTACCATGGTTCACGTCCTGCTCGGAGATGTGAGTTTGTTAGCACTGCAACACTGATATCGGTTTCTGGGTCAATAAAAACTTGGCAACCACTTGCGCCACCATGTCCAAAGGTTTTAAAACTTGCAAGTTCGCATTGCAAGGCTGGTAGGTGCTCAGTTTGTAATGCCCAACCTATGCCCCACGGCATTGGCGCGGTGGTGTCGTACCCTTTGACACTTGGGTGTATCCCTGTGACCACACCTGTCTGATTGCGGGTCATGGCAGCAATAGTGGTGTTACTAAGCACTCGAGGTCCAGTTGGCGCAAAATGCAGTAAAAATTGCATCATGTCTCGAGCGGTGGCAGTGACAGCAAAAGCAGGATGTGGCAAACTGCGGGCATAGCGGCTGTTGTACATTGCGCCATTGGTATTTTCTGCCATGACATTACGAACTTGAGCAATACGATGATCTTGCTCGGATGGCGTTGGAAAAAACGTATTTTCTAAACCCATTGGCTCGAGAATCAAAGTTTTCACAAGTTCGGGCAATGGTTTTCCCATGATTTTTTCTGCCATTTGTCCAGCGATTAAGGTGTTGTAATCAGCATACGCAAGACAAGTTCCTGGTTTAAATTGTAAAGGGGCTTTGTAGGCTTGCTCGAGAATATCCGCGAATGGTGTTTGGGCAATCAGTAAGTTTTCCATATCTGGGGCTTCGTAAATCAGCCCTGATGTATGTGTGACAAGGTGGCGCAGTCTAATTTCTTCGCGTCCTTCACCTGTAAACTCTGGGATGATATGACAGGCTAAGGTATTGAGTGTAATCGCACCCATTTCAACCAATCGCATGATGGTAGCAACGGCGTACACCTTAGAAATCGAAGCAATACACCACAAGGTATCAGCACTCGAGGGTAAATCTGGGGTCGCCATTCCTGCGTAATGCTCGAGCAGTATTCTGCCTTGTTTAGCTGCAATTATTGCACCACCCGCAAAGCCATCTTCGGCGATGTGATGCTCGAGTAATTGTTGAATGTGCCTAGTCATATTTATGCTCGCGCAAAAATTTACTAAGGTTAGTTGCTGTCCAGATTACTGTTAACACAATGGCACCAACGGTGATCCAAACGCCAATCGCGGGTGGTGAACCTGTAGCTGGAAATGGAACGATACTGCCGTAAATTGCAAAAATAGGTGTCAAAATAGCCAAAGGAATGACTAAGTATTGCCATACAGGTGCTCCAGAACCAATAACTTTGAAAATAAGGACACCCAGAAAAATATAAATCAGTGTGATCAGTAAAGTCCCTGCTGTCGCACTCGAGACAAACATATCCATTGGTGCAACATTGGTTAGTATCGTTACAAGCATTAAAATAGCTGCCATAACAACAACCAGAATATTCCCACCCAGTGGTGTCTTAAAACTCGAGATAGTCGCTAGTGCGCTTGGTAGCAAGCCATCTCGAGCCAATGCAAACCAACCTCGAGCGGCTGTGGCTGTAAAAGCACTTGCTACTGCTAACATATCAACAATCAAGGCAAAATCTAACCACGGTGCAATCCAAGCCCCAACGTATTTTGTGCCTAATGTTGAAAGTGGTGATGGGTCTTTAACCCAATCTGCGACTTTATCAATACCAAAGCCAATTGCCGAGGCGTAAAGCACCAATAAATAAAAAATTGCTGCGATCACTACTGTTCCAATCACTGCTACTGGAATAGTGCGTTTAGGATTAGCTGTTTCTTCAGAGAGCGATGCGCTGGCTTCAAATCCAATAAAAAGCGTGATGGCAAACAAAACACCTTGAAATAAATTCCCAACATGTTGCCCAGTAGGATTAAAAACCTCGAGTGTATTTCCAGCCGCACCACCAGTAAAAATAATAGCCAATACCAAAATCAAAATTGGTAACACAGCAATTGAAGTAAGAATTAACTGTACTCGAGTGGTGGTTTGCACACCAAAGTGGTTAAAGGCAAACACTGCGGCAATGGCAATAAAAGACCAAACCCACCACGGTAAATTTAAACCAAGATACGTTGTACCTGCTAGATTAGCAAAGAATCCTATGGCAAGGTAAATCCCTGCACCACCAAGGCACATTGCCCCTAAAAAATAAATTCCAGCCGCTATCGAACCCAGTAACGCGCCCCCAGCTTGCCGTACATACTCGTAAATTGCCCCTGCGCCAGTAAAACGCTGTGCGTAGAAGATAATCACAAAACCAACACAAATCGAGCCTAGTGCTCCCAGTAAGGCAGCCAATGGTGCGGCGCTACCCGCCGCACTTGCCACCAGTGTTGCTAATAAACCAGCCGATAATACTGGTCCAATTGCTAAAGATTGTGCAATAGCATCTATCACTGTGAGTTTTGCTGCGCCAAATTGCTGATTATCCATACTGCCTCCTAAAGCTGGTGAGACTCGAGCCAGCGTATTGCTAAGAAAACGTTCCTTTGCGCTGCACAGTATTTTTAATATCGCAATAAAAATCAAAACTCCAATGCCCACCTTCGCGTCCAATTCCAGAGGCTCTTGAACCGCCAAAGGGGGCGCTTAAATCGCGGACATAAAAACAATTTGTCCAGACTGTTCCAGCTACAAGTTGACTCGAGATTCGTTCGGCTTTGATGGCATCTTTGGTAAATAACATGGCAGCTAAGCCATACTCTGTATTATTTGCCAGTGAAATCAGTTCTTGTTCACTCGAGAATTTTTGCATGGTCAATACAGGTCCAAACACTTCGCTCGAGAGAATTTCGGCACCATCTGGAAGATTGGTAAACAGCGTGGGTTGATAATACAAACCACCAAGTTGAGGTGAGACTTGTCCACCAAACTCGAGTTTTGCGCCTGCTGATACAGCCCGTTGCACAAACCCATGTACTCGCTCAAGATGGGTTCGTGTGACCAAAGGTCCGACAATGGTATCGGCTTCTCGAGGGTCGCCTTGTTTAAGTTTTGCAGCTCGAGTTTTAAATTCGGATAAAAAACGGTCATAGATACTTTCTTCAATCAGTAAGCGTGTGCCAGATAAGCAAACTTGCCCGCAGTTATCGTATTGGTCAAGTGCATTCACAAGAGCTAACTCAAAATCAGCATCGGCACAAACAATAAAAGGTGATTTTCCACCAAGCTCAAAACTGACTGGCGTTAAATTCTGGGCTGCACTCAAGGCGATTTTTTTTGCTGTTGGCACTGAGCCAGTAAAAGAAATTCTTTTAACATCTGGGTGTGCCACCAATGCTGCACCCGCTTCAGCACCAATGCCTTGAACAACATTGAAAACCCCAGCAGGTAAACCAGCATCTAGTACCATGTCTGCCAGCAAAGAAGCGGTAAAAGGTGTCCATTCAGCAGGTTTTAAAACAACTGTGTTACCAGCCGCCAGTGCAGGTCCAACTTTCCAAGTTGCAAGCATAAAAGGCGCATTCCACGGTGTGATTAACGCTGTCACGCCAGCAGGGTCGTACCTGACATTATTGACTGCATTTTTAGCAGCTTCGGTATCCCAACTACTACCCATCTCGAGTGCCATTTGGGCAAAAAAGTGAATGTTGTGCGCACCGCGTTTCATGACCCGCAAACGGCTTGCCTCGAGTAAAGACCCATTGTTCATGGTCTCTACCGCAGCTAAATCCTCAACTCGAGATTCAATAACGTGAGCTAATCGCTCGAGGTAAGGCAATCTTCCTTTTGCACCAAGGGCTGCCCAAGCAGGAAAAGCAGCCGTGGCGGCGGCAACGGCTAAATCAACTTCTGTTTGTGTACCTCTGGCAATGTCACCAAGTTTTTCCTCGGTGATGGCGCTATGGGCTGCAAAAGTTGTGGCACTGCCAATACGCTGGTTATTGATGAAATGCTGCGTGTCTATTTCGCGCCCTGCAACAATGATTTTCATGCGTTCACCTCATCCTCGAGTGGGATTTGTAAACCAGTCACAACTTTTCGTAATAAACGCGCTAACTCAAGCTGTTCGGCTTCACTGAGAATGCCTGCCATGTCGGCTTCACCTTGATTAAATTTTGGAAAAACCCATTCGATCATGGTTTTACCCGCGCTGGTTAGTTCGGCAAGCACAAGGCGTTTATCGGTTTTGCTACTTTTACGTTTAACCAAGCCGTGTTTCTCGAGCGTAATCAATAAACTGGTAACAGTTGCTTTAGAAACTGCTTGGGATTTTGCGATTTCTCGGGTTTCTATCGGACCCCAAATCCAAATAATGAATAAAGTACTGAAACTCGAGAAAGATAAATTGTGTTCTCGTAATACATCACGCTCGAGTTTTTGCTTAAAAAGTTGCGAGGCTCGCCATAAATTCGATGCTACAGCCAACGCAAGTTCGTCTATTGGTAAGCCCGAGACTCGGCGCATAATCTCGAGTTCGGTACGACTAAAGTCTTCTTGAATAGGCATAATTCCCTCTCGAGTGGTATATCGTTTGAAATCGAACGTTTGAATGCTAACAATACTAGAGGATGCCTTGTCCACTTGTCAAATCGAATTTTGTGTCAGAATGAAAGCATGTCAAAACTTACTGTCATAGAACCAGCCACCGAAAAAATCTTGGCAGAAATTCCAGCCGCTACTGCTGCTGATATACACAGTGCTGTACAAAAAGCCAAACGCGCCTTTCCAGCGTGGCGCAAAATGCCACCAGCCGAACGTGTGCGAATCATGCACAACATTGCCAATCTGATCGAAAAAAACCTCGAGCAACTAGCTTGGCTTGAATCCCGCAACGTCGGTAAACCGATTGGCAATGCTCGCTGGGAAATTGGTACCGTTGCCCAAGTTTTTAGGTATTACGCTGGCGCAGTCGAACGTCACATGGGCACAACGGTGCCTGTGGCAGGTGGTTTTGCCATGACGTTTCTCGAGCCATTGGGCGTGGTGGGTTTAATCACACCGTGGAATTTTCCATTGCTGATCGTTTCGTGGAAACTAGCTCCAGCCCTTGCTGCGGGCAATACTTGCGTTCTCAAACCTGCCGAACTGACACCATTAACTGCCATGGAACTCGAGAAAATTGTGCTCGAGGCTGGTCTACCCGAAGGCGTACTAAATGTGGTGGTTGGCACAGGACTCGAGGCTGGCAGAGCTTTGGTTGAACATCCTGATGTGGCAAAAATCGCCTTTACAGGTTCGACAGTAGTGGGTAAAGATATTGCAGCTCGAGCCGCGCAACAAATTAAACGAGTGACTTTAGAACTTGGTGGAAAAAGCGCCAGTATCATTATGGATGATGCTGATATTGCAGCAGCAGCGGCTGGCGTTCCAAGCAGTATTTTTGAAAACTCAGGACAAGATTGTTGTGCTCGCTCAAGATTGCTGGTACATAAAAATGTGCTCGATGATTTTATGAATGCACTCGAGCCTCATGTCAAAAATTACCGTGTAGGTGATCCAAGCACCGATGTGGATATGGGTCCGCTGATTTCGGCTCAGCATCGCACTCGAGTGGAAAATTTTATCGAAGGTGCCAAGGTTAGTATCATCGGGAGTGCCCCAACTGGAGCAGGTTACTGGTTTGCCCCTCGAGTCCTCGAGCCTGAATATGCCTCAGACCGCATTGTTCAAGAAGAAATTTTTGGACCAGTAACAGCTATCATTCCGTTCTCGAGTGAAGCCGAAGCCTTAGAACTTGCTAATGGCACAATTTACGGATTGAGTGGCAGTATTTGGACAAGGGACAATGCTCGGGCATTGCGGATGGCTCGAGCTGTGGATAGTGGTGTGCTCAGCATCAATTCAAACTCGAGTGTGCGTTACACAACACCATTTGGTGGTTTTAAGCAAAGCGGTTATGGACGCGAACTTGGATCAAAAGCGCTCGAGGCTTACAGCGATGAAAAAACAGTGTATGTCCGCACCGACGAATAACATTTCGCATCACGCTATTATTTGTACTGTCGGCAAAAAAGTCGTTGTGAGGCTATACTGGTTAGGAATCTCGAAAGGAGCAACACATGGACATCTTTGGTAAAATTCTTGGGCAATTCATAGACATCATCGAATGGCTGGATAACAGCAACGACACACTTGCTTACCGTTTTGAACGTCAGGGTAACGAAATTAAGATGGGTGCCAAATTGGTGGTTCGTCCTGGGCAATTGGCGGTGTTTGTCAACGAAGGACAAGTTCAACAGGCACATTCTGAAACCAGTAAAGGTGTTGCTGATGCTTTCGGACCAGGCACGTACACACTTGATACCAAAAACATGCCGATTCTGACTACGCTTCAAGGTTGGAAATATGGTTTCAATAGCCCATTCAAAGCCGAAGTCTACTTTTTTTTCACTCGAGTGTTCACTGGCTTAAAATGGGGTACACCTAACCCAATTATGTTGCGTGACCCAGAAATCGGACCTGTGCGTTTGCGGGCTTTTGGTTCGTATGCCTTAAAAGTTGTGGATCCGCGCAAGATGCTCGAGCAACTGGTTGGCACCGATGGTCGTTTTGAAATCGAAGAAGTAGACGAGCAATTACGAGCCTTACTAACCTCAAAATTTGCTGCTTGGGTTGGTAAAGCCAACATGAGTGTCTACGATTTTGCTGCTAATTACCCACAAATGGGCAATGCCTTAAAAGAAGCCTTGCATACCGATTTTGATCAGTACGGTTTAGGTCTCGAGACAGTGGTCATCGAGAACGTTACCTTACCCGAAGAAGTCGAAAAGGCAATGGATAAGCGCTCGCAAATGGGTGTCATTGGTGACTTAAATAAATTCACGCAATTCCAAGCTGCCACTGCCATCGAAGCCAGCGCCAATAACCCCAATGGTGGTGGACAATTTATGAATGCTGGTGTTGGTATTGCTCTTGGTCAGCAAATGGCACAAAACCTGAATATTGCAGCTAATCAAAGTGCCCAAGCTGCCCCGCCACCACTACCAAATGCTGCACAATGGTTTGTTGGCGTAAACGGGCAACAACAAGGACCTTTCGACCCAAATGCGTTAGCAAATATGGCTCGAGGCGGGCAACTAACAAAGGAAACACTGGTCTGGAGAAATGGCATGGCGGCTTGGGTAGCTGCTGGCACCATAGCCGAACTCTCGAGTGTTTTTGGTCAAGTGCCACCACCATTACCACCACAATAATTGATTGGCTAAAAATGCTAAAAGAGGAAATGAGTTTGGCTTTTCTCTTTTAGCCTTCCGCTTTCCTCTTTTTTTCTTGTTTGGTGCTTATGGAAGAACAACGTTTTGAAATGATTTGGGATTGCCGTTATTGTGGCAATAAAAAAATGCTGGCACGAACCCATCGGCACTGCACCACTTGCGGCGCACCTCAAGACCCAACTTGGCGATATTTTCCCGATGAAAACGAAGCAATTGCCGTTTTAGATGCCACAATCGAAGGGGCAGATGTTATTTGCCCTGCCTGTAAAAGCCCAAATGCAAAATCTGCCGAGTTTTGCCGCAATTGTGCTGCACCACTCACCGAAGCTGCCAGTGTAAAGTTACTTGGCGAACAATCTCGAGCCGATGGTCAATCATTTGCTGAAGAAGACTTAAAAGCTCGTCGTGATGCCGAAAAAGCTTTGCGTAACGCCCCAACCAGCCGACCTAGCCAAGGCAATTGGACTTGGTTACTTGCTGTTGCTGTTTTAATCATTGGTGCAATCTGGTGGTTTTCTCGCACTAAAGAAACCACTGCGAGTGTAACAGGGCATTCTTGGCAACGCGAAATTAAAATTGAACGCTTCTCCCCTATTCCTGCCAGTGCGTGGTGCGATTCCACGCCGCTTGGTGCATATAATATTCGTCAGTACCGAGATGTGCGCTCAACCCGTCAAGTTGCTGATGGTCAGACTTGTCGCAATGTTCGCCGCGACAATGGCGATGGAACGTATTCTCAACGCCGCGTTTGCAGTACCAAATACCGCAGCGAACCTGTGTACGGACTGCGTTGCGACTTTGTGATTAACACTTGGACTTACTCGAGAAGCGCTATTTCTAATGGTTCAAACCTCGAGTCTCCTGTTGTCTGGGCGAATTCTGCGTTGGTCAAAACAGGCACTTGTCTGGGTTGCGAACGCGAAAATGGTCGGACAGAAAAGTACTCTTTAGGCTTGGTTTCCAATCAGCAACCCTTCAATTGCGATGTAGCAGAATCCTTATGGCGAGCTTCGCCTATTGGGGCTGTGTTTCAGATTCGAGTGAATGAATCATTTGGTAATGCACTCTGCGGCACACTAAAAAGTAATAGTAAATAATCTATTGGTGAGTTAATCGCAGATTTTATTACGAATTTGTCACAAAAAGCTTCATAAGAAAATTCACCTCTAGGTTTTATTGTTGATCGAATTAGGTAAAATCGGTTTAGTATGTGAAATTATTCACGATTACTTCTAATTTGTGAATCTATTATTGTAAATTCAAGTTTTGTAATATCATCTTTCAGAGTCAAAAAAGGGTACACTTCTTTGTCTTTCCATGAGCCTACATTCATCAGAACCCACCAATTCAAACCCGCGCCGCATCGCACCACAGATTCTTATTTATGGAGCCATTGCGGTACTTGTTGGAACTTTCTTGCTTCGCGTCAGTGGCGGCTTAGCCACAGGCACACTCAATTTTTATCTCAAAAGCCTAGGGCAAGAAGGACTCGAGGTTGGATTTGTGGCAGCCGGTTACTATGCCACAGAGTTATTGCTTGCCCCTGTCTTTGGGGCACTAACCGACCGCATAGGACGAAAAATTTTGATGGCAGCCGCACCCATTATTGGTGCAGTTGCCCTATTACTTTACCCATTAACCTCGAGTTTATGGGTGCTGTTTATGATTCGTATTCTCGAGGGCATCAGTGCTGCTGCCGCAATTCCAGCCACACTGGGGTACTTATCCGATTTAACCGACGGTAGCCCGCACCGAGCCAGAATCATGGGTTTATACGAAATTATTACTCTGCTTGGTGTAACTGGTGGTGGCATTATTCTTGGACCACTGCTTTGGAATGCCCTTGGTACCAGCAGTTACCCGATTCTGGCAGGCGTTTACACACTAGGAGCCATTGTTTTTTGGTTCTTCTTACCCAACATTGGCACTCGAGTCCAAAAGCGTCGTGGGCTGAGCGATTATGTACGAGCACTTGGCAGCAAAAGATTAGTTCGATTCTTACCAGCTTGGCTTAGTGCCACCGCCGTTATTGGCTTATGGTTAGTGCACGTACAAAATATCCTTTCCAAAGCAAAACAAGCCACACCTGAAATTGGGCAAGCCTTAGTTGGTGCATTTTCGCCTGCCGAAATCAGTAAATACCTCGGGTTCTTTGCAGCCGCATTTTTAATTGGTTTAGTTTTCTGGGCTGAACGAGCCAAAAAAGGCAAACGCAGCACCCCAATGCTATACGCAGGCGGTGGCTTACTGGCTATTTCGGTCAGTTGGTTTTTTCTCAATCACCCAGAAATTATGGGATTATTACTGATTCCAACCCCGCTCGAGCCAGTCAGTTTTTGGTTTATTTTGCTGATGGTTGGTGCATTTTTTCAAGCAGGCTTTACCCCTGTTGCACTGGCATATCTGGCTGATATTTCCGAAGATTTTCCCGAAGATCGCGGCGTGGTCATGGGCTTATACAGCATCTTTTTAGCGGGTGGTAACTTAATTGGTGGTTCGTTACTTGGCGGTATTTTTGTCAGTACCTTAAAAATGGATGGGGTTATCCTCCTGACCTTTATTTTTACGCTGGTCGCTTTCTTTAGCGTTATGAACATTCGCCGTCAATCCAACGATTAAGCCATAACCACAACTTGCAACACCTGCACACAGCCTTTATACTCGAGGCATGAGTACGAGGTCTTATTCATGGCGAATGCCAAGGAGCGCCCTGCTAACCTAGAGCAATGGCTCGAGGTCTGTCGGGGCGTATTTGCGCCTCGATTTTTTTATGTGATAAGGAGTGACTTATGGAAAAAACTTTTTATGTGACCACACCAATTTATTATGTCAATGACATTCCACATCTTGGACATGCGTATGCAACCTTGGTGGCAGATACTTTGGCACGTTACCACCGCTTAGCAGGTTGGAATACCTATTTTTTAACTGGCACAGACGAGCACGGCGAGAAAATCTGGAAGACAGTGCAGCAACTTGGACGCACACCCAAAGAGTACGTGGATGAAATCGCTGAAAGCGGCTTCAAAGCACTTTGGCAAAGATGGGGTTTAAGCAATAACGACTTTATTCGCACGACTGAACCACGCCATATTCAGTATGTACAAAAAATACTGCAACGGCTTTACGATTCAGGCGATATCTATTTTGCCGAATACGAAGGTTTGTACAGTATCGGTTCTGAGCGCTATGTGACTGAAAAAGAATTGGTAGAAGGTGCAGATGGCATCAAGCGCTTGCCTGGCGACCGAGATCCACCAGAACTACGCCGCGAAGCCAACTACTTTTTCAAACTCGAGAAGTACCGTCCTTGGCTAATTGAATATTTGAACGAGCACCCGAACTTAATAGAACCTGTCAATTACCGCAATGAAGTGCTCGAGATGTTACGCGAACCAATTGGTGATTTAAGTATCTCGAGACCCGTTGCGCGTTTGCCTTGGGGTATTCCAATTCCGTGGGACGAAGGTGATGTGACTTATGTTTGGTTTGATGCGCTCCTCAATTATGTATCTGCGTTGGGCGGTGAAGGTGCAGAGAAATTCAACACTTACTGGCACAAAACATGGCATTTGGTTGGTAAAGATATCCTGAAAACCCATTCGGTTTTTTGGTTACCGATGCTTAAAGCCGCAGGCTTACCACTCTACGAAAAACTTGTGGTGCATGCACATATTCTTGGATTTGATGGTAGAAAAATGGGCAAGAGTTTAGGCAACGCTGTAGACCCAATCGAAATGGAATCAAGGTATGGCATTGATGCTTTGCGTTACGCCTTGCTGCGAGAAACCACTTTCCAAGCTGATAGCGCATTTGGCGAAGCCATTTTGGTCAACCGCTTAAACAGCGATTTAGCCAACGACTTAGGCAATTTATTATCTCGAGTTATGTCAATGCTCGAGAAATTTACGAACAGTAAAATCCCCGTCTGCAATACGCTAGAAGCTCGAGAAGAAAGTATCAAAGCGGCTGCACTAAAATTACCCGAGACGATACTTGACGAAATACGTGGACTACGATTTCATGTCGCCATTGAAAAAATCATGGAATTTGTCCGTGACCTCAACCGTTATGTTGCCGAAAGTAAACCTTGGGATTTAGCCAAACTTGAAGATAAAACCAAATTGCATACGGTGTTATATACCCTTGTTGAAGGTATCCGAGTTGCCAGTGTGTTACTCGAGCCAGTGATTCCGAATAAAGCCAAAGAAATCCGTGCCCAACTCGGTATCGAAGGTGATTTTGTGCTCGAGCCAGCTTGGGGATTAACCAAAAGCGGCAGCCAAGTAGCCCCAAGTACTGTTTTATTTCCAAAAGTTGATATTGCCACCCTCGAGACAAAAAAGGAGTCTGTTGTGACCGAAGTTGTAAGCCCCGTTGTTGAAGCCCCAGTACAAGCATTTATTGGTATCGAAGATTTTGCCAAAGTACAATTAAAAGTTGCTGAAGTTCTAAGTTGTGAACGAGTACCAAAAGCCGATAAATTGTTGAACTTAACTGTTGCCATTGGCGATGAAAAACGCACCATACTTTCGGGTATCGCAGAGTATTACACCGCAGAAGAAATGGTTGGTAAACGCGTTGTGGTGGTTTACAACCTTGCCCCGCGAAAAATGCGTGGCATCGAAAGTCAAGGCATGATCTTGGCAGCGACTGACGAAAACGGTAAAGTTGTGATTGTCAGTCCCGAACGCCTCATACCCAGTGGCGTAGAAGTCCGCTAAACTGCTAAGTCTAGGGCAGCCACCCTAGACACTTTTATCTCGAGAATAAACATGCCTAAGTCTTATTTACAGCCCATAGACGATGATTTTTTAGCATTTTTTAAGCGCGAAACAGAAGCGTATTGGAAAGATATTGAAATCAATCCATGTGTATATGGCTATCAATTTCAGTCAGGTACACGCTGGAATGCTGGACTTAATACAAGTGAAATAGAAGCCTATGAAAATGCCTTAGGTACGCGATTCCCTAACGATTTCAAAAAACTCTTGAGTTTCATCAATGGAACCGATTTGCCAATGATATTCGCATATGACCTAGAAGATGAGCCACGTTTGACTAACAGCGCTACTGAAGTCGGAATATACTCATATCCTCGAGATTTACAACTTGTTCAAAGGCTTATGCAACAACTCGAGCCAGACCGCGCAGACATTGCTGAAGTATTATCGGACGAAGACTTTCAACTCGAGCCAAGTGATGTCCTCGTACCAATTTATGGACATCGGTTTATTGTGTGTGGGTCGGATCCCAACGCGAGCGTTGTCGTTTCGATAGTGGGTATAGATGCAATTATTTACAGTGACAGTTTACGTAATTATGTGCGTTCAGAGTTTTTATAAAAACTTGCTTAGTTCTGGTTGCTTGAGATGAGACAAGGATTTGACTTTCTTGCATTTGACAAAAATATTACCCAAAGTTATGCTTTCAGCATAATGAAAAAACTTGTTCCAATTCTGCCCTCCAAAAACATTCCTGAATCCCTCGAGTTCTACCAAAGAATCTACGGATTCGCGGACGCTTGGGCTTGGACAAAAGCAGGGCAACAAGTCAAAGACTTCTCGAGTGCAGACCCCAAAGAGATTGTTTATGGTGGTTTAGATGCGCCACACCTTGTCCATTTCTGGTTCTCGGATGTCAAACATATCCTCGAGAGTTCAGGAATGCGAATCGAAGTCGAAGACATTGCCAGCATCTACGCCACTTGCCAAGCCGCCAATTGCGTCCATCCTAACGCACCACTCGAGACTAAACCGTGGGGCTTAAAAGAATTTGGCACACTCGACCCAAGCGGTGTGCTAATCACGATTTTCCAAAGTCAGGAATGAAGAATTTAGTTTATTCAGCTTACCGTTTTACTAGCCCAGCAAATATTAAGCCAAAATACGTGCATTTGTGTAGGTATAAAAGCGTTATCAGAACGGTCTAAAAAGTTGCTAACATAAACGCATATGTCTAACTCAACCGAAAAAGAAACTACTCGAAAGACAGAATTTTTAATACCATTACAAAACGTATATACGTTACTTGAAAAACTTAAAAACCCAATACAAAATATTGGATCCAGTTCCATTAGCGAAGTCGGATTATATGGGTGTTGCGTTCGAGCAGCACTGGTAAAAAGCTATGAATTTACACTCTTAGCACACTCACATGCCATTCAAGATCATAGTTTTTTCATAACAGCTAATCTTCGAGGAATATGTGAAGATTTAATCGTGCTTAAATTTCTAGCTAAATTAAACAGCAATGAAAAAAATCTAGTTATAGGAATTCGCACAAACCGTAATTTGTTTGATGGGATACATAATCAAATGAAATTTTTCCAAGAATTTCGTCCGTGGCAACCTGTTATTTCACCACCACCCGAATTAGACGACGAATCAAAATTAAAAGCCATTACAAATAAGCTGGGATGGAAAGGTCAGAAACCGTGGCCCTCAATTGCATATATGGCAAGGAAGACATCCCTAAAATCTCTTTACGATTATTTGTATTCAGAAACTTCCAAATGGGTTCATTTCAGTCCACAAATTTTAATGCGAATGGGCTGGGGTGGGGAACGAACAACAGTTGGGAATCACACAGAATGGACATTTACAACTTCAAACTTTCAACCATATTACAAAGATTTCAACCAAATTTATTCACTATTACTCTTTCTTAAAATGTGTAGATTTTTAGGTAAAAGTCTTTTTGACCAGCAGTCAGAAGAAATTTTCGGATCACTAGATAAGTGCCTAAATGAACCACTTCGATGGCCTGAAGCGGTTACATTTGAAGAGATGAATCTCAAAAGTCCAGGATATTTGTCAAGAACGATTGCACGATTTACACACGACCACAAAGAGAGTAACACTAAATGAACGTCTAAACTTACTAAAGTTATTAGTGCATGTATTTTACCTTCTAATGATCCAAATCTGTTTCTATGGCAATAAAGCCCCGCTACTTGTAGATTCTTATCACTGAAATCTTTTCTGTGTCTAACATGCCTATTGTTAAAATTCGTTTCAGGGAAACTATTTTCAGGGCTTATGCTTGAGGGGTTTTGTACTGCGTCTAATTTCTCGAGGTATTGCCGAAAACATTGCTTTTTGTTTTAACCCGTTATCTTGCTGGGGCTGATCTCGAGCCTTTGCTTGGACGATGATCGCTTCTCATTTAGGTTTTCTCGAGGTGCTGATGTTTTTACGATGTTTTAGTTGACAAGTTTTGTAAAGTATTCACTCTCCCCTATTCTTGCTTTTTCGTTTGGAGTTTTTTATGTCAACTGGCACACTTATTTGGCTCACTGGTTTATCAGGCGCTGGCAAAACCACCATCACCCAAGCCCTTGCACCACGCTTAACTGCACTTGGTCATAAGGTCGAAATATTAGATGGCGATGCTGTCCGCGAAACATTGTCTAAAGGTTTAGGTTTTAGCAAAGAAGACCGCGACACCAATATCAAACGCATTGGTTTTGTGGCAAATTTACTTGCTAAACACGGTATAACCGTTTTGGTCAGTGCCATCAGCCCTTACCGTGATGCTCGGCGCGAAGTGCTACTCGAGGCAGCGAAGAATGGGGTTAAAGCACTCGAGGTTTTTGTGGATGCACCACTTGATGTTGTTAGTGCCAGAGATGTCAAAGGTTTGTACAAAAAAGCCATCGCAGGCGAAATTAAACACTTCACAGGTGTCTCCGACCCTTACGAAGCTCCACTCGAGCCTGATGTGCATATTCGCACCGATCAAAAAACCCTCGAGCAAAGTGTCGATGCCATTCTGGAGCGTTTGTGAGCTTAGAAAATCAAACCCTCGAGCATATTAAAACGGCGCTCAAGCGGCACCCAGACGCACTGATGACAACAGCTTTTAACTTAAATGGGATTGTCTTATTGGATTTAGCCACTCGAGCTGGCTTTACTGGGCAAGTGGTTTTTGTGGATACGGGGTATCACTTTCTTGAAACGCTGATTGTTAGGAATCATTTAAGCGAAAAATACAAACAAGTGCAGTGGATTACCTTAAACGCCAATCATCAACAAGATAACTTATGGCAGTCAAATACCGATGCTTGCTGTGCCAAAAACAAAGTTGCTCCGCTGAAAAATTTTCTCGAGCAACAAAAACCAAGTGCACTGCTGAATGCACGTAGCCGAGAGCAAAACAGCACTCGTGCCACTATTGAATTGCGCGAAGAAAGCGCTGAACGAATCCATTTCAATCCTTTAGCCTTCTGGACTCGAGCCGAACTCGAGGCATACGCAAAGGAACATCAACTCGAGTTACATCCACTGTATGCCCAAGGGTATCTGAGTATTGGCTGTGCACCTTGCACCAAAGCTGTGGTTGTCGGTGAGGATGCTCGAGCTGGGCGTTGGGTAGGTTCAACAAAAACAGAATGCGGGTTATGGACTAAAGGCGGATTATGAACGATTTAATTGCAGCACATGGTGGAACACTGGTCAATCGGGTTCGGAGTTTAGCAGAATTAGGATTAAGTACCATTGATCTCGAGCAGTTACCAAACCTCGAGTTAAACGAACGCAATTTTGCAGACCTCGAGTGTATTGCCACAGGAGTTTATTCGCCATTGACAGGGTTTGTGGGATTTGCTGATTACAAGCAAATTTTGCTCGAGATGCGCCTTAGTAACGGTTTACCTTGGAGCATTCCAATTACACTGGCGAGTGAGAAAGCACTTGCTGGCAAGGTTGTTTTAACAAAAAATCAAGTACCTGTTGGCATACTCGAGGTTTCCGAAAGCTTTACTCCAGACCGTCAAGCCGAAGCCCTTGCAGTGTATGGCACCACCGACCCAAATCATCCTGGGGTGGCTGCACTGCTGGCACAAGCACCTGTCAATTTAGCTGGTGATGTTTGGTTATTTGCAGTATCACATGGCAAATTTGCTAATCATCACTTCACACCACTCGAGACTCGAGCGTTGTTTGCCCAGCGTGGTTGGAAAAGTGTGGTGGCATTCCAAACCCGCAACCCAGTCCATCGGGCACATGAATACCTGCACAAAGTTGCCCTCGAGACCATAGATGGTTTGTTTTTAAACCCTTTAGTTGGCGAGACCAAATCCGATGATGTACCAGCCGCCACTCGCATGAAAGCTTACGAAGTTTTACTCGAGCATTACTACCCAACAAACCGAGTATTGCTGGGTGCATACCCTGCTGCGATGCGCTACGCAGGACCTCGAGAAGCGATTTTACATGCCATCTCGAGAAAAAATTATGGTTGCACCCATTTTATTGTCGGGCGAGACCACGCTGGAGTTGGCACGTATTACGGCACTTACGATGCCCAAGAAATTTTTTTGCAATACACCCAAGAAGAAATTGGTATTGAAATCATCAAATTCGAGCACACGTTTTATTGCAAAAAATGCGGCGCAGTTGTCTCAAGTCGCACGTGCCCACACGATAAAACCGAGCATTTGGTGTTATCTGGCACAAAAGTCCGCGAACTTTTAACAGCAGGTGCACCACTGCCAAGTGAATTCTCGAGACCCGAAGTTGCCGAAATTCTGCGTCAGGCTTACGCTAAGGAGGTTATATGAACCCAGTTGTCTTAGTTCTGCTGGGTTCAGTTACAGGCGCTTTAATCGCCACAACAGGCTTAGGAGGTGGTAGCTTATTAACACCAGCTCTCCTCTTTCTAGGATTACCTACACCAGTACTGATTGGTACTGATTTACTGATTGCCAGCATCACCAAAATTGGAGCTGGATGGCGACACCACCAAGAAAAAAACGTTGATTGGAAAATTGTTTTCAGTCTTGCCATTGGCAGTATACCCGCAGGTTACATAGCCAGTTTAGCCCATGTCAAAATTGATTTCTTACTCAAATTATTATCTGTGGCATTGGTTTTAACTGGTTTAAGTATTCTCGAGCGGCAAAGACGGCTGAGCAAAAAAAAACCTGAGCTACATCTTCCCACACCACCCAAGCCACCCTTCTGGGAACGCATTCCATTACCTCTGATTGGTGCAATTGTAGGAGTTTTGGTCGGACTGACCAGCGTTGGCAGCGGCGCGATGCTGGCATTAGCGCTTACTTTTATCCGACCAGCCCTGACAGGCTCGAGATTTGCAGGCACCGATGTCGCTCATGGTGTGATTATTTCTTTGGTAGCATCGCTTGGACATGCACAACGTAGCGCCATAGATTTTGGCGTTGTTGGCTGGGTATTACTTGGTGCATTGCCAACCGCTTGGGTTATGGCAGGACTCTCGAGAAAATTCCCAGAACGTTTCTCCAAGCCGTTACTTGGTGGTGTGATGACTTTTGTTGGAGCAGTTTTGTTCCTAAAGTAATGCTTTTTTCGTATCGCCTCGCTATTTTTCGTCTTCTTGCTGCATGGCAAGCGCATTCTCGAGTCGCCGATCTGGGATAAACCAAATCAAGGCGTTTATGACATATAGCAGTCCAGCCAACCAAGTTAACCAAAATGCCATCAGTATTGCGATTACATAAACTCCTAATGATAATTTCCCTTTGTAATCAGCACCGATGGCTTTGGATAAAGCAGAATCTGCTCCGTGAATTCGCAATATCATCACTTGCATAATGGTGTAGGCAATAGCAGCCATAATTAAAACAACTCCGTATACAGCTGTGGGTAGTGTGGCGAATTTGTTTTCACCCATCCAACCTGTGGTAAATGGAACCAAAGACAGCCAAAAAAGTAAGTGTAAATTTGCCCACATGACGGCTGCATTGACTTTTTTGGAAACTTGCAATAAGTGATGATGATTACTCCAATAAATTCCAACATTCACAAAACTCAGCACATAACTGAGGAACACAGGAAGCAATTCTGATATCGCCTCAAGCGTCGGTTCGTGAGGCACTTTTAGCTCGAGTACCATGATGGTAATGATGATGGCGAATACGCCGTCGGAAAATGCTTCTAAACGCCCTTTATGCATGGGTTATGTCCTTTCGTATGGTTCAAAAAGTTTGTTAAATTCGTCCATCGCAAAACGATCAGTCATACCAGCTAAGTAATCGCAAATGGCTCGTTCAAGTCCAACTTTTTCGGCTCGAGCTTGATGATTTTTTGGCATCATATTTGGGCGACCCAAGAACGCTTTGTATAAGCTGGTCAGGATGTGTTCGGCTTTGTGCACTTGGCGCATGACGCGGTGATGATAATAAAAGTTCTGGTACAAAAAGGCTTTGAGTTCTTTGAGCATCACTTGAGCTTCTTCGCTATGGGCAATCAAAGGTTTATTAGCAGCGCGGACATCTTTGAGGGTGTGTATATGCTCGAGATTTTGGCTACTGGTTTGCACGATATCGGTAATTACCCAACCGAGCAGTTCACGGATCAAAACGCGGCGTTCAAATTCGCTCACATATTCGGGATTAAAACCCAGTTCTTTGGTAAATTTTTGCCAAATTTTGATGTCGCTTAATTGCCTTGCCTCGAGTAAACCCGAGCGCAATCCATCGTCTAAATCGTGAGCGTTATAGGCTGTTTCATCGGCAAGATTAGCAATTTGTGCCTCGAGCGATGCCCGCCACGTTGGTTCAAAATCAGTGGCATCAGAAACATCGTACTCGGATTCGTGTTTGACAATGCCTTCGAGTGTTTCCCAGGCAAGGTTTAAACCATCCCAGTTTTCATAGCGTTTCTCGAGTTTTGTTACCACCCGAAAAGATTGTTTATTATGGTCAAAACCACCAAATCCCTGCATTAACCCGTCCAAAATTTTTTCGCCCGCATGTCCAAATGGTGGATGCCCAAGATCGTGAGACAAGGCAATGGTTTCGGCTAAATCTTCATTGACACCAAGTGCCCTTGCCACCGTTCGCCCTACTTGGGCAACCTCGAGCGTATGGGTTAAACGCGTTCGGTAATAATCACCTTGAGTATTGGTAAACACTTGGGTTTTATACTCGAGCCGCCGAAAAGCACTGGTGTGAAGTACGCGGTCACGATCCTTTTGAAAAGCAGTACGAAAAGCACTTTCGGGTTCAGCAAATAACCTGCCTTTACTCTGCGCGGCTTGCACCGCATATGTGGCTAGGCTTTGGCTTTCAATTCGCTCGAGGTCGGCTCTGGTTCGCATACAAAAGTGTACTACACGTGATGCAAGGAGAACTTAATTCTTTGCATTTTTTTGCTTTGCTCGGTTACTTTTACTGGTTTCCAAAATGGGTTCTTCAAGGGCTTCATGGGTCAAAGAATCAAACTGCCGCAATAAATCTGCATCAAAACCAATACGTTGACCAAATCTCGAGCTTTGATTTCTGCTGTCAAATTGAGCAGCAATGGTCTTCATGTGCTCGAGCACGGCTGCTTCTAAGGCAACAACTTGGTGTTCAGTTTGACCTTGGTAAAGCGGATTTTCTTTGTCCCATTGCAAATTTATTTGCCCGATTCCATATTGCTTGAAGCGTGCAAAAAGCGGCAAAGTATCACGAAGTGATTCAAAACGACTTTCTAAATTCAGTGTTCTGAACGCCCAAGGCAAATGTTTCTCGAGAAATTTCGTTGCTTCTAGCACATTGTTTGCATATGCCAAATACGCTAGATTGATGCTTGCCACACGCAAAAATGCTTCGTCTTTAGCAATTTTCCTAAACGCATGGTGATGCACTTTGGTCGCTGCAAAATCATTTAAGCGCAGCAACGGCTCGAGTATCGAAGCATGGGTAACATGTGGTACACGGTTACAACTTGGAGCGCGTCTCGAGAAAAGGCGTTCGGCTTTGGCTATTGCTTCGGCATATTTTTCGTGCCAGATGTTGTATTGCACCTCGAGATGCAACCAGCAAGCTTGGCAATCGAGGTCTTGTGGGCTGAATTTACGCCATGCACTGTACTCCGCTTCGATGCGGGCAGCATCGCCTAAATGCAAAGCGTAGCGTAAGGCAAACTCGTGGTACGTACCTAGCGAATTTTGCGTAGCCTCGAGCCGTTTCTTAAAATCTGCTAAGGCTGATTCTATTTGGGTTGTACTGATATGTGGGAAACTCCAAAGCGTGCTCAGCACTCGTTTATATGTCCAAAGAATAGAATGCTGCCATTCATCAAATGTTTCGGGGTCTGCATCGAGTTTGGCTAAACACCACGCAAAAGCAACCAATTCGTGTTCAGGTCTGCCCCACGCGTTTGCTGCTTCCATTAAGTCATGACGAATTTCAAAAGCTTGCTCAACCTCACCCAAACTATCGGCTAATTGCACTGCCTCGAGCAGCAAAGCAATCTTTTCATCACCATCAGGCATGTACCAGACCTGCTCGAGTAAGTCATCTAATTTTTCGATACTCATAAGACCTCGTTTTTTGAATTGGTTTGACGTAACGGAATATGTGGCACTGCCTCGAGCCAAGGCTCAGAGCGATAAATTCTGTCTGCAAAAGCGGTAGTCCCATTCCGAGCATCGAACAGAGCCGCAATTTTTTCGAGTTCAGAAATAAAATATTTTTGTAATTCATCAACAACATAACCTTTGCTTTGCGGCTCGAGTGGTATTCCATTGGGCAGTTGCAATTTGATAAACATTTGACTTTTATCGAGCAGCGATTTCCATAATGGCAACAAAGACAAATAGAAGTCAAAACGAATACTTAAATCATTTTGCACAAGTGCCCAAGGTAGGTGTTTCTCAAACAAGCGGATTGCACTTGATAAATTCTTGCTAAACACTAGAAACTCGAGATGATAGCCAATGAAATGCACCAATTCAAAGTTTTTCTTAATCAACCGATACCCTTTAGAATACATAGCTTTGGCTTCATCAAATCGCTGTAACTTCAAAAGTGGTCGAATCATTGCTGCATAGGTGATTTGTGGAATTTCGCTGCACTGTAAACGTCCAGCTAAAATAGGTTGTGCAACACGCAAAGCTTCTTCAGGCTGGTCTAACCAAATCAAAAACTCAGCATGAAAATGAGCTTCACAGGCAGGGCAATCGGCTAAATGGCTACGCGGAAATTTTTGCCATAAATTCATTTCTTTGATAGCCTGTGTAGTATCGCCACGATAATACTGGTACTTCCAGCGCAAAAAATGAAGCACACGAGGATTTTCTCCAATTTGCTCGAGACGTGTAGCAAAGTCTTGGGTTGCAGCTTCAATTTGGACAGCGGAAATACTTGGAAATCCACACATCCTATTGATCGCCCACTTGTATTTCCATAGTACCGAACGATTAACGTATTTTGGCAAATTACCACGATCCATTTGCCCTAAAATCCAAGCAAAAGCAGGAAATAATAGTTCGCTACGACCTCCATACTCTGCTGCTTCTATCAGCGCATCTCGAGTTTCGTAACCACCATACGTATTGTTCTGCAAATCTGCTACGCTAACAGCTTGTTGTAACAATTCAATTTGACTGGCTGAACCGCGTTCAAGCACCTCGGCTTGTTCGAGTAAAACCTCAAAATCATCAATTGACAGCACGGCTGCCCTCCGTACTTTGCAAACCAAATTCGATCAAAGCACTTAAACCTTGGGTTAATGTTTTTAATTCACCACTCGAGAGCGGATGATGCCCAAGCAACAATGCCTGCACATACAAAACGTCCACTACCCGTTGAACTTGTGGTGTACTGCCCAAAGCAGCTAAGCGGCGCACAAGGCTGTTAGACATATTAAAATACATTTGTCCTCGCATGGCACTGGCTTTACTCGAGTTACCAACCGAAACAGTTTTTAAGTTCTCTAAAACACCACTAAATAAATCCGAAGCCACTTCTTGGGCTGTTTCGAGACTACGCACGTAGCGTTGCTGAGCGCTGGTAACAAAAAGCGTTGGTAAGTCGGTTGGTTTAAAGTGCAGTAATTCCACACCACAACCAATTGGCTCGAGTTGCGCTTGTAAGACCCGTAAAAAGTCAAAACTTGAATTACGTTCTTGAATACTTAATTCCTCAAAACGATCGGCAAAGAAATCTGCTTCTATACGTTCCACTTTAGCTTCAGAAGTCATCTGGGCAAAACGCTCGAGGAGTTGCGCTGCGTAAACATAGCCGCCATTGATGATATTAAAACCTTGTGCTCCTGCCACCCTCGCCATTTGGTTAAATTGCTCGATACTGCTGGTATAATGCACCACGCCACCTTGCACCGCTTGTAATTTCTCGCGGTACACAGGCAATGTCATTGTGCCACTCGAGGTTTCAAATTCAAGGTGAGGCATAAACATGGTAAATAAATCGTTATTCTCGAGGGCTAATGCCTTTAAGGATAAATCGTGCAAGTGCAATAAATGCTTAAATTTTTCTGGGTGATGCTCGGATAAATCTGATAAATAGGCTTGCAGAATCTCACCAATTTCCAGCCGAGCCGCCTCGAGATTAGCATCCTCGGCAAATCCTTCTCGAGATGCCGTGGGTTTTAAGGAATTGGCGTTGATCACCAGTTTGACAAAAAATGCCCATTCAGGCGCGATGCCTTCGGCATTATCCGCCAGCAGCATATTTTTTAAGTAAACCAAGTGCTTTGGTTTGGCTGCCAAACTTGGTGTCCAAGGCACAACCAATGCCACACCATCAATGCCACCTGCTTTGGTTTTAATATCCACCACATCGAATGGGTCTCGCCCGAGCACGCCACGTCCAAACTCGAGCAATGCGACTTGGCGTTGTTCAGTATTTTCAAAATCGCGTCGCCAGACCGCGCCACCTGCATTGATTTGCGTTTCCTCGAGTGGGGTTTTAAAAAAAATCGGGTAAGGCAATAGCCCACCATAGTGCTTAGCCAATGCCGATACTTCATCGGCAGCAAAAAATTGTTCAAACCCAGCTTTAGCTCGTAAGGTCACTCTCGAGCCAACCTCGAGCAACGCATTTGGCACTGCTTGCACCGAGTAATTGCCTTCGGGCGAACCACGAAATTCGGTCACTTCGCCGCCTTTGGCACTTTTGGTTAGCATCACGATTTCATCGGAAATAACAAAGCAAGACAACAAACCAATGCCAAATTGCCCAATAAAATCCGAGGTATTGCCACCCCTCGAGCCAACAATCCGCTTTGAGGACTTACCAATGGTTGCTAAGAATTGATGCACTTCAGATTCGAGCAAACCCACCCCATTATCCGAAAAAATCAGCACGGGGACACCATCTTCGGCTTTAGTCAACTCGAGCCGCACTTCTGGGACAAAATTTTTCTCGAGTTTTTGTCGAGCGGTTATGGCATCCACTGCGTTTTGCAACAATTCACGCAAAAACACTTGCGGACCCGAGTATAAATGCTCGGAAAGAATTTCGATAATGCCACGTAAATCAACTTGAAAACGATGCTCCATGTCTGTGCATTGTACAAAAAGAATCTGTGAATAGCACTCGAGCAAATGGCGTAGATAAATCTCGAACCGAAAACACCGCTTAGCTTCTTAAATAAAATACAAGGTTAAAAGAATGCCGTGTACACTATTGTAGTGGACTGGTACAAAGTAGCATTCGATGAAATGACTGTGTATCGTCATGTTGCACCGCCTTCAATGGAAGCATGGTCGGATGAATTTCATTGGCACGACATTATCCGCATTTGTTACCAAGCTGGCGATTTTCTCGAGCCAGACGAAGTCTTTGTTTTTACCAATCAAAGACCAGAAAGTTATCAAATTCCAATGGAAGCCACGGGTGCATCTGAACTGATGGGTGAACTAAGTCGTCGGGGCTTGTTCCCATTAGAAATGTTACTTGAAGCAATGCAGAGCCAAGGGGAACTGGTCTGCAAAACCATCAATCGTGGTTAGAATTGAATACCAGATTCAACCTTTACTATCGAAAAACTCGTTTAAAATTTCAAACAAGATCGGCAAATAACTCTGTACTCAGATACCTCGCGCCCGTATCGCAAGCTATAGTCACAACTCGCTTGCCCACACCAAGTTCTTTGGCTAATTGAACTGCGCTGTAAATCATGCCGCCGCCACTCATACCAACAAATAAGCCTTCTTCTTTGGCTAAGCGCCGTGCAAAAGGAAACGCATCTTCCTCGAGCACTGTTACAACACGATCTAAAATGCTTCGGTCAAGGTTCTTGGGGATAAATCCCGGTCCCATGCCTTGAAAGCCGTGCTGCCCGCGTTCACCACCTGATAAGACTTTGCTGCGCTCTGGTTCAACCGCTACCACTTGCACACTCGAGGATTGCTCTTTTAAGTACTTCCCAACGCCACTAATTGTGCCGCCAGTGCCTGTACCATAAACAAACATATCCATTTTGTGCTGCATTTGCGCCCAGATTTCAGGTCCTGTGGTGCGGTAATGAATCCGTGGATTGGCAGGATTTTCAAATTGATTGGGCATCCATGCGTCTGGAATACTCGAAACAATTTCTTCAGCTTTTTCGATTGCAGCTAACATGCGACGCTCTGGGTCGGTCAGTACCAATTCTGCGCCATACGCTTTTAAGGTGCGTTTACGTTCCTCAGACATTTGGGCTGGCAAGGTCAATATGAGCTTATACCCTCGAGCCGCTGCCACTTGCGCTAATCCAATACCAGTATTACCACTGGTTGGTTCGACAATTGTGCCACCAGGTTTAAGCACACCACGTTCCTCGGCATCCAAAACCATACTGAGGGCGGTGCGATCTTTAATACTGCCACCTGGGTTTTGTCCCTCGAGTTTGACCCAAACTTCAGCACTATCAGGCTCGAGAACCCTTTTGAGTTGTAGCATCGGTGTATTACCAATAAACGAATCAATCATGCGGCTAGGCTAACAGGTGCGGCTCGAGAAACTGGTTGTTTAGGCAACTACAGCCATTGTGTTTGTTGTAAAACGAATCAACTCGAGTTTTGGCAAGCATTTACTCCGACAAATTGGGTACACTAACTTTGTGAGTGACTTGGTTCTTGGCATAGATGCGGGTGCCAGTAGTTGTAAATGGGCTGTGCTGGACTTAAACGGTTTAGTATTGGCGAATGGTCGTTCTGCACCTTTTACAGGTCATGTTTTTTCGCAAGTCCAACGTGAAGCGACTCTCGAGGCTTTACAAACACTATTTTCTGCGCTCAGTCGGTACAAGTTTTCTCGAGTAGTCGCAGGCATCACAGGTTTAACTCAAGGTGATGCCGCCGCGCAGTTTTACGAAAAAGTTTTGCTCGAGAAATTTCACTTTGAGTCCGTCAAAGTCATGTCCGATATGGATTTGGCTTATTTGGCGCATTTCAAACCCGCCGAAGGGATTCTGGTTTATGCTGGCACAGGTGGTATTGGGTATCACCTAAAAACCGATGGCACTGTGGCTCGGGCAGGTGGGCGTGGTTATTTGATTGCTGATCCTGGTGGTGGTTTTAGCATTGGGCAAAAGGTGCTCGAGTTTGTGACAACACAAATGGATGTTTCAGATTCGCCTGTGCAACATCCGTTGGCTGCTGCTGTGTTTGAGGTTCTTGGCTCGAGTGATTGGGCTGTCATGCGCGAGCATGTTTATACGGGCGGGCGCAGTGCAGTAGCTGCTTTTGCACCTTTGGCTGGACAGGTTGCGGCAACGGGGAACACCGATGCTATTGGTATTCTCGAGCTGACTGGGCAAGATATCGCCATGCTGGCAAAGCGTTTAGTTGCTCGAGTTGGCACGTTGCCGATTGCTTTGGCTGGTGGTGCTCTGCGCGTCTCACCGCTGATTGAACGCAGTGCTCGAGCGGCTTTACCCAATCTCGAGGTCAGTGTGACCAATCCAAGTTTTGCGGTTATAGCCGCACAAATGGCACTACAATTATAATTTCTTAGATAGTGCTAACATCACATCACGCTCGATAATCAAACCGTTTTCGCCTGTACCAACTATCTTTTCCCACTCGAGTTTATTCTCGAGAGCGATTCGTTTAGCTAATGGGCTGATTTGGTTGTGTTGTTGTTCTGGACGGGCTGCGATTTTTTCCTGCATCCACTCGTCAAAGTCGCTCATGATACAGGATTATGACACACAATCTGCTTATCACGGTATAATTTGCTATGGAACACTTTTTTGTCACGCTCAATGGTCAGCCTCGGCGGGTTGGGGCTGGGCAGCACAACACAACTTTACTGCATTGGATTCGTGGTTTCTCGAGTGGCACCAAAGAAGGTTGCGCCGAAGGTGATTGTGGTGCGTGTACAGTGGCAGTGCTCGAGGATGGGCATTACAAGGCAATAAATTCGTGTATTGCCTTGTTACCAAGTTTGGCTGGTCTCGAGGTTTGGACAGCCGAAGGGATTGCGGCACAAGGTTTGCATCCTGCACAAACAGCCTTGGCAGCAGCGGGTGGTTCGCAGTGTGGGTATTGCACCCCTGGTTTTGTGATGAGTTTATTTTGCGAATATCACCAGCCGACTGGCGATGAAACCTGTTTTTCGGGAAATTTATGTCGTTGCACTGGGTACAGACCGATTCGGGATGCTTTGCAAAGTCTCGAGCCTGCTGATCCAACCAATACCTTTGAACTTCGTAAGCAATCCGCACCTCAAAAAACGATGCTCGAGTACTCTGGGTTTTCCAGACCCACCAGTTTAGTGGCAGCTTTACAAGAAAAAGCCGCACGACCAAAAGCTCAATTTATTGCAGGTGGCACAGATTTAACTTTGCAAATCACAACAGTGTTTAAGTCTTTACCCGATCTGATTTCGCTCGAGGCAGTGCCTGAGTTACGAGAAATTGCCGAAACCGATGAGTTCTTTGAAATTGGTGCGGCTGTGCCCTTATCGAATCTCGAGCAAGAATTTCGGCATAAAATTCCGTTGTTCAAAGAACTTTTTCCGTGGTTTGCTTCGCGGCAAATTCGTCATAAAGCAACACTGGGTGGAAATTTAGGTACAGCTTCGCCAATTGGTGATGCACCAGTAGTTTTATTAGCTTTAGATGCCAGTTTATGCCTTTCAAGTTTAGATGGTGAACGCGAAATTGCCTTAAAAGATTATTTTCTGGGTTACCGTAAAACTGCGCTCGAGTCGAACGAACTCATTCGCTGTATTCGTATTCCTAAAGCGCAACGCATTCAAAAGATGTATAAAGTTGCCAAACGTGGTTATGACGATATCTCGAGTGTCATGGGTGCTTTTGCTTTCCAACTCGAACGTGGAAAAATAACTTCGGTTCGTTTAGCGTATGGTGGTGTTGCAGCCATTCCAGTTCGGGCGTATCAAACCGAAAATGCTTTGCTAGGGCAGCCTTTCACTCGAGCAAGTATCAATGCTGCTCAAGAAATTTTGGCACAAGAATTCCAACCAATTAGTGATTTTCGAGCTTCAGCACAGTATCGGCAAAAAATCATTATCAATTTACTCGAGAAATTTTTTATCGAATCCGTCAGTTCTCGAGCCGAGGTACACGCATGAATTCACGCCCTCATGAAAGTGCTGTGGCTCATGTTACTGGAGCTGCTAAGTACACTTTGGATTTTCTCGAGCCTCAAGGCATGTTAGTGGCTTACCCTGTGCAAGCGCCATATGCACATGCGCGGGTGAAAAAACTAAATTTTTCTGCTGCTCTCGAGATTGATGGTGTGGTGCATGTATTAACCGAAGCTGATATTCGTGGTGAAACCCATATTGGTGCTATTGTTCACGATGAAGCTTTGTTTCCCAAGTTAATCGAGCATTACGGGCAAGCTGTTTGCTGGGTATTAGCAGAATCTGAAAGTGCCGCTCGAGCGGGTGCAAATGCAATCCAAGTTGAATACGATGTGCTCGAGCCAATTTTAGGTATAGCGGCTGCCGAAAAAGCTGAGGCATTCCTAACCGATGAATTTTGCATGACACGTGGTGATGCCAAAACCAATCTCGAGACAAGTCAGTACCGATTAGCAGGAGAAGTTTTTGTTGGTGCTCAAGATCATTTTTATCTCGAGACTCAGGTGTCTTTGGCGCTCCTCGACGAAAATCAACAAGTGATAATACATTGCAGCACACAACATCCAACCGAAGTCCAAACCTTGGTGGCGAAAGTGCTGGATTTACCACGCGCACAAGTGACAGTGCAATGTTTACGCATGGGTGGCGGCTTCGGTGGCAAGGAAACCCAAGCTGCTATGTATGCCTGTATTGCTGCCCTTGGTGTGCAAATGACAGGCAAGGCAGTCCGCGTCCGACTCAATCGGCATCAGGATATGCAACTCACAGGTAAACGTCATCCAATGCTGGCACGTTTTGATGTTGGTTATAACCAAGCAGGCAAGCTCGAGGCATTGCAATTACAAATACTTTCCGATGGCGGTTGCGCTTTGGATTTATCCGAAGCCATTTTATTACGCGCCATGTTTCACGCAGATAATTGCTATAACATCCCCAATATAGTTGTGACTGGACGAGTTGTTAAAACCAATACTGTTTCACACACCGCCTTCCGAGGTTTTGGCGGACCACAAGGCATGGTTTTTATCGAAGATATTCTGGCTCGAGTGGCATTAAACCTTGGTAAACCAGCCCATGAAGTTCGAGCACTCAATTTTTATCCGCTCGAGAATGCTATTACACATTATGCCCAACCAATACCCGATGTTCGCATTCATCGAATTTGGCAAGAATTACTCGAGACTAGCCAGTTTGAACACCGTTTACACGACATCGAAACGCTCAACTCGAGCCATCCGTTTTTGCACCGTGGTATTGCCATCACACCTGTCAAATTTGGTATTAGTTTCACCACCACTTTTCTTAATCAAGCAGGAGCGCTTGTCAATATTTATGCTGATGGCAGCGTACAGCTTAATCATGGTGGTACCGAGATGGGGCAGGGTCTACACAGCAAAATGCAAAGTATTGCAGCTCAAACCCTAGGCATAAGCCACGACCGCGTTCGGATCATGCCAACCAGCACCGACAAAGTACCAAACACCAGTGCTACTGCCGCCTCGAGCGGCGCGGATTTGAATGGTGCAGCTGTCAGAAACGCCTGTCAGGCATTGAAAGAACGTCTAGCAGAGGTGGCGGCTCGAGTACTTGGTGTGCCAAGCGAAGACATTCGTTTTGTCAATAACCAAGCCTTTGCATTACAAAAACCAAGCGAGGGCATCTCTTGGGAAAAACTGATTAGCAAAGCCTATTTAGAACGAGTTAGCCTCTCGAGCACAGGTTTTTTTAGAACACCCGATATCCATTTTGACAAAGTTCTTGGACGCGGCGAGCCATTTCGCTATTTTGCTTGGGGTGCCTGTGTTTCTGAGGTTGAATTGGATACTTTAACGGGCATGTGGCACTTAAACCGAGTGGATATTCTGCACGATTGCGGTCAGAGCCTCAATCCGTTACTAGACAAAGGACAAATTGAAGGCGGATTTGTGCAGGGAATGGGTTGGTTAACCATGGAAGAAATGGTCTGGGATGACACTGGGCGTTTACGCACCTTTGCCCCAAGCACCTATAAAATTCCAACCCTTCACGATGTCCCGCACGATTTCCGAGTGACCTTACTCGAGAATGCCAGTCATGAAGCAGCAGTGCTTGGCAGCAAAGCCGTCGGCGAACCACCATTTATGCTGGCAATAGCAGTACGAGAAGCCCTGCGTCATGCCATCTCGAGCCTTGGAAACGGCACAGTTGATGTAGCGCTGCTTGCTCCAAGTACCCCAGAGGTCTTACTCGAGGCGATTGAAAATATGAAAATGCACTCATCCGAAATAGGTATCGTCAAGGAATGAGTTACCTGCTCGAGTTACGCAAAATTGTTGGTCAGCGACCACTTTTTAGCCCCGGCGCAACCGTTCTTGCTTTGAACGATTCAGGCGAGGTGCTGATGCAATTGCGTGCCGATACTGGTACTTGGGGTTTTCCTGGTGGCTCAAGTGAACTCGGCGATTCGTTACTCGAGACTGCCAAGCGCGAATTGCTCGAGGAAACTGGTTTGACAGCCCAACATTACCAATTCATCACGGTGTTATCTGGCGCAGCTTACCGTTATGTTTACCCTAACGGCGATGAAATTTATAATGTTGCTGCGGTTTTTGTGGCTCGAGAACTCAGTGGCGTCCTTAAAGCCGATCACGAAAGCCTCGAGTTGCGCTGGTTTGCTCGAGATTCACTGCCAACCGATTTAGCAGGACCGATTACTCAATGGGTTGCCGCAAATCTGGAATCCATGTTGAGCGGTAAACGCTTATAATTTCATGCACCACCACGCTCGAGGCTGCTTCGCGGTTCAGGTTTGCGGGTATTGATGATGGCAATTTTTTGCCAGATTTTACGTGATAATCCTGTGGTTAAGTTCTCGAGTTCATTGACACTTTGATTGGCATCTGGGTCATCAAATTTGGTGATGTATAAAAAACCGATTTTAGAAATCAGGGCTAACAACTCCGAGCAGTAATCTAAGTATCGCCCGAGTTGTTCATCGGTTAATTCACGATTAGGATTATCTGGATCTTTAGATAACTGTTTCATATCCACAATATGAGCCACGGCTCGAAGACGATTGAGTGCATCTACCACTCGAGCACGTTTGACCCGTGTTTCAATGGTGGTTAATGAGAAAATACCAGCTGCAATTAAAACAATTTCGTTGGTGGTCGCTTCGAGTAAACTGACAAGATTGGTCAGATCAATAACGCCCACAGTAATACGAAATTGAGAAATAGTCAGCAGTAAAATTAGCATCACCAACAGCAAAAATGCTCCAATGGAAACCCGTAACCAAATGATTGGTTTGACGATTTCTTCGGTGACTCGAGGTGTTTGGCTCGAGAAAACAATCAGGTCGTTGCAGGTTTCGGCTAGTCCACTACCTGGGAATCGTGCTTCGATACGTCTTTGTAGGGCTTGCAAAGTATCGGTTATTTTATCGGGTTGTAATTCGGCATTGAGCATTGGTTTGTATTCTACGGCAACCAGATTGCCCAGTGTGCACCAAGTATTGTTTTAAGGGTTTGCCCAGTCGAATCCTTGATAAAAATATCGCTGTTATTTGCAGCAATATTTTCTGCCAAAATATATTGCCCATCTGGTGACCACGAACCTGCCACGCCTTCAACAAAATTCTGATGAATCACTCGAGCAAAACCTTGGGCAACATTGACAATCTCGAGGGTATTACGGTCTTTATTAAAGTAACTAATCAAGGCTCGAGTTCCGTCTGGGGAGGTTATAACACCATCTGGAATACGAGCATTTCGGCTGATAATGCGCCGTGACTTTTTTGTCTCGAGGTTAATAGCGGTTAAATCCCATTTGGTTAAACCATCACTTGAGAATCCCGTACCATTATTGTGTGCTAATAACAGTGTTTTTCCATCGGGTATTAACGCAGGTGGTGAAATGCCCCAGTTGAGTGTTTCGGTTTTGGGGTATTCAAAACCCGTAAAAGCATTTGAGCCTTTTAGCACCCGAACTCGAGTATCTATCCGGTATGCCAGCACAGAAGCATCGGCGCTGCCTGTCTCGGGGAAAAACGCACTGGGCTGCATTCGCCCAGACTCGAGATTAAAAATTTGATATGACAACGTGGCGCTGCTTGGTAAACGGTAGGCTAGAAATAATTTTTCACCAATGTTATTGATTCCCTCGAGATTCCTCGCTTCGATGGCTAATTGGGTGGCAGTTACAAACGGCGAAACTGACATAAAAATACCTGCATCACGCCAAATCAGGATTCTCGAGCCAGTAAAACCAATCCATCTGGCGGCGCTGGTATTGGCAATAATCTGGGTTTTATTACTGGTTAAATTTTCAACAACAACACTGGTATCTTTGATATAGGCTAATTGCCCTTTGAACGTCACAGATTGCGCCAATGCAATCATTGATACAAAAATGAGACCCATCGCAACTTGTTTCATTGGGTAATTCTAGCTTACTCGAGAGAAAAACCACAGTTGTTTAAAGAATTTCACGTAGAATAAAAATATGAAGAAATTCGCTTTGTTATTTAGTGCTATCTTGGTTGCTTGTCAGAATCAGACACCGCCGCCAATTAACCCTCCCATTGATCCTCCGCCACCGATAACAGACTTAATTCAACTCGAGACAACACCAGTGGCAAAAGATTTTGTTGTAACGCGAGGACAAACCAAAATTCTCGTTGTCAAAAGTAAGTTGTTATCACCAGCCGCAAAACAAGTTGCATTGACCATTTCAGGTTCGAGTGGTGTAGAAATTTCACCAAAAGAAGCTATCTTGGTTGGCAATACCGACATATCAATCGAAGTTCGAGTCCCAGCCGATGCGACCAACAATAAACCTTTCTTTCGCGTCAATGGTCAAGCCCAAAACGCTAGTGGAAATAATGTCCGCTCGAATCAGCCGTCAATCTTGTTTCAATGGACTGTGCCTGCTGCGCCATAAAAATGCTCGAGCCACTTGGACTCGAGCATTTTTAGAACTTATTAATTGATCGTGCCTAAAGCATCCTCGAGTTCAATGCGCGGTACAAATCCGTCTTTAACATATAAGCCACGCCACGCATCTTCGGTGGTGTAAGACCCGTCAGGTAAGGAAACATTTAAGTTAGGTTTGATGAATTGCCTGATGCGTCCTGATGCGTCGGCATCATAAAAAGTAGCACCATACAAGTCGGTGTAAAATACGCCATCAGCTGCTGAACCATTGACAGTGTCATTACGACGATCATATGTCAAACGCACGCCACTCATAAACAAAGTCCGTTCATCTCCGTGGTCGTTTTTGTTGCGATCCAAAGCAGTGCACTCGAGTGTGGCACAGGCTGTGCTCGGGTTGCGAATATCTATGTTTAAGCCACCATGCCAATCTGGAAAGCTAAATCCTAAGAGTTTCTGAATGCCCCCATTCCAGCCTTCGTAACCGTTGTTACCAAATGGGTCGGCACTTACTCGGATAGTCTTTTCAGCTTTGGATTTTGCTGCTGTAATTTCGGTGTTGATGGCTTTTTGATCTAAACAAGCTCCTCCTGCCAGTGTTTTCTTATCTATAACCGAGCGTTTACCTGCAAATTCTTGGTTTGTTAAGCTGGCACCAAAATCACCTTTAAAGCCTAATTCGGCTAATAACTCGCCTTTTGTAAAATTCGCTGTATCTTTTAAACCAACCGCAGCAATCACTACCGTATGGAATCGAGTGCAAACACGATGTTCAAAACCCGTTTCGGCATGTACCGAAATATACCAACCCACATTGGTACTTTCATCTCGAATCACAAAGTTCTTGAAGCCCTCATGAATTTCTGCTTGATCGTTAAATAACTTGGCAACATACTCGAGAGCTGCACCGTTATATCCGATCAAACTTGGATCACCGCCATGTTCATGCTTAAAATAACACCAATAAACTGGGTCGATTTGTGGATGCCAAGAGTCGTATTTGATGCCACCTTTTTCGACACTATACATATGATGTAACCAATCTGGACAAGTGGTATTTGGTTGCGGCAAGGTCGCACCAGCGGGCGCTTCGGTTGGCAAGGTTGGTGCACTCGAAGGGGTACCTGAGGTCTCGGCAAATAACAGCTCGTAGGCATCATTATCTCTGCCTGGACTTGGCAGTTTATGCTCCCCGGCAGGGAAATCTTTGGTATAACTCTTAAAACCTCCTGGGATATCACCAGCAGGTGTCCAAGCACTTAACCAAGCTGCTTTTTCATTCCAAGCGATAGCAACTTTAGCAGGACGGTGAAGCTTAAATACCAACCAATCGGCTCGGCTCGAGTCTGAACGTGGCACTGTGAGGATATCCCAACCAACGTACCCAGGGTAATTGCTGGTTCGAGGTTGATACTTCAAACCTCGGTAAGTGGCTTCAAATTCTATTTCTTTGTCTGAATTATGTTGTTGTTGAACATAAAAACGCTGCATCAGTACTGGTGCAATACTGGTTGGATGAATCACTGGTTCACTCGAGACTCGAGGAAAGACTTCTGGGAGTACCACAACAGGTGGTTTTTGACCACAGGCACCAAGTGAGGCAACCGTAATAATCATGGTGGGTATCCATAGTTTTCTATTCATGGCTTTATCATGCCTTGAAACAAGATGAGATACAATCAGATTTTTCACAATTCAAGCTCGAGAAAGAAGCTTAGAAACATCAAAAAATAGGATTACCGTACAATGGCTTACTCCGCTCGAGCTAAGAAATACGAGATTGGGTTTAATTCAATGTACTATTACAGGGTAGAAAATAGGGTAAGCATGCTTGAGCAAAAAAATAATTTCAGCATTCACATTGTATTAGGTGGCTCGAGTGGCATTGCACTGCGCGGAGAAGCTTTACGCACGTACTTAGCCTCTTTACATGCCACACTCTGCCAAGCCCTAACTCGAGATTTCGCAGCGGTGCAATTGCTGGTACTCTCCGAGTCAGATTGGCGTTCGACCAATCCTTACCCGTATGGTTTTACGTTTTTCAGGCGCTTAAAAGATGGTTCAGGGGTGATTTTTGCACCTGCCTCTTACCCAAATCATTTATTGATGGTCTTTAAGACCGTGGTGGCTCGAGAACAGCAAAAGCCCCCAAGCAGTGTCGAAATGTTTTTAGATGTCACACTGGGTCATGAACTTGGTCATGCCATTGCCGATCAGCTTGGTTTACGCACTCGAGTGCGTTGGTTAGACGAATTTTTAGCCACATATTTATACTTGATTGCCTTGAAATTAGCCATGCCTGCTGCTTTTCAAACCATGCTTGCATGGGGGAAAGTTCTGAGTACCAACAATCTCGAGTGTGGTTTAGCCAATATTGCATTGCTTAAACCCAGTGGTACCAAAACCAGAACTGCAAAAAAACGGGTTACTCGAGCTGAAAGTAACAGCGTCATTCGTCAAGATTTAGGGGCTTTTGAATACCCATTGGTACGTTTACCTTTAGCCAATCAAGCTTGGTATCAAGCCAAATTTACCTTATTCGCCGCTGATTTACTCGAGACCCATGAGATTGATTTTATAGAAAATGCCATCGAAGTTTTACCAAAAGCCAATGGGCGTGGCGGAATTGCCAAAGCCTTAGTCAGACTCGAGCCTCGTTTTAAGGCATGGTTTGCCAGCTTTGGCAATGACATTATTTAAGTAAATCAAAAGCTTTCTCGAGAATGACATCTTTACCTTTTGCTAAAGCTGCCATATCATCAAGCATTTCGATATTCGGCGTGACAAATTCTGGATGAGGCACATTATCCAAAGAACTCGAGCGCCCAGCTGTAATCGCAAAGGTACTGCCATCTGGTAATGGGTACAAACCCGTGCTGGTATTTAAAACACCAGCGGTTTTTTCACCAATCACTTTGGCTCTGCCTGGGCGCTGCAAAAAGTAGGTCATGTACTCAGCGGCACTTCTCGAGATTCGGTTGGTCAAAACCAATACAGGTTTATCCCAACGCACAAAATTAGCTAAATTCCAAATGGTAAATCCGTCAGAAGTAATTTTACCATCACGGAATTCATAGCCACCTGCACCATTATTGGTCGCAAAACGTGTTCCAATCACTTGGTCAGTAAAAGCGCCTGCACTACCCATACTTTCAAAAGCACTACCACCGCCGCTCCCTCGAACATCTAAAATAATGGCTCGAGCATTGGCTGTCAGCGCAGCACGAATATGGGTTTGCACTTTAGCCGCAACCACAGGTGATAAAAACTGGTAAAAGGTGATAATTGCAACATCATTTTGAATGACTAGACTGGGTAACCACGGTCCAATCACATTAGGCTCGAGAGTTACTGTTTTGAGTTGTCCTGTAGCACTACGAATATCAAATTGAATTCTGCTAGCACTTGCCTCAAGTTCAAAAATAGCTGTGACTGCTTCGGTTGCACTCTTAAAACGCTCTAAGCTACCATTGGCTGCTAACACCACATCACCACGGACAATACCCGCCAGTGCTGCTGGGCTGCCTTCAAGTACTCGAGTCACCACCAAAGCTGGTGCGTCTGGTAAAGCTGCAAATTTTAAGCCAACAGCCCGTAAACCTCGATTACCCGCATTGGCATCAAATTCCGCCCGTTTTAAGGCAGTCATACGAAACGTATGACCATCACCTAAATTGCTAATCAGTTCGTCCAAAACAGGAATTCCTTGTGGATACTCGCATTTTGGCAAGTCCTTACAAATCTGCTCGAGTTTGGTTTTAGCTTGGCGTTCTAAAGCAGCCGAATCAAACTTCGCAAATCCAGCATAATGCGTATCTAACAATTCGACACCACGTTCAATTAAAAAATTTGCCTGTGATGGTGCTTGGGCGTAACTCGAGACGGAAAATCCCAATACTGCCAAAAAACCAAGTAAGAATTTTTGCATGAATAAAGTATACAAAGCCGCTTAATGAAAGAAAAAAGTGAATCGTTAAGGTTTATATGGTCATAGCAAATAACAAAGCGGTACAGCTATATCGTAAGATACCCACAACAAAGCGGCACTCGGGGGATTGTATGGTTGCACAAGTGGTTGGTTACGGCATGATAGACGGATTAGGCAATAATCCAACAACCTGTTTAACAAATCTGATGAATAACTTAGATTATGTTTCTGATCTTGATTTTTTTGTCAATGGCAAAATCACTCGTGGTATTCTAGCCAATCAAGCCGATGTAATTTTACCCACAGATTTTTCTGATAAAGGCATTACCCGCACCCAACGCCTTGCCATACACGCTACTGCCCAAGCCATTGAACATTCTCGAGTACCTAAAAGCACCAATGTGGCAGTGCTGATTTCAACTGTATCTAACGATTCTGAGATGATCGAGGATTCATTTCCCAAATTCGCCGAGAATAAACGCATGAACCCTCGAACCATTGTCAACCGATTACCAGATATTGCTTGCAACCAAGTAGCCTCGTATTACGATTTTCAAGGGGTTTCGTATTCACTCTTTGCTTCGTGTAGCACAGGATTATTTTCGATAGATAGTGCCATGAAACTCCTCGAGGAATACGATTATGTCGTGGTTGGTGCTGCCGACGCTGGCTGCCAATCTTTTTCGATGAAATACTTTGCCTATATCAATGCTCTTGGCAACTCGAGCACCCCTTTTGATGATCGCCGTGAAGGGTTTTGTATGGGTGAAGGTGCAGGTACCCTAATTTTGCAAAGTCCAGAAAAAGCCAAAGCGTATGGCAGCAAAGTCTATGCTACCTTGTACCCTGTTGGTATGGCATCCGATGCTTTTGATGCAACTTCACCCCATAATGAAGGTCGTGGTGCAAAACTGGCTATTGCAAAAGCGTGTAAAAACATGGGCAACATCCACGCCATCAACGCTCATGCCACCTCCACCCCAGTAGGCGATGGCATCGAGTACAAAGTGCTAACAGAATTATTTCCGAACACACCAATCTATGCACCAAAGAGTAAAATTGGTCACACATTAGCTGCTTCGGGCATCCTCGAGACAATTTATGCTATAGAAGCCATGCAGCATGGTAAAATCCCAGCTATCCACAATTTTATCTCGAGCGGTTTTTTAGTACCCGAAGGAAAACTTAACTTAACCACCACGGATTTTCCAACCGAAAAAACGTTACGAACCCTGAAAAATTCATTTGGCTTTGGTGGCAAATGCGCTTCGATGGTGATAGAAGTGACTCGAGATTAAAAAAGGTGCTTGGCAAAAACCAAGCACCAGCACAGCAGTAGACCTTACACGTTAAACAAGAAATTAACCACATCACCATCGCGCATTTCGTATTCTTTACCTTCGGAACGCACCCAGCCTTTGGCTTTGGCATTGACCAAATTTCCTGCTTCGATGAGTTTTTCCCATTCGATCACTTCGGCTCGAATAAAACCACGTTCGATATCGGTGTGAATCTCGCCAGCGGCTTGTGGCGCTTTGGTACCTTTTTTGATCGTCCAAGCTCGAGTTTCCTTTTCTCCAGCCGTAAGGAACGTTTGTAAACCAAGCGAATGAAAACCAACTTTAACCAAACGCTCTAAACCAGATTCGGTCAAACCCAGTGTCTCGAGGAACATGGCTGCTTCTTCAGGCTCGAGTTCGGCAATTTCACCTTCGATTTGCGCTGAGATTTTCACCACATCTGCGCCTTCTTTAGCCGCATACTCACGAACAGTTCGCACATGATCGTTATCTTCGGCAAGGGTTGCTTCATCCACATTCATCACGTAAAGTAAAGGCTTAGAAGTAATTAAACCAAGTTCTTTCGGGATTTCAATACCCGTTAAACGCGCAGGAATACCATCAGCTAAAGGCTTTAAAATCGCTTCGACTTTCTCGAGCAATTCAGCATCTTCTTTGTTGCCTTTTGCAGTTTTACGCAAACGATCTATGCGTTTTTCGATGGTTTGTAAATCAGCAAGCGCTAACTCAGTATTGATAATTTCGATATCCTCGAGCGGATTAATTCGCCCAGCCACATGAATAATATCTGGGTTCTCAAAACAACGCACCACATGAGCAATGGCACTGACTTCACGGACATGAGCCAGAAATTGATTTCCCAACCCTTCACCCGAAGATGCCCCTTTGACCAACCCCGCAATGTCCACAAATTCAACATGGGTTTCAACGATTTGCGGTACGCGATCACCTTTGCTATACAACTTGGCTAACGCATCCAAGCGAGCATCCCGCAGACTGACCATACCAATGTTTTTATCTATCGTAGCAAACGGATAATTCGCACTCAGCGCACCAGCTTTGGTAATAGCATTAAATAACGTTGACTTTCCAACGTTCGGCAGCCCCACAATTCCAATTCCCAACATCTTAGCTCCTCCGACTCGAGACAAACTCGAGCAAACTTTGAGAGAATAGCAAATACAAGACAGAAACAACAGTGATAGACAAGGTTTCGCAAATTTGCTAAAATGAGCAGCCAAAAGAGGGTATATGTGAAAGTTAGAGAACTGAAAAAAATTCTTGAACAACATGGCTACTCGTTTCACCGCACTGGAAAAGGTGACCACGAAATTTGGATCAATCAAGATGGGCACAAAATAACACTAGGCGACAGCGCAGGCGGCAAAGAAGTTGGCATTGGTATTGCCAACAAAATTCTCAAGATTATTGGAGCAAAACGAAAATGAAACACCTTGTCATTATTGGAAAAGCAGCAGCAAGAAGTTGGAATGCATTCTTCCCCGACTTCCCAGATGCTTTTACCACTGCATCCTCTCGAGCCGCTATGCACAATAAATTACCCGAGTTCTTAGGGCTTTGTCTCGAGGAATATCCGATACCAAAAAAGCTCATTCAATCTATTTCTGAAATAGATACCTCTGAACTTGAAGGCTTAACTGAAATCGAAACCCAATTGATCACTGCTTTAGAAATCAATCCGATAAGCCTAGAAGTCGCTCGAGTCATTGATCAAAGCCAACTGAGCGCCACAGAATTAGCCAAACGAATGCACACAACACCAAGTGCTCTCTCGAGATTACGTGACCCAAAATATACAGGTCACAGCATTGCAGCTTTAACACGATTAGCAAATGCAGTAGGTGCAAAATTAACCGTGCGCCTCGAGACTTGAAATACCTTGTTTTGGCTTAACAATTATTGCCTAGCATACCATCGAACAAAATCAGGTTTAAACTTTCTACAAAAACTGTTCCAAATAGCATAATAGGTTCACTAGGCGCAGAATTATGTCAAGCGCTTTCAAATCTGCTTAGGGCAACATGCCCCCGCACCTCGAGCCGTAGAATACACTGATGAAAGCACCCACTTTTACGTTATCCGACCAAAATAGTGTTTCCCACAACCTCGAGCAGTACAAAGGGCATTGGTTGGTCTTGTACTTCTACCCAAAAGACGACACCCCTGGTTGCACCACCGAAGCCTGTAACTTCCGAGACCAACTCGGTAGCCTTAAAGCCCTTGGCGCGACGGTACTCGGTGTCAGTGCCGATGATGTAGATAGTCATGGTAAATTTGCCACCAAGTACAGCCTCAACTTCCCATTACTCGCCGATGCAGGAGCAGAAGTTGCCAAAGCCTACGGAGCTTACGGCGATAAAAACATGTACGGAAAAATCTTCACAGGTGTTTTCAGACACACGTTTTTAATCAACCCAGAAGGTGAAATCATTAAAACGTGGAAAAAAGTCTCGGTGGACACTCACGCAGCCGATGTTGCCAAAGTATTACAAGAGGCACAAGCACAATGAATCTCGAAGCATTAAAAGAACAAGCTGCCATCAAGGCATTAGACTATGTCGAAACTGGCATGACCGTCGGCTTAGGCACGGGCAGCACTGCTAAACACGCCATTATTGAACTTGGTAAACGCATCAAAACTGGGCGCTTAGCCGAAATTATCGGCGTAGCCACCAGTCTCGAGTCCGAAAAACTAGCCATCGAGTATGGTATTCCACTGATGGAATTATCAGCGGCTGGCGTGGACATCGCCATCGATGGTGCAGATGAAATAGACCCAAACCTCGAGTTAATTAAAGGCGCTGGTGGGGCTTTGGTACGCGAAAAACTGGTGGAATTCAATGCCAAGAAGTTTATTGTTGTAGCAGATCACACCAAACTTGTACCTTACCTTGGCTATAAGTTCGCAGTTCCTGTAGAAATTATGCAATGGGGTGCTCGAGCCACAATGGTCAAACTTGCCGATATTGCCCCACAAGTACAAGTGCGTTTGCGAATGAAAGACGGCGTTTCTGTCATCTCCGATAATGGAAATTTGATTGCTGATTGTAAATTCACAGAAATTCTTGACCCTCGAGAACTTGATGCCAGAATGCGCCACATTCCTGGAGTTGTAGGCACAGGATTGTTTGTTGGGTACGCTGATATGGCAATTATCGCTGGGGTTAATGGTCTCGAGATTTTTAAAAGGTGAATTAATGGATACCTTTAGCCCATTTGTTACAAGTGTTTTGCTAGAAAATGGCTGGAATCCTAGCCAAAATCACGACATTTCTGATCTTAAAAAAGCATGGCAAAGTTCTGGTTTTCCTTGGTTTGAATCAACAGAAACGTTTCTATCCGAGTTTTGCAGAGTTGCAATTTATGACATTGAGTTTGATGGAAAACTCCATAGTATTTATGTGTCATTTTTCGACAATATGAAAATTTGGGGCGCAACTGAAGACCAAGTGAATGAAATGTACAAATATCTAGATCCAAAATATCGAAATCAATTATCACCTTTAGGGGTAATATGTGAAGGAGGAGACACGCTATTTATCGACTCAGAAAACAATTTCTATATAGGTTTTATCAGTGGACAACGATTTGACCTCAAAGGTAAATTACGTCGGGTGCTAGTGGATGACTTGCCAAAATTGTCTCAAAAGCGGAGGATGCAAATCTATGAGAACCCGCACCCTCCTCGGCAAGTATATCATCTCTGACATCTTCATCGCTGTTTTCACAG
>JAAFIG010000003.1 GCA_013298595.1 Deinococcales bacterium | reverse complement strand
ACTGTGAAAACAGCGATGAAGATGTCAGAGATGATATACTTGCCGAGGAGGGTGCGGGTTCTCATAGATTTGCATCCTCCGCTTTTGAGACAATTTTGGCAAGTCATCCACTAGCACCCGACGTAATATAGTTTTTCACGGTTAGTTGGGGTATCGCCCAACTCGAGTAAAGTCGTAAAAACATAGTTTTGCTGCTCGAGTCTTTGTATCAATCCCAAATCTAGTTCTTGTGGCAAGGTTAAATGGCTACGAATTGAACGCTCGTGAATTGTAAAGAAGTGTTGCTCGAGAAAGGCATAGGCAGCAGGTTCAGGGTTACGTAATGGGCAGTTCAGTTCACGCACCTCGAGCCATTGCGTGGTGGTTTGTAGTCGCTGCCAGAGAGCGGTACCAACCCCTTGACGACGGTTACTGGCAAGCACAGCTAGATGGATTTGCCAACGTCCAACGCCCCAGCTTTGCCGACGTTGCAAATGCACAAAACCAATGGCTTGCTGCTCGAGCTGAGCGACAATGGCGATTTCTTGGATTGTGGTATCTGCATTTTCAATGCGTTCCAACCAGTAGGCTTTGCTTTCATCGGCAGGTAAAACTTGATTGCGGAGTTGCCAAAAAACAGCGTTATCCTCTGGTTGATATAAACGAAACGTTAAATCCATAATCTGGAGTATATAGCCTTGTTTATAGCTCTAAGGCTTTTTGTGCCAAGCGTTCACCAGCTTCGGCAAATGGACGAAAGATCAGAGTAGCGCCAGCTTTTTCTAAATTGCTTTCTTCCTCGAGATGATGTGATAAAACACCAATTTTGCCTTTGAATTGACGGCGTTTTAAGCCCTCTAAAGCCAGCATTCGAGCTTCAAAATCTGGGGTTGTGACCAGAATGCCACTTAACCCACTCAATTCAAGGTTCTCCCAGAGTTCGGGGTCTTCGGCATCACCATACAAAACCCGTCTGCCTTTAGCCCGATGGCGCTCGAGTTTTGCTGGGTCGTTATCTAAGCCAATCACACGTTGACCTGTAGTTTCAAGTTGTTTATACGCCGCTGCGCCTGTGCGTCCCATACCGATCACTAACCAATTGGTCTTACCCAGTTGAGTTGGCTCACGGTCAATATGTTGAATTTGGGTTTCAAAGCGTAATAGCCACGGCTCGAGCCGCTGATACAAATTGTGAATAACTCGGTTTAATGGGGCTGAAATTGCTAAGGATAAGGCAATGGTGACACCAAGTAAGCTCACCCAACCATTCTCGAGTTGCCCATTGTCAATCAGTGGTTTAACCACAATCAGAGCAAATTCACCATAACTGGTTAAGGCTGCACTGGTCACAAAAGCAGTACGAGCGCGTAACCCAAAGCGCAAAAATAACCAGAAAAATAAGATGGCTTGTAATGGTAACAAAATAATAAAAACAGGTAGCCAACGCAGTAACTCGAGTGGAGGTAAGCCACCTAAGCCGATGGTCAGAAAAAACGAGACCAAAAAAGCTTCTTTTAATCCCCACAGTACGCGGCTCAGTTCGGTAGTACGTTCATGCCCTGCCAGAATGGCACCAAATACCAATGCCCCAAGTTCTGGGCTGATACCAACCAATTTTGCTAGGGTACCACCTGCTAACGCAAGGGTTAAGCCAAATAAGAGGAGTAATTCGTCGTGACCACTACGTGCCAAAAAACGCAGGGTCAGCGGGCGAAGTAAAGGTAATACCAAAAATCCGAGCGCCCAAAAAGTTGGTTGTTTAGCCCCAGCAAATGCCAGTAAAACAATGGCAACCAAATCTTGCAAAATCAGAATACCCACCACAATACGTCCGTGATAGGAATTTAATTCGCGTTTATCCTCGAGCAATTTAATCGCTAACACAGTACTCGAGAAAGCTAAGCCAACCGCTAAGTACAAAGCATTACTCAACCCCAACGATGCGCTCATGACCAGTAACATCACTCCGCTCGAGATCAGTAAGTGTAAGCCACCTGCACCTAAAACTTCGGAGCGAATCAGGGTTTGAATGCGTAATTTTAAACCAACAGTAAACAACAGTAACCAAACACCAATATCGGCAAGTCCAAGTAAATTTTCGCTCGAACGAATACCAAATACATACAAGATAAAACCTGCCAGCAAGTACCCAACCAATGGCGGAAAACCAATGCGTGAACCCAGCAAACCAACAATGTAGGCTGTACCAACCCAAACAACATCCATAGGTGCCACAATACCTGATAGCTTTAGACTTTGGCTTTAAAAATTGCCAGCGATTAGTATTATCATTTTTTTGTACGACCAGCTAAGCTCAAGGTACCATCGTTGCCACGCATTTTACCCTTTGACTGCACCCTCGAGTCCGCGCATAAAGTAACGCTGGAAGAATAAGAAAACAATCAGAATTGGAATCATCATGATTACAGCGCCTGCGCTGATGGCTCGAGTATTGGTGGCAAACGCACCCGATAAATCGAGCATACCTGCGCTGAGTGGGTATAAATTGCGGTCGCGCATGACAATAAACGCCCATAAGAAACTATTCCAAAATGCCACGAATTGCAAAATACTGACCGCTGCAATGGTTGGCATGGTTAAAGGCAACATAATACTCCACCAAATACGTAATTCCGAAGCACCATCAATGCGGCTTGCCTCGAGTAATTCAGCAGGAATACCCAAGTAAGCTTGCCGCATTAAAAAAACATTTGCCACACTACCAAAAGCAGGTAAAATAACGGCTGCGAATTGTCCGACTTCGCTGGCTAATAAGTTTAACCTCGAGACAGTAATAAAATTAACAATTAAGCCCGCTTCGTTGGGTAGTACCAGTGTGGCAATCAGAGCGTAGAAAATCATATCTCTGCCAAAAAATTTCATTTTGGCTAAAGGGTAAGCGCCAAGAGCAGCCACAATAATGGCACCCACCACACCAAAAAAACAAATAATTAAGCTGTTTAAGGCTTGGCGCAAAATTGGTACAATTTCGGTGACAGTAATAAAATTTTTTAAGCTGGCTTCGTTAGGAATTAACGATGGTGGAAATTCAAAAATACCACCCGATGTGGATAAACTTGTACGTAAAGTCCATAAAAACGGGTAGATACTCAGAATGGCTACCAGAATCAAAATGGTATATACACCCAGATTCTCGAGTCGTTTATTGAACTGGCGTTTGCGTTTGAGTTCTTTGGCTTGATCTACTGAACTAAGCATTTTGGTCCCCTCGAGTTAAACGAAAATTGATAAAAGCAAAGAAAATACTGACCACAGCCACCACCAGCCCAGCCGCTGCGGCATAACCAAAGCGGTAATCACCAAAGGATTTATTGTAAATAAAATACATAGCAGTATACGTGCTACCAGCCGGTCCGCCTGAAGTCATGGTAAAAATTTCTTCAAAGACTTTAATGGCACTGATGGTGCTGAGTAAACTACAAACCAAAATGGTTGGGCGCAAACCGGGAATGGTGATATGCCAAAAGACTTGCCAACGATTCGCGCCATCTATGACAGCCGCTTCCTCGAGACTGCGATCAATACTTTGTAGACCAGCGAGGTAGAGCACCATGTAGTAGCCTAAGCCTTTCCAGAGGGTGACAAACATAATTGCCCACAAAGCTAAGACAGGGTTATTGAGGATATTGGTCGGATTTTTAGCATCCATTAAACCCAAGCTAGTGAGGATAAAGTTGATTGGACCGTACTGGTTGTACATCCATTGCCACATCAAACCAACCACCGAAAAACTTGTTACCACTGGCACATAAAAAGCTGTGCGGAACAAACCAATCAGTGGAATGGTGCGATTGACCAGCATGGCAAGCCCAATGCTGAGCAATTGAATAAACGGCACCACCAAAATGTACTTTAAGCTGTTGGTTAAACCATACCAAAAATCTCGATCAGGTCCACGACCTGCAAACTCACCAAAACCAAAAAGCTCCTCAAAATTCTTTAAACCCACCCACTCGAGCGAAAAGCCCTTGCCGATATTGACTGTGGCAAATGCTAAAGCTGTACCAAAAACAATGGGCCAAAACGTAAAGAGTACTTTTACTACCAGCATCGGCAGCATAAAAATATACGCAATGATCGTGTCACGCGTTACTCTGCCGCGCTCACCACGTTTGCGATCAAATGGGGTTTCAATCATAGTTAAGCGAGTTTAACACGTTGCTCGTAACGATAGGCATTCGTTACGAGCAACCTAACATTAGACTGCTTCAACGTGGAAAATCCCACCCATTAAGGCATTGGCTTCTTCGATTTTCTCGGCACTCGAGACAACCGCGATGGCTGGGTTCACTAAATATGTTCTGGCAATGCGACGCAAATCGGCTTCTGTAACTTCGAGTAAACGCTTTTTGAAGGCAGCTCGAATCTCGAGGGTGTAACCGCCAAGGTCGTTGAAGAAACGGCTGCGCCCTTTGGTGTCAGGGCTAGACAGTGGGTCAAGGTCGGCACAAGCACTGAGAATGGCTTCTTTTAAACTATCTTTTTCAAAGGGTTGCTCGAGGAAAGCATGGACATGATCGAAGATATCAAAGCTGCGTTTGATGTGTGGGTCGCGGTAAGTCATCATGGCAAAGGCACCATCTTCGCGGCTGGCTCCAGCGAACCCACCATACGCTCCGCCTTTTTCGCGGATTTCTTTGTGTAAGTAACGGGCGCGTAAGTATTCGGATAATGCCATAAATGCAGGTGCATCTGGGTGCGTAAATGGCACAGTGGTAAAGACAGCTGCATCGTAGGCAACAGGTGTGGCTGCGCTACGGGCTTGGGCTTGACGCGGATGAACATCGGGTAAATCACTCGAGCTAATCGGTGCTTGGCTTGGCAACACAGCCAGTAAATCACGGACATGGTTTTTGACAATCTCGAGTTGATCGGTGTCGGTGGTGATACAAACTCGAGCCTGACCAGAGCGGAAAATAGCTTGCATGATTTGCTGGAATTGGGCAATCAGGGCATCTAAACCAGCTTCGTCTCGAGTGGCGAGTTCTCGGGCTAAGCGCACGTGGGTGATGCCTTCCATGGTTTCGCGCAATGCTCCAAGTTTTGAGAGTTGAGCTTCTGCCATTTTGCCTGCATAAATATGACCTGCACTGGTCACACGGTTATCAAGGCTGGCTTTGTACATGCCTAAGAGGTTTTTAAGATGTGTGCGGTCAAATGTTGTGGCTGTCAGGTAATCGTGCAAAATAGCAAAAGTGCTGGTTAAATTACGATGCAAGGTTTTGATACTAAAAGAAAAACTTTGGCGTACACTATTTAAATCGCTTGGTGCTTTGCGAAATCCAAGCCCAGCACTGATACCGCCTGTACTGGCTTCGATACGATTTGCCATCTCGAGGTATGAACTGTTACCGGCTCCCATTTTGGTAATAGCAAAAGCAAAGATTGGTAAAATGGCTTTGTGAGCTGCGCTAAGACCACTAAAATCAAGGTTGATGTCCACATAGGTTAAACCTTGGGTTGGTTGGGCAAACAAGCCAACTGTGGCACCATGAATTTGCTCGATATGGTGCGGTACATCTTCAAAAGTCATTGGTACATCGGATAACTCGAGCGTTGGTAAAATATCAAGGTTCTGCTCGGCATTTTGTTGTGCTTCAAGAATGGCAGCATCTGCAATGATTTGCTGCACTTCTTTGTCTGAGAGTTTGGCTTTGATTGCCTCGAGTTTAGCTTTTTCTTCGGCTTCTTCTCTGGCTGTCAGTTCAGGGTCTGGCTTTAAGATAGTAGTAACCCGATGGGTATTCTCGAGTAAATGGGTTTTGATCAGATTCTCAAAGAAATGCCCTTTGGCACGTTCGGTTTTTAATTGCTCGAGGTCGGCATCAAATTGCAAAGCACTAAATGGGTCGCCACCGTACAAGTACGCACCCAGAGCATCAAATGCTGGTTTAAAAGCAAAAGGGAAACCAGCATTGGAAACTTCTCGAGCTTCAATTTCAAAACGGTGAATGGCAGCGTCCACTGCCGCTTGATCCACACCATTTTTGACCACATTTTGCAATGTCTCGAGGATCAGATTTTCAATACGTTCTGTATCGGCAAGGTCAACATCTTTTAAGCCTGCACTAAATACAGCTTCTCGAGGGTCGTCATTTAAACCTGTGACTTCGGATAAAGCACTACCCAGTTGCGATTCGACTAAGGCTTGACGCAGTGGGCTGGCAGCGTTCGCCAGTAAAACCCGTTGCAACACACGCAAGGAAAGCAATTCAAAACTATTGGAAATTGGTGTTGTAAGCCAAGACATCACCACTTGGGCTTTTTTCTGACCAGCTTCGGATGGAGCAATGGCATACGTCACTTCATCACGGCGTGGTGCAGCAAAACGCGGTTGATTTGGAATAGACCAATCTTTCTCGAGTTTTGTAAAACGCTTGAGCACCTGACTTTCGATGGTACTAAGGGTTTGCTCGAGTGGCAAATTGCCATAAGTATAAAAATAGCTGTTGCTTGGATGATAGTGTGTAGCGTGGAAATCACGCAGTTGCTGCCAAGTTAAGTTAGGAATCGCAATGGGTTCGCCACCAGAATTATTGCCATACGTAATATCTGGGAAAACACTTTTGCCAATAGCGCGATATAAACGGCTGCTGGCACTTGCCATACCACCTTTCATTTCGTTAAAGACAATACCTTTGTACTCCAGTGGTGTACTGGCATCAGCACCATCGGCAAATTCAAAACGCCAAGCTTCTTGTTTATACGCTTCCTGAGAAATTTTTGGAAAAAACGTTGCATCAAGGTAAACCTCGAGCAAATTATGAAAATCTTTTTGATTACGAGTACTAAAAGGGTACGTTGTCCAAGCACTCGAGGTCATAGCGTTCATAAAAGTGTTTAAACTGCGTGGAATCATACTAAAAAACGGGTCACGCACAGGGAATTTCTCGGAACCACACAAAACAATATGCTCGAGAATATGGGCGATACCTGTGTCATCCTGAGGAATGGTTGGGAAAGTTACGGTAAACGCATTGTTATCATCCGCACATGCAATGTGCATGTGTTTTGCCCCTGTGGCATTGTGTTTTAATTCAAGATACCAGCCTTGAACTTGTTTATACGCTTCGACTCGAGTGACGCTGTAACCGCCAATGGTTTGTCCAACAGAATATGGTTGATTCATGACGAAAATGTATCATCTTGTCAACTTGCAAGAACATAGCTTAAATGACCATCAGTGGTTAGGGAACTTAGGCGCAAAAAAAGTCGTAACCTGATGTATGAAACGATTACTGATTTTATTGAGTGTTGCATTATTCGGTTTGGCATTGGCTCAAACCACTAGCTCTGAAAGCACTTGGTTACAAGAAAAAGCTATTGTCTTAAAAACAATTCAAGCCGAAAATGGTTTTACCGACCTCGAGCCAGTGGCAGCCTTGGTTGGTAATGCCAGAATTATTGGACTTGGCGAAGCTACGCATGGCACCAAAGAATTTTTTCAAGCCAAACATCGTATGCTCGAGTATTTGGTTACCACCCAAGGCTTTCGGGTTTTTGCCATGGAAGCCAATTGGGCAAGCAGTTTAGCACTCAACGAATACATGCAAACTGGCATAGGTGACGGTAAAGAACTGTTACAAAAATACGCAAAGATTATGTGGCCCTGGCGAACCCAAGAAGTGCTTGACCTGATCCAGTGGTTACGTAAATACAACCAAACAGCAGCCAATAAAGTTATTTTTAGTGGTTTTGATATGCAGGAACCCGTCCCAGCCGTAGATTGGCTGATTGCTTACCTTGAAAAAACCCTGCCCGACCAAGCCACTCGAGCCGATGAACTACTTGGGTGTATTCGTTTCTCGTTGGGGAATATCCTCAATGTCACCCGTTACGCAGCAGCTGGAATCAAAGGCTTTATGGCATGTGCCGAACGCATCAATACAGTACGGCGAATCTTACAAAATCGTCGCTCGAGCCTAGAAACAACCGAATACATCACCGCTTTACAAATGGTGCGGGTACTCGAGCAAGGCAATATTTACTATAAGGAACGCTTTATCACCCAAGACATTCTGCAAGCCGTAACCATCCGAGATGCTTTCATGGCAGAAAACACGTCTTGGCTCGAGAAAACAACCAAGCAAAAACTTGTGATTTGGGCGCATAACGGACATGTGACTTTTAATGCCAAAATGCACTTTGGTTGGAAACCATTAGGCGCACACCTGCGTGATATGTACAAAGATCAGTATAAAGTCTGGGGATTTTCGTTTTTTGAAGGCAGTTTCTATGCCCAAATGCTAGATGGCAACGATCCTATCCGAACGGTTGCAGCCGCACTGGTTGGTTTAGCCGCCAACCCCAGTATCCAAAGTGTACCAAACCCAACTTCAGATAGTTTTGAATATATTTTCCGAGCTGCCCAACTACCACTCTTTATGCTCGATTTGCACTTAGCCAAAACACCCGCTGGTGCATGGTTAAAAACTCCTCGGCGTTTACAAATTATCGGACAGAACTTACCGCCATTTCGTACACCAGAACCCGATTGGTACAGTTACAAAGCAATACCCACCGAGGATTTTGATGCTCTGATTTACATTGATAAAACCACGCCAAGTACACCGCTACAATAAAGCGATGCTTTATCTATAACAATAGTTCGGAACATTTCTTAGCGCAGATCCAGATTATGTCGTGCTAAAGGGCGAAAACAGAGGTTCGCCCCTACGAAATCCAAATGTGTCGCAGATACGAAAAATTAAAAACTTTCCGAACTATTGTCTATAACTTAATCACCTCGAGCCAATCTCCAACCCCTCGTGTTTCATTTTCTGGCACAACGGCCAAGGCATTACTTTGCGTTAAACTCCGCAACACCTGAGAACTTTGATTACTAAAAGCAGCCACGGTGTAATGATCGGTTGACCACTCGAGATTGGCTCGCCATAAACCTTGTTTGGCTCCTGCACTTTTAAATGGTGTGATTGCTTTGGCGCGTACTGTTTCAAAGCTTGGTGTGACATCACCCCAACGCTGAGCTAAGGCAATTTGTACCACCACATGAAAAACCACTAAACTCGAGACAGGATTGCCAGGTAACCCAAACACAGGAATGCCATCTAAGCTGCCAAGAATGGGTGGTCCGCCAGGTTTCACTTTGATACGCCAAAAATCTATTGTGCCTTCGGACTCGAGTAATTTGCGGACAAAATCTCGTTCACCCATTGAAACACCACCAATGGTTAAAACCAGATGCGCCCCTCGAGCTGCTAAAATGGCAGCTCTAATGCCATCTAAACTATCAGCAACTTTGGGCAGCAGCATGGGTTCTGCACCAAGCTCGAGTAACTTAGCTGCTAAACCATAACTATTGGCATTATAAACTCCACCTTCTGGTAGAGGAGAGCCAGGTTCGACAATTTCATCACCTGTAGACAAAAGAGCAATTCGGGGTTTCTCAAAAACAGGTAAAACCGCATGACCCATCGCTGCTGCTAACGCAATACTCGAGCCATTCAACCGTGTTCCTTTAGCTAAATAGGTTTGACCTATTTCAAGGTCTTGACCTTTAAGCCGAATTTCAGGCACAGCAGGTTGCAACAACAAAACATCATCACCATCTCGAGCAGTGTGCTCCACCATTGCAATACCAGTTGCCCCAAGTGGCACAGCCCCACCTGTAAAAACCTTGACGGCTTCATGCGCCTCGAGTGGTCTTGAGAACGCCAGTGCACCCGCTGCGACTTCACCAACCACCTTTAAACGCACAGGCGTTTCTGGAGAAGCTGTTTTTGTAACCTCGAGTTGCACAGCAAAACCATCCAAAGCACTGTCGTTGGTATTGGGATGATCCACCAAACTCTGCATATCCTCAGCCAAAATACGATTATGCGCTGCCAGCAACGGCACATGCTCGAGACGCGGTTCGGGAAGGACAGCCGTCAAAGCAGCCACAGCTTCGGCAATGGTTAAATCAGTTCGCATACCTCATAGCTTACTCGAGGAAGCTATTGGCTAATAACTCCCAAAACCGAATTCGCACATCCCGATTCATCATCCGCACCCGATCCAATTTATTAGTAATAAAACCAAGCTCGAGTAACGTTGCTGTACCCTTAAAATCCATCACTGATAAACGCTTAACCTTGGTACTACTTTCACTTTTCACCCCACGATTTGGTAAGGCAAGCGCTTGCACAGCACAAGATAACGCAGTTTGTGCAAAAGCTTTATCCACAGCATCACGATAAAACGCTTCAACACCCGAAACACTGGCAGAAGCTGAATTACAATGCAGACTCAGATAATGCGTACAACCAGCCGCTTTAGCCCGCTCATCTCGAGTTCCAAGTGGTGCAACATCGGTATCATCATCTCGAGTTAACCATGTATCCAGATTACGAGCCTTAAACACCCAACGACCCGTTAAAGCCCAGAGCAACACAACATCGGCTTCTTGGAGATTTCCACCAGAGGCACCAGAATCAAAACGATCTGAAGCAACATTGCCAAAACCATGCCCAGCATCAATTGCAAGTTTGAAAGCCATTATTACTCCTTTGACAAAAGAATTGCTTGAGTTATAGTGATTGAACAAATTGAAAAAAGGTCACTGCTATAGTTGCCTCCTCATTATTTCAACTGCTTTGTCAAGCGGCGAAGAAAATGACTCTTTGCTATCCATGCGACACTAAAAGCTATAATGCAAACAAGCTCTACCCAGAAAAGTGGGATAAAGTGTAGATTAAAAATTTGTAAAACGACCCAAACACCACCAATAGCTACAATTGTAATCCCACAATACCTATAGATATGTGCATTTTGCGCTTGCATTTTTTGGCTCAATTTTTTTGTTTTACCTTGAAAAACTGGGAAGTAAAACAAAGCAACAAGTGCCATCGCAGCAAACAAAGTAAATGCACAAAAAAGATGAAAAATTGCAATAATTTCATCAAACTGAGACCAGTAAGATGGACACTTTATCGTACAACTTGGATGTTTAGTTGGTAACATTGCAACACCAAAAGCCGCTGCTCCCATAACTCTGTGCAAAGTTGTTTCGCTAATACTTCGTAAAAATAAAACGTTTGGTCTTGCTGAATAGCCTCGATAACAAACTAAAAAAATACTTACGCAACAAAGTGTTGCCACAAACCAGTTTCGTGCAGGTAAGACGTGATAAAACGCACTGACTGATTCTTGCATGTCTGTTTTGTATAACCAGCGAATCAGCAGCATGAAAATCGGTAAAGCTCCTGCAAGAATGCCGATGGCAAGCCGTACATTTAAATACGAAGCAACCATATGTTGATTATGATCATCTTGGTGAGTATAGGCAGATTTTTGTGGCATGATATTCTCCAAGTATTCCACTCTCGAATCTCATCAATTCAAATGTAACCCTATAGCTCCAATGAAACACACTTTTTGTTAGGTTGCATAGTAATGAGTATTTCGATGCTGCGTTGGTAGTATTCTCGAGTTTTTAATATATAAAATTCTAGAAATAACGTCCTAGGGGTGATTTCTCTAAAATTATAAAGAGGGCTTGTACTGCTGTGGTCGAACCAAAACCCCATGCTATGAAAAAGAGTTGTTGAAGCAGCGGTGTTGGCGAAAGTTTAAGATAGAACTCATTTAACCCATTGATCAGTGCAACTAAGATTGCAATAAAGATAGGTAAAGTATCCCACCAGTTGATATTGATTAAAGAGGGTTGATTAGGATGCTTTTTTGGTGAAAGAAATTCTATGAAGATCATCGAATACCATTGGATGATCCAGATAACTCGAGTCCATAACCAACTGACCAAGGTGAGAGTTATGCAGAAAATAAGGACTTTGGCTTGCCATTCCCGAGTATTGGAATTTGCTTCATGAGTAATGAGGTAAATAAAAATAGCCGAAATAATCAAGCAAGTTGTGATAATCCATGATTTTTTAATTAAGACACGTATTCCAGTATTTTGATTAGCTGATGGATTTGCCGTGACTATTGTTTTAGCTAGGTCAAATCTATTTTCAATTTCTTCAAAGAAACTTGCAAGATATGTAGGTGTAACTTGTTTGCTTGCGTTGCTTATGCTTGCTCCGTTTAATATTTCTACTTTGAGATCTTGACTTTGAGAGGCACTTAACTGCTTTTGAAAAGATGTTGGTAGTTGTAGGTTCTGCGGGATTTGAATCTGATTTCCGTTTATTCTCTTAATGTTTTTTAGATTGAGCATAAATTTATGCCATTGATTAGGCAGGTCTTCATATTTTTTAACTTGCTCTTCCAAATCACTAAATCCAACAGTGTTGGCTGTTACTATTCCTGAGTTTTGGAATCGAAGTTTTTGGATTTTTTCAATTAAATCCCATGCGTGTAAATAGATCGCTTTTTTGATGTTATAGTTGCTTTCAAATGGTAATACCCCTGTAGTATCAATAAAATTGAGCTTGGCTTTATCTACTCGATGCAAAAGATTTTCGACGGGGCTACCCTGTAGGATTCGTAAAACAAGGGCAAGAAATAGTCCAATGAAAATCAGTAAAAGAACAATAAACCAGTGTGACCTCACTTCAAGCTTTAAACTAACCGATTTACTCGGATCAGTTCCTACAAATCGGGTTGAAGTTGCTTCATAATCTCCTTCGGGGAAAGTTTCATTTTTAGCTTTCTCAAAGTCTAATATCAGCCCAGTATTGTTCGTATTCCAGTTGATTTTTGCATATAGGTTTGAACTTGTACCTTGAAAAATTAGTGGTTCATAGTCAGTTGGGTCGAAATCCCCATTAAAAGTACTAAATGTGCTATCAGCAATACACACGGTTTGCAAAAAATTACTGCGCCCACAAAGCCTTTTTATTGAATTAATTGTAAATAAGTCAGATTGAAGTAAGTTCAATCCAGTTAATGTAGTGAGATTCCAATTTAAGAAGTTAAAGGTATAGATTCTAATAGTTCGCTTATCGGTGTCAGTTTGTATAGCTGGTGGTTTAATGATAATGATTCGTGATGCTGAAACATAATTTGTTTCGTTCAATGTTAAAACGAACTTTATAGGACGCGTTGGAAGTTTAAATTGTTTAGAGCTAACTTGTAACGTAATATAATTTGAGCTGCGAGGCTGTAAGTTAGATAAATTGGCTACAACATACCCACATATTTTTTGAGAGTTAGACCCGCTTGCTGAGGATATAGTTTTGCATGACTCTTCTTTTGATATTTTGATCATTTTTAAAATTGATTCTGAAAACCCATCACTAGGTTTAATCCGTGCAGCTACCCACTCAAGAACCCTCTTATTTTTTGATGTATTTTCAACTCGAAGGCGATAACCTTGTTGAAACTCTGTCCACTCAAGTACTAATGGTGTGTCTGGTCCAAAGGAAAACGAAATATCTGTGATGTCAGTTTGTGCCACTGACTGGCTAGTAGCAGTCAGGCATACTATAAGACAGTAAATAAGGTTTTTCAGTTTAGAGTTCATATTCGTACCTCCAGAGAAATCTCGATTGTTTGGGTTCAGCTTTATTAATTGTTGTCTTTTTATTTTTTGTACTTTAATTTGACTTGAGCGCAATATAATTTGTGTACCGTAACCGAGGCGTAATCAAAACTGTTAGAATTCTCACATGCTGATCACACTGGGGAAATTAGCACTCGAGAATAATGCTTTAACACGCCCTAAAACCCTGTCACTATTAGCGTATTTGGCACTCGAGGGTCGAAAACCCAGAAGTCATGCCAGAGAATTATTGTGGGGGCAAGCCTCAGATGCCGCTGCGAGTTTGCGAATTGCTTTGCAACAACTCCGAACGGCTGGTGTACTGCTCGAGGAACAAAAAACCTTGGCATGTGCTATTTCGTGCGATGCCAGTTTGCTCCTCGAGAAATTGGATGCTGGTGATGAAGCTGGTGCAGTGGCATTGTATTCAGGGGTTTTCTTGGATGGTTTGCAATTCGACTCAAGTGAATTTGAAGAATGGGTGTTGGTAACTCGAGAATTAATTACAGTTCGAGTGACTAAGGCTTATTTGCACTTAGCCTTAATTGCTTTAGAACAAGCTGACCTACCAGCCGCTTCACAACATGCTATTGCCGCACATGGGCTTTCTCAAACTGTGCCACTCGAGTCAGAGGATTTACTGGTTTTATTTGGTATTCTCGAGGATTGCAGGCATGATTTAGTGGTAGTGGTACGTCAAGAACTGCTGGATTTGAATATTCAAATCCCAGATCGAAGTAAAGTCATAGTGCGGAACTTGCCTAGTGCTATTTCTGGGTTTGTGTTTCGTAGCGAACAAGCCGCTCTCGAAACTTTAGTGCAAAATCAGCGACTCATCACGATTGTTGGTTATGGTGGCGCAGGTAAATCCCGTCTTGCGCTTGAGGTGCTGCGTGGTTTACCCGAAACCCACAGCACTTTTTTTATACCACTCGAGTCAATTCTCGAGCCAACTGATGTTCTCAGTGCGTGTTTACGCGCCATGAGTTACCGTGAAAGCACTTCTGAACCACTCGAGCAACTCAAAACCCAAATTGGCTTAAAAAACATTGTCTTGCTGCTTGATAACGCCGAGCATCTGGTCAGCATTGGCGAAACTTTAGAACATCTACTTGAATCCTGCCCTAACCTCAAAATTCTTCTAACCAGCCGCGAGCGCCTTGGAGTACTAGGAGAAACAGTTTTCCCACTTGAGGGTTTTGCCGACGATGAATCCGCCCTCGAGTTACTGGACTTAGCGTGTCGGCGCACAGGTACAAATTTTGTTTGGCATACTAAAACCGCAATTAAAATTTGTAATTTACTCGAGCGATTTCCACTGGCAATCGAATTGGCAGCAGCTTTAATTACAGTTTTACCACTCGAGGCAATCTTAGAAGCCTTACAACAACACCTTGATGCACTCGAGGCTCAGGGTGGGCGCGAGCGTCACCGCAGTATGCGAGCCGTGTTTAACTGGTCATGGTCGCTGCTGAGCAACCCGCAACGCCTAGGGTTGATGCGCCTAGCTACATTTCGTGATGGCTTCTCGAGGGTAGCGGCACTTCAAGTCATGAATAGCAATTTCACAGTGATTGCGGCATTAGTAGCAAAATCCTTGGTGCAGAATCAACAAAACGGACGGTACAGACTTCATCCGCTGATTGCCCAGTACAGTTTAGAAGTCCTCGAGAGTATCCCCAAAGAAGCCAAAAGTGCCAAAGCCGCCCATGCCGAAGTGTTCCTCAGCTGGCTCGAGCAGAATGCGCCACTGGTGCGAACAGTCCAAGCGGGAATGGTATTAGGAGCATTTGAAACCGACCTCGAGAATATTAAGGTGGCTTGGGGTTGGTTATGCGAACACCCAGATTTAGCGCGGTTCGACCGATTGCAAGATGTGGTCAGTTTATTTGATGCAAGAGCGAGATTTGAGGAAGGTGTGCAGTTGTTTGAAGCTGCCATACAGGTTCTCGAGCCGAGGATGGTGTTGACAGAGAAGACAGGAGCAGAGGATAGTGAATTAATACAGGCTTTGGGGGTATTGGGAATCAATGCAGCATGGTTGTTACACCGATATAATTCTTATGAAAAAGCTACTTTATATGCAGAAATGGTTTATGATTTCTCAGAAAGATTAAATGACAACTTTCGATTAAAGATTTTAAATGTTCTAGGTGTTATATCTCGGACTTTATTAAAACTTGACTTAGCAATAAAATATTTTACTGAAATGGAAGATATTGCTAATTCAAATCAAAATATAACAAGAAGAGCAATGGCAAAGCATAATATTGCGGAAATTTATGTATTTCAAGGTAATTATAAAAAGGCGATAAGATTTTATAATGATGCTTTAAAAATATATAAATCCACAAAAAATAACATGAATTTAATTTATTTAGAATTAGCAGTAATTCAATTTTATATTTTTTTTGAAAAAAATCGAATTTCTCTTGAAAAAATGTTATTGAGAAATGAGCTTGCGGCATTAAAATATAAAGAAAATCATGTTCTTCAAATGAATAAAATTTATCAAATATTTTTTTATACAAAAAACAAAAATATTAAAGAAGCAAAAAGACAAGCTGCATATTTTGTTGAAAATTTTGCGTTTGTTTCAGAAAACACACAAGTTTTCTATAAAATTGCATTATCTGAATTAAAAATCTATGAAATGGATTATGTTTCTGCCGAAAAAGAGATATTATTTTCTATAAAAAAATCTATTGAAAAAAATTTACCTTTACCTTTGCAGTTCTCTCTATACATTCTGGCGAATCTTTTTATTTTGAAAAATGAGATTGAAAAGGTGATAACTGTTTTACAATTCCTATATGGACAAAAAATATTAAATCACTGGGTTGAAGAGAAAGCCAGTGATTTAATTAAAAAAAATAACTTGATGTTTGATAAAATTTCGGATAACACCAAAGCTATGGCTTTGTTTGAGTAGTTACGGACCAACTGCTGGGGGAGGGTTAGTCCCTGTACTTGAACTCGGCGTATAAATAGGTGCTATTGTACCAGTGATTTGTCGCCACAAACTCGTAATCGAACGGTCTGTCGCTGTTGTTGTGTCGCCTACGAAAATATAAAGCTGCCAGAATTGATACCGCAAGTGTTGCTGCTTTGCCTCTGTGGCAGTTGATTTTTTTATGCTACTTCGATAGTCATTATCAAAGGTTCCCCTAAGCCCATTGGTTTTGTTATCCCAATCTTGCAATAGCAGTGGTTGCCACGGACACACAGCATCTACTACCGTTGAATCACTAGAAATACTTGCACGACTTGGAATTAACCCTTGTCCTGGCGGAAGCTTATTTTCTGTCACATGTAAATTGCAGCCGTATATATAGACCCGTTTACTCCCGTCATCGTAAATAAGATTGCCACTTGAGTCGGTTTGAATACTAAATGCCATATTATTCTCCTTTGAAAACTTCGAGTATGACTATAAAAATTGTACCGTAATCAAAACGTAATCCGATTCCTAAATCGTTACACCAAAAGCCTCTGACACGGCTTGAGTTAGGTAGTCTTGACTAGCAATGACGAATCCTCTATTACCCCAATTGATGCCGTAACTATTCCGAATAATAAAGTTCTCACCTTCAAAACCGACCACTGCAACAGCATGAGATCCAAGTACAGAATTAGAATCAAAATTTTTTAAAACTGTATTTTTGTTCGCACTAGCAAAATGACTATCAACTTCGAGCCTAACTAAAATCGGACCATGATCAAATATCCATTTTCTCCAAATACTGAAATCTTTATGTAAGAAAAAAAAGCTACTGATCCTAAGTCTTGCCGCATTGGCATAAAATGTGGAACTTCTTCCCATATAAATGGTGTCAGGAAAATCACGATCTCGTACAACTCCAAGGCGCTGTGCAATTTGGAGGGCGGATTTCAGACTGGTGCCTTCTTGCTCTATAAATGAAGTTGGAAAATCTCTGTATTGATCTGTTTCTTTTGCAGCAATCCAGATGAAGCGTGTAGATAAGGATTCAGATTTTATAATTTTTTTGCACTGCACAAAATGCCAGCGTAAGACTGAGTCTGCAAGTGCAAATCCTACACAAGCACCTGTATTGCCTTGGTTTTGTATTTTCCACCAACGTTTATGTAGGTTGTGGGAAGCAGGTAATTGGTAATCTGGCGTTGCAGACATTCTAATTGAAGCATAGGCTATGGAATAATCCCAATCTGTTACCAATCTAACTGAAGGCAAGCAATTGTAAATTCTCTCTTCCACTTATTCCCCCAACATCAAAATTTTTTGTGCCAAAGTCCATGTCGTCTACGCATCCTCTACTTTACTCGTTTTAATTTAATCCTCAAACCGTAATCAAACCGTAATCACCCACCCCATGCCCTCGAGTTTTGCTTCCTGCTCACAGCTTATGCCACAGCGAAAACAAGAGAAAAGGTCAAAAGTTAAAGATTAAAGGTATCTTTATGCTACGGCTTACCTTGGGTCTTCGCACATGAATGGAGATACAAACCCAAGCACACTCTCGGATTTGCCCACCTTCACCCCGAGCGAAGTTTTGATGCCACCCATTGGCACCAAATTGTTAACCCGACTGAAATCCCTGCCCAATATGCACAATTTTTATGTTACTCTCGAGCTGCCAGCGCTGCCCCAATCACACCTGCATCACTGCCAAGTACTGCTTTGCGAATCACGGGTATGGCAAAGCCTTTTGCACCATCTTCGGCAACGGCTCGGATTTTATCTAAGAAGAAATCGCCGACTTCGGAGACACCACCACCAAGTACGAACACCTCAGGGTCGAGGTTTTTTTGTAAGTCGCCTATGGCTGTGCCAATGTAAAACGCAGCTTGATTGACAATTTTCAGCGCTTTCCAATCGCCTGCTTCTGCCATAGCAAATAATTCTTTGGTGTCAACGGGGCGGGCATAAGCATAAGTGGCATCTCGAGCCATGGCTGTTCCACTGGCAACTGCCTCGAGTGCGCCTGATACGCCACTACCTGCAATCACACCACCTGGTAAAGCGGTGATATGTCCAATTTCGCCTGCGATACCATTTGCGCCTCGCCAAACGCGGTCGTTGATGATGATGCCACCGCCAATACCTGTGGAAATGGTGATGAAGTAACTCGAGCTTGCGCCTCGCCCTGCACCATACGTGTGTTCGGCAAGACCTGCGGCGTTGGCATCGTTCTCGAGTTCGACTGGTAAGCCTAGCCCAGCAGAGATTGCAGCGACCACTGGGGCGTTGATAATACCGTTGATGTTGGGAGCAAATTTAATTTCGCCTTTTTTGAAATCAAGTGGACCTGGTACGCCAACACCAACTCGGGAAGCTGGGGCTGTTTTTAAGACCTCTTTGGCAGCTTCGATCATGGCTGCAAAGACGCTCTGTGCACCATCTTTGGGTGTGGGAATGATGACTTTGGCGATGATTTTGCCATTTTGTACGGCGGCGGCGGCTATTTTTGTTCCACCGAGGTCTATTCCGAGGAGCGTTTGCATATTGTGCAGCGTACCATTTGTGGTTTGTTCTGCAAAAGTGCTTTTTGTGTTGAGTGGTTGTTTAGTGGTGTTCAACGTGGCATATCAATAAAAGTGGACATCAAGCGGGAGGTCTCGATGTCCGTTTAGAATCATGCTGTCTGACCTCGTGTTAGAGTCAAGCGGTAATTCTGGTCAGTGACAGGTTAATTTGTTTTACAATTCGTCTAACTGCTTTGCACAACAAGTATTTACATGATTTATGACTAAAGTAATGTGGTACACAATGTTTTAGTAACTCGAGTTATCAAGATATTGCTTTGCAATGATTGGTCAAAAAATGGAGTGCGTAAAATTTTTGACTAAAGTTAAAATGATTACTTGAGGTAATTCACAAAAATAAGACGAGTGCTTTGCAAAGCACTCGTCTTATGCAAAAAATCTCGAGTTAGGCTTTTCCTGCACTTCCTAGCACCTGCATACGATGAGCTGCGATTTCTTTCATCACATCTTTAGCGGGTCCAAGAATTTTACGCGGATCGAATTCAGCGGGGTTCTTTAAGAGCACTTCACGTACAGCGGTGGTGAATGCTAAACGTAAATCGGTATCAATATTGACTTTAGCAATGCCAAATTGGGTACTGCGCCGCAAGTCATCATCGTGGATACCAGCGGCTTCCCCTATTTCACCACCCGCTGCTTTAAAACGATCTGTCAACCATTGTGGTACACCACTTGCACCGTGCATCACAAGTGGAATTGGGGTAAGTGTAGCAATTTTTTCAATGCGGGCATGATCAATAAATGGGCGACCTTTGCCTTTGTAGGCACCGTGGCTTGTGCCGATAGCAATGGCAAGGTAATCCACACCAGTTAATTCGATAAACCGCGCAGCTTCTTCAGGGTCGGTTAAAAACGCATCTTCAGCAGAAACATTGACATGCTCTTCGATACCACCTAAACGACCAAGTTCAGCTTCGACAGTCACACCATGAGCGTGAGCGTACTCGACCACTTCTTTGGTGATTCGCACATTTTCTTCAAAAGCATCATGCGAAGCATCAATCATTACACTGGTAAAACCAGCGGCAATAGCACTTTTACAAATATCTAAACTCGAGCCATGATCTTGATGAATTGCCACAGGCACAGAAACTCGAGATGCCATATCAGCCATCATATGGGCTAAATTTTCGGTTCCGCCGTACTTACGAGCGCCCTCGGAAATTTGTAGGATCACAGGGCTTTTGAGTTTCTCGGCAGTTTCCAGAATAGCTTGGGTAAACTCGAGATTATTAGAATTGAACGCACCAACACCGTATTTTCCTGCTCGGGCTGCGGTTAGAATTGCTCCACCAGATACTAAGGGCATGATTACCTCCTGATTACCTCGGTCTCGAGGTTTGAGCGTATCGTAACCCAGACAAAGCAAAATGTGTTTGTACCCAGTTCAGTAACGATGTAGTAAACTGATGTATGAAAAAATTCTTGCTGATTGGTTTGGCATTGGTTTCGGTAGTAGCACTTGCAGAAACAAGAATGATTGCAACTGGCGACCTTGTACCTGACATGAATTTATGGAATTTAGCCAAGCAACCTGTCAGCCTCTCGAGTTTGCGTGGTCAACCTGTGGTGCTGAACTTCTGGGCTTCGTGGTGCGGACCATGCCGTCGTGAAATGCCAGAATTAGATCGTTTACAAGGATTATTTGGCGATAAAGTTAAAATTATTGGAGTCAATGTTGGCGAGTTACGTGGCACTTTTGAAAATGTTTTAACCCAAAACCCAGTTAAATACGATATTTGGTACGAAAGCCGCAGCGCGACACCCAAACACAGCAGTACCACCAACCTCATTTCCGAGCTGCAAGGCACACCAGGCAATGGGTACTTTATTCCATTCACACTGATGGTCAAATCAGATGGCACAGTTTATCAAGTGCTTGAAGGTTTTGACCCTGCTTCTAAAGACCTCGAACTTGCCACCCAAGCACTGATTGATTTGAAATAAGCACAGATTTGCTGTTCAAAGTGTTTCAATTTTCATCCATACCAATACCAAAACCTTGATCGAGTAAATCTTTAGAATATGCCTTAAATGCCATCATGGTTTGGGTGCGCTCGATACCAGGAATCAAACGTAACTCCTTGGTTACTACAGCATCTAAATCCTCAAATTGAGGCAAACGCAACACACAGACAATATCCCAATCGCCAGTCACGCTATAACACTCCGAGACGTACTGCATGGCAGCTAAACGCTGCGCGGTTTCGGAAACACCATCTCGAGTGGCTCGTACCAAAGTAATGGCTGTAATCATGACTCGAGTATAGCCCATGTTAATCTGACAGCTGCATGACTGACACACCACGTAAACAAATCACGATTCACACCGATGGAAGCTGCCTTGGCAACCCAGGCGCGGGCGGTTGGGCGGCGGTTCTCGAATACACCCATCAAAACGGTAAAACCAGCACGCTCGAGTTAAGTGGTGGCGAAGCTAACAGCACCAACAACCGCATGGAACTGCAAGCCGCGATTGGTGCACTCGAGGCATTAAACAGCCCATGTATTGTGACTTTGTACACCGATTCGCAGTATTTACGCAAAGCCTTTGAAGATGGTTGGCTGAAAAACTGGATTCGCAATGGCTGGAAAACCAAAGACAAACAACCCGTTAAGAACAAAGAACTCTGGGAAAAACTGGTTGCCCTCGAGACCCAACACCAGATTTCATGGGCTTGGGTCAAAGGACACGCAGGTAACGATCTCAACGAACGTTGCGATCAACTGGCTCGAGCCGCTGCAAAGAAGTTTTTATAGCTATAAACGCGGCAGTGTGACACCCGTTTGCCCTTGGTACTTACCAGCGCGGTCTCGGTAAGTCACTTCGGGTTTTGGTCCTTCAAAGAATAGCAGTTGCACACAGCCTTCATTGGCATACATTTTGGCAGGCAACGGTGTGGTGTTACTAAACTCGAGGGTGACATGACCTTCCCAACCCGGTTCTAAAGGCGTTACATTGGCAACAATTCCGACGCGGGCATATGTGGATTTCCCCAGCGCCACCACCATCACATTATCAGGGATTCGCATATACTCAACACTGCGAGCCAGTACAAAACTATTCGGTGGAATAATCACTTCATCGCCTTCAAAGTCAATAAAAGCTCGAGGATCAAAATTCTTTGGATCTACTACGGTATTAAAAGCATTGACAAAGATTTTCCATTCTCTGGCAGCTCGTAAATCATAACCAAAACTCGAGACTCCAAAGCTAATCACACCACTGCCATCAGCATTTTTACGTACTTGCCGATCTGCAAAAGGTTCAATCATGCCTTCCTCGAGCGCTTTTTGCCGAATCCACCAATCGGGTTGAATCATAAGCACTAGCATAACAGTTTGTACCCAGTGCAAGGACAGGGCTGTCTTGACCATCCCGACTTTTTTTGAAACACTGGGTAAACGTGATTGAACCTACCCGCTCGAGGTTGCACGGATGAACGTTTTTGATGATAAACCGCACGAAGAATGCGGTGTTTTCGCGGTCTACGCCCCAAATCGGGATGTGCCAAGAGTCACTTTCTTTGCCTTGTACGCCTTGCAACACCGAGGGCAAGAAAGCGCAGGCATTGTCAGTTCTGATGGAAACACTGCCAAAATCCATAAGGATATGGGTTTGGTTTCTCAGGTTTTTAAAGAAGATAACCTCGAAATGCTACAAGGCACACACGCCATTGGACACACTAGGTACAGCACCACTGGCTCGAGTCATGTGAAAAATGCACAACCGTACTTGATCGAAACGCTTCATGGACCACTTTCGGTAGCGCATAACGGCAACCTGACCAATGCCCATACGCTCCGTAAACGCCTGCTCGAGCGTGGTGGTGGTTTAAGCAGCACTTCCGACAGCGAAGTTCTGACCTATATGCTGGCTGTACCAACGCAATTATCAGGTTTTGAAACCGCTCGAGTGAAAACCGAAAATGGCTCAAGTGTAAACATCAAAGACGTGGATTTTTGGCAATCACAACTGATTAGTTTTATGCTCGAGGCTGAAGGTGCGTACACACTAGGTGTTCTCACCAAGGATGCCGTTTATGGCGTGCGGGACCTACAAGGATTGCGCCCACTTTGCTTGGGTAAACTTGGCGATAATGGCTGGGTTTTTGCCTCAGAAAGCTGCGCCCTTAACACCATTGGCGCAGAATTTATCCGAGACATCGAACCAGGCGAAATTATTCGCATAGATCAGCGCGGTGTCACCAGCTTAAAACTCGAGCATCACAAACAACTTGCCATGTGCAGCTTTGAATACGTGTACTTTGCTCGTCCAGACACCAACCTCGAGGGTAATGTTGTTCACGATGTGCGGCAACGCATTGGACGCAGACTTGCCAAAGAAGCCCCTGTCGAAGCAGATGTTGTGGTTGCTGTACCAGATAGCGCCACACCACACGGCATTGGGTATAGTCTCGAGAGTGGCATCCCGTACACCGAAGGTCTGATTAAAAACAGATACATCGGACGCACTTTTATTACCCCAGACCAGAGTTTGCGTGAAATTGGCATGCAACTCAAATACAATCCATTACGCGCTAACTTAGCAGGCAAACGCGTTGTGCTGATAGACGACAGCATTGTCCGAGGCACAACCTCAGGACCACTGGTGAAACTTCTGCGTGATGCAGGCGCACTCGAGGTTCACCTGCGCGTTGCTTGCCCACCCATTCGCCACCCATGCTTTATGGGCGTGGACATGGCAACACGCGGGCAGTTAATTGCTCATAACCGCAGTCTCGAGGAAATCCGAGTGCATATTGGCGCAGACAGCCTCGCGTACATAACAGAAGAAGGCTTACGAGCCGCGATCAGCAATACCGATGTACCAGCTGCCGACACAGGGCATTGCTACGCCTGCATGACGGGTAACTACCCCTTAAAAATTCCAGAATGGCTCTTTGCTGAAACTCGAGATAAAAATGTTTTCGAGGGCGTGTGAAAGAAGTTAAAGCACAAAATAAATTACGTGGGTGCAAGGGCGAGGCAAGCCCCGCCCCTACGGTGAGGGGCAGAAAATGCGAATTTTGATTGTTGGTGGTGGCGGACGCGAACACGCGATTGCATGGAAAGTATTACAAAGCCCTCGAGCCAAAAAAGTTTTTGTTGCCCCAGGTAACGGTGGCACAGCTTCACATTCAAAACTCGAGAATGTACCAATCAAAGCCACGGATATACCAGCATTGCTCGAGTTTGCAGTGTCACAAAAAATTGATCTCACCATCATTGGACCAGACGACCCACTGGCAGCTGGGATTGTGGATGTCTTTGAACAAAAAGGATTACGGGTTTTCGGGGCGAGTCAAGCCGCCGCTAAACTCGAGTGGAGCAAAGCCTTTGCCAAAACCATGATGCGTTCTTGCAATGTGCCAACAGCCGATTTTGCGGTTTGTCAGAATCTCGAGGATGGCTTAGAAGTCGTGCGTGACTTTCCTTTTAATACCGAAGGTTTTGTGATTAAAGCCGATGGGCTGGCATTAGGAAAAGGTGTACTGATTTGCGATACGGTAGAACAAGCCGAGTATGCCATCACACAAATGTTTTCTGGAGCTTTTGGCGAAGCTGGACAAACTGTGGTGATTGAAGAACGCCTTTCTGGACGCGAAGTCAGCGCCTTGTGTTTTTGTGATGGAACAACCGCCAAGATGATGCCACCCGCAAGGGATCATAAACGCGCTTTGGACGGAGATCATGGCTTGAATACAGGCGGCATGGGAGCATACGCCCCAGCCTCAGACATCAGTGCTGAACTCCTCGAGGAAATCCGAATCAGCGTTGTGCAACCGATACTCGAGGGTATGGCAGCTCGAGGTGAACCATTCAAAGGTGTGCTGTACCCAGGCGTTATGCTCACCGAAGATGGCATCCGTGTCCTCGAGTTTAACGCTCGGTTTGGTGACCCAGAAACCCAAGTGCAATTGCCGCTGCTCGAAACAGATTTACTCGAGATTATTGATGCTTGCATAGATGGAAATTTAGCTAACCTCGAGCCAATCTGGAAAAACGAATCTTGTGCCACCGTGGTCATGGCAAGTGGTGGCTACCCAGAAGAATACACAACGGGTTTTGAAGTACACGGACTCGAGCATCTCCCAGACGACCTGATGGCATTTCATGCAGGCACAAAACTCGAGAACAACAAAATCCTCTCAAGTGGCGGACGAGTACTCAGTATCAGTGCCACAGGCAAAAACCTCGAGCAAGCCCTGAAAAAAGCCTATGCAGGAATCTCGAAGATCGGCTTTGAAGGCGCACACTACCGAACCGACATTGGTCAAACCAACATGGCTTCGCCTAACCCAGCCGACGCCTACGCCCAAGCAGGAGTCAACATCGCCGAAGGAACTCGAGCAGTCACCCTGATGCAAGACGCAGTACGATCCACCCACGATGCTCGAGTGATCGCAGGTGTTGGAGCATTCGGTGGTGTGTTCGACATCTCGAGTTTACAAAGTATGCAACGCCCATTATTGGTTGCCAGTACCGATGGTGTCGGCACAAAAACAATGGTAGCAGCCAAAGTAGGCAATTGGACAGGAATCGGCGCAGACATCGTCAATCATGGTATCAACGACATACTTGTTCAAAGTGCAAAACCATTGTTCTTTCTGGATTACATCGCAGCCAACACCCTCAAAGCCGAATGGGTCGCCACCATCGTCTCGAGCATGGCAGAAGCCTGCCGAGCCGCCAATTGCGTGATTCTTGGCGGTGAAACAGCCGAAATGCCCGGAGTCTACAAAAGCGGTGAATCAGACGTAGCAGGCACAATGGTCGGCAGTCTCGAGCATGGCAAGCTCATAGATGGTACTCGAGTCGAAATTGGCGATTGCATCCTTGCCCTCCCCTCGAGTGGACTGCACACCAACGGATACAGCCTCGCCCGAAAAACCCTCGCAGGACTGAATTGGAACAAACCTCGAGCTGATCTTGAAGGCATGACCATCGGCGAAGCGCTCCTCATGCCACACCGTTCGTACTTAGACCACATCAATGCCCTCGAGGAATCAGGTATCGATATTCGTGCCATGGCACACATCACAGGCGGCGGACTCTGGGACAACATTCCACGCACCCTACCCAAAAATAAAACTGCTTGGATCAAACGCGGCACATGGCGCATCCCCAGCATTTTCAAACTGATTCTCGAGCGAGCCAAATTAACCGAACGAGACGCATACCACGCCTTCAACATGGGCATCGGTATGACCGTCATCATTCCAGAACAACAATTAATACAAGCCCTCGAGATACTCGGCGACGACGTATACCTCATTGGCGAAATCATCCCTCGAGTCAACGAAGGTGTGGTGCTGCAATGAAATTCAACATCCATTCTGTAGGGGTGGACTCCCATATCCGCCCTGCCAAGAACAAAATTCAATGGTCAGGTCTGGAAAAACAAGTCTCGAGATTTGAAAAAATCATACAATCGTTGGTCACTGGGCGAACACGAGGTTCGCCCCTACGGGTTAAGGGCAATGTCAATTCAGCCTTTCGTAGGGGCGATGCTTGTCATCGCCCTGCTGGAAACAACATTCAATTGTTCAGCACCCAAAAACAAATCAAGAATATTGAGATTGTAATTCAATCGCTAACCACAGGGCGAACACGAGGTTCGCCCCTACGGGTTATGGATGTTTTTCGTAGCGGAGGGTCTTGTACCCTCCCTGAGAATCCAATTCAATGGTCAAAAATTGAGAATATCAAGATTGTAGTTCAATCGCTGGTCACAGGGCGAACACAGGGGTTCGCCCCTACAAAAACATTGTTCTCGAGGTTCGTATGAGTATCAAAAGTATTTCTCCGATTGATGGGCGGTATGCTCGGGTGACTCAGCCGCTCGAGGATTTTGTTTCTGAGTTTGCTTTGATGAAGTATCGTGTGGTTGTTGAACTCGAGTGGTTGGAGTTTTTAACAAAAGCTCAGCTCGAGAGTATTCGTGTTTTGACTCAATCTGAGATTGTGTTGCTCGAGAATTTCAAATCCAATTTTTCGGTTTCTGATGCTGAACGAATTAAGGAGATCGAACGCACCACGCGGCATGATGTGAAAGCAGTTGAGTATTTTATTCGTGAGAAATTCAAAGGCTCGAGTTTAGAAGATGTTGGTGAGTTTGTGCATTTTGCGTGTACGTCCGAGGATATTAACAATTTAGCGTATGCATTGATGTTACGTGATGCTTTGAAAACACAGGTGCAACCGTTGTTGCTCGAGGTGATGAGTTCTGTTTCGAGTTTGGCTGTGTTGCATCAGTCCGTGCCGATGATGGCACGCACGCACGGACAGCCTGCCAGTCCAACCACTTTGGGTAAGGAACTGGCAGTGTTTGTGTACCGTTGGCAACGCCAGTTTAAGCAACTCGAGGTTCAAGAATATCTTGGGAAATTCGCTGGGGCAGTGGGGAATTTTAATGCACACACCAGTGCGTACCCCAATGCAAATTGGCGTGAATTAGCTCGAGCTTTTGTAACTGGTTTGGGTTTAACGTACAACCCTTTAACCACGCAAATTGAATCACATGATTTTATTGCCGAGGTTTTTCATAATTTAATGCGTTTCAATCAAATCGCCCTTGGATTCGCTCAGGATATTTGGCAGTACATCAGCCTTGGATATTTCAAACAACGCGTCGTGGCGGGTGAAATCGGCTCGAGTACCATGCCACACAAAGTTAATCCCATAGATTTTGAGAATGCCGAAGCGAACTTAGGACTTGCCAATGCGACCTTTGCTCATCTTGCCTCTAAACTTGAAGTCTCGAGGTTGCAACGCGATTTATCCGACTCGAGCGCACTGCGAAACATTGGTGTGGGCTTAGCGCACACAGTCATTGCTTTCTCGAGCTTAAAAGCAGGCATTGCTAAACTCGAAGTGAACCACACCAGAATCGCCGCTGATCTCGAACATGAATGGATGCTTCTCGCCGAACCGATTCAAACCGTGATGCGAAAATACAACGTACCAAACGGCTATGAACGCATGAAGGATTTAACTCGAGGTGAAAACGTGGATGCAGCAACCATGCGAGCTTTTATCCAAAGCCTCGAGATTCCAGAAGCTGATAAGAAACGCCTTCTCGAGATGCGCCCTGAAATGTATGTTGGATTAGCGGCTGAATTGGTCTCGGAAATTCGCTAGACTCAGGCTAAGAGGTGAACCATGAAAACCATGACTGTGGATGAATTTGAACTCGAGGTGCAGCAAATCCTGGTGGCATTGCGAAATGGTCAGCAAAAACGGGTGCATTTGGATGTGAATATTGTCAACGAACGCCCTGTTCCCACTCCAGAAGAATTAGCCAGCCTCACGCAGCAGCAACGCGAAATTGTAGAGCGTGGTTGGTCTATTGAAATGGCACGAATTTTTACTGAAAACAGACCTCATTTGAAAGACGAACCTGACCCTTTCCCTCGAGAACGCAGTCCTGTGGTGATTTCTAATCCCTTTGAAGACGAGAATAGCTGATGCGTTACTTGTTAGATACCAATGTCATCAGTGATTACGTGCGAGGTGATCCACACGTTGAGGCACAATTCTTAAAGTATCCGAAAGCTGATTTGGCAACCTCGAGTATCACCTGTATGGAACTCGAGCAAGGTTTTTTACTTCAGCCCAAAAGTCGGGAGCGGTATGAATACTTAACCAATGCTTTACTGAAGGATATTCATATCCTCAATTTCGACCAAGAAGTCGCCATCACAGCCGCTCAGTTAAAAATTCAATTGAAACAAAATCATCTCTTGACTGGTTCAGCCACGCCAGCAGGAAACGAAGATTTATATATTGCCGCCGTCGCTTTAACCTATGGTTTGATTATAGTCACACACAATACTTCAGATTTTCAGTATTTCCCGAACTTAAAACTCGAGGATTGGCGGCAACCTTGAAACCTCAAGTGATTGTGCTGATTTCTGGCTCTGGAACAAACCTCCAAGCCCTGATGGATGCTGTGCAAAACGGTGATCTCGAGGCAGAAATTGCATTGGTTGTGTCTAATCGCAAAGCCGCTTTTGGTCTCGAGCGAGCCAAAAGCGCTGGTATTCCCACATTGTACTTCCCACTTAAACCGTATAAAGATGCTGGAAAGTCTCGAGAAGACTATGATGCTGATTTAGCAAAAACCCTCGAGCAACACAACCCTGATTTACTTGTTCTGGCTGGTTGGATGCACATTGATTCTGGTGCGTTATGCCAGACTTTTCTTGGACGAATCATCAATTTGCACCCTGCGCTGCCCAATGAATTTGCTGGCGCTCATGCCATCGAAGATGCTTTTGCCGCGTGGCAAAAAAGTGAAATCTCGAGATCAGGTTGTATGGTGCATCATGTCATTCCAGAATTAGACGCTGGCGAGGCAATCGTGACAAGGGAAGTACCATTTATTGAAGGTGATACCCTCGAGACTTTTGCGGCTCGAGTTCATACTGCCGAACACAAGATTATTGTAGAAGCAACTAGAAAAATACTGAAAGAATTAATATATAAAAGTGTTGTTACACAAGTTCAACAAATGCACTCAAAACAAGTATCACTTGAGGAAATTTTGCGATTCATTCGCGCACAAGGATTTTGGCAAATTGATACGATCCGAATGCTTAGAGATGCAATAGGAATGTCAATTGAAGACGGAAAACAAACTCTGTATCTCAGTAATACTTGGGCGGATATTCGCCCAGCAAAAGAAAAATTAGATCAAGAAATCGAAGATGCTATTCAAGAAATCAATAAAGAATACCAAATGACCTAATGAAAGTCGGTCAGCGAGCCGTCTATTGGAGGAAAAATGTCCACTTACCGAATCGAAATCCGCAACCAACCCACCGTAGGGGCGGGGCTTGCCTCGCCCAACCGCTCGAGATTGTATCTTGTTAAAGCCGAATCACTCGAACAGGAGGCAGTTGAACGCCTTTGCCGTGAAGTCTTATGCGATCCTGTCACCGAATCCTTCACCGTATTCCCCGTAGGGGCGAGGCGTGCCTCGCCCCTACAACCGAACATTTCTTTTTTTGAACTCACCCTGCAAGCTGGCGTGACTGATTCCGCTGCTGATAGTCTGCTCGAGGCTGCTCGAATGCTAAACATTCGGCTCGAGGCAGCGGCTACTGGTGAGCGTTTCGAGTACGCCGAACAAATTACGCTCGAGGAATTAAAAGTTTTGGCTCATGAACGTGCCAATGAAGTGATTGAACGCTTCACCTTAAACCAAGAAATCTCTCCGCCGTTTGTTGAACACGCGAATCTTTCGAGTGCGGCTGTTGAGTATACTGATTTGCGAGGTGTTTCTGATGATCGTTTGCTCGAGGTTTCTAAGGAACGTCGTTTGGCACTTGATTTGCTCGAGATGCAAACTGTGAAAGCGTATTACGAAAAAGAAAATCGCAGTGCGGCGGATGTTGAACTCGAGATGATTGCTCAAACATGGTCGGAGCATTGTGTGCATAAAACCTTTCGGGCGCGTATCGAAACGAATACGGGCGAAGTGGTGAATGGGTTGCTGAAATCTTTTATTGCCAAAGCCACCAAGGATTTGAATAAGTCATGGGTGCGTTCTGCTTTTGTGGATAATGCTGGGATTATTGAATTCGATGATGATTTTGATGTGGCGGTGAAAGTCGAAACGCATAATCATCCAAGTGCCCTCGAGCCTTTTGGTGGGGCAAATACAGGTGTTGGTGGTGTAATTCGTGATGTGCTGGCATTGGGTGCGAAACCGATTGCCAATATGGATGTTTTGTGCTTTGGTGATCTCGAGCAGGATTCCGTTCCCGATGGTGTGTTGCATCCGCGTCGAATTCAGGAAGGTGTGGTGCGAGGCATCGAAGATTACGGCAATAAAATGGGTATTCCCACTGTGAATGGCGCTGTGCTTTACCATAAGGGTTACACCGCTAACCCGCTTGTGTATTGTGGTTGTGTTGGTATTCTGCCTGCTTCTAAAACCAATGCTAAGCCGCTCGAGGCAAACGCTGGGGATGCGATTATTGCCATTGGTGGGCGGACTGGTCGTGATGGTTTGCGTGGTGCGACGTTCTCGAGTTTAGAAATGGATACGAACACTGCTGAGATTGCCAGTACCAGTGTGCAAATTGGTCAGCCGATCACTGAGAAAAAAGTACAAGAAGTGATTCTGCGTGCCAAAGCCGAGGGTTTGTACACCGCCATGACTGATTGTGGAGCGGGTGGTTTTAGTAGTGCTGTGGGTGAAATGGGTAAGGATTTAGGGGCGTACATTCGACTCGAGAATGCGTTGTTGAAGTACCCTGGTCTCCGTCCGTGGGAAATTTGGCTTTCCGAAGCCCAAGAACGCATGGTTTTAGCGGTGAAACTCGAGAATTTATCGCGTTTACAAGCTTTGTGTGATTCGCAAGATGTTGAATTGGTGCATCTTGGCGAATTTACCAACTCGAGAAGATTGGTTTTAACCCATAATGAAAAAACCGTTGGTGAGTTAGACCTCGAGTTCCTCCATGAAGGCATTCCGCAACGTCAATTGAAAGCAACCGTAGGGGCGGGGCGACCCAGCCCGTCAGGTGCATCTTTAGGGTCAAGACAGCTTGCCTCACCTCTGACCGCCCGTGACCCTCGAGAAATTGATCCTGAAATTGATTTATTGAATTTGCTTGCCCATCCGAATATCAAATCTCGAGAGAAAATTATTCGTTTGTACGATCACGAAATCAAGGGTGGTACAGCTGTAAGACCGCTGGTTGGTGCTGCGAATCATGGTCCTTCTGATGCTGCGGTGATTGTGCCAAATCCGGGTAAGTCCAAAAAAGCCTTGGCGATTTCTAATGGTATTTGTCCACAATTTGGGCTGTCCGATCCGTATGCGATGACGTGGGCGGCAATTGATGAAGCTGTGCGAAATGCTGTGTGTGTCGGAGCAAACCCTGACCAAATTGCGATTCTCGATAATTTTTGTTGGGGCAATCCAACTTTGCCTGACCGCTTGGGTGGTCTCCTCGAGACTTCAAGGGCGTGTTATGACGCAGCGATGGCGTATGGTACGCCATTTGTTTCAGGTAAGGATTCTTTGTATAACGAGTACACCGATGAGGACGGTCAGAAACACGCCATCCCAGGAACATTGTTAATCAGTGCTGTTGGTATTGTGCCTGATGCTAGTAAAACAGTCACAATGGATTTCAAAGCTGAAAATAATTTGGTGTACTTGCTGGGTGAAACTCGAGATGAAATGGGTGCGAGTCATTACGCCATGATTCATGATCTCGAGGGTGGGATTGTGCCACAACCGCTTGAGAGTCCACTCGAACGTTATCGTGCGTTGCATCAGGCTATAAATGCTGGTTTGGTACAAAGTGCCCATGATTGCTCCGAAGGTGGGCTTGCTGTTGCTCTTGCTGAAATGTGTATCGCAGGTCGGTTTGGTGCGAGTGTGCAATTGCTTAATAAGAGTTCAGAAAACCCTGCTTTGGATGCCCAGCAAATACTTTTTAGTGAATCCACAGGCAGAATTATTCTCGAGGTCAACCCTGAGAACAAAGCTGCTTTTGAAGCCATGTTCGCTGGAGTACCACTGACGCAAATTGGCACAGTCACAACCAAAACGGATATCAGCGCTGATCGTCTCGAGGCAGTCTCGAGCAACATAGAAGTTGATGCTGTGCTATCGGAAAACGAATTGGTTTTCCTTTGGGGCATGGACGAAGTGATTCGCTGCCCAATCAGTGTTCTCGAGATGGCTTGGCGTGATGAAATCGCCCCAAATCCCGTTTCAGCCGTAGGGGCGGGGCTTGCCTCGCCCGTGCCCGAAACAAAATCGTTCAATGCCTCGCCTGATACGCAAAGGCTCGAGGCAAATACAGGACAGACACGGGGATCTGTCCCTACGGACAGGGCGACCACAAGCGACCCAAGCCCGTTAGGTGCTGCTCTAGGGTCAAGAAGGGTCGCCCCTACGAAAACCAAAACTATTATTATTCATGCCAATGGTACGAATCGTGACCATGATGCAGCTTTAGCAGTTGAACTCGCGGGTGGTCATCCTGAGATTGTGCATCTCAATCAGTTATTTGCGGGTGAACGGAAACTCGAGGATTATGGTTTTTTGATTGTGCCTGGTGGTTTTTCTTATGGTGATGATCTCGGTGCTGGTGTGATGTGGGCGCTTGCGTTGCGTGAAGGCTTGGGTGAGCAACTCGAGGATTTTGTTGCTAGTGGTAAGCCTGTGTTGGGTATTTGTAATGGGTTTCAAACATTGGTCAAGGCTGGTGTCCTGCCTGGTGGTTTTGAACCGCGTTCGAGTACGCTGACCTATAACGAACAAGGTCATTTTGAGTGCCGTTGGGTGACGCTCGAGGCGAATCAATCCTCGAGGAGTTTTTGGCTGTCTGGTCTCGAGGCTGGAATTGACACGCCAATTGCTCATGGTGAGGGTCGTTTCTTGTGTGATCCTGCAACCTTAGCGCATCTTGAAGCCAATAACTTAATTGCTTTGCGTTACTCGAGCGATGAATACCCTGCCAATCCCAACGGTAGTCTCTCGAGCATTGCTGGTGTTACGAATTTGGCTGGTAATGTGCTTGGTTTAATGCCGCATCCAGAGAATCATGTTTTTGCTTGGCAGCATCCGCGTTATCATCGTGGTGAGCGTGGACGAAGCGGCTTAACCCTGTTTGAAAATGCGTTGAAGCAATTGTAAGGATTTTGAGCCTCGAGATATTTTACTCGAGGCTCAAATTTTTGGATTTTCGAGAAATCTGAATACATGAATTTAGTTGATTATTTTCTTCGGGTTTAATCCTGTTAAACTAATTGCATGAAAAGAATTCGTTTTGGTGTTCTTGGCGCTGCTAATATCAATAAAGCACTTATTCCTGCGATGCACGCAGCGACTCATGTCGAAGTGGCTGCCATTGCTTCTCGAGATGTAGCCAAAGGCGAGACTCAAGCGCAAAAATTTGCTGTGCCTCGAGTGGTGAATGGTTATGATGCGTTGCTCGAGTCGGATGTGGATGCGATTTACATTCCATTGCCGAATCATTTGCATTTGCCTTGGGCGTTAAAGGCACTCGAGGCTGGTAAGCATGTGTTGGTGGAAAAACCAATGGGTTTGAATCCAGCTGAAGTTTCGCAGATTCTCGAGTTGGCTAAGGCGAAGGGTTTGTTGGCGATGGAAGGTTTTATGTATCGGCATCATCCGCAATTTGCTCGTGCTCGGGAAATTATTCAATCTGGTCAGATTGGTGAGGTGCGTTTAATTCGCTCTAGTTTTTCGTTTATGCTACAAGCGCCCGAGAATATTCGTTGGGTGAAATCTTTTGGTGGTGGTGCGTTGTACGATTTGGGTTGTTATTGTATCAATGCGACTTCTTTGCTGCTGAATGAAATACCTTCGGCTTTGACAGCTCGAGCGCGTTTTGGTGGGATAACTGCTCCCGAGGAATTTTCGGATTTAACGACTTCGGCGATTCTCGAGTTTTCTAAGGCTCATGCAGTGTTTGAGTGTTCGATTGCTTTGCCGTCACGTCAGCATCTTGAGGTGGTTGGCAGTGCTGGGATTCTCGAGTTGCCTGAATTTGTCCATCCTGGTCAAGAAATTGGTACGGTTGTGTTGAATGGTGTGACCGAAAAAACTGTGCAAGTCAATCGTTATCAGGCGATGCTCGAGCATTTTGCTTTAGTGGTCAATGGCGAAGCAGAGTTGCAATTTGCCCAACCAGCAGATGCGACTCATCCGTTGGCACAGGCGAAAATTATTGAATCTGTACAAAAAGCCAGTGCTTGATGATTCATTGAGTTCTGATTTCTCGTACAATGAAGTATGAACTTAAACCTCGAGTCGAATCCGTATGTCAGTCGTGGTGTTTCCAATTTTGGCTCGAGGGGTGCCGTGGCAACCAGTCAACCTTTGGCAGCGCAAGCGGGTTTGGATATTCTTAAAGCTGGTGGTAATGCTGTGGATGCTGCCATTGCTACAGCGGCTTGTTTAACAGTGGTCGAACCGACTTCTAATGGTATTGGCGGGGATGCTTTTGCATTGGTTTGGGCGGATGGTAAGTTGCATGGTTTGAACGCGTCGGGTCGTGCGCCTGCGGGGCTTAGCCGAAGTTCACTCGAGGCGCAGGGGCATACCACTATGCCGCAACGTGGTTGGTTAGCTGTGACAGTGCCTGGTGTGCCATCGGCTTGGCGGGATTTGCATAGCAAATTTGGGCGTTTACCGTTTGAACGTTTGCTCGAGTCAGCTATTTTTTATGCCGAGCAAGGTTTTATTGTGTCAAGTACTGTGGCGAAATTTTGGGGGTATGCGGCGCGGAATTATGCGGCACTCACAGGTGCTGAATTCAAACCTTGGTTTCAAACGTTTACCAAAGATGGTGTTGCACCTAAAGCTGGACAGCGTTTTGTGTTTGCCGATCATGCCAAAACATTAAAAGCAATTGCGGCTTCTCGAGCCGAGGATTTTTATTCGGGGTATCTTGGGCGGGCTATTGAGGATTTTGCCGCGCAAACAGGTGGTGTGATTACCCTCGAGGATTTGAAAGCACATACCAATACTTGGGTTAATCCAATTTCGACAAATTATCGTGGGTATGATGTCTGGGAAATTCCGCCTAATGGTCAGGGTATTGCCACTTTAACAGCGTTAAATATTCTCGAGGGTTTTGATTTTTCAGGCGTTGCTCGAGAAAGTTTAGATAGTTATCATTGGCAACTCGAGGCAATGAAACTTGGTTTTGCGGACACAAAGAATTTTGTGGCAGATATGGATTTTTCTGATGTGCCAATAGCTGGTTTACTGAGTAAAGAATATGCAGCACAGCGCCGTGCCGAAATTACGGATACAGCCTTGTTACCAAAAGCTGGGCAACCACCGCGCAATGGCACTGTGTATCTTTGTACTGCCGATGCTGATGGCATGATGGTCAGTTATATTCAAAGTAATTACGCTGGTTTTGGTAGCGGTATTGTTGTGCCAAATACGGGTATTGCTTTGCAAAACAGAGGAGCAAATTTTACCCTCGAGCCAAATCATGCTAACACCCTCGAGCCTAAGAAACGTCCGTACCACACGATTATTCCTGGTTTTTTAAGCAAAGATAATGCTGCTGTTGGACCTTTTGGAGTGATGGGTGGTTTTATGCAGCCACAAGGTCATTTGCAAATGATGGTCAACACCATTGATTACCAGATGCACCCACAAGCTGCCCTCGATGCCCCACGTTGGCAGTGGCTCGAGGAACGCAATGTCGAACTCGAGACGCACACGCCAGTGCATTTAGCCGAGGGTTTACGCAGCAAAGGGCATGGTATTAGTTTGCAATTAGAATCAGGTAGCTTTGGTCGTGGGCAAATTATTTGGCGATTAGGGGACGCACTTGTGGCTGGTTCGGACTCGAGATGCGATGGACAAGCCTTGGTGTATTAATCAAAACGTAGCGGCGAGGCACGCCTCGCCCTACTTAGAGGCATACCTAACGATTTAATTTCTTGGCAAGGCAGTGTAACCAGCTAAACACATTTCATCTCGAGTGGTTTCGCCCCAAACAGTGTATCTTGGCTCGAGTTGTTTGCCGTTTTGAATGGGCTGGTTTTCTGGGGTGTTGTTCCAAGTGCAAGTGATGCGTACAGTGTCGCCTTTGCTGATAGGGATGGGGTTCTCGAGCCAGTAACCGCTTTGCCAGTGGAAATCCCAGTTGGGTATCTCGAGGATGACTTTGCGGGTTTTTGGGTTGTCTGGGTTGAGTTCGAGTTTGATGCTTTGTCCGAGTAAGTGCATGTGTCCTTGGACGAGTAAAATGTTGCGGTCGGCATTGACGGGGAAGTTGCATTGTGTGGTGCTAATGCCGTTGTTGTGTTGGGGTTTGCTTTGGCAGTATGTCAGTAATAAGCCATTGCGGAGCGTGTTGGTTAGCTCTGCACCTTGGTAGGGTTCGACTGCTTTGTAAGCGGCTTCTCGAGAACAGGTGTTGTTAGGGTCAGAAGATATTCCGCTTGGACAGGCAATTTCGACGGGTGACATAAAAATACTGCCGCGTAAACCAGTGGTTTTTTCGGTTGTATCAGCTAGGTTAAGGTGAGCAACAGTACGATCTGAACCTTTACCTGCTAGTAAATTGTAATGGACTTGTAATACTAAAACAGTGCCTGGTTTGAGGCTGATGCCTGTATTTTTTGGGTACTGAATACCACCTTTTGAACCAGGTACCCAGTTGCCCATAATCGAAAATCCCATGTTACTTGCACCTGCCGATAAGCGAATTGGTAGTCCAGGTCCGCCAAAGCACTCGTAACCACCGCGTCCATCGGCGGTTGCCTCGAGCTTTTTCAGTTCGGGTACCATTTGTGGTTCAACTGTAAATATCACCACGTGATGCACAATTTTTTTGTTGCTGGGTATAATATTATAACCTGTAATAAAACGCTCAGACTCGAGTTTAGGGTCTACGACAAAACAACGGTACTCATCGGTTAATTCGGGGTTTGGAACGAAGGCTTTACCAATATCCATGACCACATCTGGTTTGCTGTTTTGTTGTGTTGGTAAGACTCGAGGTTTGGCATCTGTGGTTTTACCGAGTGGTGCACCAGCCCATGCCCAATTGGCAATAACGGCAATTTCGTCGTCGGTTAATTTGGTTTCATCTTTAAACTTGGGGCTTTCACCACCAGGCATCCACGGTGGCATTTTCTTTTTTTGCACAGCAAATTGGGCTTCTCGAGCGTATTCGACTGCTTCTTTGGGGTGGAATAAACTAAATGGTGCAATTCCACCTTCGATATGACAACTGACACAATTTTTATCAAGGATGGGTTGCACATCTTTGTAATAGGTTGGGATATAAGCAAGTAAGGGTGGTTGGCGTTGTACCAGTTGGCTTAATTGTTTTTGATGGCTGTTATGAAAGGTTCTGGTTTCACTAATTAAGCTGTTCTGAGCATGCCATTGCTGGGCTGTAAAAGCACTACCAAGCAGTGCTAAGCCAATCAAAGCTGACTGAAATTTGAACATAAACTAGGATACAACGAAGTGCGAAAATTGTCTTTTTGTGTATCGGCTTACATTTGTGCTACAGTAGTCACCTCCCCGCATGATGCCTTAAAAAGTTCAGAGCGTCATGATTTGGGAGCGAGTTTTAACTCGAGTGGAGAACGGTATGGCACAAGAAACAGGTACGGTAAAATGGTTCAATGCAGAGAAGGGCTTTGGTTTCATTGCCCGTGAAAGCGGCGAAGATGTCTTCGTGCATTACAGCGCGATTAGCTCGAGTGGGTTTCGTAAACTGCTCGAAGGTCAGAAAGTGAATTTTGAAGTTGAAGCTGGTAAGTCAGGTAAAGGTCCACAAGCAATTAATGTGACCGCAGCTCAATAAACGTTAGCAGCTAAGCGACTCGAGCCAATCGGCTCGAGTTATTCTTTGTGTATGCTTTGGAAGATTGAGGAACGCGAATTTACAATTTGGTGCGAACTTGAACTTGCCGATGCGTTCATTTGGCTCGAGTGGAACGAACGGGTTTTTGCGTATCGTTGTGGGTTAAGCCAAAATGGTTTGGCAGGGCGTTCATACCTTGGGTTTGCCGATTCGCTTGAGGATGCCCAAGCCATTGCCTTAGCGCTTCTCGAGTAGACTGTGTAGATGCTACAAGAAGGTCAGTTGCTTTGGCAGCCCAGCTTAGAAAGCCATTCCTCAAGCCAGCTCGGTCAATTTGCTGATTTTGTGGCATCCACCAAAGGCTTAACGTTCTCGGATTACGAATCGCTTCATCGGTGGAGTATCGAACATTTGGAGGATTTCTGGGCAGCTGTCTGGGATTTTTTTCAAATAGATGGTGGTGTTTACGAGCAGGTTCTCGAAGCGCGGGTCATGCCAGGCGCAAAATGGTTCACTGGCTCGAGCCTCAATTATGCCGCCCATTGCTTACGGCACGAATCGAACCAAGCGGCGATGATTGCCGCTAATGAATCTGGTGGTTTTAGCGAAATCTCGTGGGCAACCTTGAAAAAACAAGTCTCGAGTTTAGCGGCGCATTTGCGTTCTTTAGGCGTGACCAAAGGTGATCGGGTCGCAGCCTATCTTGGGAATACTCCAGAAGCGATTGTGGGGTTTTTGGCTACCGCCAGCCTTGGTGCAATTTGGAGTAGCACCAGCATGGAAATGGGCTTAGGAAGCGTGGTGGATCGGTTTTCGCAGATTGAACCGAAAATACTTTTTGCTGCCACCAGCTACACTTACAACGGCAAAACCTTTGACTGCACCAGCCTTGTGTTTGACCTCGAAAAAGCCTTACCCAGCTTAGAAAAAACCATTCGATTGGGAGCAGAATTCGATGCCCTGCTCGAGAAGCCTGCGCCACTCGAGTTTCTGCGCGTACCATTTGACCATCCGCTTTATATTTTATTCTCGAGTGGCACAACTGGCTTACCTAAACCAATCGTGCATGGACACGGCGGAATCCTGCTCGAGCATTACAAGCAATTGGGTTTACAGAGCAACCTCGGCTCGAGTGACCGCTTTTTTTGGTTCACTACCACAGGTTGGATGATGTGGAATTACCTTGTCTCGGGTTTGCTGGTCGGCTCGAGTCTTGTGTTGTGGGATGGTTCACCAACCCATCCAAGTCCAGATGCACTGTGGCGCTTATGCGAGCGAGCCAAAATCACAGTATTTGGTTGTGGTGCAGCGTATTTACACAGCAATATCAAACTCAACCTCGAGCCAGCTCAAACCTTTGACCTATCAAAATTACGAGCTATTGGCAGCACAGGTTCGCCTTTATCTTTGGATGGTTTTGCTTTTGTCTATGAAAAAGTCGGGCAGCATTTGCAACTTTTTAGTACCTCGGGCGGCACAGATGTATGCAGTGCTTTTCTGGGTGGCAGCCCGTGGAGTCCAGTCTGGGCTGGCGAATTATCCTGCCGCAGCCTTGGGGCGGATGTGCAGAGCTTCGATGGGCAAGGCAACTCGGTTCTCGAGGCGGTGGGTGAACTGGTTTTATGTAGCCCAATGCCAAGTATGCCTGTGAAATTCTGGAACGACCCAGACAATAAACGCTACTTTGAAAGTTACTTCGCCGATTACCCCAACATTTGGCGACACGGCGATTGGGTGAAAATCACAGCTCGAGGCAGCGCAGTCATTTATGGGCGCTCTGATGCAACCCTGAACCGTGGTGGGGTTCGCATGGGAACAGCCGAAGTCTATAGCGTGGTCGAACGCATCCCCGAAGTGCTGGACAGTTTGGTTATTGACCTTGAGCAACTAGGTAAAGCCTCGTTTATGCCGCTTTTTGTGGTGCTGCAAACCGAAAACCTGACTTCTGACCTCGAGAAACAGATTAAACACGCTATCCGCACCGAGTTATCACCTCGCCTGATTCCAGATCAGATTGTACAAGTTGCCGCTATTCCGCGCACTTTAAGCGGCAAAAAACTTGAGTTACCAATTCGTAAAATTTTATTGGGTGCAGATGCCAAAAAAGTTGTGAATGCCGATGCACTAGCCAATCCCGATTCGCTCGAGTTTTTTCTTGAATATGCCAAGCGTTTTAACGCACCCAATGAGAATTTGTAGCCATTGTATGAATCGGAGTAGCAATACTGATACCACGACCATAGAAAATACCTAAAGTCGCAAAATCAGCTTTTTGACTCGTAAAACCCTTTTCGAGAAAACTCTTTGGTGTACAAAAAATTAAGCAGTGGCGTGTTTTGATACCGAACTAAAAATTGGTTGTCTTATCATCTTTTTGTAGCGTTTTAGTTTAGCGTTGGTTTGAAAAAGGTAGTATGCTTTGCTGCTCGAGATGCCTTTTTGCCAGTAATAGCATTGCCTGTGTTAAAGCGTTGGTATCGCCAACTCGAGTAGCTATTTGAAGTGGTAATGAAAAATCTAAACCTTGTATCTGTCGTCCTATAACCTTATGGTGTGTGTTTAACAAAACGCTTTGTGTTACTAAGGCTGCGCCAACACCACGTTCGACCATAGCGAGTTGGGCACTTTGGGGTTGAGCTTCGGCAGCCAGCACAAACTCGAGTTTTGAAGTTGCAAAATAGTGTTCGGTTAGGGCGAACAAACGCGGGGCTTGGCTGCGTGGTGCCAGAATTAGTGGCAAACCATCCAAATCTTGTGGCTCGAGCATGGGTTTTGTTACTAGTGGGTGAGCTTCGGGCAGTGCCAGCACCAATGGTTCACGTGTCAACTCGAGCAGCGCCAGTTGGGGGTGTGGCATCAGAGCGTGCAGAAAACCAACATCGGCACGGTGCGAAAGCAAGGCTTCGATTTGGTGGGCAGTGCAGATTTCGGTTTGGCTGATTTGTACCTTGGGATAGGCTGCAGCAAATGTTCTAAGCAGATTGGGCAGCACTGTGTACATGGCAGGTGCAGTGAACACAAGCTCGAGTTTTCCTAGCTGCCCCAAGCGTTGAACTTTGTGAATGGCTCTGTCTGACATTGCCAAAATGCTTTTGGCTTCCTCGAATAGCACTGCACCAGCTTCGGTGAGGGTGACATGGCGGGTGCTGCGCTCAAACAAGGTCACACCGAGCCTTGACTCAAGTTTTTGAATTTGCTCGGACAGACTTTGTTGTGCTAAAAAGACACGTTGGGCAGCTCGAGTAAAATTCTGTTCATCGGCAACTGCCACAAAGTAACGCAACTGACGCAATTCCATAGCCAGCAGCTTAATCCTATTTACAGGCAAAAACTGTTAATTGCAGTGCAAATCCTGTTGGACTTAGCACACGATTTGCGACAGACTCGAGCTATGTTGAAAAAGATTTCGCTTGGGGTTGCCGTTTTGGTCTTGGTTGCGGTTGTGGTGTTTTTGCTTTTGCCCTCCCCAATTGACCCAATCGAGCGGCGCATTGGGCAATCCGTGCCACTCGATGGTGTATTAACTCCTAACGATGCCTTGCGCGATGTCGAATTGATTGGTGAAGGAAGCATCAACAATCCAGAAGATGTGGCATTTGATGCTATCGGCAGGATGTACGTTGGATCTCGAGACGTAGCAAATGGTAGTGCTGTCGGTAAAGACGACATCAACCCACAGATTAAACGGGTGACGTTTCTACCAGATGGTACATATCGCATCGAGGAATGGGTCAAGCTACCCGGTGGTGGTCCTCTCGATTTGCGTTTTGACCGTGCTGGTAACCTGTTTGTCTCGAGTTGGGAGCAAGGTTTGCTGAAAATTGCACCTGACAAAACCATCACCACCTTGGTTGCAGATGGCACAATAATTGATGGCAGCCCCTTTGAGTATGCCGACGGACAAACCATCCACAGTGATGGCAGGATATTTTTTACCCAAGGCACAAAAGGTGATTTCTCGAGTTCACGGGTGGTACTCGATGTGCTGTCAGGCAGGGGTTTTGGGCGTTTGCTTGAGTACAACCCCAAAACCAAAACCACTCGAGTCTTAATTCCAGATTTATCTTTTGGTAATGGTGTTGTGCTTGCTCCTGACGAATCCTATGTCTTGGTCTCTGACCAATTTCGTTACACCATTAAACGCTATTGGCTGACGGGCGCGAAAGCTGGTACTGAAGATGTTTTTGCCGATAACCTACCCGGCTTTGTGCACAACATTTTTTTAGATCAGGATGGTGTGCTGTGGGCTGCTATCACTCAACCGCGCAATCTATTGGTGGATGGTTTGTCAAATCTACCTTGGCTTAGGACACAAATTGCTAAACTGCCAGCAACGCTGTTCAATACAGCCCCATCTCGAGACGAAAGGCAGCGCAGCCGTGGGTTTGTGGTCAAAATGAACCTCCAAGGACAATATCTTGGGTTGTATGGCAATCCACCTGCCAAACTGAACACCATCTCGAGTGCAGTGATGCATGACGGGTACTTGTATGTTGGTTCAATCACAGGTGGTCCAGTCATTCGCCACAAATTAAAACCATAACGAATGCAATGAAATTTGTAGGGATTGTCCTTTTTGTTTGGTTTACCCCAAAATGAAACGGTACAATAAAGTATGACATCACTCGAGGTTCACGAAGATATTGCCCAAGCTGCAACCTTGCCCAGTTCGTTTTATAAAGACGTGAGTATGTTCGAGTTGGCAAAAGAAAAAATTTTTGCGCGGTCTTGGCAGTTTGTTGGCGATACTGACGACCTGAAAGCCCCAGGTAGTGTCAAGCCTATTACAGTGCTCGAGGGTTGCTTGGATGAACCGATTTTGCTGACAAGGGATTTTCAGGATTCACTACATGCGTTATCAAATGTTTGTACGCACCGAGGTATGTTGGTTGCCGAGGCTGGCGGTGTCGAACGATTTTTGCGTTGTCGCTATCATGGGCGGCGTTTTGGTTTAGATGGTTGTTTTCAGAGTATGCCCGAATTTGAAGCGGTGCAGAATTTCCCGACAGCACAGGATAACTTGCCAAAAATTGCTTTTGAAACATGGGATAAACTGGCTTTTGTTAACTTGCATCCAAGTGTGCCTCTTCAGGCAATGCTTGCGCCAATCAAAGCTCGGCTTGGTTGGTTGCCGTTGCGCGAATTTTATTTTGATGCCACTCGAGCACGAGATTATATTGTTCGGGCAAATTGGGCACTGTATTGCGATAATTACCTCGAGGGTTTTCATATCCCGTATATTCATGCCAGCTTAAATGCTGCCATAGATTACGGGAGTTACACCACCGAGCAATACGATTGGTGCAATTTGCAATTGGGGGTTGCTAGCAGTGGCGAAACAGTTTTTGATTTACCACATAATAGCCCAGATTATGGGCAGAATATCGCAGCCTATTACTACTGGGTGTTCCCCAATATGATGCTGAATTTTTACCCTTGGGGTTTGAGCATCAATGTTGTTCGACCACTCGGGTATGATCGTTGCAAAGTCAGTTTTATTCCTTATGTTTGGCAAGCCGATTTGCTCGAGTCAGGCGCTGGAGCTGGTTTAGACCGAGTCGAACGTGAAGACGAAGTGGTAGTTGAAGCTGTGCAACGTGGGGTTCGCTCGAGGTTTTACGATAAAGGACGGTTCAGTGTGGCACGTGAAGCTTGTGTGCATCATTTTCATCGGTTGTTATCGGGTGCCCTTAAATAACAAAAAATCCCGCCATGCGGCGGGATTATTATTGGTTGCAGGGTAAGGATTTGAACCTTAGACCTTCGGGTTATGAGCCCGACGAGCTACCAGACTGCTCCACCCTGCGGTGGTTTTCGCGCTTTGCGGCGCGGCTGTAGAATGTATCACGAGCTTAGCGCAGAGTCAATAGCTAAATAGTTCTTTGAATTTGGTTTTGGTCTCCACACAATCGATCTGTTGTACAAACCAAGCTGTTAAATTGCTATAAAACCTTGCTTTATTGACTTTCTTTTCTTTGGGTGTCAGAGTTTCAGTATGATTTTTGGTTTCTTAGCTAAAGCTGAACCTGATCTAGGAAAACTCGAGGAAGCATACCGTCAGTCTTTTTTGCGTAACGATGCAAATCAGATGCGTTCGGCTTTACCTGTGTATGTTGTTGCTATTTGGTTATTTGCTTTTGTAGATGTTCAATTGTACGGCTGGTCGTGGATACTTTTGTTATTGTTTTCGTTACGGGTGATAGTGACTACTTGGGCATTTTGGTTGAATCGGTTTTTACTTCAGGTGCAATCTTTTCGGATTTTAGATACATATTTGCTAATTTGGGCAGCAGGTGTTTACTTTTTGTCATTAGCGGTTAGTTTTGCTCGTTCAACAGGTGTTTTTTATAATCCTTCGATATCGGTATTGCTGGTGATTGTTTCGTATCTGGTTTTTCCTAATCCGCTTGTTTGGCGGATTGCACCAGCCTTACTTTTTACTTTTGGTGAAATTTTCTTAGCGCTTTTTTTTCGTATTGCAAAGAATCCAAGTGAGGTTCGTAGTACAATCATTACAATTCTGCTGGCGAATGTGCTTGGATATATTCTTTCAATTCGGTTACATACGTTTCGACGCAACCAATTCAAAGCCCAACACGAAGCGCAACTGGCTCGAGCTGAGATTGAACGGCTTGCCAATGTGGATCCATTAACCAATATTATCAATCGCAGACGTTTTCTTGAGTTAGCCAATGATCAATTAAAGTCTGTTGAACCGTTTGCTTTGTTGTACTTAGATATTGATTTTTTTAAGCAAATCAATGACACACATGGTCATGCGACAGGAGACCTTGTTCTGCAAGAATTTGCAAATTTGGTGGTTTCGCAAATTCGTACAGAGGACATTTTTGGGCGTTTAGGTGGCGAGGAATTTGCTTTGTTGTTGCCTAAAGCATCACTAGGAACCGCAAAAGAAGTGGCTGAACGAATCCGAGTAGCTTGTCAGAATATGAATATTCAAGCTGGTTCACAAGTATTACGCGTCACAGTCAGTATGGGTTTAACCATTACTCAAGCATCAGACTCGAGTATAGATGAGATTTTGCATCGGGCAGATTCAGGGTTATACCAAGCTAAACAATTGGGTCGTAATCGGGTTGAAGTGACCGAAGGTAATTATCTCTTGGCAAGTACAGCATAATAAATCAGTGTTTAGTTTGCCTCGAGTGCATGGGCAAAAAGGGCGATGTATTTCATCGCCCTCACTGAGAATTTCTTAAAATTTACTTTTTAATAAAGCCGCCAACAGCCGTTAAGGCTTGGGCTGGGGTGATGGCTTTTTCGTAGGCACGGTCGTTGCCGACTTGTAAACCTGTGACGGTGGTATCGCCAAGGTTGATTCGTGATTGACGAATCAGGCAGCGGTGTGTGGCTTCGTTGCCCATAATTGCACCAGCGGCAGCCAAAATATCCTTATTTTGAATTAGTGGCAAAGCGCCAAGGTAGGCACCAACAAAAGCATCCTCGAGTGCATTCATAACACGTAACACAGGTAACTGATTTTTGGTGTCAAAAGTGACTGGGTAGACAAAATCTGGGCGTTTTGGCACTGTGCCACCCAAAGCGCGAATGGTGCTTTGTAAAGCGCCAACATGTTCGTTTTCTTGGTCTCGAGCAGCATCTATGTACTCTTTGACAATGCCATCAAAACCGCAAAGTGTGACTTTGTAGTAAATATCGGTGGCAAGGTACTCGGCGGTTAATGCCAAATTAAGAATCTCGAGGTCACCACCTGCACTTTGGGCAACAGCGTACTGACCTAACTCGAGGGCGGCACTGGCTGGAATGGCAGCGGCAAGGATTTTAACGAAGTTCCGACGATTTAAGTTTTTCATTTCACTGGGGTGTACGTGGCGAGTGGGTGGATTGGATGTGGGAGAAAAGATAAAGGACGCAGGGAAAAGGTGAGGAAATTTTTGAGTTGTGGGTCAAGCGTACTGCTGAGTCTCGAGTAGACTAGCTAAGTTGTAGTAACTGGCGAATTCACACGGAAAGCCCGTGGGGAAGCTGCAACGCTCAATAGATCGCTCGCCTGGGTCGCTATCGGATTAGCTGTTTGGTTCGGCTGGTTCTTGAGGAGTGATTTGCTAATGAGAGCCTTACTGAGTGTCAGTGATAAAAGCGGTTTGGTTGAATTTGCGTCTGGTTTGATTGGGCAGGGTTTTAGTCTTGTTTCGACAGGTGGTACGTTCCAAACCCTAAAGGATGCAGGTTTAGCTGTGACCTATATTTCGGATGTGACAGGTTTCCCTGAAATTCTCGAGGGACGAGTAAAGACCTTGCATCCTAAAATCCATGCAGGCATTTTGGCTAAGAATACGCCAGAGCATAACGCCACACTCGAGACGATGGGAATTGAACGCTTTGATTTGGTGTGTGTCAATTTATATCCATTTCGGGAAACCATTGCTAAAGCCAATGTGACTTTTGATGATGCCATCGAAAATATTGACATTGGTGGTCCTGCGATGATTCGAGCCAGTGCCAAGAATTTTGCCAATGTGCTGATTGTGGTTGACCCAGCCGATTATGCTGGTGTGCTCGAGCATATCAAAACCGCTAGTCTTGAATTTAGGCAAGGTTTAGCACGTAAAGCTTTTGCTCATACCAGCAGTTACGATGCAGCCATCAGTGGGTATCTCTCGAGTGAATCGTTTAATGTTCAGCAACCACTCGAGTTAAGCCGTATTAAATCTTTGCGTTATGGCGAGAATCCGCATCAGCAAGCGGCTCTGTACCGTTTTGGAGCAGAACAAGGCGCGGTGCTCGATGCTCAAGTGTTATCGGGTAAAGAGATGGGCTTTAACAATTACGCCGATGTCGACGCAGCGTGGTTATTGGTTTCTGAATTCTCGAGTCCTGCTTGTGTGGCAGTCAAACATGCTAACCCGTGTGGTGTCGCGTTGGCAGATACCGCTCAACTGGCATGGGAACGTGCTCGAGATGCCGATATGCTATCGGTTTTCGGTGGTGTGGTCGCTTTGAACCGCCCAGTAACACTTGAAGTTGCTACCAGTACCAAAGGCACGTTCCTCGAGGTTCTCATCGCCCCTGAAATCAGTGCAGATGCACTTGAGTGGTTTGCAGCAAAGAAACCAGATTTGCGCGTTCTCAAAGCAGGTAACAGTGCATACTCGAATCTCGAGTACAAAGCCATCAGTGGTGGTTTTCTGGTACAAAACCGCGATACTCGAGTGTGGTCTGATCTTTGCCCAGAAGTGGTAACCAAACGCCAACCAACCCCACAAGAATGGCAAGACCTCGAGTTTGCGTTTGCGATCACCAAACATGCTCGTAGTAATAATGTGGTGCTGGTCAAAAATGCGGTTACTGTTGGTTTGGGGGCAGGAGCGGTCAGTAGAATTTGGGCTGCTGAACGTGCCATTGGTAATGCAGGAGAAAAAGCCAAAGGATCGGTGTTGGCATCTGAAGCATTTTTTCCTTTCGATGATGTGGTGCGCTTAGCTGCCAGTGTTGGTGTGATGGCAATCTTGCAACCAGGTGGTGCTAAACGCGATGCTGAAGTGATTGCTGCCTGCGATGAGCTTGGCATCAGCATGATTTTTACTGGCTCGAGACACTTTAAGCACTAAAGCGCTGCTGATAGTAAAAATAGCTCGAGTGTTAATTAATACTCGAGCTATTTTGTACTTCGGTCACTTTAGAAGTTTGCAGTTACTGCATAAACATCCAAAAGCTAAAACCTTTACGTATCTACCAATAAGCGCTGAAAAACTTCTCAAAGCTCGAGCCAAAAATTCCAATTCTAAGCAGAATGAGCCTAGCGTTCATTCAAAGGACGAATCATGAAAAAAGTATTGATCGGATTAATTGCTTTAGTGACATTGGCATCGTGTGGAACACAACCCATTCCTCAAACACAAAGTGGAGTTGTACTCAACGAACGCACAAAAGTATTAGGAGCAGCACCAACTGGACTCAGTACTCAGGCATTTACTGATGCCACTCAGTACGTTCCAGAATTACTATGGGCAACAGCTGAACTCGAGACGATTTCCTTTGTTGGTAGCAGCGCTTATGCTCGAGGGTTACAACCAGGTGATATTGTTTCTGCGCCGCCGAACCAAGTAACACCAGAAGGTTTTTTACGCAAGGTTATCAGTGTGCAAGATTATGGTTCGGAAGTGCATATCAGCACAGAAGAAGCCGAGCTAGACGAAGCCATCGAAGTAGCTGATACCGACCAAGCCATGAATCTGAATCAAGAAGATATTGTTTCGGTGACCTATGCAAATGGTCAGCAGTTAACTGGGCAACAACTTCGTCAATTGCGACCACAAGTCACCACCAATATTGGTGATATAGATGTGCCATTGCCAAATGTGGATTTGTGCCAAGGTGTTAGTGGTAACAAAATTGTTGGTAGCGGCGCGATTAAAGCCAATCTGAAAGCCTTCTTAAAAGTCAAATTTGGGTTTTTCTCGGTCAAAGAAATTAAAACTGGTATCGAAGGAACGCAAAATGTGAATTTGCGAATTGGCGGTACATGCCAATTTAGTTTCATAGACAAAGACCAAACCATTGCTCAAATGAAATTCAGAACTCGAGTTGTTTGGGTTGGTCCAATACCCGTGGTGATTACACCGTATTACAACGTCAAACTCAAAGCCAAAGGTACGATCACACTCTCGGCGGGGTATAACGTCAGCCAGAGTTTCACTGGTCGGATTGGTGCTCATTGGAAAAAAGGTGTTGGCACAAATATTTTGAACGAAGCAACGTTTAATGTCACAGGGCAAGATAGTATTTCGGCAAGTGCAGCACTTAATTTCAATTTTTCCATCAATGCCGAAGCTGGCTTAAAATTTTATGGTGGTCTGGTGACACTGTTTATTTACGCCAAACCATACTTAGATTTTAACGCAACGGTTGGTACAAGTAACGTGGATTACACCTTGCACGCAGGTTTGAATATTGGTTTGGGGGGACGCGCTAAAATCTTTGGTAAGAACTTAGGAAGCGTTAATTTAGTGGATGTACAAGTATTGCGAGTGCTGGTTGCCAGCAATAATCCAAATGCAACAACGCCACCAGCCCCAGCTCCTACCCCAACTCCACGTCCTAACCCAAGACCTTGCCCGAATTGCCAAATTCCATAATTGTTGCAAATGAGGTGATTTAGACAATAATTTCTGCACAAGCTTCAAATCGGACGAGGTAAGCACTTCGTCCGATTTTTTATTGCAATTAAACCTCGAGCCAAAGTCATTTTATTCAGTTTTGGGGCAGGGCGACCAGCCCCTACCAAATAATGTTTTTCATAAGAGAGGGGCTTGCGACTATGCCCGTCAGGTGTACATATATGGTCAAGAAATCCCCTCTTGTGCTGAAATTGAATTTGGCAACTTTTGTCTGAGGTCTATTGTTCTCGAGCCATCCTATCGGCATTCCAAACTGCAAGAGCAATCGGTTTGGTTGTAACTGGCTAAGCGTTTCTTGCCTCGAGCCGTAGGTTGACATTGCGAATTTCGTAACCATCGAGTGTTGGATTAAAGGTGATGCTGGGTTTGTTCTCGAGTTTGATTGGTAGTGCCAGTAGACGTTGTAAGAACACATCGGTTTCGGCTATGGCAAGAAACGAACCTGGGCAACGATGATGCCCATCACCAAAGCTGAGTACGGGTTCTTGCACACTTTTTGGTAATGGGCGCTGCGGGCAGAGTTCATGGGCGTTTTCGCCAACTGTGACACTATCGGCATTAGCAGCATAAGTGTGTAAATGCAATAAGGCTCCTGCTGGAATACTGGTGCTTTGCCCATTTTCCTCGAGTTGTAACGTGGCAGTGGTACGGCGTTTGATTGTGCCAATGACTGGTTCTAAACGCAAAATTTCCGAGAGTATGGCGTGTCTTTCTGGTTCGCCAGCAATTAAATAACGAGCACGTAAAGCTGGACGCTCGAGTAAATGCCAAGCGCAAACACTGATAAATTCTCGGGTGGTGAGCATGCCTGCTGCGCCGTATGTCACGCATTCGCCAAGCACTTCAAAGGGTTTGTAGCCTAAGCCAAGAATATGGCTGATCAGATCATCTTGTGGTTTTTTTTGCCGATCGAGCATGGCGGGTTTGACATCGCGGTAGAAGAAATGGAGAACATTGAATGCCCCTTGAAAAGGCATCAAACGGCGTTTCCATTGAGCAGTTGTATTTGGGTTAAGGGCAAGTGCGCCAATACGAACGGCTAAGCCTCGGCGTGAACTTTTGGTTAATCCAATCACATGGGCTGCCACACCAACGGCTAACTCGAGTGATAATTGGCTGAGGTCGGCAGAACCTTTTTTCTCGAGTCGGGCAATCAATTCGTTGCTTAACGATTCCATGATGCCACGGTGCTTGGTGTTGGTGGTGCTGGGTGTAAAAAACTTCGCGGTTTGGCTGCGGAGTTGATGGTGTAATTCTCCCTCGAGATACAAAATTGGTTGACGCATTTTGGTTAGTGCACCACCAACTCGTTCGGCATTAAATCCTGCTTGGCGGGTGTTGTCGCTACGAAGAATTTGTCGGCAAAGCATAAACGAACGAATTTGCCAAACGCCGTTACTATCTTGTTCGATACTTGGTGCAGTTGGCAGTGTTGCTGTTTGGGTTTTGCGTGGATGATGCTCGATGGGACAGGTTTGCAACATAGAATCTCCTTGAAATGATACAATGTGTATCATAAAGTGTATGATGACTCAGTACATGAGAAATCCCTTGGTCAATCTCGAGCTAACCAGCCATAATGGCAGTATGCCCAAAGCCGACCGACGAATCAGTCGCACTCGTCGCCTTTTAACGGATGCCTTAATTCAATTAACACTTGAACGTGGTTTTGAAAATATTTCCCTGCGAGACCTAACCGAACGAGCCGATATTGGTTATGCCACTTTTTTTCGCCATTACCCCGATAAAGAAAGCTTACTAAACGCCATTCTCGAGGAGAGCATTGCCACCCTGATTGGCATTGCAACACCACTTGTTACACAACCAAAACAAATGATTGCTGCGATGTTTACTGCTTTACTCGAGCACCCAGAGCGTTACCAAATGCTCTTAAAAACTCGGCACATCAATCAATTGCTCAGTCGTGCCATGTTATTTGGCTCCAGCCTTTTTATCGCGCAGAACGCCGCTCAAATCCCCAGTAATATCCCCGCTGAACTCGCAGCCAGACATGTGATTGGTGCAACCATCAACTTGATTGAATGGTGGCTCGAGCAAACCCCTCGAGCCAGCCCCGAACAAATGGGCGAAATCATCAATAGTTTAATTATGCAGCCACTACATCAATCGGCTGCTAATGCCAGTGGTGTATAAATTTTTAGTTCATCGTAATAGGCGTTGCGTTCCACAGGAACTCGGTTGGCTTTACGAATCATATCCACCATTTTGGCTCGAGATAAACCAAGTGGACTGGTCGCACCAGCCGCATGGGCAATGTGTTCGTCTATGATGGTACCATCCACATCCGAGACTCCCCAATCAAGCGCCACTTGTACCAGATCAGAACCAATCATTACCCAGTAGCCTTTGATGTGCTGAAAATTATCTAAGTACAATCTCGAGACCGCGAGGTTGCGTAAATCATCTATACCTGTGGTGAATTCGGTTTTGCCAAGATTAAATGCTAGTGCATTGGCATCGGGTTGGAATGCGAGCGGAATAAAACTAAAAAAACCATGTGTTTCATCTTGTAGTGTCCGTAACCGATCCATGTGGTCTAAGCGTTCCTCGAGTGTTTCGATATGTCCGTACAACATGGTTGCATTGGTACGAATGCCAAGGCTATGGGCTTGGCGGTGAATCTCGAGCCATTGATCGGCACTGACTTTACGATGAGCAATTTGTAAACGCACCCGATCAGCAAAAATTTCGGCTCCACCGCCGGGCATGGCAGCTAAACCCGCTTCTTTGAGTTCGGTTAAAACCTCGAGCGTGGATTTTTTAGCAATATGGCTGAGATGCTCGATTTCGGCAGCGGTGAAGGCTTTGACTTGTAAACCAGGAAATTCTTTATTTAATGCCCGCACCATCTCGGGGTAATAACTCCACGGGCGGGTTGGATGATGCCCACTGCTCATATGCAGTTCTTGCAAGCCAGTCTCGTATTTTTCTCGTACATGCGCCACAACATCTTCGACACTGTAATCCCAAGCTCGAGCCTCGGTTTTATGGGCAGCAAAAGCACAAAACGTACAACCGACATAACAAATATTGGTGAACTCGAGGCGCATACTGTGCACAAAATAGGTTTTATCCCCATTTTTGCGGTTTCTAACCAAATTTGCCAATCTCGAGAGTGTATTGAGGTCGTGGGTGTTGAACAAAACCATGCCATCAGCGAAAGTTAGGCGTTCACCAGCTTCGACTTTTTTGGCAATAGGCTCGAGGGCAGGGTCTAAAATCAGCTTCATAAGCAAAGTCTAGTCCTTGATACGGGGGACTTTGGGCAGGAATGCTAACAATGTTCATTTGAAAAAACAAACAACTAAAAGCATCGGGTTGAATTGCAAATTAATAGCTCGAGAAATCATTTTTGTATTGTGATTGACGTTTTTATTAGTAAACTCGAGATTTGCAATCAAAATGTTATTTTTACGCAAAAAGTATTTTTAATGCCTATTTTTCTTAGGTCTTGCTTATTATTTTTGCTAAAATACATCACGAATGAAGCATTCATTCAGGAGTTGATATATGTTTTCTTTTATTCTGACCGTTGTTGTCTACATCGCCGTAATTGCTCTTGCTGCCAGCGCCACCAAGCACTTTGCACCACAAAAACCTTTCGATGCGCGTTAAAATGCAGCAATGAAAGCCAAACCCTCCAGCCAACACCTCGAGCCTACTCGAGGTGTTTTGCGTGGCACATGGGCAGAAGTAATGGCAACCGAATATCTGGAAAAAGCTGGTTTAACCATTCTTGAGCGTAACTACCGAGTCCGTGGTGGTGAAATAGATATCATTGCACTGGATGCCATGCAAACCACGGTTTTTGTTGAAGTCAAACAACGCACCTCGAGTTCACATGGCAGTGCTGGCGAGTACATCAATGCGCGTAAAGCGGGCTTAATTCGCCGAGCGGCTTTAATCTATCTCGAGCGTGACGATGTGTCATGTCGGTTTGATGCGATTCTGATTGCAGGCTCGAGTGTGGAAGACGCAAGCCTCGAGTGGTTACAAGATGCGTTCTGAGAAAGGTGGTATTGCAGCCTTGCTCCGAATCTCCTAATGATTGGTGACGTACAATACAGCTATGAAATTTTTTGCATTAATACTTTTTTTACTTTTCTCGAGCGCTGTAGCTCAAACAGCGGCGGCTGGACAAGCTGTTGCCCCAGGTGTTTTAGCAGCGTTTCTGGCAGGCTTAATCTCGTTTTTATCGCCTTGTGTGTTGCCACTGGTTCCGAGTTACTTAGCAGTGCTGGGTGGCGGAACAGGTAAACGACCTATTCTTGGGGCATTGTTATTTGTGCTTGGCTTTACAATTGTCTTTGTTATTCTTGGTGCAGGAGCCAGTGCTTTAGGCAGTTTAATGCGCCAAAACAAAGATATTCTTGGACAAATAGGGGGTGGTTTAATCCTCATTTTTGGTGTCATTTTTCTTATCAAAGATCGCGTGCCTTTTTTGAATCAGGAATACCGCGCCGATCTTGGAACTGCCTCGAGATTTGGTTTGGTGGCACTGGGTGCGGCTTTTGGTGCAGGTTGGACTCCGTGTATTGGACCAATTTTAGGTGTGATTCTTAGTATTGCTGGCTCGAGCGGCAGTTTAACCACTGGAATTGGGTTGTTATTTGTGTATTCGATGGGTTTAGCGGTGCCATTTGTGCTGGCTGCTTTAGCGTGGGATAAGCTTGGCTCGAGGTTCCGTAAAATGGGACGCTGGGTGGGTGCGGTGGAAAAAGTCAGTGGTGTGTTGTTAATTGTGGCTGGTGTGTTGTTAATCACGGGTAATTACGCCGAGATCGGACGGCAATTACAAGCTTTTACCCCAAGTTGGTTACTCGATTTTGAAAAGGGTTTGAAGTAAAAATGGGTTAAGGAAATGTGGGTTTTTTAACAAATAAATGATGTTGCTGTTCTAAAAAATCAATTTATTTGAGTTTTCGTGTTTTTGTATTTTGTCGTGCGAAACGCAAAAATAATAAATTAAAAAATGTTTTTCAATGAAAAATTCATGTTTTACATCTAATCCTATGCTTTCCTTGTTGTACCGAGAATTCGCTCGGACGACAAAAGAACATTCGGACTACAAGTAACATGATGGGAGTACATTATGAATATCAAGAAAATTGCTTTAATGGTTTTTACTGCTGCAGGTTTATCAAGTGCCGCCCTCGCTGATGGTTTCAGTGCCACATTAGGTTCGGATATCGTGCCAACAGACGCTTTCTCGATTAAACTTGGTTTAAATTACAGCTATGAATTTTCACCTCGAGTATTTGTTGGCGGGCGTTTAAATGCCTCATGGTCACCAAATCCAACCAGCACTTTTGGTGTGGATGCTCGACTTGGTGTCTTGTATGTTGCATCACTGGCTAAGGACACTACCTACTTTGTGGATGGTTATGTCGGAGCAGGTGTTAACATGGGTATTTTGCCTAGCCCAATTAACTTCAGTGCCGATGTTCGAGCTGGTGTGGACGCTGTGGTTGCTGTTGGGGCTGGTTTCAAATTATATGGTGGGCTTGCAGGTACAGTTGGTTATAATTTCACAGGTAGCTTTTTGCCATTTGATGTGACAGCAGTAGCAGGTGTTTTCTTCGAGCCAATTCAAAATCTCGAGTGGCGTTTACAAGGCGGCGTAGGCTTTGGTGGTACAAATCTTGCCAGTGGTTTCCGTTGGAGTGCGAACACCAGCTTGTACTACACCTTCGTGCCAGAATTCAAAGCGGGTATTAATGTTGGTTATGGCAGTGGTGGTTTCACTGTTGGTATTGGTATGTTATTCGCGCAAAAACCAGGCACACTGGGTATTGCTGGTAGCTACCTCCCATAAGGTTTTTTGATCTCGAGGCGACAGCTTAGGCTGTCGCTTTTTTATTGGGTTAAATGCAACATGACGTTACTGAGTTAAACGCAACACTACCGCTTTGACTATTTCAATTTGTCCAGCTAAATTTGGGTGCAAACCATCCTCGAGTAAAAAAGCTGGGTTAGCACCAAGTGCCACTCGAGTATCCACAATGACATCTGGGATGGCTCGAATAGTCGCCGCGATAACCTCGAGATGCTGGTTGTGCCACATGGTTTCTGCCACACTAAACCAAGGGAATGCCGCGATTTTTGCTTCGATCACCATTGGTGGTGTTAACCAAACTCGAGTGGCTTTGGTTTTGGCTCGCATCCAAGTGCGTAGAATCTCGAGGTTACGAGTTGTATCTGTTACCAGTGGCGCAGTTGAATGTGTCCCGTGGCTACGAGCATCGTTTGTGCCAATCAGTGTGATAATCCAATCTGGTTCGAGTCGAATGATTTCGGCAAATCTCGAGAGGACATGCACGGTTGTTTCCCCTGAAATGCCAGCGTTAACAATCGTAATCTGGTCATGAGGGCGATGCTGGGCAAGTAGTGCTCGTAGAATCTCGAGCCAACTTTGATCATCATCGGTGATGCTATCGCCTAAGCCAACCACAGTGCTCCCCGCTGCAAAAGGCAAAGCATCCACTCGAGCCGCAAATGCAGCATCAGACAGTAAATCTCGAGCTGCTTGTTGCACTTGATTGTCTAAATCTGTTTGTACAGCCTTGAATTGTTCTGTTGTCATGCCGAATAATCCTGCTATGCTCGAATCGGGCAAGGGTTGCCCCCCAGGAATTGGGAGTAGAGACTTTTGGGGATGTCGAAATTGCACCAACGCTCGCTGTAAATCCATTGGCAAAACATTCATGCTCTGCATTGTATACCGAATACAAGCTGCATAAACTCGAGTGTTGATCGGTATCAATAATCAGGATGATTTTTCTTGCTTAAACATGGTACACTTCCTCCTCGGGTTGCTCCCGTGTTCTCGAGACCCCAAACAGGTCTCGTATTTTTATGCAGAAAAATGTATTGTTTATGCACTAAAGTGTTTTCTTAAAGTCCATTTTGGCAAAACGTTATTCGTCACAAGGCAGGCACAAGACCTGCCTCTACCCAAACCAAAAACAAAAATTTACTTGTTACAAATCAAAAACAAAAATTCGTAGGGGCGACCCGCATGGTCGCCCTGCCACTTGAGTAAGCCGTCATTCTAAAATTCCTCGAGGTTTCTATGCCAAAACGCACTGATTTACACACCATCCTGATTATCGGTTCAGGTCCTATCCAAATTGGTCAAGCTGCTGAGTTTGATTACAGCGGTACTCAAGCAGTTAAAGCCCTGAAAAACGCGGGTTTCCGAGTGATTCTGGTCAACTCTAACCCTGCCACCATCATGACCGACCCTGAACTAGCCGATGCCACCTACCTCGAGCCATTAACCATCGAATTTCTCGAGAAAGTGATTGAAAAAGAACGCCCAAGTGCAATTCTGCCAACATTGGGTGGACAAACAGGGTTAAATCTGAGTTTGGCATTGGCAGATGCGGGCATTCTGGCAAAGTACGGTGTGGAACTGATCGGCGCGAATAAAGAAGCCATCGAAAAAGGCGAGGATCGACAGAAATTCGCGCAAGCCATGAAAAAAATTGGTTTGGATGTTGCCAAAGGACAAATGGTAAGTTCACTCGAGGAAGCGCTGAGTTTTGTTAAAGAAGTCGGTTATCCAGCTATTATTCGCCCGAGTTTTACCTTGGGCGGTACAGGTGGCGGTATTGCCTACGATGAAATTGAATTTAAGCAAATTGTTGCCAGTGGTTTGCATCTTTCTCCAGTTGGCACGGTCTTAATCGAAGAAAGTGTGCTGGGTTGGAAAGAATTTGAACTCGAGGTGATGCGCGACACCAACGACACTGCTTTAATTATTACCAGTATCGAAAATTTCGACCCAATGGGAGTACACACAGGCGATAGCATCACGGTTGCGCCACAACAAACCTTATCCGATAAAGAATACCAACGCCTGCGTGATGCCAGCCTCGCTGTGATCCGCGAAATCGGTGTGGATACAGGCGGCAGCAACATCCAATATGCCATCAACCCTGCCGATGGTCGAGTTGTCGTAATCGAAATGAACCCTCGAGTCTCGAGAAGTAGCGCTTTGGCTTCCAAAGCCACAGGTTTCCCTATTGCGAAAATTGCTGCGCTTTTAGCTGTTGGTTATTACTTAGACGAATTGCCTAACGACATTACTAAGGTCACACCAGCTTCTTTTGAACCCAGTATTGATTACGTGGTAACAAAAATTCCGCGTTTTGCTTTTGAAAAATTCCCAGGAACCTCCGAGCGCCTCAATACCCAAATGCGTTCAGTAGGCGAAGTCATGGCAATCGGACGCACCTTCAAAGAATCCTTTATGAAAGCCCTGCGTTCACTCGAGTCTGATATTCGTGGTGGTTTTGAAACCATGAACCTCACGCAACTTGAGGCATTGCTTGAAGCCAATCCCAAGCGTTTTTTAGCGGTGCTCGAGTTACTGCGCCGCGATGTCAGCGTTGCCGAATTACACAAAAAAACTGCTATAGACCCATGGTTCTTGCATCAACTGCTCGAGATCATCGAAGTCGAAAAAGAACTCGTAACCCTTGGCGCACTGGATACATGGAAATACGAAACGTGGCGTGAAATCAAACGTTTAGGGTTATCCGATGCCCGTATCGGCGAATTATGCCAAAAAACCGAACTCGAGATTCGAGCTTTACGCAAAGCTGCTAAGTGCCTGCCCGTCTATAAAACCGTGGATACTTGCGCTGCCGAATTCCAAGCTCACACGCCATACCATTACTCGAGTTTTGAATGGGAAGACGAAGTTCGCCCCACCGATAAGCAAAAAGTGATGATTCTTGGTAGTGGACCTAACCGAATCGGACAAGGCGTGGAATTCGATTACGCCACGGTACACGCGGTTTGGGCATTGCGCGACCTTGGTTACGAAACCATTATGGTCAATAGCAATCCCGAAACAGTTTCCACCGATTACGACACTGCCGACCGTTTGTACTTCGAGCCTTTAACCTTTGAAGATGTGATGAACATCGTCGAACACGAAAAACCTATTGGAGTCATCGTCCAACTTGGCGGTCAAACCCCACTGAAACTCGCCAAAGCCCTCGAGGCAGCAGGCGCACCGATCATTGGCACATCACCCACAGCTATCCACACAGCCGAGGACAGGCTCGAGTTTAATACCCTCTGCGATAAACTGGGGATTCGCCAACCCAAAGGTGCAGTGGCAAACAATCCGGGCGAAGCCCTGAGACTGGCAAGGGAACTTGGATTCCCACTAATGGCACGCCCTAGTTACGTGCTGGGTGGTCGTGCCATGCGAACCGTCTACTCCGAAAACGAACTCGAGACCTACCTACGCGAAGTCTACGCAGCCGTAGAAGGCAACCCAAGCATTTTATTAGATACATTCCTCGAGAATGCCCTAGAACTTGATGTGGACTGCCTCTGCGATGGCACAAGCGCCGTGATAGCAGGTGTTATGGAACACATCGAAGCTGCTGGTATCCACAGCGGCGATAGCGCCTGTATTTTGCCACCTGTACATCTAAGTGCCGAATTGCTCGAGGAAGTCCACACCAGCACTAAACGCCTTGCCCTCGAGATTGGAGTGCGAGGCTTAATGAACGTGCAATACGCTGTGCATAACAATTTACTCTACATTCTCGAAGCTAACCCTCGAGCCAGCCGCACTGTGCCATTTGTGTCTAAAGCCATTGGGCATCCACTCGCCAAATATGCTGCCCGCATTGCCGTTGGACAAACCCTCGAGCAAATCGGTTTTACCGAGAGTATCGTGCCAACCCATTACAGCGTCAAAGAAGTCCACCTACCATTCCTCAAATTCAAAGATGTGATTCCAGTCCTCGGACCAGAAATGAAAAGCACAGGCGAAAGCATGGGCATAGACGCAGACCCATTCCTCGCGTACTACCGCGCTCAGTTAGGTGCAAATGTCAAACTGCCACTCGAGGGGAAAGTCCTATGGGTTGGCATACAAAACACAGCCCTCGAGCAAAGATTTGAGAAATTAGGTTACAGTGTCCAGCACATCGCCTCGAGCAACGACAGCACACCAATTCCAGATTTACTGATTGACCTAACCGCCTCGAGATTATCGCGCCGAGCGCTCGAGCATGGCACACCGATCTACACCACTTTGGAAGCGGCACAGTGGCTGGTCAGTGCACTCGAGAAAGTAAGCGGCTCGAGTTTAGCAGTCTCGAGTGTTCAGGAATGGTTGGCTTAGGTTTTTGTGAAATGGGATGTGTAAATCTGAAATGGTTTTTACAGATAAAAGCGTTTACCAAGCCAAATAGCATCGCTATTGGTTAAGCAAGCATCTCGCACAATAAAGGTTTTAGGAAAGTAATTTTCCTCGAGTCTTAGTTTCAGGATTCTTTTTGGAGTAGCAGGTGGTACTTCTGGTACTTTGAAGATTTTTTTGATGGTCAACTCGAGTCTTTGTCGCCAAGTAGGACTTGGTGTTTGGGGTGGCTCAACTTCTAAAAATAGTTTGATGATGGCATTGTTTTGCCCAACATCCTCGGCAATGGAATCAAGCATGCTCCAATTTTCCCCTTCCAGCATGGCTGCTTTGTCTTCGGTGGAAAAGACAAAACCTAGCTCCCGAAATGTTTTGCTATCAACAATTGGGCAATCTGTTAATAACGTTCGCGGAACTGAGAAAGTAAGTGTTATGAAGTTATGTTTTGCTAATTCGCCTTCATAACTTTCAGGATTTGCCAAAGGCTGATCTGAAGGTAAATCTGTACCCAGAACGGCTTTAATGTCAGTTTCGATGCTTTGCAGTGAACCAATAACAATGCGCTGACCAATCAATTTTGGTAAAAGCGCATACCGTAAACCGCGAAGCACAGTTTTTAACAATGTGATATTCATAAACTACCTATACCGAAGAATTGTGTTCGTCATGATTAAAATTCACAACGTCAAGGTCATAAGATTATACTGACAGCCAAAAACTTGAGAAGATAGAAATGGCTTAGACCTAAGCCATTTCTATCTATTTTTGAATTTTCAAATGCTATAATTAACGTATAAAAACCAAGGCTAATCCTCAAAAAACCAAAGAGCCTCGAGTTAAAGAAATGACTTGGGAAGCAATGGATCGTTTGATTGACCAACAGGTTAAACATGATAGTAAATTACTAAAAACACTTGCTAAGCTATAAACGATTATCTTGCCAAGCAACCTGTTTTTCGTCACCGTCGGAAGCAATATCCGACGGTTGCTTCTGTGGTGCGCCTACATGACCGAATTCTTGAAGAATCTGAGGGTTTGTCTGGTATTCGTGACCGTGGCTTACTCGAGAGTGCTTTGCATAAAATTGTTGAAGGTTTTGGTAGTGAGGATTTGTATCCAACATTTTTTACTAGATTGCGGCTGTTGGGTATTCAATTGTACAGAATCATGTTTTCACAGATGCCAATAAACGAACTGCCTTGGAAACAATGCTGCTTTCATTGCAATTAAATGGCTAGCGTAAACGTCCATCAGAGCAAGCGGCAACAACAGTTATGGTGCTTGTTGCCACTGGAAATCTCGAGATTGGTGGTTTGAGACTTGCGTTGCTTTTAAACCCTGGTGATTCCGACTTTTAGACTTGCATGTCCATCATGGCAGGCATATCAATTTCTTTTATCACTGTGTAACGGCTGGACTCGAGAACGGTGCGGGTGATGTTCACAATGTCCATTGGTGGGATGAGGAAATCGTGGGCGTTGCTTTCCCAGCCAATACTACCTGGATTGATAATACTGACTCCTATGCGGTCTTGGCGTAAGGTTTCGCGCAGGGCATGTGCTATGCCGCGCAAGCCAAATTTGCTGGCGTTGTATGCCACTTCGGGCATTCCTGAATTCTCGAGTCCATTGATGCTGCCAATAAAAATAATTTTTGGGTTGCTTGAGTTTTTGAGCACAGGCAATAAAGCTTGGGTTAGCAGAATTGGTGCAGTTAAATTCAGTTCGATGATGGCTCGGGTTTCGGCTTCTGAAATACTCAGAAAATCGTAGGTGTGCGAAAAAGCGCTGCTTTCCCATGTGGCTGCGTTATGGATAATAATGTCAAGGTTTTGGATTTGCGCTGCGATTTGCTGATGAATGCCAATGGCTGTTAAGTCTGCCTCGAGCCAGTGCCGCTCTATGCCATCTGTGAGGTCTATACTGGCTGGACGATTTCTCGAGACTAACCAGAGTGTGTCACCAGCGTGTCCTAAGTGTTTTGCGAAGGCTTCACCAAGTCCTCGAGATGCCCCTGTGATAAGGATGTTCATGGTTGATAGTGTACGGGTTTTTGGATTATTCGGCGACTGCTCGTACCAACGCACCGTCTCGAATAGCAATCAGTAATGCTCCTGCGCCCCAAGCGCCGAGTAGTAACCAAAAAACCACGGCTATGGCGGGATAAAGCATACTCAGGGCAAATAGTCCAAGCCCTGGCAGAATGGCTCCTAAGTGTGTGGCTCGAGTGAGGCTTGTGCCGCTGCTGACAATGGCGATGGCTGCACCACTGGTGAATGTTAATAAGGTAAATACACCAAGTACCAAAGCAAATGGTGTTCCAAGCACACTGATGCCACCAAGGGCGACCAGTGGTACTGTCAGAAATACCAGTAGTAAACCAAGTCCGAGGGAACGTCCTGCATCTTGTTTGAAGGGTAACTCGAGGCTGTTACGCAGGCGTGGTTGTAAGAGCAATGCCACACTGAGGGCACCGAGTAAGCCTAAGTACCACCATTGCCATGTATTTGCTCCGATTAGGTTTTGTAGTGGTTTGAGCGCATTGGCAGCGCTTAGTCCAGGTAAGGAAAAACTTTTTTGGCTTTGATTTTGGCTTTTACTGCTGAGGTTACCTAAAATAGCACTGACCGCTTGGGCACTGCTGCCTTCGGGTAGATTCACATCGCCTAGGAAAGTCAGAACTCTACCAGAAACTCGAGCGCCTGGTTCGAGTCGGACACTGCCACCAATGGCAATGACATCGCCACGTACTTCGGAAGCCACGGTAATATCGCCTGCGAATCGGACGATACTCGAGATTTGAGTTGAGCCTTCCACTCGGGTATTACCAAACCAACTCGAGAGTTGCGGTACAACAAAGGCAGCGGCGATACCAAAAGCAGCTATGGCAGCTGGGAAACGGGCAACTTGTTTGGCTAAGGTAGCCACCACGGCAAACGTGGCAACCAAGGCAACGGGTAACAATAAGCTTTCTGGCAATGAACGCAGCACTTCAAACAATGCCACGCCTGCGGCTTGAGCGTCACGCCAAGTAAATGCACCAAGGGTGAAAGCGGCTCCTGCAAGTAATGTAGCAAGAAAATATAAGGGTGTACGGTTATGCTCGGCGTTAATAGCGGCATCTTGAGCAATACGCTTGGCGACCCGATGGGCAAAATTCGCAGGAGCAATAATGGGTGTTAAAACTTGGAATGGATTGGCATCTTGGGCTATACGGGCAGCAAGATGAGCGGCAAATACAGGCGGTACTGTGACTGGCTCGAGGTGCTTGATTGGATTTTCGGTGGTATCAATTGCAATTTTATTGGCTAAGCGTGCAGCAAAATCAGGTGGTGGATGTAGCACTTCGATAGCGCCAAGTTTAGCGGCTAAAGCAATTTGTTCCGAAGTTTCTCGGGCGAAATTCGGTGGCATCTTTGGTGCAGGTAAGTTGTGCAGTACTTCCTCGAGTGTCATTCGATCATCACCCGCCCCGCTAAGGCTTTCTCGAGTAATTCTTTACCGCGAAAAACCCTAGATTTAGCAGTGCCAACCGCGCATTGTTGTACTTGGGCAATCTCTTCGTAACTTTGGTCTTGCATAAAGCGCAGCAGCACAGCGCTACGGTACTCTTCAGGTAATTGGAGTAGTGCAATGCGGACGCGTTCGGCATTTTGGGCAACTTCAGCATTTTTGACACTCGAGTCAGTGTTGTTACTGACTTCAAAGCCATGATCTTCAAACGCTTCCTCGAGTGAGAATTGCGAATGGGTTTTACGGCGGTGTTTTTCGATTTGTACATTGCGGGCAATGGTGTACAACCAAGGTAGCAAAGGTTCGCCTGAATGAAAGGTGGCAATGCCTTTCCAAGCCCGAAAGAAAGTTTCTTGGCATAAATCCAAGGCTTCTTCGTAATTTCCTTCGAGATGATACAAATAATTTAACATACGATCCTGATGCGTGCAGATAAGAGTCTCCCACGCACTTTGATCGCCTAAACGCAACGATTCGAGCACACCATACTCGAGATAGTCGGAACGCGGGGTGGTTGCAGAAGCGGAGAGATCCGTCACGTTCCTATTGTACGAGAAGTTGCAGCAAAAAGTTCCAGATGCTGACACAGGTTAGGTTAAGCTCATCCAGTCAAGGGTTTTAGGTTGTTTGGTATGTTATCCTCGAGCCAATTTGATAATCTGTTTAACAGCGCCAAGATGGTAGCTCACATGAGCTAGAGTTGCCATTAAACCACTGGCACTATCCTCATCCCAAACAGGGGTTTCTCGAGCCAGTTGCACAATGTTCTGATGGGCTGCTTTCAGACGGTTGCGTTGTGTTATCCACTCGAGTTCTGATACCACTCGAGGTTCAAAGCTGGCTTGCCAATCGTTAGGGCTACGATCCCCTGTGACATAACGTAGGGTCGCTTCGATATGAAAGGCGGTGTGGGCAGTGTGAGCTGCAATACTCGAGCCTAGCATGGTGGCATCTGAAGCTTGGGCGGCACTGAGCGAGTCCAGCGCTGCAAAAAATCCATGATTGCCTGTGCCGTCGGCGTTGGTATTATCGAGAAAAGCAGTGCCTTTGCCTGCTTCACCACCGCTAAAAGCCTCGCCGAGAACTGCAATGAATGCCGTTACAAAACTTTGTTCGCTCATACTTTGTAGAATACTCGAGATGCCAAAACTTAGCCATTCTTTTCGTGGTGCCTTACGAACCTTTGCTTTTTGGATACCCAATGGCACAGTGGGTTTACCTTTACTCAAAGGTATCAATTACCAACAAGCAATAACAGAACCAAGTGTTCTCGAGAGGCTTTTTGCAATTTTTGCCAATGTTATTGAATTAGATAACGCTGGTAATGTACTTAATGCCAAACAAGCTGAACTCCGTGCAGCCCAGTGGTTACGGTGTTATTTGGACTCGAGCTATACTGTTGAACCGCCATTTGAGGATTGGGAAACGGCTTTGTATTGAGGTTGTAAACTAAACACGATGAAACCCAAGAAAATCATTGTCCTGCGTCATGGCGAATCCGAAGCCAATATCAACAAAGATATTATGCTCGAGAAACCCGATCATCTGATTGATCTGACCAGTAACGGCGAAACACAATGCCTTGAACTTGGCATCACACTCCAACCGATACTCGAGGGGCAATCGGTGACAGTTTGGTCTTCGCCATTTTTACGCAGTCGGCGTACTACTCAGCTTTTTACCTCACAACTCGAGCACAGCCAGGTGCGCTTATTAGAAGACCCGCGAATTCGTGAACAAGAATGGGGTAATTTTTTTAATGAGGACATTTACGAATCCGAAAAAGAGAATTTGCAGCGGCACAGTCGGTTTTTTTATCGTATTCAAAACGGTGAATCTGGCGCGGATGTGTTTGACCGCATCTCGAGCTTCTTAGATTCAATGTTCCGCGAGTCTGCCCGCAACCCCTCAGATGCCATTTTAATAAGTACCCACGGTATGACCGCCATGATTTTCTTAAAACGATTCTTTCATTTAACTTTCGAGCAACACGCCGAAATGCCGTGGTTTGGTAATTGTGGCTTTGTGCTACTCGAGTTAGACCATAACAACAAGTACCAGATCACCACTGATGCTCGAGCTGGTGCAAATCAAGCCTAGCCTACGATTGAGACAACACAATGTAGTTTGTCCCTTTGGTCACCCACCCTCGAGCGGTTTAAGCTGTGGGCATGGAATCACGTAAAGCAATTATTATTGGCGCGGGTATCGGCGGTTTATCGCTGGGTATTCGTTTGCAAAGCCTTGGTTTTAGTACCACTATCCTCGAGAAACTCGATGCCCCAGGCGGTCGGGCTTATGTGCGTAAAGTGGTGCAGCAAGATGGTGTTTGGTCAGAAGTCAAACAACGCGCTCCGCTCGAGCCGAACCAAGGTTTTACTTTTGATATGGGTCCAACAGTGATTACCGTGCCACACTTTATCGAAGAATTATTTGCGCTCGAGCAAGGTAAAGCCATGCTCAGCACGCCAGACTACCCAGCCCATGTGCTTGGCGAAAATGCTCGAGTCCGCGAAGGCAACTCGGGTGGTGAACAGACCAGCAAGTACGTGCAATTGGTGCCTATCTTGCCGTTTTACCGAATTTATTTTGATGATGGTACATTCTTTGATTACGATGGCGACCCGATCAGTACGCGCACACAAATAAAAGCGCTTGCACCAGAAGATTCGGCTGGGTACGAACGCTTCCATGCCGATGCTCGAGCCATTTTTGAACGTGGTTTTCTCGAGCTTGGGTACACGCATTTTGGTGATGTTGGTAGTATGTTAAAAGTGGTGCCTGATCTACTAAAACTCGATGCAGTTCGCACGTTGTTTGGTTTTGCTAAAAAATATTTTTCTAATCCAAAAATGCAGCAAGTCTTTAGTTTTGAAACCTTGCTGGTGGGTGGTAATCCGTTGTCTGTACCAGCGATTTATGCGATGATTCACTTTGTCGAAAAAACATGGGGTATTCATTTTGCGATGGGTGGCACAGGTGCTTTGGTTAATGGTTTTGTTAAAAAATTCGAGGAGCTAGGTGGCACACTGCGTTGCAATGCAGGCGTGACCAGCATTAGCCTCAAAAACGAACTAGGTGCTGAACCAGTGGGGCGTTTCTCGAGACGAATTGCTAAAGGTGTAACGCTCGAGGATGGTAGTTCACTCGAGGCTGATTTGGTGGTTTCCAATGGCGATTATGCCAACACCTACATGAAATTAATTCCTAGCAAATACCGCACTTGGAATTCAGATGCCAAAGTCAAAATTTCACCACAAAGTATGAGTTTAGTGGTTGTCTACTTTGGTTTCAAAGCCGACGGACTCGAGACAAATTTAAAGCATCACAACATTATTCTTGGACCTCGTTATGAAGAGTTACTCAAAGATATTTTTGGTCGTAAAATTCTCGCCAAGGATTTCTCGCAATACTTGCACATTCCTAGCCTGACCGACCCAAGTCTGGCACCTGTTGGGCATCACGTGGCATACACCCTTGTGCCCGTACCACACAACGGCTCGAGACTCGATTGGGAATTGCTAGGGCAACCCTTTGTGGATAAGATTCTGCGTTTTTTAGATGAACGTGGTTTTATCCCTAATTTGCGCGAACGCCTTGTCTACCAAAGTTTTATAGACCCAGATTATTTTGCCACAACCCTCTCGAGTTACCTTGGCAATGCTTTCGGACCCGAACCAATTTTAATCCAAAGCGCTTTTTTCCGCCCACATAACCGCTCGGAGGACATCGAACGTTTTTATATGGTAGGGGCTGGCGCTCAACCAGGCGGTGGCACACCCAGTGTGATGATGAGTGCCAAAATGACTGCACGGTTAATTGCTGAGGATTTCAAAATAGACTCGAGCATTTTGGGCTGAAATTATTGGTGCGGTCGAAATACCGTTAAACAACACCATTCTCCTAATTTATCAAAAAATACTGTGCTGTAGATTTTATCCGTTTTTAACGATGTGAAGAATTGTTTTATTTTGTGAATTTTACAATTCAGGTAAAAATCAGGTTAATACGTTTAGACTATTCCCATGAAACCTTTTTCGCGGTTGGCGGCGGTGCTGGCAATTGTATTAGCAATTGGCGCAGTTTTTGTTTGGGCAAAACAAAATTCCGAATTATATGTTTACTCGAGAGGGCTTTTTTTGCCTTCAGAGAATGTGCAATTTGAGTTGTATGCGTATAACGTAGACCCAACCGAGGTACAAGTCACTTTTAATAAGGTGCTCGAGCCGCTGGATTTGCTGCGTTTAAAACCCAACGATGGGTACAGCGCAATTAAAATTCCTGATAATGTCAAAACGCAAGTGGTGAAGCGTAGTACAGTCAAAATTGATCGTAATTATGGCACTGCGAATTTGGGTAAGCTCGAGGCTGGGTTGTATTTGATTGGTTTTTCTGCGGGCAATACAAAGGGTTTAGGTATTGCTTTGGTTTCTGATTTGGGTGTGGTAGTCAAACGCGCTGATAAAAATGTTTCGGTATTTACTGTTAATCGTGGTAATGGTCAGCGTAAACAAGCAATGGTGTACGGCATTGAAGGCTCAAGTGAGAAATCCGTGCGTTCAGATTCTAATGGTTTAGCGAAACTCGTCCTCTCGAGTGATAAAAACGGTTTGATTGTGGCTAACTCTGGTGATAACTGGGCGGTTTCGCGTTCTTGGTGGCAGAGTTACGCAGTGCAAAAATGGAAAATTACTGGGCAAACAGATCGCCCTTTGTACAAACCCGCCGATGCTGTTTCGTTTCGTGGTACGTTGCGCGAAGGCAATACTTCAAAACCAATTAAGCTCGAGAATATCAGTGTGGTGGCTTGTTATAGCACCACCGAGTTATGGCGTGGTAAACCCAAAGTCAATGATTTTGGTACGTTCTCGGGCTCATTTACACTACCCAGACGAGCAAAAACCTCGGAGTACGATCAATACCGAATTTATACGGCACCTGATGGTACAGAAGCGCGTTGCAATGCTGGTTTAACTGTGGCATTTTTTAAGGTCGAAGATTATATCAAACCAGATTTTACCGTGGCACTCGAGAACCCAGAGGTAGCTTTACAAGGTAGCACTGTCAAAGTGGCTGCCAGTGCCGAGTACTTATTTGGTGGTGGTGTATCGGGTGGTAAGGTCAATATTCAAGTATCTCGAGCCGAACGGTACCGCCGCGACGACCCTCGTTATGATGATTTTGGTTATTACTGGGGCGAATGGGATTACTGGCAACCACGTCAGGCGATTATTCTCGAGAAAAATACTGTTCTGAACGATAATGGCAAACTCGAAGTGAGTGTGCCACTCGAGAAAGACCCTGATAACGCAGTGGTGTCATACACCATTCAGACCACCATCGAAGATGAAACGCGTCGTCCACAAACCACAACCAGTACAGTCATCGCTTACCCAAGTACGGTTCGTGTGGCAGTGCGTTCGGATAAGTACGTGGTTAAAGCTGGTGATGAAATCGAAATGAATGTACGAACCCGTGATCTCGAGGGTGAAACTGTGGATGCCTCAGTTGAATTAACTTTGGTGCGCCGCGATTACTGGTACAACAATAATCGTTGGACACCTCGAGAAGATAAACTCGAGACGCGTACCATCACCACCAAAAAAGGCAACGCTACTGTTAAGTTTAAAGCAGTTAAAGGTGGTGGTTACAGCATTATTGCCAAAGCCAAAGATGCACAAAATCGTCTCAGTATTGGCGAGGGTTTTGTTTGGGTGACAGAGGATAACCCAAGTTGGTACTGGTGGTACGAAGGCAGCGGTATGCAAATCAAACTTGATAAACGCAAATATGCAATTGGTGATACCGCTGTGGCTTTTATCAGTGGGATAAAACAAGGCGCAGATGTCTGGATGACGCTCGAGGGAACAAGCATTATCAATCAACGGGTTTCTCGAGCCGCTGGTGGTGTGGCGGCTTGGACGTTTAAGGTGACCAAGGAAATGCAGCCAAATGTGGAATTGCATGCTTCGTATTTGTCTAATGGCTCGAGAGGTGATGCTGAAACAAGTGTTGTGGTACCAAAAATTCAAGAGCAACTGAGTATTCAAATTCTGCCAGCGAAGCAAAAATACCAAGCTGGTGAGCAAGGTAATATCAAAATTTTGGTACGTGATGCCAATGGTAAACCAGTACAAACCGAGTTAGGTGTTACAGTTGTGGATAAAGGTGTGTACTTGTTAAAAGAGGACACCACCCCAGATCCATTTACGGTATTGCATGGCTATCGGCAAAATTTGGTTGGTACAGTTACCAGTGAAGACGAACCCTTGTACATTGAAGCTGGTCGAGCACGTGTGGCAAGCTTAGCTACACCTGCACCAAGCGCTGTGGCAGCTCGAGATCAATCGGCTAAAGAAGCGCAGGAACCAACGGCTGCAAATGTCAAAGTGCGTAAAGATTTCCGTGATACCGCCGATTGGCGTGCCAGTTTAATCACCAACGAAGCGGGCGAAGCAACCCTCACTGTACCGTTCCCAGAGAACCTGACCACATGGCGAATCACAGCTCGAGGGCAGACAATCGAGGCTAAAGCAGGCGAAGCCAAAACCAATGTCATGGTGACTCAAGATATTATTACTCGTATTGCCCAACCCACTTTCTTGGTGCGTGGCGATAGTTTTCAATTGCGTGGTATTGTCAATAATAATCGTGAAACAGCGATTACAGGTCGTTTCAGTATCAGCTTAAATGGTCTGACCAGCAATGCACCTCTCGAGCAAAACCTGACTGTTAAACCAGGGCAACGCGGTAGTTTTGATACCCGTGTAACAGCCACAGAATTTGGTGTGGCAAAAGTAACAGCAAAGTTCGCCGATAGCGTTGGTGGTGATGCCCTCGAGTTACCCATTACCATTAAGCCACGTGGTTTTGTTGATGGTACTGGTTGGGCTGCTGATGCTAAACGTGGTGCACGGAAATTTACTATTCCACAAGATGCGAATCTCGAGAGTGCTCATCTAAAAATTGCTTTAACCCCCAGTTTACTCAGTGCTGTACGCCCTGCACTCGAGGAACTGATTGGCTACCCATATGGTTGCACCGAACAAACTTTGTCGCGTTTTTTACCAACCTTGTTGGCTCAACAAGCTTTCCCACGTAAAGACCTGCCCGATTTACTCGACGCTGGATTAGATCGTCTCGAGACACTACGTCACAGCGATGGTGGTTGGGGATTCTGGACAGAAGACCAAAGCACCCTAGAAATGACTTCGCAAGTGGCTTTAGCCTTGGCTCGAGCCAAAAGCGTTGGTGTTAAATTTGACCTAAACTTACTTGAAGGTGCAATCAATTGGTTGCGGCAAAACATCAACTATGATAGCCAGCAACGTGGTGCTCGAGCCGTAGCCTACCGCGCACTCGCCGAAGCTGGCATCACCGCTGATTCCTTAGATAATTTTGCTGCCATTCCTGACCTCGAGCCGTACCATCTTGGACAACTTGCCTTGGCTTATCAAAAACTGGGTCAACTCGAGCAAGCCCGTAAATTGCTCAATCGCCTCAAAGCTAAACGCATCGAAACCGACAGCAATGTTCGCTGGGAACGCCCAAATCGTCAGTACCGCTGGTACTATTACTGGGATGATAATCCTGTGTTGGTCACAGCCGTTGCCCTTGAAGCCCTTGCTAAACTCGAGCCGCGCAGCAACTTAATCCCTAAAACCATCAATTACCTTTTGCAACAACGCCGTGGTTACTGGTGGGTCAGCACCCAAGATACGGCTGCCACTGTGATTGCAGCCCTCGCTTTACCAAAACCAGCTGACTCGAGCCAAACAGTACGAATCTTACTCAATGGCACAGAAATTGCTAGTAAAACCATAGATGAAAATGGTACGACCCTCGACCTCGACCCAAAAATCAAGATAGGCGAAAATACGCTCGAGGTCAAAGGCGACCTCAATTATGCTGCCAGCCTTGATTATGTGCGCGAACCAGAACGTTTGGTTGCCGAAAACAAAGGTATTACGGTCACATCAACTTTCTTTAAGCTCGAGAAGAAATGGAACGAAAGTGCTCGCAATTACGATTACAACCCAGTACCTCTGATTAAAGATGGTGTTGCCCAATCACTCGAGATTGGTGAAATGATTGCCGTGAATATTCGCATCAAACCCGAAAGCGGCAGTATGCGCCACTTACAAGTACTACAACCTGTACCAGCTGGTTTTAGTGCTGTCAAAGAAACAGGTTGGAATTTTCAACCAGGACGGGCAATCCGTTACTTTGACGATTACTGGATTTGGAATTACTGGTATAGCGGACGCGAAATTTACCAAGACCGCGTTGAACTCTACGCCGATACATTCCGAGGTGAACAAGAATTCACAGTGTACATGCGTGCCCAAACCCCAGGTACATTCACAGCACTACCAACCACTGCTGAACTGATGTACGACCCAAGTATCCGTGGACGCTCGAGCGCAGCGACACTTTTGATCAAAGAATAGCTGCAAAAAATACGGCGGAGAGAATAGCTCCGCCGTATTTTTATTTGTAAAACTTTTTTAATTTGGTATCACATAACGCGTATCTCGAGGGCTTTCACCTGTTTTCTCAAGCAAAGCTGCTTGGTGCATAGTGCGAAGCAAATGACTGGCTTGCGACAAATTTAAGCCCAGCGCTTGACGCACATCGCGGTTAGCCACACTGCCAAGGGTTTTAGCAATTTCTAAAACTGTTTGGCGTTTTTCGGTGCGGCTGACATCAGCTTTTTTATTCATTGGTGTTAAACTGGTGGGCATGACCCTAGGTAATTGAATCCGTGGGCTAGGTGCAGATAATGCTCGAGCGCGGTGTTTACCAAGAGCAGCCAATGCTTCATCCGACAAATGCCAGAGTTCGCCTTCGCGTTGCAATAAATTGGCTTCCTCGAGTGGGCGCAACGTGCGGCTGGTTTGCTCGAGTGGGAGTTGCAAGGCAGCAGCTAATTGTTGTTTATCAGCTTGGATTTCGCGTTTAAGGATAGACAGTACAATTAGAGCATCTAAGCTAAAAGCACCCATTTCTTCTTGTTTACGAGCCACAAATCGGGTGAAAGCTTCGTCGAATTCGGGGTTATGAATACTCAGTTGAACACTGTCAGGGTAAGCAGTGTACTCAGGTGGTTCTTTGCCATGACGTAAAAGCAAGCGGTACATCCGATCCACACCAATACCAGCCCGTTCGATATACCCCAGCCGCGCCAATGCCTCGGCGAGGGTTGGATTGCGGCGCTTTGGTTGATGACGCAAAATATTTTCGACATTGATACCACCGCTAAACCCACCAGGATTGGCAATCTCGAGTTTATTGGGGTAATGATGCAACTGCACAGTATCCCTCGAGGTGTAATCACGATGCACTAAAGCATTGAGAATAGCCTCGCGGTAGACAACTTCATCAAAATCCCAGACCTCGATTTGAAACAAGCCAACGTGCAGTGTTTTGTATTTATTGCGAGCTTGTACCAATTCGCGTAAACGCTCGAGCATCGCAGGAATCGGGCGGTGAATGGTTTCACGGAATTCAAATTCCATATCACCAGCACCATGATGATAATAATCTAGCTCGGCTTGAGGCGCATACCGCTTTAAAGCTTTATTCGTGCCACACAATAAAATACCAGCTAAATTTGGTTGTTCACCCTCGAGTAAACCCAGTGCTCGTAACAAATCAATATCAGGTAATTCTGCCAACGCAGCCCCACGCCGAGACTCAAGCACAGCTCGCAACCGATGCACCTCGAGCGGGTCTATATCGGCAAGGCTCGAAGTTGGCGGCACACTGGCACTAAAATCAGGTAATGGAGCAGGGTCGAGCGCTAAAGCCGCTAAAGGCTCGAGATTGGTGCCATTCCAAAGCAGCACTTCACCTGTTGGGGTAGCAAGCACAACAGGGCTACGAGGCACAGAAACCACCAAAATAGGCTTACCCTCGAGGGTGGTATTGGCACAATGCACCGTTAATTTACCACCCGTTAATTCCCAAAGTGCATGGGTGACTTGTAAAGGATGTAAATCTTCGGCTCCTGAAATCCGACCATTACGCACACCAACCAACAAAGTCCCACCACTCGAGTTTGCCAACCCAATTGCATGACGAGCTAAATCGTTCGGAGAAACTTCTGGGGCGAGCAGCACAGCATCCTTGGCATTACCAACTCGCACAAGGCTTGAGAGGTCTGGAGCAACAGCGGTCATCATGTTTTGAATCGTACCATTAAAGAAACAGTCTGTTTAATATCTGACTTTTAACGCATACTCGTTAAAACATTGGCAAAATGCTGCATTGTATGCTGAGGATTTTTCTCTAAGGGTCTATGTGAAACAAGAACCAGATTCTGCATAACCAAAGTCCCTCGGGTCATAGCCCTAATATCTTGTGGCTTTCCAGGCTCGAGATAATACAAGCCTCCGAGTATAATACCAGCACCAGCACTACTGTACTTATTCACCCATTGCCGATTTTTCTCCACCATATCTCGAGCCAACTGGGGTGTTTGAAAAACCCAAAGTGTATTGTTAGCAGACTGAACCATGCGCCAAGGATTTTGTAACAAACCACCTTGTTGTGGTTCTGAAGGGAATTTGAAAGGTAAAACTTGAATCGGTAAGCCTTTGAAAGCGGCTTGGCTTTGCTCGAGTGAAAATGTTTTAACAGGCACTGCACAACCAATACAACAAAACAATAAAATAAGCCATCTCATAAAGCCTCGGTATGTTTGATTAAACGCCCCAAAAGCCATAATAACAACCCCATACCAACTAAACCCACAACATCCAAATACACCAACGTCATATCCGAAGCATTAAATAATAACAATACCGCAATCAGAGCTACAGGAAGAACTCGAGTTAACACCGATAACCGCAATAACCGCTGCGAAACATCATCTTGGCTCGAGACAAATAAACCAGACAGTACCAAACTAAGAAAAGACAACGCAGGCAAAACCATAGACCAAACCCCTAGGATGTCTCCAAGTAAAAAAACAACCAGCGCCAGCAATACCAAAGTGACACTTGGCTCCAGTAAATTAATAGCAATCAACTGCACACTACGGCGTTTTACTGGCTCGAATAACGAAGCTCTGTGCCAAATAGCAAGACCCTGAAATACACCCAGAATAGCGGCATACAAAACTCCAATCAGCACCACAACACCAACGCCAATATGCCAATAACCAACACCCGAGAGACCCGCAGAAACAGCATTTGTCTGAGCCAATGCCAGACTCGAGCCAGCAAAAATGAGTAAAACCCAACGCATCATGCCTCGAGTGTACCCGAGAACATGTGATTATGCTCCTTGGACTCTTGGACGAGTGCAATTGCGCCCAGCATTCTTAGCGCCATACAAGGCTCGGTCAGCGGCATCTAACATTTTTTCATGGCTCCCAAGCGAAGTATCATCGCACCAACCAAGGCTGATGGTCACACGTAAATCTGTGTGAATTACAGACCAATCCTCTGTTTCAATGATTTCGCGGATACGTTCACAAAAACGGTACGCAGCTACCCCAGACAACCCAGGCAAGACCAAAGCAAATTCCTCACCACCATACCGAGCCACCAAATCATGTCCCCGACATTGTTCTTGCAAAATCGCAGCAATGCGCCGAATCACCTGATCGCCAGTGGCATGCAAAAACCGATCATTGACCAATTTAAAATGATCAATATCCAACAACACAAAACACAATTTTAAACGCCCTTCAACAGCCTCGAGAAATGCCTGCCTTGAAAAATCCTCGAGTGTTCGCCGATTAGCAGTACCCGTTAAAGAATCCTCTTTGGCTTGCTGATCAAGTTGCACTGTTTGAGCTTGTAGCTGCTCATTAAGCGCACTGAGTTCCTCGGAACGCTGCTGATACCACAAGGCTTCACGGCGCACATTTTCCCGCTCGATCTTTAAAGCAATTGCCTGAGAACGCCGCTCGACATTCTCGGTTCGCACCAAAGATTCAAACTTATAAAACAATTCAAAATGCTCGAGTGCAGCTTCAAATTCGGAGCGCCCACGAAACACTTGGTAATACGCTTTGTGAACATCGGATAAAAACTTTTTAGCAGTATTGACTTCAAAGAATTTTTTCGCAGCATCTAAATGTTTCAAAGCCGCCTCAAATTGTCGTTGGGCAATGAAAATAGCCCCAAATTGCAACTCACAAATACCTTGGATTTCCAGAGCACCAAAGTGCTTAGCATATTCTAAGGCTTTCTCGGCAGCGGCAATAGCTTCATCGTATTGCTCGAGTTCACAAAGTGCCTTAGAACGACACAAGTATAACTTATAAAGTCCATGATCATTGTTTGCCTTGAGCAAAAAATCATGGGCTTGGTTAAAATGAGATAAAGCCTCATGGAACTTCTTAATATCCAGTTGTTCTTTTCCAATAGCTATTAATGCTTCACTAAGACAGATTAAGGCATTGGCTTCATGACGTGTCCAGCCCAGGTCTCTTGCTATTTGCAAAGCCTCTTTGGCATATTCGGTAGCTCTTTGATAGTGCCCAAGAAATCGTTGTGTATCACTGAGATTGGCTAAACAAACTATTCTTCCTGCATTACGTTGATGAACAATAGATAACTCGAGTGCTTCCTCAAAAGTGCGTAAAGCATCTTCATAATCACCAAGGTCTTGATAAATTGTACCTATTTCTACTAACATGCCAATGGCATACGAAAAATACTCGATTTCTGTACTGATATCAAAAGCAGCGTAAAAACTCTCTAAGGCTTCCCGAGTTTTTGATGTTTTAACGTAACTGCGCCCGCACCAATAAAACCCAATTGCTTGAATTTTTCGGTTGCCGCTTTTAGCTATTTCAAATAATCCCAACGAGAACGCAAACATTGTCTCGCTGGATTCTTCGGACATGGTCTGACTGATCGAAGAAAATACTTGATCAAAGTCATTCATGTCTTGAATTTGTTGAACTTTTTGCAATGCAATTTGGGCAACTTCGCTCATAGTTTTAAATAGAATAGGGTTTGGATTCGCTATCCAAACCCTACCATAACTTGGTGAACCAACCAAGAGCTTAGCAGTTGCCGCCGCCACACCATACTGATTTGCCTTGTGGTTGGGGTGGCGGCGGCGGGGGTGGTGTATCCCGACCTACAACTGGTTCAGACAAAAAATCCGAGAATCCCCACGCCATTGCTGGTGTACCAAGTAAAAGAGCAACTAATCCGACCAACACCAATAATTTTTTATACATAGTGCTTACCCCCCGATAAAACTGGATATGGGATGATTATGCACAATTGTTCTTACAAAAAACTTAAATTCTACGTGTAAGAAATTTGTAAGAAAGCTGTAATTGACAATATGAATAAAGTAATGTACCGAGTACAAAAACTTCACTTTTCTACCTAAGCTCGAGAAATACTAAGCCACCTTGCCAGCTTGACACAAAACCCATAAAGGCTATACTCGAGGGGCAACGACTGGGAAAGTACTGCGCCGCGCACCAACAGAGAAGTGATCCCTTGGCTGAAAGGAACACTAGGAAAGCGAACGCAGGAAAGTCACCCACGAGCATGAGGAAAGAAGGCTACACAGCCAGTAGAATCCTCTGGGAGCGCCCATCACAGCGCATATGAGCGCTCGAGTCAACTCGAGAAAAGCGGTGGTAACGCGGGAATATATTCTCGTCCGCAGATTTTACGGACGAGGTGTTTGTGTTTACTAAATTCCCCAATCTCGAGTCAGTCCTAGCCCATGCTAAGCAAAATGGCATTCGGGAACGCGTGATTTGTTACATCACCCGAAATCTCGAGCTGCTGGTCTTTGAACACGGACTTCCATACCCAACAGCTGGGATTCAAGTACCAGCTGGTGGACTCGAGGTAGGGGAGAGCATCTTTGAAGCCGCAACTCGAGAAGCCACAGAAGCAACTGGTTTAATGAACCTCGAGATTAAAACGCACCTTGGGTCTGGGCTATACAAAAACGGAAACAAACGCCAAATTTGGCACTTTGTCTGGCTAATGACTCAAGAACCTCGAGACTCGTGGCAGCATTTTGCGGAAGATTTCTATTATTTTGACCATCGTTTTGTACCACTCGAAAAGGTGATTCTCCATTATGACATGGAAGCCTTCCTACCTGAATTGGGAAATTTCTTTGGACTCGAGTTACACAATCGACGTATGAGCCCACGCCCATGCGTGATTTGTTACATCACTCGACAAAAACAGGGCGAACATGAGCGACTCAGCCCGTCAGGTGCATCTTTTGGGTCAAGAGAGGTTCACCCTTACACAGAAATTCTGACCTTCTCTGGACATCCAGACGGTGGCATTGGCGTACCCGCAGGCGGCATAGAAGATGGCGAAACACCAGACCAAGCCGCGATTCGTGAAATTCTCGAAGAAAGCGGTTTAACCCTCGAGCACGGCGTATACCTTGGGCGACAAGATTATTACTTCAAAGGCAACCACCCAGAAAATGGTACTCCCCTCGAGTTTCTTGAGGACAGGTACTACTACTGGTTTGCCACAGTTGAACCTCGAGATTCTTGGGAATGGGTTGTATCGGACGGCGTGGACGACAAAGGCAAAGTTTTCAAGCATTCATTCGTACCACTCGAGCAAGCACAGATTGACTGGGATATGGACGAATTTATAGGAGAACTCGAAAAGCGATTCAAGCCGTAGGGGCAAGACTTGCCTCGCCCAACCAGCTAAAGCCCCAAGCTCGAGCCTCGAGAAACAAAAAGGATTTATGAGCCAAAATTCGATTATTGATCAGTATTACTCACGGCATTTTCCATTCAAAGAAGTGTTAAGTGAAATTGGCGGTACTGTGGAATCAACCGCAAACGAACTAGATAATTTTATTGACTTTTGTGAATTTCTTAATGATGTAAATTTAGAGAAACCCACTATTTTAATATCTCTTGATGATAATTTTTACGCAGATTGTTATAAAGAAGGCAAAATAGAAATCATTTCATTTACAAAAGGAGTTTATACTACCCTTGAAAAACTTTCTTATATTTTATTAGGGAACAATTTATTTCTACCCCATATTGGAAATATTGAACTTGAAGAAGATTTAGATCCATTTTGTAATGAAATCCCTATTGACTTGTCACAAATTAAAAGTGAAATTCAATTACCAAAATGCCCAAAAAGAAGGGAATACGCGGATTTACTTCACAAGATTTCTTTTTTTTATGTGATTTCACACGAATTGGCTCATATTCGTAGAGGGCATTTTGAACTTCTAAGCGACACTAAAACTATATCCGAAAAATTTATCAAAACGAACGCCTCGAAAAAAGTAAAAGAAATGATTGAAATTGATGCAGATTCTATTGCTATTGATTTAATTTTGATTTACTTGCAGCAGTTGAACAAAGAACACCCGAATATTTGGATAATAGACTCAAATGAAAATAGAGTTGAATTTTTATCCATTTTAATAGAATTGATATCACTTATCTTTTTTGAAGACACTAGTTGGATTTATGATCCAAATAATAATGATAATTATCCACCAGCTTTTGGTCGTGAAAATAATCTACAGTCACATTTATTTTACAGAGCAGTAAATAATTGTAATCTTCAACCTGAAAAGATGATTGAAATATATCAAAAAATAGCTAAAAATTTTCATTTAATTTATGAAAAATTATTTTCAGAAGAACGTTTTAATTTGAGAGTTTTACAGGTATCTGTTTACTTTGAAAAAAAATCTGATTATCTTTCTAAAATACAACTTGAAAGGCAAGATATGATCAATTTGCTTGGCAATTCCGTTATCTATAAACACTCCAACATATGACTCAAGGAATCAACTATGAATGAATTACCCACTAAATACGAACCATCGTCTGTCGAATCTTCTTGGGCTGAACTCTGGGCTAAACCGGGTACGTTTCGTGCCGATGCCACCTCGAGTAAACCCGCTTTTACTATTGTCATCCCGCCGCCGAATGTGACAGGTAGTCTCCACCTTGGTCATGCTTTGGATAATACTATTATTGATGTCCTGACTCGTTTTAAGCGCATGGCGGGTTTCGAGGCGTTGTACTTGCCTGGTACGGATCATGCGGGTATTAGTACCCAAGTGCTGGTCGAAAAAGAATTGGCACTCGAGGGACTGCATAAGTCCGACCTTGGACGTGAGAAATTCTTAGATCGAGTTTGGGCATTCAAGGAAAAGAATGGCGGCACGATTCTGAAGCAATTAACTCGCCTTGGTGTGTCTGCCGATTGGTCTCGAGAACGTTTTACGATGGATGCTGGGTTGTCCAAAGCGGTGCGTCGGACTTTTATTGAGTACGTGGCTAAAGGCATGGCGTACCGTGGTGAAAAAATTGTTAATTGGGACCCTGTGGCGCAAACCGTGTTGTCCGATCTCGAAGTTGACCGTGAGGATCGTCAGGGCAAAATGTATACCTTGGCGTATCAACTCGAGGATGGCAGTGGCGCAATGAACGTGGCAACGGTGCGACCTGAAACCATTTTTGCCGATCAGGCTGTGGCAGTGCATCCAGAGGATACGCGTTTCTCGAGCATGGTGGGTAAAAAAGTGCGTATCCCATTGACTAATCGTCTGATTCCAATTATTGCCGACTCGAGTGTTGAAATGGATTTTGGCACGGGTTGCCTGAAAATCACGCCTGCTCATGACCCAACCGATTTTGAAATTGGTTTGCGGCATAACCTTGCTACGCCCAGTGTGATTGATAAGTTCGCCAAGTTGGTGTCTGATCTTGTGCCTGAGGAATTCCGTGGTATGGAGCGTTTCGCGGCTCGTAAAGCTGTGGTGAAGGCGCTCGAGGCGAGTGGCGCATTACTCGAGGCGAAGGATTATAAGGTCAGCATGGGGATTTCGGAGCGTACCAAAGAACCTGTTGAGCCAATGGTCATGACGCAGTGGTGGTGCAAAATGGAGAAGCCCGCCAAGCAAGTGTTGGATGCGCTCGAGGATGGCAGAATAAAAATTGTGCCTGAACGGTACACCAAAGTCAATCGGGATTGGCTCGAGAATATTCGTGAATGGGCAATTGGGCGGCAACTTTGGTGGGGGCATCAAATTCCTGCTTGGTACGATGCCGAAGGTAAAGTGTACGTGCCTGATCTCGAGAATCCTGATCTTGATTGCGATCAAGACCCGCGTTACGCGCACTTGACTTTGACTCGAGACCCTGATGTGTTCGATACGTGGTTCTCGAGCGCGTTGTGGAATTTTTCGACGATGGGTTACCCCGACCAAACCGAGGATTTAGCTAAGTTCTACCCAAATGATGTTCTGGTGACAGGTTATGACATCCTGTTTTTCTGGGTGGCTCGGATGCAAATGTCAGGTTTTGAATTTACGGGTCAAGCGCCATTTCATACTGTGATGCTGCATGGGTTGTACTTGGATGCCAAGGGTCAGAAAATGTCGAAATCCAAGAACAATGGTATTGATCCGCTCGAGTTAATGGATAAGTACGGTGTGGACGGTTGTCGTTTTGCATGGGCGTATTTGTCCACGGGTGGGCAGGACATCAAGCACGATGAGCGCCGTTACGAAATGGGGCGGAATTTTGCCAATAAACTCTGGAATGCTTCTCGGTTCGCCATGATGAATCTCGAGACTGGACATTCGGAAAATGGCATGAGTTTAAGTGCTGCACCCGCTAGTTTTGGCGTGACCCTCGCGGATGCTTGGATTGTCTCGAGGCTTTCTGAAACCATTGCCACTGCCACAGCGCAACTCGAGGCGTATGATCTTGGTGCGGCAATTCGCACGATTTACAGTTTTACGTGGGATGATTTTTGTGATTGGTACATCGAAGCGGCGAAACCAGCTTTGAAAAGTCAGAATCCAGTCACGCAAGCCACAATTAAACGGGTTCTCGAGGCGATTCTGAAATTGCTGCATCCATTCATGCCGTTTATTACCTCAGAAATTTATGCAGCACTGAACCCTAAACATCAGCAACTTGCTTTTGAACCATTCCCTCGAGCTGATGAATTTGCGGTGGACAACGCTTCTCTCGAGGAATTTGAGAAAGTTAAAAATGCGATTACTGCCGTGCGGGTCTTGCGGAACGAATTGATGATTCCTCCAATGCAAGTTTTAACTGTGGCTGTGGATGGCATCAACGCGGGTGCAGTTAGCAAGAACCTCGAGACGTTTACAGGGCTTGCCAAAGCCGAACTGGGCAGTGTGAGCGGTAAAATTATTAACTCAGTTGCGCCCGGACTCGAGGTGTTACTGGCTCTCGAGGGACTGATTGATACAAGCGAGTACGTGACTCGAGGCAAGAAAAAAGTGGTTGAGTTAGAGAAGCAAGTGCAGCAAGCCAAAGGCAAATTAAGCAACGAGAACTTTGTGAAGAACGCCCCTGAAGATGTGTTGTTCGAGGAGCGCCGTCGGATTGAGGATTTTGGAATGCAGTTAGAAAGATTACAAAAAGTTTTAGCGCAATTTGCGTAAACCGTAGGGGCGAGGCATGCCTCGCCCTGCTTTATTTTTTCGTAGTGATTGTCTCACAGGCTTTGATCATTGCTCGAGCTTCAGCTAGTGTGGTTTTACTGGTGGTAGTGCGACAAAACACGCCCCCACTGACTTTGGTGTAATACAAGAAACTAATGCTTTTAATGCCTAGTAAACCAGATTCGTAGATCACAAGGTTTGGTTTTTCTTCAATCACTTTTTTGGATTCAAAGTACTCGAGATCAATTTTTTTCTGGGTTGCGAATGTACCGTCGTAACTTTTTTCGATCATCCACTCGAGTCGTCCTGCACTGATTTGGTATTTGCCGTATTCAAATTTAACGTTGGGTTTTCCTGCAATTTGTATGGTGGCATTGATTTTTTGGAAAGGTACAACGTCTTTGACTTGTGATAAATCCACGAGTGTGTTGGCAGCTATTGCTGCTCCGAGGAATAAAAAACTAGCACTGATGAGGGTTTTAAGATTCATGGGTGTCCTTTCTGGTACATGAAGAATACCATTGTCCATGTTGTTGTTACTGTTAGCACTCGAGATTGCTCGAGTGCTGAATTGGTTTGTGCATGGCTCGAGTGTGCTACCTGTTTGGGTATTTTGGGGTGCTGGTACGTTTTATTGTTGTGCTGGTTTTATTTTTCAAATTCTTATCTCAATTCGCAAGGTAGTAAAAAGCGCTTGTCCCATGCCAGTACCACGTCGGGTAGGGTTGGCATAAAATCTTCATTGAAACTGATTGTGCCAATGCTATCGTTTTGCCAAAGAATGCGTATGGCAATGGTCAAAGCTGCGAATTGTCCACCGATTTGGGCTGGGCTGGTACTGGCAAGAAACTCGAGTGAACCTGGTAATTCCCACGGGAGTTGCCAGCGGAGTAAGGCTTGTAAACTGATTTGTTGTTGAAAATCCTCGAGAATAGCAATTTTACTTAAAGGTATCAGTACAGCAAAGGCGAGGCTGTACAGTGGTTGCTCGAGGGCAATGGCAAATTGGATGCGCCAGCCGCCTGCGCCTAACCAGCGGGTACTGTCACCTGTAGGAATGCCAAGGGTAATGCGTGTCCAGACTGGCTCGAGTGTGTATGCCCAACTGAGGTTGGCATCGCCAATGCCAAAGCGGGTGCCACTGATGGATCGGGTGTTACCACCTGCGTTGATGGTGTAACGAATTTCATCAAGGGCGGGTTCTGGGCTGACACCAACATTGAGTACACGATGCACAAGGTTGAGTACTGGGTCTAGGATGCCTGTCCAAGCTAAGGTCAGTGGGATGCTGGCACTAAATTCGCCGTAATCCGTGGCAATAGAAGCACCAACCCGAAGTTGCCAAGTCTCGAGGTCGGTGTTGATATTGCCCCAAGTGCCTTGATTATAACTGAGGTAATTAGCAATACGAAAACCTGTGTCTAAGCTGCATCCAGTGGTAATTGGGGCTGTGCCAATTGGTAATAAGTATGGATCCCAAATGGCACTCCAAGCGCTGCGACTTTGGGCATTGGCAGTGGATAAAAATAAGCAGCAGCAAAGAATCAAAAGGTAGGGCATGGCAGTTAAGTAAAGCATGATTTTTCTAAAATTTCTGAAAGAAAGAATTTTTGCTGTTCCTCGAGTATACTTTGTCATGTCCTTAGAAAATAAAGTGGTTTTAGTTACAGGTGCAGCTGGTGAAATTGGTGCTGCTACAGCCAAATTACTCGCCTCCAAAGGTGCAAAATTGGTTTTAACCGATCAAACCCTCGAGGGTTTACAAAAACTGGGTTTACCGGATGCTTTGCTACTCGAGCATGATGTGACTTCAGAAGCCGATTGGCAACGGGTAATTGCTGCTACCAAGGAACGTTTTGGGGCTTTGCATGGCTTGGTTAACAATGCTGGTATTGGTGGTGCGCCTGGTAGTGTGATTTCGTATCCTGTGGAATCGTTTGAACGGGTGCTGGCGGTTAATGTGACCGGGGTATTTCTGGGCATGAAGCACGGTATTAAACTGATGCTCGAGCATCATCATGGCAGTGTGGTCAATATCTCGAGTGTGGCTGGGGTGCTGGGTTCACCTGGAATGATTGCCTATAATGCTGCTAAACACGCAGTGATTGGTTTAACTCGCGGTGCTTCGGCAGAATTTGGGCGCAAAGGCATTCGGGTCAATAGTGTCAATCCTGGTCCGCTCGACTCGAGTATGATGCGTGGTTACGATGAAAGTTTAAAACCAGGGCAAGGCGAAGCAGTGCGTGAAAATCTCGAGCGAAATATTCCATTGCGGCGCTATGGTAAACCTGGTGAAATCGCGCCAATGATTGCATTTTTATTGTCTGATGATGCGAGTTTTATTACAGGTACGGTGCATTTGGTGGATGGTGGATTGCACTCAGTTTGAAGTAGTTCTCGAGTTTTGAATTTGTACACTGATAATGGCTATTAGGATCAGTGTCATGCCAAGAAATTGCAGACTCGAGAATCCTTGATGGAGCACTAACCAACCGACTATCACAGCGACTACAGGGCTGAGTAAGCCAAGAAATGGCAGTATGGTTGGTGGTAATAACGATAAACCACGAAACCATAGAAAATAGGCGAGGATGGTGTTGAATCCATCAAGGTATACAAAACCCAGCCAATGCTTGAGTGTAAGGGTGGGGATGCCTTCAAAAATTAGTGCAATTGGCAGTAAGAGTATGCCACCAGCAGTTAATTGCCAAGCAGTGAAATTGAGTGGTGTGGTGGGTAATCCCCATTTTTTAATCAGTACAGTGGTTGTACCCATCATCAGGGTGGCACATAGTGCTGCGGCAATACCAATGAAGTCTAGTTTTGCTTCGGCACGTAAAACCACCAAAGCAACGCCAAAAACACCAAGTAAACCCATACCTACAGATACAATTTGTACTCGAGTTTGTAGGACATAACGGGCTAAAAAGATAACAAAAAGTGGTTGTAAAGCACTGAGCATGGCAGCAACACCACCGGGTAGGCGGTAAGCTGCTAAAAAAAGCAATGGAAAAAAAGCTGTAAAATTGGCGACACCCAAAGCAATACTGCGCCAAATCCAAATGCCTTGGGGTAATTTTTTGGTGATTAGTAAAAGTAAAATACCTGTAGGTAAGGCTCGTATTAGGGCTAAGAAGATTGGATGATTTGCGGGTAGAAAATGGGTTGTTACAAGATACGTTGTGCCCCAAAGGATAGGTCCTATGGCGGTAGTGAGCACAATTTGCCAATATCTCATTATTAAGTATCTTAACATAAAGATACTTAATTTCAAGTAAAATAATCCCATGAACGATTCGGTAGACACCATCCTCGAGCAATGGCATTCTGAACGCCCTGATCTCGAGGCAAGCCCAATTGGTATAACGGGGCGTATCAGTAAACTCGAGCAGCATTTTGGGCAAGCAATGCAACTGGTTTTTTTGCCATTTGCTTTGCAACGTGGTGATTTTGATGTGCTTGCAACACTACGGCGTAATGGTGCGCCGTATCAGTTAACACCCACAATGTTGTATCAATCTATGATGCTCAGCTCAGGAGCAATGACCAATCGGCTAGATCGTTTAGAACATCTGGGCTTGATTAGACGGTTAGCTAATCCAGATGATCGGCGTGGTTTACTGATTGCTTTAACAAACCAAGGCAAAACTTTAATAGACCAAGTCATGACAGCTCATGCCAGCAATGTCCAGCGAATGGTGGCAGTACTGAGCAGCAAAGAACAACAACAACTCAGTGGTTTGTTACGTAAATTATTGCTTGGTTTTGAACAAACAAATGAGGCAGAGTGATGAAAATTTTTGTGGCAGGTTTAATCAATCTCGAGACAACACTACAAATTGAACAGTTTCCACTCGAGTACGCTTCGGTGCGTTACCCATTTTTTGGTATTGGTAGCAGCTCAAGTGGTGTGGGTCTCAATGTGGCTTTAGCACTCAAAACCTTAGGAGCAGATGTGCATTTTTGCTCACTAATGGGTTCAGATATGGCTGGACAAATGGTGCAATCATTTGTCCAGCAAGACAGTTTAGCTTTGTATCTCGAGTGGGTGCCTGAGCATCCACAAAGTGTGATTTTATTGGATGCAACTGGGCAACGCAGTATTCACACCGATTTAAAAGATATTCAAGAGCGGCGCTTGAATCCGCATCAACTCGAGGTGGCTTTAGCAAATGTGGATGCGGCTGTGATTTGTAATATTAATTTTGCTCGTTCTGCTTTGCAACTGGCTCGAGATAAAAACATTCCAATTTACACAGATTTACATGCCATTGTTGATCTTGATAACCCTTATGACCAAGAATTTCTGGTATTTGCTACAGTCCTTTTTTTTAGTGCTGAACGTCTTGAAAACCCAGCAGCAATAGCCCTCGAGTCATTGCAGCGCTTTGCAAATATACAAATGGTTGTGGTTGGAGCAGGTGTACAAGGTGCCTGGTTATTTGAACGAAATCAACCTGTGCATCTCGAGCCAAGCGTGCCAAACCCAAATATCAAAAGTACCATTGGTGCAGGGGACGCGCTTTTCTCGAGTTTTGTCTATTTTCATGTCAAAACAGGTGATGCTCGTTTAGCAATTGCTCGAGCAGTACGTTTTGCTTCACAAAAACTCAGCAGTGTTGGGGGTGCTAGTGGGTTTATCTCGGCAGCTCAACTCGAGGCTTAGGATTGTTGGCGTGGATCAAGGGCATCGCGTAAACCATCACCCAGTAAATTAAATGCCAGTACAGCTATAAAAATCAGGATACCAGGAGCAATGGCTGTCCAAGGCGCATCTCGCAAATAACCTCGAGCCACATTGAGCATTTCGCCCCAACTTGGGGTTGGTGGTTGCACACCTAAACCAAGAAAACTTAAACTTGATTCTGCCAAAATAGCCCCTGCAATAGACAGTGTAGATTGAATAATAATAGGTCCAGCAATATTGGGCAGCACATGTTGCAACATAATCCGAGCATCATTGGCACCTAAAGCTGTGGCGGCTTGTACATAATCGCGTTCACGTTCGGAAAGTACTTGTCCTCGAGTGACTCTGGCAAAAACAGGAATCGAAACAACAGTAATGGCAAGCATGGCGTTTTGCAAACTCGGTCCAAGGATAGCTGCTAAGGTAATTGCCAGTACCAAAAAAGGAAACGCCAGCATGGCATCTATGATTCGCATGATAATTTCGTCTACAAAACCACGAAAAAACCCAGCACTTAAACCGAGTAGCACACCAATCAAAGCCGCTAAACTGACGGCAATAATACCTGCACTGAGCGAAACTCGAGTGCCATAAATGACTCTGGAAAGCACATCTCGTCCGAGGTTATCTGTTCCAAACCAATGCCTACTCGAGGGCGGTTGTAATAATTGTTCATAATTTTGTTGGATTGGGTCAAAGGGTGCGATGACTTGGGCAAAAAGTGCAATCAAGACAAATACACCAATCAGGATTAAGCCTGTTACAGCCAGACGATTGCGTATAAAGCGCTCCAAGGCTTTATTGCGCGTTGATGGGGTTGGTGTGGAAGTTTTCATTGGTAACGAATCCGAGGGTCAACGCTTGCATACAGGATATCCACCAGAAAACTGACAATAAAAATGGCAATACTACTGAGTAATACAACACCTTGTAACAATGGATAGTCACGGGTTGCAACAGCTTCGACTAGTAATCTACCAAAACCTGGAATCGAAAATATTTGCTCGGTAATCACAGCTCCGGATAACAACGCACTGAGTTGTAAACCAAAAATAGTGAGAATTGGTAAAAAGGCATTGCGTAAAGCATGCCCAAATATCACACCAGCCGCGCCAACACCTTTGGCTCGAGCTGTGCGAACAAAGTCTTGGGTCAGTACTTCAAGCATCGAACCACGCAAAAACCGCGTTAAAACCCCAGCGGTACCTGTGCCTAAGGTCACGGCAGGCATCAGCATCAGTAATAAATTTTGCCCAAGGTTTTCGGCGGGTGTGACATAACCCGAAGGTGGAATCCAACCAAGTCTAACCGAGAAAAAATAAATCAGTAACACACCCAGAAAAAAATTCGGCAAGGAAATCCCTGATAACGCCAGTACAGTCACCGCGCTATCGGCTGCCCCACCACGTTTTACAGCTGTGAAAATCCCAGCAGGAATTGCCAGTACAAGCGCTACCAGCATGGCAAGAAAAGCCAACTCGAGGGTTGTTGGTAATTTCTCGAGTACCACTTTTGTAATGGATTCGTTATTGCGTAACGATTCGCCTAAGTTACCCTGAAAAACTTTGGTAATCCAACTGAAATACTGTTCATAAAGCGGTTTGTCTAAGCCAAGGTCACGGTTTAAGGCAGCCACAAGTTCAGGTGAAGCTTCCTCGCCAAGCATCAACAACGCAGGATTACCGGGTAATATCCGCACCAAGGAAAACACCATGATTGTCACAATCAGTAATGTCGGTATGGCATATAACAAGCGACGCAAAGCAAACGTCAGCATAACCACAACCTTTCTCAGTCAATAATCGGCAGGCTCGAGAATTTCTCGAGCCTGCGGTTTTACAAAACTTAATTGAGTTTAACGGATTTAAAACGCATAATACCATCGGGGTTGAGTGGCAAATTATCAACGGTTTTGAGCTTACCAATATTAACTTTTTGGAAATACGTAATTGGGTACGACGCATCACTGACAATATTCTCGAGCGCATCTTCGTAGATATCGCGGCGAATCACAATATCGCGGGTTTGCCGAGCAAGTTGTAACAACTTATCAACTCGAGGATTGCTATAACCTGAATAATTACTGACACCGCCTGTCACAAAGAAATCAAAGATGTTGCCATCTGGGTCAGGTCGTCCGCTCCACCCTAAAGCAAGCGCATCGAAATCTTTTTTATCAGCTCGAGCCAGTAAAGTACCAAACTCGATTTGTTCGATTTTCATGTCAATATTCGCGGTTTTAGCAAAGGCTTGGTAGAGTTGTGCCAGTTGTGCGTTGACAGTACCTGTGGCAATCAGCATGGTGAAACTAAATCCGTTGGGTTGGTTCCCTTCGGCGAGTTTCTTTTTTGCTAATTCTAAATTTGGTGGATTGACTTGAAAGAATTTTGTATAAGCTGGTGATCCAGGAGGAAATGGTGTGACCGCAGGTGTGACACTACCTTGGAAAACCACACGGTCAATGGCTTCGCGGTCTAGTGTGGCAGCAAAAGCCTGACGTAGGGCTTTATTATTAAATGGTGGTTTGGTGGTATTTAATGGAATACCTTGGAAACCCAAACCAGCAATTGAAGCCAATTCTGTACGGGTATTTTCAGCAATAGCTTTTAAGTCTTTAGGGTCTATTGGGGTCATGACCTGAATGGCACCTGACAATAAATTAGCAGCCCGAACATCACCATCTGGGAATGGGCGATAAACCAATTTATCAAAATTAGGGCGATTAGCCGTATCCCAATAGGTGTTGGTATTCTCGAGAATAATTCGGTCTTGACGGCGACGTTCAACAAACTTAAATGGTCCAGTACCTACTGGGTTATTGGTGAAGTCCTTACCAAATTTTGCCACAGCCGCAGGCGAAACCATCATCCCTGAACGATCAGATAAAACAGCCAGTAACGGCGCAAATGGAAATTTGAGGTTTAATTGAATGCTGGTTGGGCTAAGAACTTTGATTTCTTTAATCGAAGCCAATTCGCCCTTACGTCTCGAGGTATCCAGTGTCATATAGCGTTCCAAATTGAATTTGACCACATTGGCATCAAATGGTGTGCCATCATGAAATTTGATATTTGGACGCAAAGTAAAGGTATAGGTTGTACCTAAATCACTGACTTTCCAAGCCGTTGCTAACATTGGAATAATTTTGAGTTTTGGATTGATATCCACAAGCTTGTCATAGATTTGGTTTTGCACTTGCCGATCGACAAATGCACTCGATAAGGCTGGATCAAGATTTGGTGGGTCGGCATCCAAACCCACATTTAAGGTTCGCTCTTGAGCAAACGTTGCGAGTGCACCAAACGTTACCAAAATTCCTGCAACAACAAATACTTTCATAAAGCCCCCTTGATGGCTAAGTATAAACTAAACATAACATTTTATGACAATACACTCTTCGTGCTTTATCACAAATTTATCGAGGTGACTCGCGCCATTTTGCAGCAGCATCAACATCGCTGTTGAGTGTTTTAAGAAATTCGACCAACTGATTGACTTCGAGGGCATTTAAACCCAGTGGTTTGAGTTGTGTTTTGCCAATAGGAGCATTTGGTGCACTATTATAATGTTCTACCACTTGTTTAAGCGTCCAAAGCTGACCAGCGTGCATATACGGAGAAGTACGTGCCACATTGCGTAAACTTGGTGTTTTAAAAGCACCAATCCATTGTGCAAATTGCGAATTGCTACCAGAGATTTCAACAATATCATCTGGGCTGTTACTCGAGGAAACAGTTTGTGGCAGTAAGGTAGCAGTGTTTTCTGAACTTGCAAGCAAAGCGGCTCCGTCGGCTAAACCTAGTGCAGCTCGAGTTGTTTGGCATTGATTACTTGCATCACTAAAGACGGATAAACAAGTAAAGCCGCTGCGCTCGAGTTGTGTTAAACCTCTGGAGCGTCCTGGGTCGGCACCACCCATGCTCTGATTGATAGGAATACCTGTATTATAAAAATTGGTATCGCTTAATAAAGCATTGCTATGACAGGCAGTGCAATTTGCTTTACCCATAAAGAGTTTTAAGCCCGCTTGGGCATCGGTGGAAATGGCATTTAAACCACTGGCATCGTTGGTCTCGAGGATTGATTCTGCGAATTGGTCAAAGGGGGCTGGGGCTGGGCGGAGCAAGCGTTCGTAAGCTGCGATGGCTTTACCAACGTTGGTGAATACGCGCAGAATAACTTGTTGATCGGCTGGTTGCATGGTATCCCAAGTAGCTCGTGCAACAGCAGTTTCTTGAGATTCGCGTAACTTTGGAAAACGAGTAGCATCTGTTAGATTAGGCATTGTGCCAAAGATGGCTTCGTATTCGGTTCGGTAATTTTCAAAAACTTGCCGTGCAATAAACACTCGGTTTGTTCCATGTTCTACAGCACTTTCTAAAGGTCCAAGGGCTTGTGACCACTGCGAATCGGAACGTCCATCCCAGAATTGAAAACGATTAAAAGCGCTGCCAATAATAGATGGTGTGTTACGTGGGGCTGTACCAATGCCTTCTGCTAATTGATTATTATCAGCAAAAGCAACTTTAGGATCGTGGCATGAAGCACAAGATACTGAACCATCGGCTGAAAGCGAAGTATCAAAAAATAATTTATGTCCAAGTTCGGCGGCTCGAGGATTATTTGCCACGGCATTGGTGGGATCAGAGGGTTCTGACCCTAAACTACCAACCCAGAGTTGACGAATGGACTGTAATTCTTTTGGCGACCAGATGGTGCTACTCTGACCTACAACAATCGTCAATGTACCAAGCAGTAAAGTAATGCTGAAAAAAGGAATGAAACGCATCGAGACAACGATACCATACTCATTTTTTATTGCGTGTTCAATTTCCGCCCGACTAACTTGAGTGCAGCAATACTGGGGTGTCAGTGCTTCGTTAAAGGGATGAAGAGTTAGCCCTCAAGCAGCAATAATGGCATTAGGATAAAGGGGTATCATATTTGTTACTTTTATCACAGAAAACAGTAAGCTCGAGTTGCCTAAAAGAAAGTCATACAAACTGGTGTGATGAGTGCACTGAATTCCACGCTGAAATCAGGTACAATTGACAACCATGTGGTTTCGAGTTTTGGCGCTATGCGCTATTGTGCTAATTTCTGTGGGCGCGGCACAGCCGCGCACTTATAATTCCTTGTTACTTCGGGTGTCTCTGACACAACAAAGTAAGGTTTTGGTACTTGTGCCAGGACAACATAGTGCTGCCCAAGCTGATGGCGCGATTATCTCGAGTAGTGCAACACCACTCGAGTGGCGTTTATCGGTGGTGGGTGCCAACATTGGTGTGGAAACAGCCACTGGTGTTTTTGATACAGGTAAGGATCGTTTAATTTTGCAAAGTAACGATGGGTATTTTCAATTTGCTGGTAAATTATACCGAGGGGCAGCGGTTGCCTTAGCTCGAGGTGGACAAGTTCTACTGGTTAATGCTGTGGATGTCGAAGAGTATGTGCGGGGGGTGATTCCTTTGGAAATGCCAAGTCAGTGGCAAGAAGAAGCCCTCAAAGCCCAAGCCGTAATTGCTCGAACATATGCAATCTCGAACTTAAATCCTAAAGCTGATTTTGATCTTTGTGATTCTGAACGTTGCCAAGTTTACGGTGGAGCAACTGCTGAAACCCCACGTGGTGATGTGGCTGCCAGCAGCACCAGAGGGCTAATTCTTTCTTATGCAGGCAGACCAGCCCGTACATTCTTTCATGCCGAAAGTGGTGGTTTTACAGCTTCAAGCCGTGAAATCTGGGGTGGTGACTTACCATATTTAACAGCCCGTCCAGACCCAGGTGGTATCTCGAGCCAGAATGCTTGGCGGATTAGTGTTCCAGCAGGCACAGTGCAAAATGTGATCTCGAGATTTGTCAATGTTGGCAAATTTAAAAGTATGCGAGTGCTTGACCGTACCGAATCAAACCGCCCAAGTGCGATTGAAATAGTTGGCAGTGGTGGTACAGCCAAAGTCGTGGGTACCAATGTCTATACCTTAGCTCGAGCACTCGGTGCCAAAAGCAGCATGATTGATATTGTCTCGAGTAACCCATTTGTGGTCGAAGGCTACGGCAATGGACATGGTGTTGGGTTATCGCAATATGGAGCTAGATTCTTTGCGGCTCAAGGCTATGCGTATACGCAAATCCTTGGTTATTACTATCCAGGCGTGGGCATTGGTGCGTACGAAGTTCAATAAGCTAACCACTGCTTAATGATCTCGAGTGTGGCTTTAGGTTGTTCTTGATGCGGTAAATGACCTGCACCAGCAATAATACTCAGTTGGCTGTGCGGAATTTGCTCGAGTATTTTATTGGCGTATTGGCGTGGCACAATGGTATCTTGCTCTCCCCAAATAAGCTGTGTGGGTTGCGTAATCTCCAGAGGTGCTGCTGGGGCAAATAAGCTGCGAAGTGCAGCGAAAAATGCGTCACGTTGCGTATCCGAGCAAACTCGTTGCCAAACTCGAGTGCGTAAAAACTCGAGATCAGCGGCGGGCATTGCCATCAGGTTTGCATAGTATGGCTGCAAAGTCTGAAAAGCTGCCTCTTGCCCTGCTCCGCGTAAGCCGTTGTAAAACAGTTCACCTGTACCCACCTCGAGTAAAGGCAGCAACCCAGGAGTGGCTGCTAGATTGCCCAGTGCAGGCGATGCGCCACTAATCAAGCATAAACTCCTAACTCGAGTTGGGTGTTGAACTGCTAAAGTTGCGGCGACCACAGCTCCTAAACTCGAGCCAATAATGTCAACAACCCCAAGTTGCAAAGTTGTTAGTAGTGTATTGATACTGTTCGCAAAGCCTTCGATGGTGGTTATTTGCGTTTGGCTGCGTCCAAAACCAGGTAAATCAATCGCTAAGATACGATACTGAGCTGCTAATGGCACAAAAAGATGTCGCCAAGTATCCGCTTCATCGCCATTGCCATGAATGAGCAAAACTGTTCTTGTACCAATTTTTGCATCGAAATAAAACAAACCCCCAAGTTGTTGAGCATATAACTCGAGGCTTGGATAGGGTGTAAAACCTTGGGTCATACGTTTAACGATTGCTGCTGGATTTTGGTACACCATCAATAATCACAACAATGCTGGCTTTGCCGGGTTCGGCACGAATGGCAAAAGTAATGCCAATGTTTTGTCCTGCTGCAACCAATTGCGGTCCGTAAACAACCCGTTCACCATCTAAATCTGTGACCCGAATCTCGAGTAAGCCATTGGGGACATCGCTGGGGAAATCGTAACTAAACGATTCATTCCGAGCTTCGATAGGGGCTGGGGTTGCAGGTTGAGCAGGCGTTGGCTGTACAGCAGGTGTGTTTGGTGTGTTATTGGGTTGTGTTGTTGTTGGTGTGGTTGTTTCTGGTTTCTCCACTTTTTCGGGTGTGGTACTTGGTGCTTGCGGAGTTGGCAGTGTGTTTGGGTCGGTATTATTGGTTGGCGTGTTTTGTTGTGGGTCTGGTTGGTTATTGGTTGTTGGTGTATTTTGTTGAGGGTCTGGTTGGTTGTTGTTGGTTGGTGTATTTTGTTGAGGGTCTGGTTGATTATTGGTTGTCTGTGTATTTGGTTGGGTTGTAACCGTTGGTTGTAAAGGACGAACAGGTTGTGGGATCACAGGTCTAGCAGCATTACCCGCCACTGCCACGGTCAGAGTAGCATCCGACTCGAGATCAACAATGGTATCGGCGGCTGGGGTTTGCGCCAGTACAGTGCCATAAGGCAAATTCGATATTTGGGTTTTAAACAGTACCAAACGCAATTTAGCCAGTTTAATCACGGTTTTGGCATCTTCGGTATTTAACCCAGTCAAATCTGGAATAAAGGTTTTACCTTCGGGTGCTCGAGGTCCAGCTACCAATAAAGTCACTACATGCCCACGAACCACTTCGGTTTGAGGCGCTGGATTCTGCCCAAGAATGTAATCTCGAGCGGTACCTTCAGGAGCGGGCACTCGAGCAATCCGACCTTCTTTGAGTTTGGCTTCTTTTAAGGCAATCCTTGCTTCGGCTAGGGTCTTACCCGCTAAAGAAGGCATTAATAGTGCTCGAGGTTGATTGACCGTAATTTCCACCACGCGTTGTTCGGTGATGTTAGAACCAGGGGCAGGGTTCTGCGTTAAAATCGTGTCACGCACCTTAGATTGATCGCTGCCTTCGACAGGTCGAGGTGTTAAACGCGCTTCGGAAAGAATCTTGGCAGCTTCGGCAAGGGTTTTACCAACCACATTTGGCACAGTGACAGTTGGTGGCTCGAGAAATTGCCGTGTTGCCTGAGCACCAAAATAAATCACACCAGCTAAAGCAATTGCCCCAGGGATGGTTCGTACAAAAAAAGCTAGAATGCGTTGCCCAAGGCTAGGCTTTGGTGTCGCAGCCACAAGTGGTGCGACTGTGCTACTCGAGACAGCTTTGATGGCAGATTTTGAAACAGCTAAAGGTGCAGCAATGACTGGAGGTTCTGGAACAAGGGTTGGTGCTGGTTCTGTGACAGCAGGAATAACAGGTTTACTGCCTGGTTTCGCTTTGAGTACAGGCATTTTGCCACGGCTTTGATTGGCTTTGCTGGTCTCGAGCATTTTTTGATTTAAATTTTCGATTTCTTCGCTGCTACGATCAGCAATATGCAAACACGAAAGGGCTGGTTTAACATCGCCTTTTGCGCCTTGTAAAGCAATAAACTGCCCATCAGAGAGGGCAAAACCATAACTACCCATGACTTGAGCTGCTTCGATTAAAGCTGAGCGGAAACCCTGATCCTTAGGATGCTGCACCAACCATGCGGCTGCTTCTGTGCCCTCGAGAATCTCCCAGACGGTGTAATACGCGCCCGGTCTGGAGGTTGCCTCCAGTAATAAAGGTGAAGCCACATTCTTAATGGCTGTGCGATAACGATGATAATTGGCTCGAGATTTGGGGTCTACAACAAAAAACCAATCAATCCGCACGGTTTTTCCTGTGCTATCCGTTGCTTCCACGGAACGCATCCATTCATCTCGAGTAATTTCTCGAATGACATCATATTTGTTGTCCAGACGTTCTGGCATCTTGGCATTAGTGTATCAAGTTGGGATGAGGGTTATGAAAAGATTATGTCCCTCGAGCTTCGGCACGGCGGAAGGCTCGGCGGGCAATACTCATACGGTGGACTTCGTTGGCTCCATCGTAGATACGGAAAGCACGGACTTCTTTGTAAAACTGCGATACAGGGTAATCTTCGGAAATACCTGTGCTACCCATGATTTGTAAGCACCTATCCACCACTTTGTTGACTGTTTCTGAAACAAAAACTTTGGTCATACTGGCTTCGTGGCGCACCCTTTGCCCCTTATCTAAAATGCCACAAGCATGTTCGATCATGGTACGGCTGGCATGAATTTCGATATGACTATCGGCAATCATTTGTTGCACCATTTGTTGCTCGGCAAGGGTTTTACCAAAACTCTGGCGCTGCAAAGCATATGCCTCGGCAAACTCGAGTGAGCGAATAGCAATGCCTAACCAACGCATACAATGGGTTAAACGAGCTGGGTCTAAGCGAATCTGAGCATACTCGAAACCCTTACCAGGTTCGCCGAGTACATCGGTATCGGTTAACTCGAGGTGAGCAAATTCCAATTCGCAATGCCCACCGGGTGAGAAATGATCCAAAGTTGGAATGACTCGTTTGAGCGTAATTTGTGGATGATTCATAGGCACAATAAAAATCGTTGCCCCTTCAGGGGTTTTAGCTAAAATCAGGGTAAAAGCTGCTCCCCATGCCCCAGAAATAAACCATTTACTCGCCTCGAGTTGCCATTTACCATCCACTTTTGTTGCACTGGCTTGTAACATACTTGGATCAGAACCCGCCCCAGGAGGTGGTTCGGTCATCGAAAAACAACTGCGTACCAAACCAGCCGCCAAAGGCTCTAGCCAACGCTTTTTTTGTTCGGTATTGGCAACTACATGCAATAAGTGCATATTGCCTTCATCAGGAGCCGCAATATTTAACGCTTGAGGTCCAAGCAAACTACGTCCAGCTTCAATAAACAACTGATAGGCTTGTGTCCACGGCAAACCAAGCCCACCCAATTCCTTGGATAAATGCGGCAACCACAACCCCGAAGTTCTACCCAGCACCTGCAACTCCGAACGCACAGTTTCTAATTGCTCGAGACTGATCTGCCCAGAAAACTCGCGTTCTCGGGGGACAACAACTGAATTGATAAAATCGCGGGTTTGAGCGATTAAAGTTGGTAAATCTGGATTCATGATGCTGATAGTCTAGCGCGTTTACGGATTTGGGATGGTGCTTTGCTCTGCAAAAACGTTAGACTCTTTGTTATGCCAGTTCTCGAGCATTCAACTGAAGAATTTGTGGAACGTTTCAAAGCGTTTGCCACGAAAGTGTTTTTATATCCGCAAATTGAGGCTTCACCATTACTCGAGGTGCGAGTGGGTGGGCGAGTGGTTTATATGTTTGATCGGCTTGGTCCATATGCGGCTCGGTCAGGTGATGCTTTGATGATTGTGAATCCAATGCTGGATTCGATAGAAAAATCTGAGGTTGCCGAGGCTGAGCTGGTAGTGCTGGGGGTTTCTAAACTCGAGGGTGTTGGTTTAGTTAAGCATGTCGAAGCCAATCATGTGGTTGTGGAGGCAAAAGCCACTTTGCTACTAGGTGTGTTGGATGATTCATGGCGCAATATTCGAGTTGGGGATTGGGTGAAGTTCTCGAGTCTCGAGCCTGTGCATGGTTTTTTTCTGCGTCGGGTATGAAGCGTTTTTCTTTCAGGCATTTCTTTTTTCTCATTTCTGTGTCACAATCTGGTTAGGATGCAGTGTCTAAGTTGTGCCGAACCAATCAAAGCAGGTTGGCGTTTTTGCCCAGCTTGTGGCGCAATTTTGATGCCTGAACGAGTTCAAGAGCAACGCCGAGTGGCAGTGCTGTTTGTGGATTTGGTTGCTAGTACAAAACTGGCAAAAAGTTATGGCAGCGAAGAATACTTTGATTTAATGGGCGAGATTTTAACCGTGCTGGCAGGTGAAATCGAAGCTTTGGATGGTCATGTGGTGCAATTCCAAGGTGATGCTGTACTGGCAGCTTTTGGTTTAACCAAAACCCATTCCGATGATTCTTTGCGGGCATTAAAAGCTGCTAAAGCTTGCTTAACGGCTATTGAAAATTATGGTACTCGAGTTGGTTTAGAACTCGAGGGTCGGGCGGGTGTGGACACTGATGATGCAACAACAGGTTGGGTTGGTAAGGAATTAACCTTGTTTGGTAATGTGGTTAATTTGTCACGGCGGTTAAGTAGTGCTGCCGAACCTGGTGAGGTGTTGGTTTCGGAACGAACTCGAGAAAGCACACGGCAACATGCTCAGTTTATGGTGGCACACAGCCGTATTATTCGAGATTACACCGAGGAACGCGGTCCGTATCGGTTGATGAATTTTCGTTTGGCAAAGTCCGATTCGACTCCAACCCCATTTCAAGGGCGGCGTAACGAATTGCGTTGGCTCGAGAATTTGTGGAGCCGAGCGCAACAACACAACCAACCCATTCAAGCCCAAATTGTTGGAGCGCCAGGCAGTGGTAAAAGCCGGTTATTACAAGAATTTACCTTGCGTCTCGAGCAGGAAGCACGTTGTATTATTTTGCATCCTAAACAAGTCAAACTTGAAACCAGCACCTTAGAGCGTTTAACTGCCCATGAATCTTTGGTGGTGGTTTTAGAGCACGCTGAGCAATTTGAAGCCGCTGCATTAGCTCAGTTAACAGCTTTGCGTGGCAAAGCCACCCTGATTTTGCATCATCGGTGCAGCCCAGCAGTTGGACTAGAAACACTGCGTTTAACGGGGTTAGGGTTTATTGAAACCCGAGCTTTACTCGAAAGCCTAGGTGGTCCACAACCCGTTAGTTTAATTCAACGTTGGCTTGAAGTTTCAGCAGGCAATCCTTGGTTACTCGAGCGATTAGGGCGAGCCAGTCTTGAACCCAATTTCCAAGCCGATTCAACCAAATTGCCAGAAACAGCCGCTCGAGCGGTACTCGAACGCTTAGATGAATTGCCTCGTTCGGCTCGAGAAACCTTATCAGCTGCTGCCTTATTTGCCGATGGTGTGTTTACAGGCGCATTGGAAGCGATTCTAAACCGCGATGTCAGTGCCGATATGGAACAATTACTCGAGTCTGGTTGGTTTGCCGAGTTACTACCTAGTGTGATTACTAACGAACGCGAATTTGTTTTTACTCTACCTGTGGTACGCAGTACCGCTGCCACATTAACACCACTCAAAGGCAAGAAATTACTGCATTTTGGTTTAGCTGTTTGGTTCCTCGAGCGAGATGCTGTTAAAGCCCGTGAACACATGCGACAATCCAATGAAGTCAAACCATCTCGGGTACGTTTAATTAAACAACGTCCAGCCCCACTCGAGCATGTCGAAAGCAGTGTATCGCCAGACGTGACACAAATCCAATAGAAACCTTGAGTGTTGTCGTGTAAGATTAGCGCAGAGGTTCGCCGCAACGCGAGAGTAAATTATGGATTATTACGAATTATTAGGCGTTTCTAAAAGCGCCGATGCTGATGAAATTAAACGTGCCTACCGTGCTTTAGCACTCAAATACCATCCAGATAAAAACCCTGGTAACAAAGAAGCCGAGGAAAAGTTCAAATCCATCAACGAAGCTTACGGAGCGCTATCCGACCCAGAAAAACGCGCTCAATACGACCAATTTGGTAAAGTTGGTGGCGGCTACGAAGGTGGCTTTGCTGGAGCTGGCGGTATGGGCGATTTATTCGACTTGTTCAATAGTGTCTTTGGTGGTGGCGATGTCTTCGGACAAGCTCGAGGAGCAGGACGTAGCGGCGGTAAACGCGCAGCCAGAGGCGAAGATTTACAAGTCGAAGTCAAAATCAATCTCGAGCAAGCCCGTAGTGGTGCAGATATCGAAGTTGAAATAGATAAACTCAATGCTTGCGATAAATGCAATGGTTCTCGAGCCGAACCAGGCGGCAAAGGCTTACAAACTTGTCAAACTTGTGGTGGAGCAGGACAAGTTCGTCAGACGCAACGCACCATCCTAGGGAACTTTATGACAGCTGCGCCTTGCCCAACTTGTAAAGGCACAGGCGAAAGCAACCCTGAACCATGCAAACAATGCCACGGACGCGGACGAACCATCAAACCCGAAAAAGTCACAGTTACCTTACCCAAAGGCATAGATGGTGGTTATCGTTTACGCGTCGCAGGACAAGGCAACCAAGGCATGTTCGGCGGACCAAGCGGCGATTTATACGTCTTTTTAGAACTCGAGCCGCACCCACACCTGACTCGAGATGGTGATGACCTGCACCACACAGTCCATATTGGTTTAGCCCAAGCAACCATCGGTACAAAACTTGAAATTCCAACCTTAGATGGCGCGCATAGTCTCGAAATAGCCGCTGGTGTACAACCCAACGACATCATTCGGATCCGCAACAAAGGCATGCCACGTTTACAAGCTCGAGGTGAAGGCGATTTAATTGTTACAGTTGCTGTGGAAATTCCCAAAAAACTCAGCAAACGCGCTCGGGAATTACTCGAGGAATACGCCAAAGAAACAGGTGAATTTATCGCCCCACCCGAAGGTTTTCTTAGTAAAATAGGCAAAGCTATTCGCGGAGAATGATAGATTTAGAGTGAGGCACACCACTACAGTTCCCAAACTTATGACTTCTAAACACCCCCAACTGCTCGAGCATCCAGGCATTCGCATCAAATGCCTCGAGCAGTGTCACGATATTCAAAGCATTCGTCAAAAACGGGTTTGGATAGATGCTGAAACACCATCAAAAGCAGACCTCGAGCAACTTAAAACCCATTTTACCTTAAATGCCTTAGCCCTCGAAGATGCCTTAGAAATAGGGCATTGGAGTAAATTTGAAGCCTATAACGAGCATTTATTCCTGATATTTCGCACCCTAGCCGAACCTGAAGATGTGACCGACCGCACCGAACGAATCAGTATTTTCTGGTTTCCTGAACTCGAGACATTACTAACCATTCGCAATGAACCTGTCACGTACCTCGAAGGTGTTTGGAACGAATTTGAAAAACGCAGCAACATCAAAGTCGTAGACGTACTCTACGCTTTACTTGATAAAGGCGCAGATACATTCTTTACCTTCTTAGACGAACTCGAATTACGCACCGACGAACTCGAAGAACGCGTATTCTCACCTCGAGTGGTCAACACCAGTCAATTTTTTACTGAAGTCTTTGCCATTAAACACACCATGATTTCGGCACGGCGTTTAGTCAGCGGTTCACGCGAAGCCATCGCCCAATTCTCCAGACACGTCACAGCCTTAGAACCCAATGCCGCCATGTACTTACGCGATGTAGGCGACCACTTAACTCGTATTTACGACGGATTAGACTCGAGCCGAGATGTCCTCTCGAGCTTACTCGATGTGCACCTGAGCGTACAAAGTAACCGTATGAACGAAGTGATGAAAACCCTCACCACCATGAGCAGTATCTTCTTACCCCTAACCTTTCTAGCAGGTGTCTGGGGAATGAATTACAAATTTATGCCAGAACTCGAGCAACCTTGGGGGTACACTTTTGCTTGGGCAATGTTTGGATTAGCAGCTGCTTTGTTTGGCGCGTATTTCAAATGGCGTAAATGGTGGTAATTAAACCAATGCTTTGAATGCAAATGACAAAGTTTTGTACAAATGTTTTTGAAGGCTCGAGAATGACTTTGCCCTAGCAAAACCCAATAGATTTGCGAAACCAAAAAAGTTGTACAATGAAACCGCGTCTGGTGCGAGGTGCGTGATCCTTGACAGTTGAATAGAAAAACAAAACAATGCCATTTGGAACGATGCGTTACACACAACCTCGAGCGATAGAGGACTGAAACCACACAATTTGGGCGACTTCTATTGCTTGATCCTGAGCGTCACACACAACCTCGAGCGATAGAGGACTGAAACTTTGGCGTGTAACACGCTGGGAACCCCGCACTCTCGGCGTCATACACTGCCTCGAGCGATAGAGGACTGAAACTCAGCAATACCGCCTGTAGCTGCGATTTTCTCGAGTAGCGTCATACACAGCCTCAAGCGATAGAGGACTGAAACCTGCTGCCATCCAGTACATCAAGTTGTATCACTCGAGCTGGCGTTATACACGACCTCGAGCGATAGAGGACTGAAACCGAGGACAAGGCACTTTAGATGTGGTTATTTGTGGAGCGTCATTCACAGCCTTGAGCGATAGAGGACTGAAACAATAACACAACACCAATTAGCAAGCGTTTCATGCCAAGCGTCATACACAACCTCGAGCGATAGAGGACTAAAAATCACCAGTTTTCTGTAAGACAAATTGCTCGAGTTAAGCGCAGTAAACTGCTTTTATGATTCAGGCTTCGCCTCTCGAGTTAGCTGTGCTGCGTTTAACGGGTTCTGATCGAATTGCGTTTTTGCATGGTCAAACCACTAACGATATTCGTGGTTTGCCTGTGCTGGGTTCGTGTCGGGCATTGGTTTTGAATGCTCGAGGTCAGATTGAATTTGATCTTCGGGTTTTGCGTCGTACCGATGATTTACTGGTATTTTGCCGAGCTGGTCTGGAACAAGCTTTGTTTGAACGCTTGAAGCGCTATATTATTTTTGATGATGTGCAACTCGAGTTACGTTCCGATTGGCAGTTGTGGCACATGGTAGGGGAGACCTCGAGTCTGGAAAATGCTGTGGTTATGCCTGTGAATCGTGGTTTTACAGATGGTGTTGATGTTTTACTGCCTCGAGATGCTCAAGTATTAAGCGAGCCGTTACCCAATCTCGAGCTGACCCGAATTCTGGCAGGTTTACCGGATGCTCACTCGGATGCGTTTCTTGGTTTTTTGCCCCAAGAATGTGGTTTAGAACCAGCTGTTTCTTATAGAAAAGGTTGTTATATCGGTCAGGAGATCATGGCGAGGCTCGAGGCTCGAGGGAATACTCGTTACGCATTGCAACGGGTGCAATTAGGGCAAACAGTCGAAATTGGTACACCTGTGCTGCTCGAGACCAGAGAAGTTGGACAAATTGGCGCTGTGATTGCATATGAAAGGGCATGGACAGCCTTAGCCGTCCTCCGCCGCGACCTCGAGCCTATGGCTGCTTTAACTGCCGCTACGATACCTGTGCAAGTGCTGGTTCAAGAGCTGGCACACCATCTCGAGCTAACTTAAACGATAAACCATCGCACAATGCAATAAACGAGGCTTTGATGCTGTTGACTCCAGCCCCAACCGTTGTCCATTGACTCTGACCATCACCAAAGGTAATGAGTACCCGCACTCGAGCCGCTGTGCCTTGCGAACCCTCGAGTACCCGCATTTTGTAATCGAGTAATTCGACATCTTGTAAAGCTGGGTAGTGCCGCTCGAGGGCGACACGTAAAGCCTTATCGAGCGCATTGACAGGTCCATCACCTAAGGCAGCAGCATGTTCTCGAGTATCGCCTACAAAGACTTGCACGCTGGCTTCGGCTTCGGTTTCAAAACCATCAAAACTATCTATTTGTGCTCTAAAAACCGATACCTTAAAAAATTCGGGTTCGCCTTTGGCTTGACGCAACAGCATTAAAACACTGGCATCAGCGCCTTCAAAGGTAAAACCTTCATCCTCGAGTTCTTTGAGTTTAATCACAGCTTGGGCAACAGCTGGGTCTTTGCCACTTAATTCCACACCGTATTGTTTGGCAGTGGCAACTAAATTGCTTCGTCCAGATAAATCGGACATCAGAATACGCCGATGATTACCAATGCTCTCGGGCTGCATATGCTCGTATAGACTTGGGTCTTTGGCAACGGCGCTGGCGTGCATTCCACCTTTATGGGCAAAGGCACTCGAGCCAACCAAAGCTTGATTATTTTGTGGAGTACGGTTCGCTCTGGCATCTACAAACCTCGAGAGTTCAGTTAATTTTGTTAAATCAGGCACGCAATTTATTCCTAGTTTGGCTTGCATCAAACCAATAAACGTCATCAAGTTCATATTGCCAACGCGTTCACCAACACCATTGACTGTGCCTTGAACTTGGGTGGCACCACTGCGTACAGCCACCAACGCATTTGCTACTGCCATCTCGAGATCGTTATGGGTATGGATTCCTACGGGCACACCTAACTCGAGGCTTTGGGTCACATATTTTGTCACTTCTTCGGGCATCACATCGCCAAGGGTATCGCATAGCACTAAGCAATCTGCACCTTCACCAGCCGCTGTTCGCAATACCTCGAGGGCATAGGCGGGGTTATGGCGAAAACCCAAAAAAGCCAGTTCAGCATCAAAAATCACTTCGCGCCCAAGGTTCTTGTAATACTTGACTGTATCCCGAATCATGGCTAAGTTTTGCTCGAGGGTTACACCTAACGCATGAATGGCGTGTTTATCCCAAGTTTTTGCCACCAAGGTAATGACAGGGGTTTCAGCTTCGGTCAGCGAACGTAAATTCGCATCATCTTCGCAATGCACAATATGGCTTTGCCTTGTGAAACTAAAGGCAGCCAATTTTGCCCGCTCGAGTTTGACACTTTTCATGGCTTCAAAAAAACGTGCATCCTTAGGGTTAGAACCAGGCCAGCCACCTTCGATGTAGTGCATCCCAAAACGATCTAACGCCTTAGCAATCTCGAGTTTATCCTCCAAGGAGAGGTTAAAGCCCTCGCCTTGCGTACCATCGCGCAGTGTACAATCATAAATTGCTAACGCCACCTTTTCCTGATTTGAAAGCATTCAACATCCCTCCTTTCAAGGGAAATCTCGAGCCTACTGCTCAAGAGTACGCAGTCTACCAAGTTTTCAGATATTGAACCTTAAAGTTCAAACAAATACGAAACCTCGAGCAAATCCGTACCACCAATGGTTTCTGTGCGTGAATCATCAAGCACCCCACCCATATGCTGATAGAACCCCCGAGTTGGATTACCCTCGAGAACCCATAAGGAAAGCTCCTTCGCCTTTTGTGCTCGAGCATACTCGAGTGCGGCTACCCATAATGCCTTACCTAACCCTAATCCTTGCTGTGCTTGTAACAAGTACAACGTAAACAAATTGGCTTCCCGTCCGCGCACCGCCAAACTACAAAAACCAACAATACTACCCGCGACTTCAGCCACAAAGACCGTAATGGCAGGATTGGCTAATGTCCGCTGCCACTGCAACTCTCGAGACTCGGTAGTAATGATGTTATACAAGACATCCTCGGGAATTAAACCAGCGTATGTTTCCTGCCACGATTGCACATGGACTCGAGCCAGAAAAGGAATATCAGCAGTTACAGCAGCGCGAATCATACGCTAGGCTATCAGATAATTTGATTAAGTCAGATTGCTTAGCCACGCATTAGCAAGTTGTCTTACACTTTTAGTCACAACTTGTGCTACACTTTTTTCATACCAAAAAGGAGGTGATCCAGCTGTTACATAATAAATTAGTTGGTGGAGGTGCCCGTCGGGGCTAACCCTGTAAACGCTTAGCGTTTGCAACCGAGTTTTAGAAAAAAATTTCTAAAACCCGAAAACCCGAGTGGTGGGATTAGAATCCCCAATTCCAGCGGGTACTGAGAAGACCGAAGCATTCACTTCGGTCTTTTTTGTTTTGAACCAACAAAATTAGAGAAACTTTTGTAAATCTAGTAATCGCTCGAGTCTGACATGCGGTGCATTACCAGACCAAGCCGTTTCTCGCTCGAGCCAAAAAGCTTTGATACCAATAGCTACTGCCCCCTGAATATCATTGACAGGATGGTCACCAACAAACCAAGTTTCGGAAGGCTGAACTTCGAGTAAACGCAACGCCTCGAGAAACGGTTTAGCCGCAGGTTTTTTCACACCAACAGCCTCAGAAATGACCACCACATCCACTTGCAAACCCAGCGCATCAATTTTGGCTTGTTGCAATTGCACTGTGCCATTAGAAACAATGCCTGTTTGAATGCCCTTTGACTTCAAAAACTCGAGCAATTCATACGCCCCAGCCATAGGCTGAGCAAACTTAGCAAATTCGGAACGCCAAAATTTTGCTAGTGCAACCGCATCAAAATTTCTTGCATCAAACGCCTCGAGCAGCCGCTGCATAAATACCTCTCGAGGTACATAACCGCCATAATCCACACGATGCAAAGTCGCACGAAAATCCTCGAGCGAGACATGAGATAACCACGGCTCGAGAAACCCATACAGTGTTGGGATAAACGCTTCGACACTGGCACGACGATCATGCAGCGTTTCGTCTAAATCAAAAAGAATAACTCGAGGGCGCATCAGATTCTCCCATATATGTTCTGTGACAGAACTTAATCGTAGAGGCGAGGTATGCCTCGCCTTTAACAAAATAGGGTTAGGCAAGCGATTCTGCCCGAAAGGTGCGTGTTCAGAATCAAGAAGCCCAACCCCTACGGTTATGAATCTCGAATCTCGAGACCCGCGTTTTTCATGGCTGTAATCACATTTTGGAAAGCAGCCCCGACCTCATCATCGTTCAGCGTTCTGTCCTGTGCTCGCCAAGTCATGGTAATGGCAGTGCTGCGCTTACCAACACCAATACGTTCAGATTCAAAGACATCAAATGGTTGCACACTCTCGAGGTAACTCCCAGCCGCGTTTTTTGTAATTTCCTCGAGTCTCGAGTACGCAATGCTTTTCGGAGCAATAATTGCTAAATCCCGAATAGCAGCTGGTTGACGACTCGGATCGGCAAAACTCCACGCTCGAGGCGGCAACGGCAAACGAATTTCAGCAATCACAATGTTACTTGGTAACTCGAGTGCAGCTGTCACACTCGGATGTACCGCGCCAATGATGCCAACGAATTGCTGGTTATACTCGAGTGCTCCAGCAATACCGGGATGCAAACACTCAGGCTTTTGCGCCACGTGCTTTTCTATCGGAACCACCTTTAATTCATCGCCTAATTTAGCCGCCATAGACTCGAGCAGACCTTTGAAGCTATAAAAACCACCAGCAATTCCTGCTTGCCAAGACTTCGCAGCTAAATCACCCATCAGCAAAGCACCAAGCCGTTCCTCCTCGAGATCCACCAATGGGAAAACCCGACCAACCTCGAACAGCAAAACATTTTTGGCATGCAAATTTGTTTTTGCCGCGTTCAGCAAACTGCCAATTAAACAAGGACGAAGATGCGTGCGTTCCGAACTCTGAGCGTTCCGCAACTCGAGCACAGGCTCGGGGAGTTTCATGATTCGCATTTCTTCAGGGTTAGTGAAACTATAGGAAACAATTTCTTGGAAACCCAAACCCACAAGCGCGTTTTTCAGTTCTCGAGTTCGGTTGTAGGCTTGCGAAGTGCTACGAGTCAGATCGTTGACCTTCATATTTGGCAGTGTTTCAGGAATCGCATCGTACCCCAGTACTCGAGCAATCTCCTCAGTTAAATCCTCGGGAATATCCATGTTGACACGGTATGTTGGGGCGTGAACTCGCCAGATTTGTGATAGTTCTGATTGAAGTCGAGCTTGTAAGGATGCCAATTCATTCAATAAGTCTGGATTAGGTTTTTCACCACGAATTGGTAAAATCATCGAATCTGCCAAAATGGTTTTTGAAGTCACTGATTCCGATATGTTGACTGATTGATCTTGTACAAAAAACCCAAGTCGCTCGAGTGCGCCTTTCATTTCGGCAACATCAAAATGCGTTCCAAGGTATTCGTTCACAAAATCAGGTCGAAGCTCAATCACATTTCGAGGTTTTTCACCACCAACATCACGATGCCCCTCGAGAACCTTACCGCCGCAAGCCTCGAGTACAATTTCCATATACCGATTCGCAGCCCACACAGGCAAATTTGGATCAACACCACGCTCATAACGATACAAAGCATCCGTGGCAATATCTAACCGCCGACCTGTTAAACGCATCCGCACAGGATTCCAATGTGCTACCTCGAGAATCACATCGGTTGTATCGCTTTGAATACTCGAGTATTTCGCACCGAGCATACTGCCAATACCAACCACTCGAGATTCCCCATTGACAAGGGTTGTGACCAGTAAATCCTTGGGGCTACATGTGTACTCGAGACCATCTAAGCCAAGCACTTTCTCGCTTTCAAGCGCATCACGCACAACAATTTTATTCTCAGGTAAATCTCTGGCATCATACGCGGCACTTGGCTGTCCAAGCTCGAGCATCACATAATTACTGGCATCCACCAGTGCCGAAATCGGACGCATGCCACACAAGCTTAGACGGCGTTGCAACCATGCAGGGCTGGGTTGGTTCTTCACACCTTTGATGGCTCGAGCCACAAAACGATCGCAGCCTTTATTTGGATCAAGCTCGACCTGTACAGGGAAATGATCATCATGTACCGACTCGAGACCAAGCGAAGGCAGCTTTAACTCGAGTTTGAGTTTTGCAGCTAAATCTCGAGCCACACCCAACACCGAAAGTGCATCTGCCCGATTTGGTGTGACTTCAACATCTAACACATCATCGGCTGCCCACAAACTCGAGAGCGGTGTACCAGCTTTTGCATTGCTGACTGGTAACTCGAGCAAACCACCACCAAAATCACCAATCTCGAGTTCCTTAGGACTACATGCCATACCCCACGAGATTTCGCCATGCACTGCGCGTTCCTCGAGCAATTTTCCCTGAATCGTCGTGCCAGGAGGTGCAACTGCCACACCAACACCAGCTTTGGCATTCGATGCGCCCGTCACAACTTGCTTAGGCAACTCGAGACCAACATCCACTTGGAGTTTGTACAAATGCGTTTCGGGAATGGCAATACACTCGAGTACCACACCAAAAATTACACCCTTGGGAGGCGCAGGAAATGCCACAATCTCCTCAACACCAGTACCAAGCATTGCCAGAATAGGCTCGAGATTATACGGATTGTTATCAATTGTTTGAGGAAGGTCAGGTAATAGTTCGACCAGCCAAGAATACGGAATTTTCATAAGTTCTCCTGAAGCGCTTCTTCTAAGAAACGCTGAATAATTTCTTTACTCGGTAACTCGAGTAGGTATTTCGAGACGAATAAATCATTGTCCAAACCTGCTAAGGCATACTCGACCAATGCTTGATTTTTTTGATTACACAACAAAACACCAATCGGAGGATTATCCCCCTCACTCATCATATGCCGTTTATACCACGTCACATACGTATTCAATTGCCCAATGTGTTCATGTGTAAAATCACCAACTTTCAGTTCAATCAGCACATGGCACTTTAAAATGCGGTGATAAAAAACTAAATCCACAAAGAAATGATCATGTCCAATTAAAATTCGTTTCTGTCGAGCTTCAAAACAAAAACCATGACCAAGCTCGAGAATGAAGTCCTGAATTTTCTCAAGTAAACCATGTTCAACTGCGGTTTCAGTCGCACTTTCAGATGGTTTAATACCAAGAAACTCGAAGATGTAGGGGTCTCGAATCTCGAGTTTGGTACTTGTTAAATCTGAATCAATAGTTCTTTGCGGATTGGTTGTAGTGACAGTACGTTCAAAAAGAAAGCTACTCATTTGTCGTTTTAATTCACGCACAGACCAAAGACCATAGATACATTGTTGTTCATAAAAAATGCGTTGCTGATCCGAATCAGCCATGATCAGACGTTCAAAATGACCATAAGAAAGACATTGCAGCAAATTATCTGAACTCGAGTTTAATTGTGGGTACAGTGTACCCACAATCTGTCCTTCGGAAAATTGAATTAACAAAGGATACGTTTGATAAAACCGAACATATCGGTACAACTGTTGACGCGCAACATTGCTTAACCCCAATTGCTCCAATTGTTCAGACAGCAACACCAATAACTTCTTACCGTACTGCGCTCGATCCATACCAGACAACTCAAACTCGGCAATGTAAAAACCTATCAACCAATTGCGTACAGTCAAACTCACATTCACAGCTCGAGCTGCTTGGACACGTAGCTCTGAGTCGACTTCGACAATACTCGAGACAAGAAGATCAAAAGAAACAGCTTTCTTTGGCTTCATAAATTCCCCTCGAGATTAAGTACAAATCGCACCGTGTTTTTTTGTTCAGTCCAACCTTGCTTTGCATAAAACTGTCTTCGATACGACTCTTTATCCATCAAATTAATCAGAGTTAAACGCTTACATCCTCGAAGTATGGCTTCTTGCTTTAATTTCTCGAGTAATGCTGTGCCAACACCTTGACCACTAGCGTCTAAATGTACAAATAACTCGGAGATATAACCCTCAGTTGCCATAAATAACAAAGTCATCCAATAAACAACGGTATAACCAACAACACGCCCCTCGAGTTCAGCTACAAAAATAACTTGTTGCTCATGATGTGCCGCAAAACTCTGGGTAACTCGAGCACGAACAGCTTCCAAACCCATTTTTTGAAAACTTGGGTACTCAGTGAGACTTAATAACAACTCGGTAATAGCCTGTATATCGGATTCTAAAGCAAGTCTAATTATCATAAATTCACCTCGAGACTACGCAGAATCTCAGCAATGGCTCGAGCGTCGGATTGTATAGCAGGGCGGATGGTCATTCGCTGACCGCCGATTCAAGAAACTCAAGCGTTTTATTGGTTGCATCCACTCGAGCTAATAACCCATATGGCAATACAAACATCGGATCGGTATGACCAAAATCCATATGGGTAATAACTGGAATCTCGAGATTTTCTTCATCACGCACAACGGTTAAAATAGCTTTGTTGTACTCGGCGAAATCACTAGGATTTAATTGACCACCGGGTCGTCCGAGCAAAATTGCCCCAATTCGCCCAAGAATGCTGTTAGCAGCCAGTACTCGAAGAAAATACGTCAGCAGAACTGGAGGTGGAGCTTCTTCACTTGTCTCGAGAAACAAAATGGCATTATCCCAATCGTGCAAATCAGGCATGAATTCAGTCCCTCGTAACCAATCAAAAACCTCGAAGCAGCCACCAATCAAACGCCCTTCAACCACACCAGAACCATGAATCCATTGCCAACCCGTGCAAGGCTCGAGTTTGCGTTTCTGGGATTGCAAATCAAGATCAAACCAATCAAGACGTTCAACTGTCCAACCAGCATTATTCTCGAGAATATGTCCAACGGGTTCACTCGAGAACAGTGTTTTTTTAACGCTTGTCTTCAAGTAATCATGCAGTCCACCGTTTTCCGCAAAACCAGATAAAATACTTGGACCATAAAACGAACTGACTCCCGCTTTGTAAAATGCCATATGGGTGATGGTTGTGTCCGAATAACCCATAAATACTTTTGGATTATCTCGAATCACACTTAAATTTATGTGTCGCAAAGTCCGAATGGACTCATCGCCACCAATATTAGAAATAATTCCAGCAATACTCGAGTCAGACAATGCCTCCATTAAATCATCGGCTCGAGCTTGAGGATTTTTAGCTAACCAACTAGGGTCGCGTAAAGCGTGACGTGTCGGTATAACACGCACATCAAAAGCAGCCTCGATTTGACGCACACCAGTTTCATAACGATGGGGTAATAAACCAGCGCCACCCCATGACAAGGAAATCGCCGCGAGGATATCGCCAGGTTTTAAGCGTTTTGGTTTAATTAGATTCATGGGTTTAGCTCCTACGCACTCCGCGGTCCCCTCGAAAAAGACTAGAAGGTTTGGCTCGAGATGCCGAACGAACCGCGTTTCTCGAAAGTTTTGGCTTGAAAGTAATTCGTTTTACCAACCAAGAAGTCATAAATAACTTTAAAAGTGTCTGTCAAAAAATTGAGAACGAAACAAAACCACAATCCCAAACTCCCTAACCCCCTCTTTTTCGAGGGGGTCGCCGCTTGCGGCGGGGGGAGTTGCACCACGTTTCTCACTCGAGTGCTCCCCTGAATTGCTTTAACACCCGTAAATCATTCTGGAAAAAGTACCGAATATCTGGTACACCGTACTTAATCATTGCCACGCGCTCAATACCTAAACCAAAGGCAAAGCCGCGTTGCCCAGCATAGACTTCGTCGTTGCGGAGTTTGCAGACTTCTTCAAAGACTCTTGGGTGTACCATGCCGCTGCCGCCTAACTCGAGCCATTTGGCTTGTCCTGTGCGTTTGTTTTCCCAGTAGACAGCAAAATCGGCGCTGGGTTCGGTGAATGGGTAGTAACTGGGTTGGAATCGTACTTTGCTGGTTTCGCCAAATAAGCCTTTTGCCATTTCCTCGAGTGTGCCTTTGAGGTCGGACATGGTGATGTTTTTGCCAACTGCTAAGCCCTCGAGTTGGTGGAACATAGCTTCGTGGGTGGCATCTACGGCTTCAAAGCGGTAGGTTTTGCCGGGTACGACTATCCGAAATGGTGGTTCATAGGTTTGCATGAATCGTGCTTGCATGGGGCTGGTGTGAGTGCGTAGTAACCTGCCATCGGTGAGCCAGAAGGTATCCCAGAGGTCTCGAGCGGGGTGCCAACTGGGGATGTTCAGGGCATCGAAGTTGTAGAGTTCAGTTTCGACTTCTTGTCCTTGTACCACTTGATACCCAAGCCCTTTGTAGATGGTACTTAAATCATCAATAATGCGGGTCAGCAAGTGGAATCCACCTGTTTGAAAGGCAGTTCCGGGTAAGGTCACGTCTAAACTTTCAGACGCCAGTTTTGCCTCGAGTGCCGCGTTTTTTAAGGCGGCTTCTTTGTTGTCAAACAAAACCTCGAGTTCAGTTTTGACTAAGTTGAGAGCTGCGCCGCGAATTTTTCGATCTTCGGGTGTGAGATTCCCAAGAGTTTTTAACTCGTTGGTCAGTAAGCCTTTTTTGCCTAAGTACTTGACTTTGATTTCTTGTAACCCTTGTAAGCTCGAGGCTGTTTCCATCTCGAGTTTTGCTTCGTTGACCATAATTTGCTCCTCTTGTGTGGTTTGAGATAATAAAAAACTTCGGCAAAATAGCCGAAGTGAACGCGCAGAACCGTTTTGGGAGGTTCTACGCGAATCTTGTAAATGGCGAAAGTGCATTGACCATACCCATAAATTACCTGTGACTTTGGATGCTGTCAAGGTATACGCCATTGGGATTAGAATGGCATTGTGAGGCTTGATAAGCTGCCACCTGTTGGTTCGTTTGAACGCTCTCGAGATGAGGTGTTATCGGAGCGTATCACAGCATTTTTTTTAGGTCATGCAGATTTTCCTGTCAACGAAGCCGAATTTACTATTTTTGGACATGAATCCATGCCACCAACGGTCTATAACGTAGCGTGGCATCTCGAGCCGAGCGAATTATGGTTTGCTCATCGGGTGGGCACGATTTACCACGGGGTTAATGCGCTTGGCGAATTCTCGAGTGCTGGGGCGGCAGCGATTCTGGTCACGGATAAGTTTGTGCGTTTAATGATTGGCGCTGGTTCGTACACCAAATCTGGGGCGACTCGAGGTGCACCTTCTGAGGGGACGCACCTCGAGAAGTACGCGTTTCGTTTTGTGGAATTAAAAAGTATTGGCGCTGGGGATTTACTGATTCTCGAGCATTGGAAACTTGGTAAGTTTTACTTGAAAATTCCGTGGGCAAGGTCTTTTGCTGCGTTAATTGCGGGGTTAAGAGCCACAGCTAAAAATCCTCAGATGCTCGAGAATAGCGTGGTTAATTTACGTGAAACCAAGCGGCTCGAGCAGCCTCGGCAGGTGTACATACTAGAAGTTGAACGTAAACGCTAAAGAGCATTTGCGTTCTTTTGGCTCGAGTGCAAGAATGGGTTTATGAAGCACAATGCCGAACTCGCTGTGGATATGCGAAGTATTCGTAAACAATTTCCTTTGGTACTAGCAAACGACGATGTGTCGTTTGATGTGCGTTGGGGTGAAGTCAAAGCGTTGGTCGGTGAGAATGGTGCTGGTAAGAGCACCCTGATGAAGATTTTGTATGGCATGCAATCGCCTGATACTGGTGAAATTATCATTGATGGCAAAAAAACGGTTTTGCATAATCCGAACGATGCGATTAACGCTGGTATTGGCATGGTGCATCAGCATTTTATGCTGCTTGAACCGCTTTCTGTGACCGAGAACATTATTTTGGGTCTCGAGCCAGGCTCGAAGTTCAGTGTGGATTATACAACGGCTCGAGCTAAAGTGGCTAAGTTAATTAAACAATTTAATTTCGAGCTTTCCCCAGACGATATTATCGAGGAATTACCTGTGGGTTTGCAGCAAAAAGTTGAAATCCTAAAAATGCTGTACCGAGAAAGTAATATCCTTGTGCTGGATGAACCAACTGCGGTCTTAACACCGCTCGAGACCGAGGAATTGTTTAAATTTTTACAAGAGTACGCCGCCGCAGGTAATGCCGTAATTTTTATTTCCCATAAACTGCGCGAAGTCATCGAAGTGTCTGATCGTATCAGTGTGATGAGAAATGGCAAAATGATTGGGACAGTGCCAACCCCCGGTATTACCCCGCCCCAAATTGCCAATATGATGGTTGGGCGCGAAGTGGTGTTGCAAGTCAAAAAAACCGAAGCCAAACCTGCTGGGGCTGCCCTCGAGTTAAAAGCGGTGACGGTTGGACATAAAGGCGAACGTCCTAAAGTCAACAATGTAACTTTTACGGTTCATGCGGGCGAAATCGTGGGTATTGCAGGGGTCGAAGGTAACGGGCAATCGCAATTGGTTGAAGCGATTACAGGGTTAGAGCAGTACACTGGTGAGATTGTGTACAGCGGACAAAAAGTCCATGCTGATGCTCGAGCGGTGCGCTTGGCGGGTGTGTCGCATATTCCCGAGGATCGTAACGAACGCGGGTTGGTGGTCGAGTACAGCACACAAGAAAACTTGATTCTTGGCGATCATTTTACCGATGAATTTTGTGGTGCGCTTGGTTTACTGAAATTTGATGCTATCGAAAAAAATGCTCGAGCGTTAATCGAAGAGTTTGATGTGCGTCCTCGGAGCATCGAAAACCCAGCCAAAAGTTACAGTGGTGGTAATGCCCAGAAAATCATTGTGGCAAGGGAAATGACTCGAGATCCGAAAATCTTGGTGGCTTCACAACCAACCAGAGGCGTGGATATTGGAGCGATTGAATTTATTCATGAGAGCATTGTGGAAGCTCGAGACAAAGGGCTTGGGGTGCTATTGGTCAGTGCTGATTTAGGCGAAGTGATGAGTTTATCGGATCGAATTTTGGTCATGTACGAAGGCGAAATCGTTGGTGAGATGCTGCAAAAAGATGCCACCGAAGAAAAACTTGGTTTGCTAATGGCAGGCGTGCACGATAACCATGTGCCCAGTACCACCAGCCATCAACCAGCGGCTCATGACTAAATTTATTTTGTACAGCAAACCTGGTTGTGGCTTATGCGACAAAGCCAAAGCGCTGCTGCAACAAGCTAAACTCGAGTTCACAGAAATAAATATCCTCGAGGATGCGCCAAGCATGGCATTGTATGCTTTTGAAATCCCAGTCCTGACCGACTCGAGTGGTAAAGAACTAGCCAAAGGTGCAATCAGCGAAGCTCGAGTGGCTTCGATTGTGGCTCGAGGGATTTTCTAAGTTTTTTGCACTGCGTGAAAGTCCAAAGATTTTCTTGACGAATATCATCATCGTCCCGAGGTAAACTAAGCATCATGCGTGTGTTTTTAACTGGCGGTACTGGGTTTATTGGTCAGGCACTGACAAAGGTGCTCCTTGCTCGAGGTTGGGCTGTGTCGGTGCTGGTACGAAACCCGAACAGTGTGCCAGCAAAGCAAATTGCTGGCATGGGTGCAACGCTGGTTCAAGGCGATGTGCTCGAAGTTGCCAGTATGCGCCAACCAATGCAGCAAGCCGATGTGGTAATTCACAACGCGGGTTTGTACGAACTCGGCGCAGATGCTGCCTTGCAAGCCCGTATGACCGAAGTGAATGTGCAAGGTACGAAAAATACGCTGAACTTAGCTCGAGAATTAAACGTGGCAAAAATTATTCATATCTCAACAATTTGGGCATTGGGTGATAGTGGCGCAACCCCTCGAGACGAAACATTTATGCGTAACACACCAATTCTGACAGCCTACGAGCGCAGCAAAACCGAGGCACATAATTTTGCCCTCGAGTTGCAACGCAGTGGCGCACCACTCTCGATTATCTGCCCAAGTGCAGTTATTGGTACCAACGATCACTCGGTGTTTGGGTATTTATTGCGTTTATACGTGCAAGGATTATTGCCGCCGCTGGCTTGGTCGCCAGATGTGTTCTTAACCCTTGTAGACATCCGCGATTTGGTCGAAGGGATTGCCTTAGTAGTCGAAAAAGGCAAAGCCGAAACTTATTTTCTTTGTGGTCAAACCCACACACGCCGCGATATGCTCGAGATTTGGCAAACCCAAGCAGGTGGCGCAAAATTTAGGGCGTACTTACCCGTACCTGTTATGAAAGCCATGTTTATGCTACTCGAGCCAGTGCAACGCGCTATTGGGCTGCCAGCGGTTTTCTCGAGGGATATTGTGGACGCAGGACGAGTGCATCTTAATTACGTGGCTGATAAAGCTGTGCGAGAACTCGGTTGGTCTTTTCGCAGTGCGCGGGACATGTGGGTGGATGCCATTAAAGATGAACGCGAACTGGTCAAACAACGCTCAGGTTTTGTCAAAAAACTCAATCCACTCGAGGTTCTGCCTTGAAATTGCACTTGTTTGCTTTGCAATACGAAGGCGAACCTTGGCAAGCCAATGCTTACCCGTACAACATCCCAGCCGTAGAACAAATTCGTGCTCGAGGTTTGCGATTCTCGAGTCCAATCACTTTTTTTGTTGGCGAGAATGGCAGTGGCAAAACCACTGTCCTTGAGAGTATTGCCGTGCGGTATAAACGCGTCGGGGCTGCTACACCATACCTTCGGCGCACAGGCACAGAACTCTCGCTCGAGGATGCACCGTTGGCATGGAACACCAAACTCAGTACTGCCAATGAAGCTTCGCCAGAAGGATTTTTCCTGCGAGCCAGCACCCTGACCGAATTGGTTTCGGATTTAGAATCCACTCGCGCCAAACGCAACGGACGTGGATACACTTCTCGTTCGCACGGCGAGCGATTACTGCATATTCTTAACGAACACTTTGACTCGAGCGGCTTTTACTTACTCGACGAACCCGAAACCGCTTTATCTTTTCAATCGCAATTAGCATTGCTGGGCTTATTGCACAACTTAGCGGCTCGAGGAGCACAAGTGCTTTGCGCCACGCATTCGCCTATACTGTTATCGTTACCTAATGCCAGTATTCTCGAGTTTGGCGCTTGGGGCATCCGAGGAAGCAGCAGCCAAGACCTCGAGTTACTGCGCGATTGGAAAAGTTTTTTGAACGCTCCAGAGCGCTGGTTACGCAATTTACTCGAGTGAATTTACACAGCAAAAATCTCGTCAATATCTGGGTGACTAAAACTCTCGGCAATTTTAGGGTTTTTGCGTTGCTGTAAATGCCATGTTGCTCGAGCAGAAACAGTTAAGTGCATAATTTCTTCGTTTTTGCCATATTGGTCATGATGATATTTGAAAGTAGTTGCGTCCGCATCCTTGGCTAATATCTCGAGTGTTTTAGTCGGTGTTTTCCAATTGCAAGCTACGCAAAAACGCACAGTCACATGTTGATCTTGGGCAAGGGTGTTTAGCAGTTGAGCATCGGCTGTGTTGGTGGCAACACCAGCCCGAACCCACGGCTCGAGATCATTTGTTAGGACTTGAGCGATCTCTTTAGGTAATGATAGCCAAGAAAGTCTTTTGGCAACACTCGCGCGAACTCGCACATCAGTATCTCGAGATAATTGAATCTGAAATTCTAGTGGTAATGTCCGATTACCGACCACCGCCGCACGAATCACAGGGTTGGGATCCGTTGCTAAAGGCTCGAGTTGTGTTGAAGTCCAAGCACCACGATAAATAGCTAAACCTCGAGTTGGAACATCAGCCTGATACAAAATATCTTCATGTACAGCCAGCGGCACAGCATCATTGCGGGTTAAAGAAGCTTTTACTTCGGGTTCGGGGTCTGCCAATAACTGCTGTAACCAAGCTGCGCTCAGTTTCAAATAACTTGCCACACCAGCCCGACGACCAACATCAGAACTTCGCAATAATCGCTCCACAGCCTTTGGTGCTAACTCGAGGTTTTGTTTTTGCTTAGCTACAAAGTAAAAACCTTTTAACTCGAGATCAAGTGCCAAAGCCTCGAGTGCTTTTGGTGGCAGTTGTGGATGCTCGAGTAATGCCTCACGTACACTGAGTTGCTTATGCACCGCTAGACGCTCGAGCACTGCATTTGGCGCACTCGGGTTTTTTGCCACAGCTTTGAGAATCATAAATTTGCCATGCCCGCCTAAATACTCGAGGGCATCAGGTGGTGCGCTCGGATTATTTGCCACAGCAGTTTGCACACCAGCATCGACAAATCGAGCTAATTCCGATAAACGATGTGGCGGGGTTTTCTTTGACTTCGCTTCTTTTTTGAGGGCAGCAATGTCCATGCTTTATTATGCCTCGAGACTGTTTGAATTTAGCTGAGAAATTTTTAAAGCTACTTCTTTTTCAGCTAACTATAAGCTCTTTGCAATCTCGAGTTCACGTAAAAACTCAGCAGGCGTTTCACCAAATGCAAAGTGAGTTTAGTTTGTCAATCACCCAAAAAATAAATTCCTGCATTTATTGTTCGAGCTTCCGAGATCATTTCAAGAGTTTTTTGGAATAATTCCATAACAATTTTTTTCTCGAGTGTATACAAATGAAGGAACGTTTCATGTTTCTGAGTTGTTGGATTAAATTTTGAAAAAGACGCAGGAACTTTCCAAGATTCAGGATAATCTGAAAAAACTGCAAAGGATGCTTTTATTTTAGTTTCAAATTCGTCTAGGTCGGTGTCATAAAAAGATGCACCATCGTAATCATCAATTTTAATCTTTTCCGTTTCAAAATATGAAAGTAATTCATACTGAATATTGAAATCTGGAAAGAAGCAATTTGAAGCACTTTTCAGATAAAAATCGCCCCTAGAATACCAATTTTTAGGCATAACATGCCAGCTCAACATCATTTCCTTCCTTACAAAGGCGGGGTAAATCGTCCATCTATTGCAGTCCAACCACCATCCACAAAATGAATAGTTCCAGTCACAAAACTCGAGGCTTGACTGGCGAGGTAAATAACAGGTCCGACCATTTCATCTACCTCTGCCCAGCGTCCCAAAGCACTTTTTCTCGAGTACGCTTCGTACCATTCTTTATTGGCTTTGATTGGTGCAGTTAATGGCGTATTGACCACACCGGGTCCAATTGCATTGACGCGCACGCCGTACTCGGCAAGTTCGGCTGCTAAGGTTTTGACAATTTGCAGTACGCCTGCTTTGGTGGCGGCATAAATGCCTTGTCCGGGTTCGACCACTAAACTGCGGATGCTCGAGAAAACAATGATGCTGCCGCCAGAGCCTTGGTTTTTCATGAAGCGTCCTGCTTCGCGCAGTAAGCGAAAATTCCCTTTGAGGTTTAAGCCAACCACTTTGTCAAATTCTTCATCGGTGTAATCCAGTAAACGCTTGCGAACATTGATAGCTGGGGTGCAAACCATCACATCGACTTTTTCTAAACCATCAAACAGCGCGGTGACACTCGAGGCATCCGATAAATTGGCAATGCGAACTTCGGCAGTGCCACCAGCCTCTCGAATCATTTGGGCGGTGGTATTTGCACCCTCGAGATTCATGTCTGCCACAATGACTTTTGCGCCAAAATCTGCCAGTCCTTTGGCAGCTGCTTGACCAATACCACTGGCTGCGCCAACCACTACGGCGGTTTTACCCTCGAGCGAAAACAGGTTTTTATAAGACATACCATAGCTTAACAGCTTCTAGCTTCTAGCGACTAGCTTTTTTTGTTCGAGTGCCTCGAGTTTGGCAATGGCTTCGGGTGATACAGGCACACTGGTATTGGCTGCAAAATCAAACCAAACATGGGTACTTTTGGCTCGAGCGGCTAGTTCGTTGTTGGCATGAATTTCGTATTCAAACTTGAGGCTTTTACGTCCAATCTCTGTGCAACGCATTTTCACCTCGAGACTTTCATGCAGCAACACTGGGCGAAGATAATCTATTTCGTTGCCAACTAAAATCGTAGTTGGATGCGAACCGCGCAAACCTAAACCCTCGAGGTATTTGGCTCGGGTTTGTTCGATGTAGGATAAGTACACGGCGTTGTTGACATGCCCTAATGCGTCGATGTCCCGAAAGCGAATCTCGAGGCTGTGGGAGAAGTAGTACATACGCTATTTTAACCATGTGGCTGATCGGTAGGCTCGAGTAAACTGCTTTTCATGGGTGGAAACCTTTTTAACTTACCAAGAATGCCACGGGCTGCGTATCTCGAGCGCGAAAACGAATTGCGAGTGTACCTCGAGCAAAAACTGGGTACTGGCTTTCGTATTCCGCGTTTTTACGCGTCTAAACCCGATTTTGGGGATATGGACATTCTGGTGTCTACTCGAGCCGATTGGCAAAGTTTGCGTTTTGAAATTGCCAAAGAACTTGGGATAACCCAAACCAGAATTGTTGGGCATGTGTTTAGTACGGTCTACAAAGAATTGCAAGTGGATTTTTTTAGTGTCGAACCACAGCACCTCGAGCCAATGTACAATTACATGAGTTTTAATGATCTGGGCAATATTATTGGCAAAATTTTTCGCCGATTTAACTTGAAATACGGCGAGTTCGGTTTGTCGTACATGTACCGCCGAGCCTCTAACGAGCATTACAAGCAAGATTTACCAGTCAGCACCGATATGCAGCAGATTCTCGAGTTTCTGGGGTTAGATGCTACCCCGTGGCAACAAGGTTTTGACACCTTAGATCAAATGTTTAACTGGGTGATTGAAAGTAAGTACTTTAGTGTTGCACCTTATTTTGATGAAAGCATCATCAAGCTCGAGAAACGTCTCGAGACGCGCCCGACTATGCAACGATTTCATGATTTCTTGGTGCAAAATAACATTCAAAAGCGCGTAGATTTCCTCGAGCGACACGCATACATCGAGTTTATTGCAAATGCTTTCCCAGAAAGTAAGCTGCTTGAGCAAATAAAACAACAGCAAAGCCTCGAGCAACAAGCCATAGCCTTTGCCGAAAAATTTAGTGGGCAGTTGGTTATGCGTTTACGACCAGAACTCGAGGGGAAAGCTTTAGGTGCGTTCATCACGCAATTCAAAGCGCAGTTTACAAATTTTGAAACATGGGTTCTCGAGACAGGTGCAACCGAAATAGAACAACGAATTCTCGAGACGTGAAAGTCAGTAGCCAGAAAATGATACGGTTGTTTGATGTTGCAGACGGCTTGACCGTTTGTAAGAAAAAGCGATTTTGTTGATTTTTGAAAAAGGACTCGAGGGCAGGTTAGTTGGGACTTGAGTCATGATGACTGGCAAGCTACGCGTTTCTGGCGATATGCGAATGCTAATGAAATTTGGCGAATGGTTTGAGTTTTGAAATGGAAATGGTAAGCGTGTTTTTGCTTTGCAAAATTGTTTAATTGCTGCATAATTTCAAAAAGAAACTCGAGGATGGTGTGATTAACCTCGAGTTTCCTAATTCTTGCGATCTGAAAGACTTTAACTAAAATTCCGAAAGAATAGTAAGCCAAAATACGCAGTAGACAGAATAGCAATTTAGACATACACTGAATCGACTATAAGTGCATGGTCGCAGAATTTGCCAGACAGGAGATACACAAGATGTTTACGGATAGCCTTCAACGTGATGTTCAACGACATAGAGAAAAAATAACCTCACTCCAAAAAGATAAAGCCGGTGAAGCCTCCCGCGTGGCAGATGCCCGAAAAAGGGCTGTTTCCGAGAAACAATCGGCTTCTCGTAGTTCAAATTTATCTTCAGTTAAATCATATTTAACGAATGCTGCGCGATACGAAAATGATGCAGTACGTTATGAACAGTCTGTTGCAGATTATGAATCAAGAATTGCTCGCGAACATCAAGATTTAGCTCGAGCAGAAGAAAAGCTTGCTCGAGCTAAACAAAATGAAGCTGAGCGTGCAGAGCGTGAACGAAAAAATCGTGATTCTCAACAACAAAATAATCTCAGAACAATAAATGTGAAACTAGCAAATCACCAAAGAATGCACAACACGGCAAATTTAGCAATTCGCCAACTTGTGCAACCCAAGAAAAAAATTACTGTGCTTTTTCTGGCATCTAACCCGATAGACCAAAATAATCTGCGACTCGATGAAGAAGTTCGAGCTATTGGGGAGATGATTAGGAAATCAGAACATCGAGATTCTGTTGTGCTTGAATCACGTTGGGCAGTTCGACCCTTAGACGTTTTACAAGCAATCAATGAGTGTAATCCTAGTATTGTTCATTTTAGTGGACATGGGTCTCCAAATAACGAGATAGTTTTCCAAGATGAAATGGGCAATGCAAAACTTGTCTCCAAAGAGGCAATAGTCCAAACCATTGCAGCTGGTTCAAATGTTCAGCTGGTGTATTTCAATACTTGCTTTTCTCGAGATCAGGCAGAGCTTTGTGTGAAATCGGTTCGTGCTGCAATTGGGATGAGTACAGCTATTGGAGATGAGGCAGCCCGAATTTTTGCGGCACAATTTTATTCTGCCATTGGATTTGGAAAACATTTGAGTCAAGCATTTTCGCAAGCAAAAGCTGCCCTCGCACTTGAAGGAATACCAGAAGAAGATACTCCTGAGCTTTTTGTAGCGAGCGACTCAAATGCAGAAGATATAATTCTTGTCGAACCAAAACAAAATAATGACTAACTGCTTAATGTTACAGGTACACGTTTCGCATTCAACGACTAAGTGCTAGCTGTTGAGTTGATTCGATTGCACTTATGATATGCCATTAGTCGCTTTTCGGCTCCAATTTTACTGCACCGAAATTCCAAAATTTTCTCGAGTCTCACGGCTTTGTCTCGAGCCTGGGGTTGTTTGTTGATTGTAGCAAAAACGCATCACCTCAAGACGAGCATAGTGTCAATATCGCTGAGCATCACCAGTATTATCAAGATTCACGGACTGAGGATTTTATGCTCTTTAGGGATTTGCTGAATGGTTTTGTGCGTTCAGATCAGCTGAGATATGTTTTATTTTCTTGTGAAAAACGTGAGATTTGCTTTGGGGCTACATGCTGAATGTTCATTGAGTGACACGCCAACTAGGTTGTACCTTGCTGTAAATTATTTTGAGTTCACTCAAAATAATAGTGTTAATTTGGAAAAGTAAAGCTATTGATTCTCGAGAAACCTCGTTGCACAACTTTTCCTTGTCTGCTTTCAATTGATCCGCTCGAGTTAATCGCTATACGTATTTGTTTGGAGGTTTTATGAAAACAACTTTGGCTTTGGTTTTTGGTGCGTTGTTGCTGGGTTCGGTGTTAGCAGCCACACAAACTTTTAAGGTTGGCGGTACTCGCAACCTTGCGACAGTGGAAAACAATACCAGTGTTGAGAATTTCACTGGGCGTACCAGTAAGGTAACGGGTGAAATTCGTTTTGATGCTGGTGCGAAAACAGGTAGTGGTAGCATCACTGTGGATGCGTTAAGCATCACCACGGGTATTGGTGGGCGTGATAGCAACATGAAAAGCGATAAGTACATGAACTTTAATCAGCATCCTCAGATTCGTTTTGAAACCACTAAAGTGACCCATAAAAGCGGTGATGATTACGAAATAGTGGGGCGTATGAGCATGAGCGGCAAAACCATTGTTTTAACTATTCCTGCGACCTTGCGTTTACTCGAGGCGAGTGCTGCCACAAAGGAACTTGGTTTGCAAGGCGATGTGGTTAATCTTCGTACCCGATTCCAAATTAACCTGCCAGATTTCGGGGTTAAGATCAGCTCGCCTGCTGTGTCGCAAACTCCAACTGTGACACTGAATGTTTTTGCCAGTAATCAATGAAAAAGCCCTTTTGGCTTAAATCGGCTCGAGTGGTTGCTATCCTTGCCAGTATCACTGTGGTGCTGGCATTGGGTTTTGGGGCTTGGTTTGAATCTCGAGCAGTCAATGTGCAACGCATAGACCCGCACCCAGCCGATTTAGCTGCGCTACTCGGCGAAGCGGGTACGCCGATTGGTTCGCCGCAACGCTTACTGATTTTTGATGAACAAGCTTTTGTTGCAGGTACAAGTCCAGATGGGGCAAAAATGGTTTCCGAAACGTATTTACTCGAGAAGAATATCTATCCGTTGCAATGGAAAACCCTCGAGTTTGTTCGCAATATCATGGTGTTGGTGGCAGGACTGGTTGGGGTTTTAGCTTTGGGTTTAACTTGGTTCTTGCGCCGCTCGTAAGTACCTGATTGGTTGTGAGTGATATTCTCTTGGTCAGCCTGTGTTTGGGATAAACCTTGAGGAGTCAATCATGAATCATCAATTTGGACACGCCATGCTCGAGCATTGGTCGCTCGACCCTGAAATTTTGTACCTCAACCACGGAACTGTTGGGGTCACACCGAACGCGGTTATGCATGTGCAACAACAATTGCGTGATGAAATCGAGCGCCAACCGGCTCGTTTTATGTTGCGTGAACTCGAGCATCATAGTCGTACACCACCTGCTCACGTACCACGTGTGCGTCGGGCGGCAGATCTGGTCGCCGCTTTTTTTGGTGTGCAAGGCGATGACCTTGTGTTTGTGGATAATGCCACCACAGGAATCAATGCTGTCATGCGCTCGCTCTCTTTTGCCAAAGATGACGAAATTGTGATTTCCGATTTGGCATATGGGGCGGTGAGTAATACCGCCGAATACGTTGCCAGACAATCCCAAGCTCGAGTGGTGCGGCTCGAACCACCATTCCCAGATACCAGCTCAGAAGCAGTGATTGCGAGCTTTGCGGCTGCGATCTCGAGTCGCACCAAAATTGTTGTGCTGGATCATATTACAGCGAGTACCGCATTGGTTTTACCTGTGCGGGAAATCGCTGCGATGTGCCATGCCAAAGGCGTACCTGTTTTGATCGATGGGGCGCACGCACCAGGTGCTTTGGCATTGAACATTGCCGAACTAGGTGTGGATTGGTATGTTGGCAACTTGCATAAATGGGCGTTCGCACCACGCAGTTGCGCTATTCTTTGGGTAGCCAAGGAACGCCAAGTTGATTTGCACCCCACCGTGATTTCTTGGGGGCTAGACAAAGGGTTTACTCAAGAATTTGATTTGCTAGGCACCAAAGACCCAACGGCTTTTTTAGCCGCACCTGCGGCGCTCGAGTTTATGGGCATGTTGAACGAACAAGCTATGCGCCAGCACAACCACGAACTGGTTTGGGAGGTAGCCCATTTGGTTGCCAGTCGCCTTGGTACACGGTATGCCGTACCGAAATCCATGACCAGTTGCATGGCAACTGTGCCGTTGCCCATCTCGGTTGGCTCGAGTGCCGAAGATGCGTTTAAGTTGCAGCACCTGCTTTTGTATCAACACAAAATCGAAGTGCCGATTCTCGAGGTTCGTGGGCGTTTGTATACCCGTCTGGCAGCACAGGTGTATAACCAAATCAGTGATTATGAACGTTTGGCAGAGGTTCTGGCTGGGTTGGTTTGATATCAAATCTTTGGGTGATGCAAAAATTGGGTTGCTGAATTAGACAAAATTCTCGAGATACTGGGTTACTAGGCTTAGAACTTGAGGAACATAGTAGAGGTTCAGACTTGAGAGCAGTGTAATATCTGATATACTACTTTTATGCCAATTCCAGATTCTCTGCCGCTCGAGAAACGTCTTTTCCGCGAGGATGTGTACAGCACGATCAAAGATTGGATTGTGTACGGCACACTCGAGCCACTTGAGAAATTACGTGATGCCGATTTAGCAGTGCAGCTTGGGGTCAGTCGCACGCCTGTTCGTGAGGCACTACGACGGCTCGAGGATGAAGGTTTGGTCGAAACGAAGGTTAATGCCTGGACTCGAGTGGCTGGTGTGGATGCGAGTTTGGCAGCTCGGGTGTATCCAATTTTGCGTTTGCTCGAGCCGCTGGCATTAGAACTGGGTTTTGCTTCGCTTATGGTTGCAGATTTTTTGGAAATGAAAACACGTAACAAAGCTGTGCAATTGCATCTCGAGCAGGGGAGTGCTAAAGCCGCTGCGCTCGAGGATACAGCGTTGCATAATTTATGGACTCGGCGTTGTCAGAATTCCGAGTTATTGGGCATTATTGCGAATCTAAAAACCAATCACATTCGCCTCGAGATTCATTATTGGCGCGGTGGTAAAGCAGCGGCAAAAAGTGTTGCTGAGCACCAAAAAATAATTGCAGCGCTCGAGAAAAACAATTTAGAAGTGGCAAAACGAGAACTCGAGGCACATTGGACTCGAGCTTTGGCGCGTTGGGCAAAATCGTGAAAGCCATAGTGTTGCGTTTTGCGCCGTTTGTTTTCGTGTTGTTATGGAGCACTGGGTACATTGGTGCAAAGTTTGGCTTGCCGTTTATTGAACCGTTTACTTTTTTAGCCATTCGTTTATCGATTGCGATGGTTTTACTGGCTGTTTTGGCAACAGTTTTGCAACAGCGTTGGTTGCAAGGTCTCGAGTGGCAACATGCCAGTGTGGCTGGATTGCTGTTGCATGCTGGGTATTTAGGTGGGGTATTTACTGGTATCAAACTTGGCGTGCCAGCGGGTCTAAGTGCAATTATTGTCAATTTGCAACCAGTGCTAACCTCTAGTGTTGCTGCGTTTTTGTTGCGCGAAAAAGTCTCGAGTCGGCAGTGGCTTGGTTTGGGTTTGGGCTTTGTGGGTGTTGCTTTAGCGATCCTCGAGAAATCATCGAATTTGCTTGGGCAAACAATTGCCTTTGGGGGTGTGGTGGCTGCTTTTGTTGCTTTGTTCTCGAGTACAGCAGGTACGATTTATCAAAAGAAATTTGCTCAAGGTATTCCGTTGTTAACGGGTACTGCGGTGCAATATGCTGCTTCCAGTCTGGTGTTTGTTATGGCAGCGTTTGCTTTCGAGCAACGCCGTATTGTTTGGAATGCCACGCTGCTTTGGACAATGCTGTGGTTTATTTTAGTTATTTCTTTAGGGGCAATTTTATTGCTGCTTTGGCTGATTCGGCATAACAGCGCCACCCAAGTCTCGAGTTTGTTTTATTTGGTGCCACCGTTTACTGCCATAGAAGCCTATGTGCTTTTTGGCGAGCAACTTGGTGTTCTGGCAATTCTGGGTTTGTTCTTAACCATGATTGGGGTTGCTTTGGTTGTCACAGAAAGGAAATTATGACTCGAGTGCAGGAGAGTATCACCACCAGCACAGTGCTGGCTGGTATTCTGATTGTGATTGTTGGTTTTACGGGTTCGCTGGTGTTAACTTTTGATGTTGCCGATAAAGCTAAGCTCTCGAGTGCTGAGTTAAGTTCATGGGTCTGGTCTATCACCGTTGGCAGTGGTGTTTTATCGCTGGTTTTGTCGTGGTGGTATAAACAACCTGTCTTGACTGCCTGGAGCACCCCAGGATTGGCGTTGCTTGCCTCGAGTCTTGGTAAGTACCCGATTTCTGATGCCGTTGGTGTTTACATTGTTTCTGGTGTGGTCATTGCGTTGTTGGGTGCATTGGGTTGGTTTGATAAACTGATGAAACTGGTGCCGCAAAATGTGGCTTTGGCGGTGCTGGCAGGGGCTTTATTCAAATTCGGTTTGGGATTATTTACAGCGGCTACCCTCGAGCCTGTGCTGGTGGTTTTGATGATTGCAGCGTTTTTGCTGTCTAAGTTTTTGAAATCTCGGGTGCCGATGGGCTGGGCTTTACTGATGGGTTTCTCGAGTGCGGCGTTGTTTGGTAAGTTTAGTCTTGGTGGTGTGGAGTTATCGTTGGCGCAACCTATGCTGATTATGCCAACGTTTCATCTCGAGGCTTTGGTGGGCTTGGGGATTCCGTTAACCGCTTTGGCATTGGCTTCGCAGAATGCCCCTGGCTTAGCAGTGATGCGGTCTTTTGGGTATGAGCCGCCAACCAAGGGTGCATTGGTCAGTACTGGGCTACTCAGTGCATTATTTGCGCCAATGCTTTGTCATGGTTTAACGTTAGCTGCTATAACGGCTGCCCTTGCTAACAGCCCAGAGGCACATCCAGACTCGAGTAAACGGTATGGTGCGGGGATTGTGGCTGGGGCTTTAAAGATCGTGCTGGGTTTATTTGGTACAACCATTGTAGCGTTGTTCTTGGCGCTGCCCAAACCGTTGGTGGCTGGTATGGCAGGTTTAGCGCTGTCTGGCACGATTGCAGGGTGTCTCGAGGGAGCATTTAAGCAATCCTCGCGCCGCGACTCGAGTGTTTTTGCTTTGCTTATTACGTCTTCGGGTGCAGAATTTTTAGGACTTGGCAGCGCGTTTTGGGGTTTGGTGATAGGTGCTTTGGTGGCGGCGATTCTCGAGCGTAACGTGGTGGCAACTGATCTGTAAGCCATCTGACATCGGTTTTTGCTGCTGGCAGCGTAGACTCCCGCGTGCTTAATCGTCAAACCGAAAATCCTATTTTACGAGCTACTCTGTTATTGGTGGCAACGCTGACCATCATGGCAGGTGCAACCATTGCGCCAGGTTTACCTAAAATGCAGGTGCATTTTGCGGCTGTGCCAGACGCGGGATTATTGGTTCGTTTGGTGTTAACGATTGTCGCCTTAGCCGTGGCAGTGTTTTCACCAATTGCGGGTTTGATTGCCGATCGTGTTGGACGTAAACCATTACTGATAGCAGGTTTACTTTTGTATGTGATCGCTGGAACCAGTGGTTTGTACCTCGAGACTTTGCCTGCCTTGTTGTTTGGACGGGTGCTGCTTGGTATTGCTGTCTCGAGTATCATGACGGCGTCGAGTGCGTTGGTTGCCGATTACTTTGTTGGTGAGGCTCGAGGGCGATTTATTAGTTTGCAAAGTGCTTTTACCAGTTTCGGTGGTGTAGTTTTTTTGCCACTTGGTGGTGTGCTTGCCGATATTGGTTGGCATGTTCCATTCGCTGTTTATTTTGCGGCACTGCTGATTTTGCCGTTTGCATGGCTATCGTTATTTGAACCACCTCGAGTTCAAACATTGCCAAACAAGCAAAGCAGCCTTCCGCGTTTGATGTGGGTTTTGTATGCGTTGGCATTTGTGCAAATGTTGGTGTTTTATCTTGGACCAACCCAGATGCCTTTTTTGTTACAAAATGTGATTGGCTTGCAACCCAGTGTGACAGGTTATGTGGTGGCTGTGTTTACCTTGGCAGGAGCATTAACGGCTTTGCAGTACTCGAATTTGCGTCGGCGTTTGCCAGAACGCTCGATTGCTGTAATTGGTTTTTCGTTGTTAGGCGCTGGTTGGTTGCTGTTTGGTGTGGCAACGAATTTGCCTGTGGTGTTACTCGGTATGGTTATTTCCGGGGTTGGTGGCGGGCTGCTCAGTCCCAATTTTGCTTCTTGGATTGCTAATTTAGCACCTCCAGAAGCTCGAGGCAGAATTTTTGGTGGCTTATCCACCGCGATTTTTCTCGGTCAATTTGTTTCGCCAATTGTGGCACAACCCATTGTGGCTATTTGGGGTTTGAATGGGGTGTTTAGTGCAGGTGGTTTATTGGCTGGGCTGACGGCTGTATTTGTTGCTATTGGAAAACGTTGGTTGTAATGTTTAGTTTGGCTGCAAGTGCAGATTATTGATACTTTAAAGTGTTTTGTTACGTCTTTTTTGGTATTAGCAGCAGGTTTACTCGAGAATCAGCAATGTTGTTAGACTGTAATTCATGAATCAGCGTTTTCATCTGCTTGGACGGGCTGTAGTTTGCTTGGACAATAAAGTTTTGTTGGCTCGAGCTAAAGGTGCAACACATACGTTTTTACCAGGTGGTCATGTCGAAATAGGGGAATCTGTGCCTGTTGCTATTGCTCGAGAAATCGAGGAAGAATTAGGTTGTGTTGCGGTTGTTGGGCGTTACCTTGGTGTAGTTGAAGCGTGTTTAGAAATTGATCAAACAGTGCATTTTGAAATCAATCATTTGTTTGCAGCCAGTATCAACCAAACCAATTTGCAATCCAAAGAAGCCCATCTCGAGTTTTTCTGGGCGGATATAACTGATTTGGCAAAATGGAATTTACAACCCGAAGCACTCAGGGATTTAATTCAGAACCCTCGAGATTCAGCTTTCTGGAGTGGTTTAACTTTGCCCTAGTATAATTTTTCGGTAAACCCTTGTCATTTTCCTGCATATTGATCTTTCAAGGAGCATAAATTAACGTCAGTTCGGGATAAGGGCAAGGCGACTACAAGGGTTGCGCCCTACAAAGTCAAAACCATGATTTTCATGTAGGGGAGGGTCTTCTTGCTCGTAAGATAGCACCTGACAGGCTACTCGCGCTTGTACCCTCCCTGTTTCAATATATTGAGCTAAATTTTTGCGTTCAGTTTCGGAAATAACTTTAACCTGAACTTGCGTTAAATTAAGACTCGAGCTACGAATTTATCGTAGCTCGAGTCTTATCTTTTTATGAGTTCAATCGTGGTTGATGTGCATCAGCCAAAGCCCAATCAGAAAACTAATACCTGCTGTACCAAGTTTCCAAAGCATCGCTGTGGGTGTTAATTCAGTGCCAGGAAAGAATGAATCGGCTGTCCAGTAAACAAAGAACGCAAATACAAAGTTGCCAGTCATCCATGAACCTAAGGCAACAATGTTAGCTGGGACATTCAAAGGACCAATTTTTTTGCTATCTGATGGCTGCATGGCGCTAAGCATAGCGGCTGATGACGGGGACAATCAACATCGGGTAAAACTGGGTGTGCGACAATTACTGGGTGTACCACTCTCCGATGCTGTACTCGAGGTTTGGCAACAGCACATGGTTTTTGATCTCGAGCCAGTGTTTTTAGAATCTGCTGCGGAATTCGAGGGTTTGGTTTTATCTCGAGCCGAGTTTAATGCGTGGTTGCGTTCGCAACCGCTTGAGTTTTCCGATGCGTTTTTGCCTTGGCAGGCTAAGGGTGATTGGGTGGGTTTATTATCGTCAGTAGAGTTCGCTGGTCTTGATTTGGTTGTTCAGCAACAACTCAATGCTGCACAAGTCAAAGCAAATCGGGGCTTAGTATTTCCGCTTGAGGTCGCTCGGCAGTGTGCTGTTCCTGATCGGTTTTTAACTCGAGATGCCAGTGCAGATTTTTTTGTTTTGCGTTTTGATGCGTGGTGGTCTTTAACACCTGCACAGCGAGTCGCTTGGCTTGAATGGTATGTGACACAAGATGCTTTGGAAGGTTTTAGTGGTCAATGGTTTGCCAATAGTGGTGCTAATTGTTTTGCTGCTGCCCTCAGTGCGATTGAGCAAAACCCAACTCGAGCTGAGCGTCTAAAAACTTTGTGGTTACAACCAGAAACATTGCAACGCGAACTCGAGCGTAAAGGCTATAAAAGGGCAGTATTTCGTGTACCACTCGAGAAATCCGATGTGCTGGTTTGGCTCGACCAACAAAAAATGGTTCATGCAGCGGCTTATATTGGTAATGGCTTGGTGGTTAATAAAAATTCACAAGCTTGGTATTCACCTCGGCAAATTGTTCTGCTTGAGGTAGTGTTGCAAAGCTGGAATGAACCTGATCTCGAGATTGTTGTTTGGCGACTTTAAAAGTATAAACCTTCAAGTGCCTCGAGCATATCTAAGGCTTCTGCATAACGGTCTTCTGGGTTGCGTTGCACGGCTTTAAGAATAATTTTGGCTAAACCTTGATGGTTGGGTAGGTCGGTGGGTAATTGTCCGCGTCCGGCTAACCAAGCGAATGGGTCTTTATGCAATGGTTTTCCCATTAAGCATTCGTAGAGTAAAGCCCCAACACTGTAGACATCGCTGCGTTGATCGTCTCGGATACCTTGGTATTGTTCTGGTGCCATGTAATGTGGTGTGCCTAATCGGACATCAGCTTGGGTGATACTTTCAACGGTTAAATCCTTAGCTGAACCAAAATCAATCAGATGCACACGGCGGTTTGCGCTCAGTAAAACATTAGAAGGTTTAACATCTAAATGCAGAATTTCGCGGACATGCGAATGCACCAATGCTGATAAGACACCTTTAGCAATATGTAAGGTGCTGGCATAATCAATATTGGTGTGCTCGAGGTAATGATGCAAGGAATTACCTTCGATGTATTCACGCATCAGAATGCCACGGTCACGATGCACTAAACGCGGAATATTGGGGTGATCTAAACGCTCGAGAACATCGCCTTCACGGTCGAAACGTTCAAGAATTTCTATGTTGCTAAGCAATGTTGGTTTAACACGCTTAACCCAAACAGGTATACCGTTCCAATGGGCGCGTTCTAAAAGAATTTGGGCTGTGCTGGCAATAAGTTGGATATGACTAATTCCGTTCGCGGGTTCTACAGCTTGGATACTCAGTTGGGCACACATGGCTTCTCCGATGCGAAGACTCGAGGGGCGGCTCGGTTGGAGTCGCCCCTGATAGACCATGATTCTACGGTATTAATATGAGTTTTTTCACAAAATATGCTGTTAAGTAGCGGATTTGTGTATCAAATCACACTTCACTGAACGGACCGAACCAAGCAATAATTGCCATTGAAACAACAAACAAGACAATCAGACTAATCCAATTCATCACATAACCAATACCTCGAGCATCTTTTTCAACTGTGGCGACCTGCTCGAGTTCCGGGCGTACCGTTAAACCAGATTCACCATTAGACTCGAGAATCTTGCCTTCTTGGGTTCGGGCTTCTAAAGAAATATCGCTCATGGCTTACTCCTTTTTCGCGGCAGCAGCGCGTGGTTTTTTAGCAGCCACCACCAATGGCGGCAAGGCTTCAATGTACTTAGTAAAATCTTCGAGTTGACCAAAGAAATCGTTGTTACCCGTTGCGCCTAAGTACAGTTCGGCAACCCGACCTGAATCGTCCACAATTTTACGGTTGACTAAACGTCCAACGTGTTGCTCGAGTCGTCCGTTAATAATGAAGTTGCCTTCATTAAAATGGCAATCGCCTAGTGGACATCCAAGAATAAAAACGCCTTGTGCGCCATTTTCAAAAGCAACTGTCACCCATTCGGTTTTAACAAAACCACTGCATGGAATTTTAATGGTTTTGATGTGCTCCATACCTTTGACTGTGCCATCTTCGTGGATATGATCGGTGCGTCCTAAGCTCCATTCGCATAAGAAACCAAGGATTTTTGGTTTGCCATTTTGGGCTAGGACATTGGGTTGAGTTGTATCAGATGTGCTTGTCATTTAAGTAATGCCACCACCTTATCGCGTATCGCGTATTCATCCATCAAAGGAAGGTTAATTGCATGGAAAGGGCAAGCGCCAACACAAATTCCACACTCAGCACATTTGTCATCGTTGACCACAGCTAATTCGCTATAACGCGGATTCGGGTTTGAGCCTTGAACCATAATAATGGCATCGAAAGGGCAATCTATGGCGCAAAGTTGGCAACCAGTGCAGTTTTCTGGGGTAACCGTTGCCACATTGATGTAACGGTGCTTTTTAGCTGGTAGCCAAGGCAGAATAAACATCACAGCAAACAATGCCAGCAAAATTGCCATCACAGCAGGAGCACTCAGACTCGAGAGTGCCAATACAGGTAACAAGTAGAAAATATCGTAAACCAATGCGGTTTGACCTTCAACAAAGGGCTGCGTGGCTGGTAAGGTTTTCTCGAGTGGAGCAAGACCAGCGGCTAATAACACTGCACCGATAGTTAGTAAGGTTACAAACATTGGAGGCCAGATTTTTGGTCGGTGCAAACGCAAGTAATGCACCCACAAGAAAAAGAAAACCATAACTGCTGGTCCAACGTGTAAAAATAACATGCGGGCTAAGGTTAGGTTATTGGGTTCGTCGCCACCAATCAAGGCTTGGGCAAACCAAGTGCCCAGTCCAGCAATCACCAAGTCAAGGCTTTTGAGGATTTGTACCAAAGCGTCGGTAATTACTAAGGCGCGTTGATCCCAGACCAGTAAGTAACCAGTTAAACCGATAAAGCCTGTTAGGAATAACAAGATAACACCCGAAACCCAAGGAATATCACGGAAGCCTCGGTAACGGTCAGTAAAGAAATTCCGTAACATATGCAGTATCGCCATCAAAATCATGCCATTACCTGCGTAACGGTGAATACCACGAATCACACCACCAAAGAACACCTGAGCAGTTAAGTAATCCACGCTCGAGAAAGCCTCAGCTGTGGTTGGTTTGTAATAAAACCAAAGAAAAATACCTGATGGCACCAGTAAAACCCATAACAAATTGGTGATTCCACCAAGATAATAAAATGGGTTGAATTCTTCGGGAATGACTTTATTAATGGCTTTATCTACAGATACCACAGCTTTGTGGATACCATCTAAGCCAGCGTCAAATCCCTTATCGCGGCTGGTTGGCGCTTGATCTGCACTATAGCCTGCCATTTACGCCGCCTTTCTGCCGGGTTTAACCAGCGTTTGACTACGAGTATCTGCCAGTAAAGCCGAAGCAATAGCTGTCAGTAAAACAGTGATACCCATATAAGCAAAACCACGTTCAAATGGATTGCTTTTAAGTTGCGGCAATGCAGCATTAGAAATGGCTCCCTCGAGATCACGAATACCTTTGACAATACTGACCACAAAGCCTGGCAAGGCAGGGGCAGCGTCAGCACGAACAATATATGGGTTGCTGCTGGTTAAAGCAGTTTCTACGGTGCCAAAATCTGGGTTGCTATGTGCAAACGCACCAATGGTGAGAGGTGCGAATCCCAACGCAGCTAACACCAGCAAAATGGCAAAAATGGTCTTCATGCTTGCTCCTTATCACTTTTCACTCGAGCTTCAGGCAGAACAGCATCTGCTTTGTACCCAAGTAATTTTTCAAATACAGAAATTTTCACTTTCACATTGCCTGCTTTACGATCCACAGCGTACATAATAAAACCAAGACTCACCACTAGAAAAATTAGCAAAACAAACCAGAAAGCAATCAAAGCCAACCCAACCCATGTTGGACGCTCGAGATACCGCACTACTTCGGCATACCCACTCGAGAACACAACAATGCCTGCCACAAATGTGACCAACGTAACGAGCCAAGTGCTTCCTTTCATGATGGTTTCCTTTAATAAATAGGGGAGAGGTTAATCGGCAGCTTGTGGGGTTGCAGCCGCAGCAAGGGCTGCTTTTGCCGCTTTTTCTGCCTCGAGTTTCTTGCGTGTGCGACGTTCGCCTGCTTTGTAAACCCAATGCCAAATTGCGCCAACAGCCAGCATAATCATCGAGACCAGATATACATATGGTGGGTCGCGTTTGATATCAGCAATATTAAGAATAATCAGAATGCTAAAAGCCAACCAAGAAACCAATCCATAAATTCCTACCATCGTCCAGAATGGGCGTTTCCAAGGGCTGCGTTCTGGGCTGTAATCGAGGAAAACCACAGCAAATGCTGCCAGTGGTAACAAAATGGTTTGCAGTGTGGCTACAGCAGGTTTCCACCATTTCATCATTTGGTATAAGCCCAAAAAGTACCAATCAGATAAAATTGGGTTTGGTGTGACGTTGTAATTGGCGGGACTACCCGTATCTACTGGCATCCAAATTGAAATGACAATTAACACAATAAAGCAAAACAGCACCGCAAACCAAGGCATATTAATTCGCTTGAAACGCCCTGCACCACCACCAGCTGCTGCTTCACCAATTTTGCCACCACGTCCTTTACGAGCAAAGTAAGCTTCGATAGCCACAATCGCTAAAATTGAAAGCATAAAATGGGCACTGTAAAAACGCGTTAGTGTTGCGTCACCAATACTCTGACCAGCCAACATAAAATTAGCTGTTAAAGCCCCAATTTTAAGATTTGATAAAGTATGTTCAAGGATGTAAGCAACGGGTGCCATAAAAACTTTAATCGTTGGAATACTATGGAAATCATCTACAAAAGTTGGGAAAGTAGCAAAGACCTTAGTTGCCCAAAGTGCGCGTTGATTCCAAATCAGTAAGTAACCAGTCAAACCACTAAACATGGCAAGAATCAAACCAATAATTGTCACCATGTAGGAAAGCTGATTATAGTTTTTGAATTCCCCACGGAAATACATGCGGTAAATTCGCATGGTTAAAGCAATAATCAGAGCATCAGCACCATACTTGTGCATATTGCGGATGAGTGCGACTAAGAAGCCTTGTTCGCCTTCAAAAATACCGCGCACACTACGCCAAGCTTGGTAAGTATCAGGCACATAGAAAAACATTAAAACAGTACCAGTGGCAATGGTGATATACCAAAACAACAATGCCATACCACCCAACATGTACCAAGGGTCGGTTAAAACACGATCAGTTTGATTTTCATCAAACAGGTCTAAGTTACGAGCACTTTTTGTCCACCACTGAGCAATTTTTTGCCCAACATGTGGAGTGGCTTTCTTGGTTGGAACTGCGGGAGCTGCCATAATTCAATTCCTCCTTTTAGCCGTAACTCTTGACGACAATCTGATTGCCCTTGATTTCAAAATCAAAAGGGAACGGGGTACGAGGTGCTGGACCAGAAACGACTTTGCCTGCTAAAACACCTGCACCAGGAACGTCTTGTTGTTGGGCAGGATCGTAAACTGACAAATGACACGGGCAAGAGAACATTGGTGTTTTACCACCACAATAATTAAATCCAGAACAGACTTGCTCTGGTGTGTGATACTCAAAAATACACCCCAGATGTGCACAAATTCTCGAGACCACAACAATGCTGTACTTTTGCCCCTTGTACTCGGTTTCACCGTACCCTCGGCGTAAACCACTCGGTCCAACGCCAACATCAGCCGCTTTTAAGCTATCGTTTGGAATACGAACAGCATACCCAAGAATATCTGTGGCTGCCCGACCTCGAGCTGAGTATTCGACGGTTACTTGGGTGAAAATAAATTCTTTGAAATCGTAATCCTTGGCAAATTCCTCGAGCGTACCGACAACTTTATCCTTATTTAAGGGTTTTTCGGTACTTGGTAAATCACCAAATTTCCACGTTGGCTTGAGATACGATAACAAGGCTGTGCCAACGCCACCTACGACAGCGAGAATTGGCAAGATGGTGGCATTTTTGACAAAGCCTTTGAGAACACTTCTGCGGTCAATCATTGCTGACCTCCCTTAAAACGTGGTTTAATATTAAAAACGGGTGGACTCGAGGAGTAAGAAAAAGCTCTGAGGTACGCAACCACATGATTAATTTCTGCGTCGGATAATTTATCACCCCAAGGTGGCATTGCACTGCCATAAACACCGTGGCGCAAAACTTCGCGGAGTTTTGTATCAGAGCGATTAAATAAACGTCGTGGTTCGTGAAAATTGGCTGGGTGTGGTTGTAATTTATGCCCACTTTTGCCTAAGCCCCATCCATCAGAACCGTGGCACATGTTGCAATTACCAAAAACCAAAGCGCCATCTACTAATTTCTTCGGATCATCTTTTGTTGGGATACGCACCGAAAAATCAGGTTGAATTTTGCGGTATAACGCATAGGTCAGACTCCACAGTGCTTCTTTATCGAGTTGGACATCATAAACAGCCACTTCGGCATTACCAGTTGAAGGGTTGGTTACGCCGCTGATTTCCACAGGCACAGTACGGTACTTACCTGCTGCATCCCGACCTAATTCTTGTAGTTTTAAAAACCCTTGGAATGGACTTTCTTCGAGCGTTGGAAGCATTTCGGGTTTGATTTCAGACCCTAACACTTTAATTAAAGCATCGCCAAATACGACATTAGGGTAGCCAACGGGCAATAACAAGGCTTCTTCGCCTTCAATCCACGGACCTGCATACGAACCAGCTTCTGCCAGTGCCGTATCCATTTTTGGTTGCCCTTCGGCATTGGCGCGGTAGGTAATTTCACGACCAGACATATAGGTTTTATTGTCAGGGTCGCGGTTTGATAAATCTATTTTGTAATCCTCGGGGTACTTATGGTACTTCCAAGCATACTCGCCTTCTTTTGGTGTGATCTCGAGATTCTTAGCACCTTCACGCAACGAAATCGAACCTTTTTCCACGGCTGAAGTATCTGGCGTATCCACACTGAGTTTACTTGGCAAACTACAAGCTGCCAAACTCGAAATGAGGAGAAACTGCATGATTTTTTTCATTAAAACCCCTGCGGTGCAATCCACGAAATTAATGCAAAAAACAAAACGAAAATAAACACAGCAATCACCGATGCAGGAACATTACGTTCACCAACACGAATACCTGCAATCTCGTGGGTGTGATCGTCATGATCTTGGGTTGAACTATCTTTTTGGTCTGCCATAAATCACCTCGAGATTAAGAAGCCTTGACTTCAGGACGTTCGATACTTGGGATAAACGAATCATCTGCAACTGTCACACCATATTTAACACGTTCGGCATTACTAAACTGACCATCTAAGTACGCCCATAACAAAGATAAAATCAGTAAAGAAAAAATCACAGCCACTGCAATTACAACCACCCAAGTACCACTGTAATTTAAGCCCACACCAGGCACATGATCGGCAAAGGCAAGACTCGAGAACAGACTCGAGAGCAATGCTGCACGAAAAAAGCGTTGCATTAGTGTCCTTTACCTGCTTTAGGAGCATCTTTGTAATCACGTTCGATCTCGCCAGGTTGCAGAACGCTCTTATCGTAGTACTTCTCGCGTCCAGCTTTAGGTACCAAATCTTGGTCAGCGGCTAAAGATTTTAAGTAAGTAACGACATACCAGATTTGCTCAGAATTGAGAATGAGATCCCAACGGGGCATACGGGTACCAGGCACACCTCGAGCCACTTTGTTGAACCAGTGACCATCGGTGAAATCCTTGTAACGAGGTAAGTGAAAATTAGCAGCCGGTTTTGGGTAAAACATTTTTGCCAATGGCACATCGGCGCGACCTTCAAAGCCGTGGCAAGCCTGACAATTTTGGGCGTAAATACCGCGTCCAGCACCAATATTTGCCACACTTTGCCCCAAAGGCGATTTGAGGTTGCGGTACTTTTCTGGCACATTGACATCTTTGGTATCCCAAGCTCGGGTGTTACGTGTCCCAAGGCTTTGAATAAAGGCGACAAGGTCTTTGATATCGGTGTTGGAGAGGTAACTATAACTTGGCATATAACTGCCTGGTAAGTACGAACGAGGGGCTTTTAAGTGACCAATGTGCCATTCGTCGGGGTATAAACCACCTTCGTAAGATAAATCAGGTCCATTGCGTAACGTGCCTAAAAGGTTGGAATTATCGTAAGCAAAATCGCCAGCCTGAGAAGTTGGTCCAACACCTTCGTCTTGGAAACGCACAAATTGGCTATGGCACACATAGCAATTCTCGCGCTTAAAGACTTCTCGTCCACGCAACTCAGCTTGGGTATAATTGCGTAAACCAGGGGTTGGTTCTGGGTTAAAGGTGGCTGCTGGTACAACCACCACTAAACTGGTAACACCTGTGACCAGTAGCATAAACATCAATCCAATAATTGCATTTTTGGCATTTAACATACAAACCCCTAATCGTCCGCCGCTGCTGGGGCAACTGGTGAAGGAAATATTACTCGAGAAGTGGCTTGGGCACGTTTAGCAGAGCGAACAGTTTGCAATAAGTTATAGGCAAAAATGTACACCGAGAAAATCATTGAAACCGCAGCAATCATACGAGTGAAAGTAAATGGTTGTAAAAAAGGCACAGTTTGTTGAACGTTAATGCCCATCACCCAACTGGTGGCTTGCACAAATCCCATGGTTGTCCAGACCAAGAAAAACATGACAAAGGAAACAGTAAAAGTCCAAAAGTGCACCACAACCAATTTCTTAGAGTACCATTCGACATTGTATAAACGCGGAATACAATAATAAATACTGGCGAACAGCACCACACTAAAACCACCAAGCATGGCTAAGTGAGCGTGTGCCGAAACGATGCCAGTAAAGTGTTGATACCAGTTGATTGAGCGTACCGCTTGTAAACTACCTTGGAAACTGGATAAAGCGTACATAATCCAACCAAAAGTCACAAAACGCAGTGGTAAATTCCAAGCGAGGTTTTCCCAACGACCTTGAGTGGACAAAAAGAAATTCGCACTTGCCGAGTACACAGGGATACTCATGAGAACGCTCGAGGCAATCGCAAAGGCTTTCAGCCATTCTGGAACAGGGGACTGAATAATATGGTGAGCACCAATACCAGTGTAAAAAGCAAAATTGCCCCAGAAACCAATTAAAGACATTTTGTGGGAAAACACAGGATTGCCTGGTTCGCCATTTTTGCCAGCCGTTAATTTTGGTAATAAGTAATAAATAATGCCAATACCCATTGTGGTGATCCAAAGCCCGAGCACATCGTGAGCATAGAACCAATTAGCAATAGCATCGTTTAAGCCATCTAACGGAATGAAGGTTCGGTTCCCAACAATCCAGACTAAGGTCATACCAACCATCGAACCCATCCAGTACCAGACCGAAACGTAGAGTTGTGGCTCTTTGCGGTTTGCTACTGTGGCAAAGGTTAAGTAACCCACTAAGCCAAGGTTAACAAGCATCCACCAGTCCATTGGTGCGATCAACTCTGCCCACTCGCGCCCTTCAGATAAACCATTTAAAAGCGTTAGAGGAATACATAATGCAAACGCATTCCACGACCAACCGACGATATTGGCTAAACGTTCACTATGCAGCGGAGTTTTGACTAAGCGTGGCAACATATAAAACATTGAACCAATACTTGCCATCGAAACCCACGACATGACCACAGTATTGACATGTGAAGGACGAATACGAGAAAACGACAACCAAGGCACGCCTTTGGTAAATTCTGGAAAGACAAACAGAATTGCCATAAACACACCGAAAGTCATACCCACTACGCCCCAAACCACAGCAGAAGTCAACCATAGCTTCGCCGCTGAGTCCGTGGTATCCGGAAACAAACGGTCACGCCAAGATTCGACCATACTCATACTCCACCAGCCTTCCTCTCGAGGAACCCCAACATTATGTCAGGCAAGATACATGCAGCATACGAAGAAACAAGGCATAGCCACAACCCGAGAATTGTCCCAATCATCATTGTTGACAACAAATCATAGCGATTTACTCACGAATGTGTATTCAGCCACTAAATTTTAATCGCAATGAAACATTTCCAAACCGATTTTGGAACAAACCCGTACATCGAAAACACATTGAACCATGTCACAATCTAAAGATGTCAAAAATCTCGAGACGCGAAGTTTTAGTCGCCCTTGGCGCGGTAGGTATGACAGGTTGCTTACCAGTTCGTGAAAATCCAGGGGCAAGCCTTGCCGCTGCTGGTGTAAAAGTGGCAGTGCTTGGTGACTTTCCAAATGTTGGCAGTAGCAAGAATTTAGATTTAAGTGGTAATCCGGCTATCCTTGTCCGATTGGCAAAACCGCAATCACAAGGTGTATCGGTAGGAGATATTCATCTGCTTGCCCGTTCAACAGTTTGCACCCATGTTGGTTGTATTGTTGGTGCACCCGTCAATAACCAAGTTGGATGTGCTTGTCACGGCAGTGTTTTTGATCTTGAAACAGGGGCAGTTAAACAAGGACCAGCAGGAGCACCATTGCCAGCTTTTAAGTTGCAAATTCGTGATGATGGCATTTACGCTGTACCGTAAAATATGGCTGGAATTCTCCGCGTTACCAGTACCGCATCTGAAGAGCTGCACCCAATAGCCGTTAAACTCTATTTAAAAATAGAAGGCGAGACGTTTGCCATTGGTAACGCTGCATTACAAAAAGCCAAAGAAATTCGTGAGCTGATCGCACAACTAGGGGCACAAAGTGTTCCCAGCAATTTACTGACGGTACACAATGTACGAGTCTCGAGTCAACAGGGTTTACTTTTAAAAAATCAACGTGCCGAATTTTTGTTACGCTTAGAATTGCAACCCGAATATCTGGCGGTTGCCCTTGGTGTGATAGCTCATCAGAAACAAACAGAATTACAACAACTCGAGTGGGTGTACGATGTGGACGAAGCCAGTTTGCGTTTATCTGCCCAAGCCATGCAAAAAGCCAAACGTAAAGCCCAAGCCATTGCTCATGCTGCAGAGACACAAGTGATTGGTGTGCACCATGCTTCTGATACACAAACCATGCCAAACACAGCAACTGATTTTCTACCACAAGGTATAAAAAGTCTTGCCCGAGCCAAAAGCGCACCACTTGAAATTGGTATGCAATACAATTCCACAGAGCAACTTGTTGTCACATTAACCGTAGATTTTCTACTCGAGAATATCAATCAAAATACGTAAGCACTAGAAATTTGTTTCTTTGACTAATTTCGCTAATTTATCTTCTTTGCCACGCACTAAACGACGAGCTAATTCAACAAAATCCCGACTGGCTAATGGCTTTCTGACATACGCATCGGCTCTGGTTAACCTCGAGTGATCTTCGGTGCGTTGATCTTGATTAGCAGTAAGAATAATAATAGGTGTGTCCACAAAACGCAGCATTCGTCGTAATTTGGCACATAAATCCAAACCATTCATAAAAGGCATATTGATATCTAAAATAATCAGATTTGGTGTGTGATTCTTTAGGTACTCGGCTGCTGCTTTAGCATCCGGTTGTGAAACCACATCAAAATCTGCACTCAGCACAACTTCCAGTAATGTGCGGATACTTTGTTCATCGTCCACGACTAAAGCCGTCGGACGTACAGATTTTTGACTCATTTTGGTTCTCCCTTACGGAGTGTAACATCTTAGGTATCTAGCAGCAAATACATCAAATAACTTTTAAGTTTGCCCAATCAATATCTGTGCGCTTAGGATACTCGAGGTTCATGGCTTCTAAAGCATCCACAATGACACTGGCAATCACATAATTACGATACCAACGTTTGTTTCCAGGCACAGCATACCAAGATGCGGTTTCGGTACTGGTCTCGAGCATGGCTTCTTCGTATTTATTCATGTAGGAATCCCAGAGTTTACGTTCATCCAAATCGCCAAGATTAAATTTCCAGCGTTTGCTCGGATCGTCTATGCGTTCTTGTAACTGAATAGCTTGTTCTTCTTTAGAAATAACAAAATTAAATTTAAGCACTGTTGTACCTTCTTGCGTTAACATTTCTTCAAAAGCACGAATCTGCTTAAAACGCTTAGCAGCTTGTTTATCCGAAACCCAACCACGTACTCGAGTAATCAGCACATCTTCGTAATGCGAACGGTTTAGCACCCCAATGATGCCTTTGGGCGGCAATGCCGCATGAATCCGCCATAAGTAATCATGGCTTAACTCGAGACTGGTTGGTGCTTTGAAATACGCCACACGCACACCATTCGGGCTGCAATCCTGAAAAATATTCTTAATCGCACTATCTTTACCACTGCCATCCATGGCTTGGAACACCACCATCAAAGCTCGAGACTGACTGGCAAAGAGAATCTCTTGTAATTCGGCAATGCGTTGGTACAACTTCTTGGTTTTTACTTCGCATTTTTCGCGCCCAGACTCACTTTTGAATTTGCCAGTGTCATCAGGGTCAATGTCTTTTAAGCGCCACTTTTTGCCGCCAACCAAGTATTCTTTCATACCAGAGTTTACACCCAAACAACCGATTTGCTACTGGCATTAAGATTAGTTTATCGCCGACCCTTAACATGCCAACCCGCCTCAGACATTCCCGCTCGAGCATTGACCACCCTCGAAAGAATAAACAAAAAATCGGATAAACGATTAAGGTACAAAACCACATCGTGATTACAAGGCTCCAAAGCCTCAAGACGAATCACTTCACGCTCAGCCCGACGCGCAATGGTTCGCGCCAAATGCAAAGCAGCAGAGGCAGGCGTACCACCGGGATGAATGAAATTCGTAAACTCAGGGCACTCGGTTTGAAACTGATCTATTAACTGCTCGAGATGTTCAACATCCTGCGAATCTATTCGTAACAAATTCTTCTCGTACTTAGACCCAGATGGTGTTGCCAAATCTGCACCCACATCAAAAAGCGCATTTTGTACACTACCCAACACTGCATTTAATGCATCATCAGATAAGACTGCTCGAGCCATACCAATTGCGCTATTGCACTCATCCACTGTGCCATACGCCTCGACCCGCTGCGAAGTCTTAGAAACCCGTTCGCCACCGTACAACCCAGTCTCGCCAAGATCACCTGTTTTGGTATAAATTTTCACCTGCGTATTCTCGAGCTAAACGCAGCCGCACACAAGAGGCTAAACTGCTTTTTACGTATCCGAGGTGGGTTAGGCATACCTAACCCCTACAGTTCTTAACAGCTTCCTCATCCAATTTGAACCCTCAGACCCTACACTCGAGTCATGAAACGATTGATCGCATTAACCTTCATCCTCGGTGCTGCTATGGCAGCCCCAACCACTGGCACGAATATTAAATCAGGCACTTTTTTTGCAACCGCAGGCACAGATGCCAAAGTGCGCTTTGAATTCAAACTCGAAACAAACCTACTCTTTAACCGCGCGGGCAGCAGTACCTTAACCCTCGAGACACCGTGGAATAAAAAACCAATCGAACTCGAAGTCGAAAAAGGAGCACCCTACAAAGATGCCCCAGACGAATACCACAGTACTCTCGAGCCAGTGAACACAGCTATTCGTGTACCAGTTGGCACAAAAGCAGGAACGTACCCAATCAAAGTCTCGAGTGAAACATTCTTATGCGACAACATCATTAAAGTTTGTTACATCGATCGAGCTACTGGCAGTCTCGAGATTCGAGTTGGTGCGGGTAAAGATGTGCCTGTGCAAGTTGAATTCAGCCGTCCTGCACGCTAGGTAACTACGTGTAGTAAATTGCAATTTTCTTGAGAAATGTAAACAATATTGTTTTTGAGGCAGTTGTAGTCAATAGACATTTTAGGTAATTAAAGAGATTCTTGGGAATAGAGTTGTTTCTGACGTGGTGCACACCCTCACCCGACTCGCCTTAGGCTCGTCACCCTCCCCCGCCAAAAACGGCGCGGGGAGGGTTGTTCGGTTGGATTTGCCGCCAATAGCTTTGGAGATGTTCTGATTTTTTGCGCCCGCAGCGTTTGAATTTGGTAGGGGCGATCCTTGTGATCGCCCTTTGGGACGGCATAATTTGGATTGTCGCTAAGAAATTGTTACGAACGATGATCTGCCAAATATACAGACTTACCGCGTCTTTACGGTTCTACACGTTTTATATGCAGCATGACACTCGAGAAATCAGTGAGGTTAACCTCGAGTCCAACGTGTTGCCATGCACTTCCAGAGCGAATCGTGCCGTTGATTTCGTACTGTGTTGTTGGCTCGAGTCCTTGCAGATGAATTGCGGGTAGTTTGACGGGGTCGGGGATGTGGGTGCGGAAAGCAAAAATCACAGCTTCGGATTGGTCTTTGGTCACATACATTAAACTCGAGAAATTGCTGATAAAGACGCTGCGTAAGCGGTATTGATTGCCAAATTGAATGACGTGGCGCACAGTTTTGTACGCTTGGACAAGACGCGTTGCGGTGGCGATTTCGGTCTCTGACCAATGGTGTAAATTTGTGCCGATGCCAAGTAAACCTGCCATCGAGACATGAAAGCGAAACTCGAGCGGTAAGTGTTTCGCTCCCATGTCTGTGACCCATGCTTCCATAGTGTTGGCTGGGTAAATCTGCGAGTAACCTTCTTGAATGCGAAGGCGCATAGTTGGTTCGGTCATATCAGAAATCCAGATTTGATCAGCAAATTGCAATATGCCAAGATCGGCACGTCCACCACCACCACTGCATGATTGCCAGATCACATCTGGGTGTCTTTGACGCAGTGTTCCCCAAACTCGGTACAGACCTTCAACGTAACGCAGCCAGATTTCTTTGGGTTCGTGATGCTCCAGCCAACCCGGTTCGGAGACGTTGCGGTTCATATCCCATTTGATAAAGGTGATGTTGTGCTGCTCGAGGAGCTTGTCGAGGATGCCAATCAAGTAATCTTGGACTTCGCTTTTGGCTAAATTCAGCATCAGTTGGTTTCGCATTTCGGTTCTGGCTCGAGTTGGAAAATGAATCACCCAATCGGGATGAGCGTGGTACAACTCCGAATCTACACTGACCATTTCAGGTTCGAGCCACAAGCCAAAATCCATGCCAAGCGCATTGACTTTTTCGATCAGTGGATTTAAGCCGTTAGGGAATTTGCTTTTGTCTGCCCACCAATCGCCAAGGGCAGCATTGTCCGAATGGCGATTGTGGAACCAGCCATCGTCTAAAACAAATAATTCCACACCAATGCCTTTAGCAATCTCGGCAAGTTTGACTTGGTCAGCTTCGTTGACATGAAAAGCGGTTGCTTCCCACGAGTTATACAGCACTTTGCGAGTAATTTCTGGGTGTGGCAAAATGGTTTGTACATACCCATGAAAAGCTCTGCTGGCAGCGCCAAAACCAGCACTCGAGAATCCTGCAATGCACTTGGGTGAGCTAAAACTTCGTTTTGCCTCGAGACGCAGTGCAAAATCCCAATCGTTTAAACCTAAGCTGACTCTAGTACCACCAAAAATGGTTTTTTCTGCTGTTAATTTCCAATTACCACTCCATGCCAAAGCAGCAAACCAGACATGCCCAGTGGTTTCAGTGGCGGGCTGCTCGAGGTTATCCAGAGCAAACCAAGGTTGGTGTTGATGACCTGTGGTGATCCGCCGAGACTCGAGTACTTTAGTGCCAATCCCTAAAGTTTCGTGCTGCACTTGGGTTTCTTTGAGCCACGCCCCAGCGAGATGGTGCAAACGATAATTGCTGTGCAGTGGTGGGTGAAATTGAGCCGAGAAGAATCGCTCAACGGTAATAGCCGTGTCGCTTTGGTTGTGCACAGTGACAAATCGCTCGAGTAAATCTACATTCTCGAGAACGTGGTAATGCAGTGTAATTCGCAAAGCATAAAACGTATCACGCAGATGAATTTGTAATTCATTCCCCTCGACTTTGGCACTGTCAAACTCGAGCACGGTATCGCGCACACCATCGGCAAAGGTCAGTTTAAGACAGGGTTCGATGTATTTTGCTCCTGCATAAGTAGGGAACTCCTCGGGGAGTAATCCACCACCAGCATTAAACGAAGACCATCCTTCAGACTCGGCTGGCACAGGGTAATCGCTAACTCGAGGCAGTTTAACCCCCCAGTAACAATGAACTAGCATTCCCTTAGCATTCAAACCCAAGACATACGCTGTTTGATTTGTCTCGAGCACCCAAGCAGTGGCAGTGGCATGAATTGGCATAAAAAAGTATAACGCTAACGGGTCTGTCTCGAGCGCAGTAACCACACACCTGCCACTAAAAAACCAACATTGGCTAACCACGGTGCGAGAAAAGCAGGTAACAGACCAATTTGCCCAAGGGTACGACCTAAAAACAAGGCTGCATAAAAACCAATGGCGATCAGTACAGCATACCCAAAGGCAGTGCTCGAGTTGCGAGAACCACTGGCAGCTACTGCCACACCAAAGAGCAAAATAATAAAACTTGCAAAGGGCAAAGCAGTTTTTAATCCCAGTTGTGCGGCAACATCGCGTTGGGCTGCACCTGTGGCTTTTTGATGCTCGAGGTACAAATCCGAGATGCTACGTGGATCTTCAAAGCCACTTCCATCGTTTTCAGCAATTAACCGATCCGTGGTTTTTTTGATTGGCACACTGGTTTTAGCGTTCGGGTTTACCGAAGCCCGAACCACTTCGGTAAAGGCGTTTTGCGTCCATTCGGCTGTAATTTCATCAGGTGGTGGAAAAAAATCGTGATTAACGCTGTACTTACGAAAACCAACCATCTCGAGGCGTTTGTCTATAATCTGGGCAGTTCGTGCCAAGGTAATTGTTTGGACATTGCCTTTCCATTCCTCGAGTCTGACATTCTCGAGTTGGTTGCCTTTGACCCCAGCAAAAAAAAGTGTCTGACCATCTAAGTCAAGGCGTTTACCAGCAATTCGACTGAGCGCATTGCCTGAAACCCCCTCCCACCAAGTGACACTGACTTGCTCGTTAGCTTTTGGTGCAATCCATTCGGCAACCACAAAGCCAAGCAGCGTAATGACGGCTCCGAAAATCAGCACAGGTTTTGCCACTTGGGTTAAACTAATACCACCACTTTGGGCTGCCAGTAATTCGTTCTCTCTGGCTAAACGCCCAAAGACAATCAGTGCTGTGAAAACCGACGCAATTGGAAAAGCCTGCAAAGCAAAATTGGGGATTTGGTACAATATCCACGGTAGAAAAGCTTGGGCTGGTAACGCCGATAAAAACGGTTGCGCCAGAATCCGCCATAACAAAAAAACACCAACGTACAAACCAGTGCCAATCAAAAAATTGGGAATGGCTTCGCGGGCTACCATACGCTCGAGTCGCGTCATAGGTGCATCCTAACTTGTTCAGTGCAAACTTACGATGAGACTTTTGGCAGGGTCAGACGCACACAAGCCCCTTGCTGGCTGGGTAATAATTCGATTGTCCCGTTGTGAGCCTCGATTAACGATCTTGAGATACTTAAACCTAAGCCACTCCCACCACTTTTTCTGCTTCGGTCGGCACTGCGGTAAAAACGTTCAAAAGCCCTCGTCTGAGCTTCTGCCGAAAAACCTGCTCCAGTATCTTGAATCTCGAGTTGTATGGTTTGCTCAAAAATACGCAATTGCATTTTGATTAAACCATACGCTGGTGTGTGGCGCAAAGCATTGTTAAGGATGTTACTTAAAACTTGGTATAAGCGTTGCTGGTCGCCATGCACCTGAGCAGCTTGGGGTGGTTGCTCTAATAGTAATTCAAGCTTTTGCTGCTCGGCTTTTTGCATAAAATCGCTTTGGATTCTGATAAGTAAATCTTGCAGCACAAAATTCTTTTTCTCGAGCCGTAACTCACCAGCTTCAGCCAGCGAGAGTAATTGCAAATCCTCAATTAATTTAGAGAGTAAATCGGCATGACCCAGTAACTTCTCAATTTCGGTGTTATCGGCAACTAAAACACCATCGCGCACACCTTCAAGCCGTCCGCGCAACACCGTCACTGGAGTACGTAACTCATGTGCAATCGCGGCAACACTGTACTTTCGCTCACGCTCGAGATTTTCAAGCGATTGCGCCATCTGATTAAAATCTTGAAGCAACAAGGCTGTTTCGTCCTCGCGGCGCTCGAGGCTTTTGGTTAATTTTGCTCGAGCCGAAAAATCACCAGAAGTAATTTGATGGGCAGCTTTTGATAAATCGGTTAATGGACGAGCAAAACGCCGTGAAGACCACCACGCTAAAATCAGCGGTAAGAGAACTGTCAGCACAGTTAAGCCCAATAAAAAATTGCGATCTGAAGGGTCAAGAAATTGTAAATCTAATTTGCGTTCAACTCGTAAACTGGCTTCCTCGATTAATTGATTTAGGGCTGCATCAGGAATTTTATAGCGTTTGACCAAAATTTCAGCACTATATTTGAGTAAAGCATCCGTATAAATCACAAAAATATAACCAACCACCATCATCACAGAAATAGCTGTAAAAGCAGCCAAGCCAAACATTGTCCATGTCAAATCAAAACCAATCGAACGCAACTTTCTGCGCCAATAGACCCAAACACTGTTTACTCGAGACATAATCTAAAACCCATGCCACGCACTGTTTCAATGATATCTGGCATACCAGCTTGCTCGAGCTTTTTACGTAAATTCCCAAGGTGCGTATCAATCACTCTTTCAAGCGCATCGGATTCGGGTAATGCCACATCGAGCAATTCACCTCGGGTAAATGTTCGATTTGGGTGACGCAACAAATGCTCGAGAATACGATACTCGGTCAGGGTGGTGTCTACTCGAGTATTACCAACCCGTACTCGCACTGCTAATGGGTCTAACTCGAGATCGGCAAATCGTAGTGGTTGCGCCGCTGCTTGCATTCCAACGCGGCGCAACACAGCTTTGACCCGAGCCACTACTTCTAACGGACTAAATGGCTTCACCACGTAATCATCGGCACCGAGTTTTAAGCCAAGCAATTTATCTAAATCCTCAGCCATGGCTGTCACCATAATCACAGGTGTTTGGGCACTGGCGCGGATTTTTTGCAGCACTTCAAAACCATCGAAATCTGGGATATTAACATCAAGTAACACCAAATCAGGACGTGCAACCCGATGCAAACTAACAGCACTCGAGCCATCGGAGGCGCGTTCAGTGCGGAAACCATCACGGCGCAAATATGCCTCGAGTAAATCGGCAATATCGGGTTCGTCTTCGACAATTAAGACTAAAGGATGAGCGTTCATGGCTTTAGTCTAAGTGTTTTCTCCAAGGCTTGGTCAAGAAATATTCAAGATTCTGCCAAGATGATTGGTTCAAATGCTGTTTTGATGGCTTAGTAACAGCTAACCACCCAAAGCAAGTGCACTTGTTGAAGTCTTGTACAAACCCTCGCAGAGTCTTGGCGGATGGCATGCAAACTGATAGCCATCGAGGGAAAACCTCGAGTAACACTAAGGAGTTCTTATGAAAAAGATTTTAACTGCCGCTGCTATCAGCCTCGCCCTTGGAATTAGTGCACTTGCCCAAGCCTTTCCTGTCTTAGAAGCTCGAGACCTCAATGGTTCAGACCCAGCTCGGATCAATGTCAGTCTTGGTATTCCTAATGGCGATGCTCGAGATTCCGCCGAATTCGCTTTTGGTGAATTGTTCCGTGCTAGAAAAGTTGAGTTACCAGTGCGAATTCCCAAATTTGCTTTAGGAGCTATCGAAACCAGCCGTCTTAGCCAAGCTTTAGAAACAGAAAACATCAATCAGTACAAAGGTATAGACGTGAAATTCAGATTGGCTGAATCTCAATCTAATTATGACGTGATTCGTTTAACCATCAACCTCGAGCGAGGTGTCAAACGTGGAACGTACCCAATGGTGATGAATGTGACGAACCCACTGACCAAGCAACAAGGTTCGATTGCGTTTAGTGTCGTTGTTCGTAATTAAGATTCTTGCAGTGCTCGAGATGCCCAAGAACTGGGCATCTTTTTCTATTGGTATGAACATCGGCGTTTGGGTGTACTTTGATATTTGGGTTTATGTGAAAGCTAGAGCTTACCCATTTTTTGGTTGAATTGCTCATTATGATAATTGCTCGAGAATGTTGTTTAAAAAAGAACAGGGTAAAATTTACCCTGTTCCACAATCCACCACTCGAGTTTAAGGACAAATTGGGCGACAAGGCGGTTCGATAATTCGCGGGTATAATGCACGAATCGCTGTACGATCTGTGTCACTGGGGGCTTCGTTAAAACCAAAAGAATCCAAGGGTCGTCCATCAAGTGGTTGAATAAATACACTGGCATAATTGATTGAACCATCCACATTGCGGTTATATGCGTCGTAGTGCATGATTGAACCAAAATCATAAGCACCTAAACTTGAACCTCTGATTTCATCAAAACTACTGAGTGCTACATAACTATCTCGGTCAGGTCGGGTGTGTTCATGAAACATACCCAGCGCATGTCCCCATTCGTGGACAAGATCACGACGGCGACAATTTGGATTAGCATACATTTGGTTGTTATTATTATCCATTTGCATGCCGACCACAGAAGCACACTGCCAATTGTAGATATAGTAATTGTCAAAATAGGTTCTAATTGTCAAATACTGGGCTTCTGTGGTGCGTGGTCGGATACGCACCCCTAAACCTCGCCACGGATTAAACGCCTCGAGCACTCGAGCTTTCATGTCTTCGCTGACACTGGCATCGAAGACATAAGGAATCACCCCATCCCACCATGTGGAATACGTTACATTGGCTTGTGGTGTGAGTTTACTCGTATTTTGTGCAGCCGAAAGTGGTAATAAAATGTCTTGACCAGCCAAGATATGAGACTTGAGTTGAACACCAGTGCCGCTGTACACATTGCCATTGGCTAAAGGATACGAGAAAGGCACACGCCTTGTTTCTGATTGTGGTGTTGTTGCTTGACATGCAGCCAATACGGCGGCAAGACTGGCTGCTATGGTAAATAGTTTCCATTTCATAAGCAATAACCTCATTCTTTTATACTCGAGACGATCTTGAATCGTCTCTGGTTCAAGGTTGACTGACACGCAAAATCGCAGCACAAGCCAATAAGTTTTTTGCTACTCCTTTCTGCATTGACAATGTAAATAAGCCGCAGTAATAAATCGCAATAGCTGCTTTAGATTATAGTAGGTAACTTTATTTATGTGAAGTATAATTTTTAACAAAAAATGAGATGATTAATTTCACTCGAGACAAGCTTATCTTCTCGAACTGCCCAGTTTGGGTAGCTATATCCAAAGTACCTTGTGATGTTGAACTGATTTTTATAAGTTGATTCATGGAATTTGAGTGATTGTCACATCAGCTACAGCCATACTGTTAGAAAGTGGTTCAAACTATTCTGCTGCTTAGAAACGATTAGGATTCATACAAATACTTACAAGATTTCTTGATAATACCTTGGTAAGATCTTGAGTTTTCTTGCCCAAAATAGAACACAGGAGAGAATATGAACACACCAATAACTCAGCAGCAAGCAATACAACCAATATCGGCACTCGAGTGGGCGCAATACCAAAAAATCGGTAGTGTATTGATGTTCATTGGCATCTTTTGTTCGTTTATTGGTATTGGTTGGGATATCGAATGGCATTCTGATGTTGGACCAGATACATTCTGGACATTACCCCATATTTTTGTCTACAGCGGCGCAGCTTTAGCTGGTGTCACCAGTTTGGTGGTGGTGTTACTCTCGAGTTTTGTAGATCGTCGGCAACAAGCCAATATGATTCCAGTGTTAGGTTTTTTTCGAGCACCCATTGGTTTTGTCATGGCAGGATTTGGTGCTTTTGGATTCTTGTTATTTGGCTTATTCGATCAATGGTGGCATACCATTTTTGGCTTTGATGTTGCTATTTCTTCTGCGCCGCATGTGGGCTTATTGTTATCGGATATTTTGGTGACAGTTGGCGGTGTGATGATCTTTGCTGAAGGTAAGAATGTGCGACCAATTCCACTGGCTTTGATGATTGCTTTGGCGATTAGTTTTTGTATGCCTGTGGCAATGCAGAATTTCTTTGAACTCGGTTGGGAAATTATGGTATTGATTTTTCCTGCAATGATTATCCCCTTAGCATTGCTGTTTTCCTTGTCTGTTACTCGGCAACTAAGCACGGTTTTATACACGGGTGCTTTTATCTTTATGTTAAGAATGCTTTGTGAATTGGCTTTTCCAAGTATGACCCAAGCTTACGCAGACGTATCTGGTTTGTCTTTGCGCGATGATAACGAACCAATTGTTGCTATGTCTTTTTTTATCCCAATCCTTGTACCAATAGCATCACTAATTATTTTTGCTATTCTTAAATTTGCCCAAACTCGAGCTTGGAAACTTGTCCCGAGTATTTATGTGGCGGCGGCACTCAGCGCCCCAGTTTTATACATAGACCCCTTACTTGGACAGTTTATTCTACAAGCACTTTGGGCACTGCCAATGATTGCTGTTCTTGGGCTAGGCATGGGTTGGCTAGGCTGGAAACTTGGTGTCGTGGCTAGAAATGCAAATCAAGAAATTGTTGCTCTTGAAGCTCGAGGAGCCGCATGAAATACCTTTATACTGCAATTTTCGCGCTGTTGATAATTGGCTCGAGTGTGGTTAATGCCCAAGCTATGCACAATCAAATCATCCAAGTTGGTTCACGTAAAGTCACAGTGCATTTTACAGATTACCCTGTGCGGGCAGAACGATCTTTACATATCACTTTTCAACCCGAAGGTGGTATCGAAGGCTTGAAAGCCACAGGTCAATTTATTGGCTCATCCAATGCTTTTCCACTTTCGCGTTTTCCGAGTAATCGCAAAGTTTGGGGTTTTGATAATATTGCGTTTAATTCACCAGGAAAAAGGGTTTTTGAATTGAATATCCAAGGTGTAGGTAAAGGAAGAATCGAATTTATTGTCGGTGAACGCCCAACAGGACCAAACTCGAGTATTATTTATGCCCTTGGTGTGCTGCCCGTACTGGCTGTTTTTCTTTTAGCTATTCGTTCTTGGCTGCGGGTACAACCCGCTAAGCAACGCGAAACATACCATTGGCAGTAATCTTGACGAAATCTTGTAAAAGTCTCGAGTAAAACTTGAAAATACTATTAGAAACTCTGTATCAGGAGGTGTTGATGCAGAGTTTCTTATTGTCTAAGGGTAACCCCCTATTTTTTCAAAGCAAATCGTTCAAGGCATTATTGACCAGTGCTATGTTCTTTTTTGTTCCACAAGCATCCGCACAAACAGTTTTTACACTCGAGGAAAGCTTACGGCTTTTACCACAAAGTGCAGCATGGCGAGCTTCTGACCAAGCTTTTTTGATTGCTGAGCGCAGTGTCAATGTGGCTCGAGGTGCAGCGGGTCTGAGTGTTACAGTTGGTGGCGAAGCCAATCGTAGTCAAGTTTCGAGTGCCGACCCTGCCCTGAATGGCACGGCATTCACAGGTTCAATCAATGCACAAGCCAGCATCACAGTGTTACCATGGAGTCCGACTTTTGATGCTGTTCGAGCTGCCGAGCGCAACCTTGAACGTGCCAGACTTGATTTACTCGAGAATCGTAGCAATTTGCAATTGCAACTGTTTAGTCAGTACTTGCAAGTGCAATTAGCCACCACCGATGTCAAACTTGCTATGCAAAACCAAAACTTCGCCGAGCAACGCTTAAAAATAACCCAAGCGCAACTCGAGGCTCGTACCGCGACTCGAGAAGCTGTATTAAGTGCCGAGGCAACCGCCCGAAGTGCTCAAACCAATGCTCGAGCCGCCCTGAACGCCCAGAACCTGAGTATTCGTGGCTTCTTTGCAACCATTGGTTTACCCCCTCGAGATGCGGTGTTTAGCAGTGTCATCAATGCACCAAAACTCGAGATTACCGAAAACAACCTTGGTAACAAAATCATCCAAGCTCGAGCCACCAGATCAGACGTGCGTCGAGCAATACTAGCGGTTCGTGAAGCTGAAGATGCACTGACCATAGCTCAACGTGACCGTTGGCTGCCTAATCTAGGTATCAATGCCAGCATTGCAGGTGTTGGAGCAGATGGCAGACCAACAGGTACACAAGTCGGTGCAAATCTCAACTTAGGCACTGGCACAATCGGAGTCAATGGCAGTTACGCACCGACCACCAGCAACGCAACAGCTACCACTATCAGTTTACAAATCAGTATTCCGCTGGTTGCACCAAGCAACGATGCCCGCATAGATACTGCCCAAGTCAGCTTAAATGCCGCCAAGTTAAACCTCGAGAATGCCGAAAATACTGCTGCTCTGGATATCGAAAGCAAATACTATGAATATCTAGCTATTGCTGCTCAACAAGAAGTTGCCAAAGCCAACCTCAGCACTGCTCAACGCCGAACCACCGACACCCAAGCCAGACTCGAGGCAGGATTAACGAATACCCTCGAGTTAGAACAAGCCAAATTACAAGAAGCCCAAGCCACTCGAGAAGTACAAAATGCCAGTAACCAAACCGTTCTTGCTGCTTACCGATTAAGCAGCAGTCTCAAACCCGTCGAGCTAAACAAAATCCCTTAACATCCATAGGGCGAAGCATGCCTTGTCCAACCCGCCCGAAACCGAAAAGGTAACAACAAAAAAATCGTAGTTGTGAGGTGAGCCTCACTCGAGATAAAAGGGAATCATAAAAGGTTTTTCAATTACGGACGTTACGAAAAATTACTGGTTACTGAGCATCACAGAAAATTGTTAGCTGGTCATAGGGCGAGGTACGCCTGCCCTTACGAAAAAATTCTTTGCAGTTCCTCAGGAGTTCTATTATGAAAATCAATCAAGTTCTGGCTGTTGCGTTTGTCGCCCTCTCGGCTGTTGTTGTGGCTCAATCACCTGCGTTAACCCTCGAGCGTGGTGTGTTGATGGCACTCGAGGCAAATAGTGATGTGAAAAATGCAGAGAATGCTGTGACTTTGGCAAATCGGACTTTAACAGCACGAAATGCTGATCCGACGGCTTTGATTACCGATTTGTTGCAGGCTCGTCAGGCGGCTGAGTTGACTGTGGCGCAGTTGACCAGTGCGCGTTTGGAGGTGACCAATGAAACGATTTCTGAATTCTTAAATTTAACCGAGGCGAAGGATTCGATTGAAGCGCTCGAGCTACAGTTGAAGTTGGCAAATCGTACTTTGGATATTGCTAAGGCGCGTTTGCAGGCTCGAACAGCGACACCTGTGGATGTGCAACGTGCCGAAACCGATGTGGCTGGTGTGCAACAGCAATTGTCGGATGCGAGGGCAACTCGTCCTGTGATTGTGGCTCGGTTAGCTCGAGTGCTTGGTTTGGCTCGAGGTGCGGAAGTGACTATCGCCGAGGCTCCTGCGTTTGCTTTGCGGAAACTTAATATTGCCGAACTCGAGCAAAATCTTGAGGATCGTGCGCCGCAGTTGGTGCAGGCAGTACAGGCAGTGGAATTTGCCGAGCTGAGTGTGAAAATTTCGGATAATGATTACACCCCTGCTCAGCAACAACGTGAAGCAGCGAGTAATCTTGAGAATGCTCGTCGGGCTTTAGCAACCGCAAAACGTCGGGCTGTAAATACCTTTCGGGATGCAGCTCGAGGTGTCAATGCGGCGGCTGATGGTGTCAGTGTGGCTAAGCAAAATTTGACGGTGGCTATGCGGAACACCAAGAACGATGAGGAGCGTTTGAAGCAAGGTTTGATTGCCAAGTTGCAACTCGAGGCGACCCAATTTGCGGAAATTCAAGCGCGTCAATCGGTGGCGAGAGCCGAGAATGGGTACTTGCGGGCTTTGGCTGGTCTGAGTTTAGCGGCTGGTGTGGACGTGACAGGGTTGGTGAAAGGGCAATGAAAACCCAGTTTTTACTAGCTGCATTACTCGCCTCGAGTTTGTTGGCGTGTAGTGCCGAACCAGAAGCGGTTGCCTCGAGTCCTGAGGTAGCTAAGCCTGTGGCAATCGAGCGTACATCAGTTCAGGTGATCACTGCTCGAGATGGTGCGTTGAATACTTCTCGAGGGGTTAGTGCGACACTGAATGCAGGAACGGATGCCAATGTGGTTGCCGAGGCTTCGGGGCGGGTGTTAAAAATTGTTAAGCGAGCTGGCGAAACGGTCAACGCTGGCGAGATCATTTTGCAACTAGAAGCACAACAAATCAGCAATAGTCTCGAGGATGCTCGTTTGGCTTTGGCTTCGGCACAAGTGGCGTTGCGTTCGGCTGAACGCCAAAACCCAGAAGACTTGCGTTCGGCACAGTTGCGGGTTACCTCGAGTCAGGCAACATTGCGAGAAGCGATTCGTATCGAGGCAGCTAATCAAAAATTGTACAGCATGGGTGGTGTTTCTTTAGTTGATTTACAAAACGCCAAGTCGGCTTTGCGAACAGCTCAAACCGAACAAGATGCGGCAGTGGCTGCTTTGGCGCGGGTGACTCGAGCCGCTTCTGAGGGTTTAGAATCGCAACGAATTGCTGTGGCTCAAGCTCAAAACCGAGTGGCGCAGTTACAAGCAGATGTGGCTCGAGCCAGTGTCAAAGCTCCGTTTGCTGGTGAAATTGCCGAGTTATTTGTTGAAACTGGCGAGTTTGCTGCTGCTGGAACTCGAGTGCTGCGTTTGGTAGACCCAAGCAGTTTGCGATTGGTGTTTCAAGTGCCTGCAGCGGATGCTGATTTATTAAAAACGGGTAGCCCTTTACGGCTGGTTTTTAAGGGGCGAAGTATTGCCGCTAAGGTTTCTCAGGATGCTCGAGTGCCTTCGGAGAATCGTTTGGTGCGTTTACGTGGACGTATTTTGCCAAATCAGAACACGGCTGGGCTGGGTATTGGTACGGCGGCACGGCTCGAGTACACTTTGCAATTGGCTAAAGGTGTGTTGTTGCCATCGGCGGCATTGCGAGCTGATGGGCAGAATTACTTTGTTTACCTTGTCAAAAATAACATCGCTGGTCGGGCTGCTGTGCGGGTACTTGCCGAAAGTACAGGTCGGGTGGCAGTGACTGGTATTCCAGCAGGTGCAACGGTGGTTTATCCTGTGCCAACCGCGCTCGAGCCTGGTGCTGCGGTATCGGTGGTGAAATAATGAACACCGAACCAATAAAAACCAATGCAGCCATTGGGTTTATGCTCAAACGCTATGTGCTTGCCATTGGCATGTTTGTGGCAATTGTTTTGTTTGGTTTTGTGGCAGTGCCAAATTTGGGTTTGAATCTGTACCCGACATTAAGTATTCCAGTTTTGTCTGTGACCACAACCTACCCAGGTGGTACACCCTTAGATTTAGATCGCCGTGTTTCTAAAATCATCGAAGATAATATTTCTACCCTAGCAGGTGTGACCGATGTCAGCTCTACATCCGGCGCGGGTTTTAGTCAGGTGATTATCAATTTTCGTAATGGTACCAATATTGATAGCGCTGCCAACGAATTAGCCGGTCGAATCTCGAGTTTACGCGGAGATTTACCCAGTGCTGCCAATGCACCGATTGTCGAAAAATTTGATTTAGCAGCTGCGCCAGTTTTGCAAATAGCGGTTGCCAGTCCGCAGGGTTTACAAGTGGCTCGAGATTGGGCAGAAAGAAATCTCAAACCTGTACTCGAGCGAGTTTCGGGTGTCAGTGCAGTTCAGGTGTTTGGTGCGCCTAGACGCGAAGTGCAAGTGCGTTTAGACCCCAATAAACTCAGTGCGTATGGTTTAACTTCTTCGCAAGTGAGTAGTGCCATTCAAACCCAGAGTCTCGAGTTGCCAGCGGGCAATCTGGATGCCAATGGCAGACGCATTGGTATCACCACCCGTAACATTCCGCAATCGGTTCAGGATATCGAAGCCATTGAAGTGGATGCCACTCGAGGTTTACGGATTATTGATGTTGGTTCAGTGCGCGACAGCGAATCTAAACTTGAATCGTACACTCGAGTCAACGGTAAAGCTGTGGTGCTTTTAAGTATTCGTAAAACCAGTATTTCCAATACCGTTGGTGTGGTGCGCGACTCTCGAGCTGCCCTTGCCAGTGTGGTTGTGCCAGCGGGGTATACCCTGACCACCGTTGGTGATGGAGCCAGCTATATCCAACACAGTGTGGACGATACTGTCAAAGAAGGTGTGTTAGTCGCTGTGGCAGTGGCTATTATTTGCTTATTGGCACTCGGAAAAGTCAATACGGCTTTTGCGGTGATTCTGGCAATCCCGATTTCCTTAGCAGCTGCGCCTTTGTTGTTTCAGATCATGGGTTTTAGTCTCAATATCATCACACTGCTGGCACTTATTGTTGCTATGGGTATTGTTGTAGACGATAGCATCGTGGTTGCCGAAAACGTCGAGCGGTATATCCACATGGGTTATTCGAGAACCGATGCTGTGTTGCGAGGCGCGTCCGAAATTTTTAGCGCTGTCAGTGCCGCCACTTGGTCTTTGTTAGCTGTGCTGATTCCAATTAGTTTTTTACCCGGTATTGTCGGGCAGTTCTTTCGAGAGTTTGCGTTGGGTTTATCAGCCGCGATTTTCTTTAGTTGGCTCGAGGCAATTTTTTTCCTGACTGTGCGGATGGCATATACCCCAGACCCAGAACCAAAAAGTTGGCAAGCCAGTTTTAGATCGTTTTTAGATTGGCGCTCGAGTACCACTTGGACACTGGGTTTTCTGAAAAATTGGCTCAGTTGGCTTGGCGCGATTGCTTTTGGCTACATACTTTTTCAAATCAGTCCGTGGGCTGTGCTAGGCATTATTTTATACCCACTGATGCTTTGGTTGCTGCGTCATTTAGTGGTCTTTTTCTTTAATCTGTTTGCCACTTGGGTCAATGCTTCGTTTGTGGTTACGACTGGATTCCTCGAGTGGATTCGTGGTTTCTACGAACGTAGCCTGCGTTTTGCACTGCGTTTTTCATGGGCGGTTTTGCTGCTGGCTGTGGTATTCCTTGGTTCTGGGGTGATTGCTTTTGGTAATGTGCCATTTACGTTCCAAACTGCCAGCGATAACAGCATTGCCACCATTCAACTGAATATGCCACCAGGTACCAACCTCGAAATCACCAATGCCTTAACCAATCGTTTTGAAAAATTTGCCCAAAAACAACCCGAAGTTAAAAGTGTTACTACCACTGTCAATGCTGCCAGTGCTAATCTTAACCTCGAGTTAATTTCGCCAAGCCAACGCCGTAATCTTTTTGTGTTGGTCGAGGCATGGCGTGCCCAAATTAAACCTTTATTTGCCTCAAACCCCGAAGCCGAAATTCGCGTATTGGCGGGTGACGAAGGCGCAACAGGTGTCAGCACTACCATCACTTTAACTGCGCCAACCCAAGAATTACTCGAGTCCCGACATGGCGCGGTACTCAAACAAATTCGCTCCGATGCTCGAGTAGCAAGTAGCCGTAGTAGCTTAGGTGAAAGTGCACCAGAACGAGTTTTTATTCCAGATAGCACCCAATTACAACGCACAGGTTTAACTTCAACCGATGTTGCTAACAATTTGCGAGAAGCGCTCGAGAGCAGCAGAGCTGGCGATATGCGCGATAGCAGTGGCGAAAGTGTGCCGATTCAAGTTGGTTTACGATCCGACAGCCTCACCGATACCCAAGCCTTGCTGAGCTTACCGATTTTTGCACCGACCCTGAACTCGAGCTTACCAATTGGCGAATTAGGGCGTTTTGAACTGCGTGAAGCACCAACCACCATCAACCGTAACAACAAAGCGTACAGTGCCCGTATCAATGTCAATTTTCGCGCTAATGTAGAGGACACCAGCACGTTTACCCAAGATACCGAGCAACGCCTACTCGAGCAAAAAACCTTGGATGATCGCGTTCGATTTGCCACTGGCGAATCTGGCTCAGATGCTGCCCTGACAGGCGATTTGGTACGCTATGCGCCGATTGCCATTGGGCTGGCGCTGATTCTGAATTACTTAGTCTTAGGTGCACAATTTAATAGTTTCCGCTACCCGATTTACTTACTGACACCTGTGCCACTTGCCATCGTTGGTGGAGTCTGGGCACTGAATATTTTTGGAGTTGGTTTTGATGTGATTGGTGTGTTGGGTATGGTTGTTCTGATTGGGTTAAGTACCAAAAATGCTATTTTGCTGCTCGACTTTGTGGTCGAACGAGCCAAAAGCATGAAACTCACCGAAGCCCTGATTTCCTCGGCTGGTTTGCGTCTCAGACCCATCATCATGACCACCTTAACTGTTATGGTCATCAGTATTCCTTTAATCACAGGGGCTGGCGAAGGTGCAGAACTCCGCAGAGGACTGGGCATCATCATCCTAGGTGGGTTAATCACCACTACCATTTTAACCTTGTATGTTGTGCCAGCTTTATTTTACTTACTCGAGAATAAACGTTTTGCCAAACAATCAGTTGCCATCTCGAGCAACGCACAGCCAGCATAGATTGTGAGCTGAACACGCTGACACATTAGTAGAACAATGCTACATTTTACCCATGATACAAACACTTCGCACTAATCTTTGGCAACAAATAGGTGCCTCTCTGGACATGCTCGAGAATGCCATTCAAGCATGTCCAGAAGCTGTTTGGGGAACGAATACCTCGAGCAAAACAGAATTCTGGTATTTGGTTTTTCATACGTTGTACTGGTTTGACAATGATATGTCGGCATCCTCCGAGGTATTTGCACCACCTGTACCTTTTAATAATGCTATTCCCAAATATGCGTACAGCAAAGCAGAATTACTAAGCTATCTCGAGTTTGGACGCAACAAATGCCGTAATCGTATGCAAAACCTGACTGAAGAAAATGTGCAACAAAAATTTGTCTCAGAAGGCATGACATTTACTGTTCTCGAGTTGATGTTGTACGCATTGCGTCATGTACAGCACCATGCAGCCCAACTCAATCTCTTGTTGCGTCAACAAACACAATCAGCACCCAAATGGGTTAGAAGGACAAAGCAGACCCTTAAACCACGTAAGTAGCAAATTGCAGTCTTTTGTATAACTATCTCGAGATTCAAAGCTAACACTGTCTGGGACGCAGCCGTAGGGGCTACGAATAATCGGTTGAGAATAGTCTACTTGAGCGACTTCTGATTTTCCATAGTTCAATTTGCGTATGTACTGCAAGTTGCCTTGGTGTTACGCTTCACCCCAATCAGGCTCGAGATCGCTCAACTCGAGTCGTTGGGGTGTCATGCTCAAGGGTTTTCGGGGACTTGGTTTTTTCTTTTTAAAGTATCGGGTGCAGTGGTCATTGGGGATGACTTGTGTGTTTTTTTCGGTGGCGATTTCGTTGTTAGGACCACCGTTTTTTGTGCGTTTTGTGATTGATGAACTCTACGCTGGTCGGGCAACCCTCGAGACGGTTGGTTGGAATGCGTTTTATATTATGTTGGCTACGTTGTTAGCCAATGCTGTGGTGTTTGCTCAGCGCCAATTTAATGTGGTCTCGAGCTTTAAGGTTGCGTATGATGTGCGTAAAGCGATTTTTGAGCAATTGACCAACTTAGATCAAACGTATTTTCATCAGAATAAAACTGGCGATTTGATGAGTCGTCTGACTTCTGATTTGAATATGGTGCGTGAAATGCTAGGTTTTGGTATCAACGCTGGTTCGCAAACCCTTTTGCGGATGATTATGAGTATTGGTTTGATGATTTGGTTGTCGCCAACACTGGGCTTGATTGTGCTGGCGGTTTTTCCGATCATTGCAGGTTTACTGGCAATCATGGTGCGAATCATTGCTAAGCGCTATGTGGCAGTGCAAGAGCAAAGCAGTGCGATTAGTGCCAAAGCCCAAGAAAATTTTAGTGGTATTCGGGTGGTCAAAGGTTACGCCATCGAAGACCGTGAGATTGCCGAGTACAAGGATATGAACGCCGAGTATAAAAAACGCAGTATGGCACTAGCAATTTCCGAAGCACCCGAATGGGCAGCGGTTGGTATTGCCATGAACACAGTTTTTGTCATTGTTTTATTGGTAGGTGCTCGAGAATTGTTGTTCCAAGGCGCAACCACAGGTAATGCAAACGCAAATTTTGCGGGTTTAACGCCGGGTAAGTTCGTGCAGTTCTTTACGTATTTGTTCGAGCTGAGCTGGCCAATGCTGGCGGTGGGTTGGATGACCAATATCTTCCAACGAGGCTCGAGTAGCTGGTCGAGGTTGCAAGAAATCCTTGATGCAAAAAGTGTGATTACCGATTCTCGAGTTGACCCGAGTATTAAAGCCGTGGATGGTTTGATTGAATTTAAGGATGTGACGGTCAAAGCTGATGGGCGGACATTGCTGGCGAATGTCAACTTAAAAATCCCTAAGGGTACAACCGTTGGTATAACTGGGCGTACTGGTAGTGGTAAGACCTTGTTAGGACAACTGATAGGGCGTTTAATTGACCCCAGTTCTGGTGTCATCCTCATAGATGGTCAGGATGCCCGTACAGTGCCGATTCAAGTTCTGCGTAGTGCCATTGGGCTTGTGCCACAAGAACCATTTTTGTTTTCCGATAAACTTTCGGAAAACATTGCTTTTGGTTTACCTAACAGTACGCAAATTACCGAACCAAATATCCCAGACCTCGAGCGGGTACAAATGGCGGCTCGAGTGGCTGGTTTATCCAAGGATGTTGCCGATTTCAAAGAGCAATTTGAAACCGTGCTTGGCGAACGTGGTATTACCTTATCGGGTGGGCAACGGCAACGCACTGCCATTGCCAGAGCCATTGCCAGAGACCCAGCTATTCTGATTCTGGACGACAGCATGAGCGCGGTGGATACCGAAACCGAAGCCAGAATTTTATCGGAGTTAAAAAAGGTGCTCGAGGATCGAACCGTGATTCTGATTGGACACCGAGTTTCGACGCTACGCTTTGCCGATAATATCGTGGTGCTCGAGAACGGCAGGGTGCTCGAGCAGGGGACGCACGATCAACTGATTCATCAAGGTGGCTATTACGCCGAGATGGAACGCAAACAAAGTCTGCAAACCGAATTGGAAGTTGAAATTGAACCAGTTGCCACCCGTGTTTAAAGCTGGCGGTGCAGGTATTTCCCAGCAAGATTCTCGAGCCTGTATGAACCCTCGAGTGAGGAGCAAATAAATGAGAGAAGAAGACGCTTTTACCAAGCAATTTGATTGGCAATTAACCAAACGTATTTTTGGTTATTTACGCCCGTACACTTGGATTGCTTTGGGTGCTTTGCTGCTGGCTTTTTTGAACAGTGCCACCAATCGTTTATACCCATTTTTGCAAGCCCAAGTGATCGATCAATACCTGATTCCGAAAGCTGGCTCGAGTTTTGCAGCCTTGGCAGTGGATGAACGCTGGAATGGTGTGGTGACCATCGGCATTATCATAGCTGTGGTGGCATTGCTCGAGTTTGTGGTGCGGTTTGGTTTTAATTATGTGTTGTCTTGGATGGGGCAGAGTGTGTTGTTTGACATTCGTGCCGATATTTTTAGTAAATTGCAACGCTTGCCATTGGCGTACTTTGATCGCAATCCTGTTGGGCGCTTAATTACCAGAGTCACTTCGGATGTAGATGCGATCAATAGTTTTATTACCGATGGTTTAATGACCTTGGTACAAAGTACCTTTGTGGTGCTGGCAACAGCCGTACTGATGTTTCAATTAAACACCAAATTGGCATTGGTAGCGTTGGCAGTTGTGCCTATCTTATTTTTGGCATTGCGATTTTTTCAAACCCAGTTTCGTAAAAGTTACCGAGAAATTCGGATTAAACAAGCCATTGTTAATACGGCTCTGAACGAAAATATTACAGGCATGGGTACTGTGCAAATCTTTAATCGTGAAGTGCGTCAGCGCCGTGATTTTGACACACTCAACAGCGAATTTCTGGCAGCTTACTTAAAAAGTGTTAAGTGGTACAGCTATTTTTTCCCAACCGTTGGCATTATTGGCAACGGTGCATTAGCCATTGTGATTTGGGTCGGTGGTGGCGATGCTGTGCGGAATGTGGTCAGTATCGGTGTGTTGTACGCATTTACCCGTTATGTTTTTGATTTTTTCCGTCCGCTCGAGGATTTAAGCAATGTGCTCAATACCTTACAAGCCGCGATGGCAAGTGCCGAGCGAATCTTTGGAATTCTTGATGAACCAGAAGTGATTACCGATGCTGCTAATGCCAAGAAAATCGTGGGTGGTTTTAAAGGCGAAGTACAATTTAAGGATGTCTGGTTTAGCTATAAACCCGTTGGCGAAGAGGTGCTCGAGACTGATTGGGTGCTGCGTGGCATTAACTTACATGTCAAACCTGGGCAGAGTGTGGCACTGGTTGGTGCCACTGGAGCGGGTAAAACCAGCATCATCAGCCTTGTCTCGAGATTTTACGATATTCAAAAAGGCAGTATTTTGGTAGATGGTACCGATGTCCGTCAAATTGTGCAACGCGACTTACGTAAACATGTTGGTGTGGTATTGCAAGATGTCTACTTATTTAGTGGCACCATCGAATCAAACTTGCGAATGAACGATGAAAGCATTCCACTCGAGAAAATCATTCAAGCCTGTAAGTACGTGGGTGTGCACGAATTTATCTCGAGTTTACCCAACGGTTATAAAACCGAGGTTAAGGAACGCGGTGCAACGCTTTCCACAGGGCAAAAGCAACTCTTGGCATTTGCAAGGGCATTAATTGCTAATCCAGATATTTTACTTGTTCTCGACGAAGCTACCGCCAATATAGACACAGAATCCGAGTTACAAATCCAAGATGCACTGGCAAAAGTCATGCACGGACGCACCAGCATCATCATTGCTCACCGTTTAAGCACCATTAAAAACTGCGACCGTATTATTGTCATGCGAAAAGGCAAAATTGTTGAAGAAGGCAGCCATGATGAATTGCTGCAACACGGCGGATACTATGCCACTTTGTACAACTTGCAATACGCTGACCAAGAACTTGCAGGGGTGTAATTTGTGATTGCTTCGCTCGACATTATTCGCTACCTTCGAGATAACTCGGCATACACCACCGAAACACTACTCGAGCCAGATTGGGCTACCCTCGAGTTACGGCTTGGGAACATGCACCGTTTTGACCAACCAATTCTCTGGCTTTGCTTAAATGAAGGCATTGGTGATACCAATGCGATGGCAGTGACAGGTGGTGAGAGTGTGTATCACATTCAAATTGCTGATGAAGATGGGTACTGGATTCAAGCAGTCAATCCGAACGGCTCGAGTGAAATGCTTGACCTCTGGATTTCCGATCAGGGTTTTAGCACCGAGCAAAGATTCACTTGGAATCTCGAGCAAACATTGCAGATTGTCAAACACTATTTTTTACAAGGCGAACCAGACTCGGGTGTGCTTTGGGAGGAAACATGAGCATTGTAATCATGCCGTATCAGACACGCTGGCTCGGGGAATTTAAAACCATTGGCTCGAGTTTACGAACTGCACTTGGCGATCTGGCTTTGCGAATAGATCATATTGGTAGTACCAGCGTGCCAGAACTTGCTGCCAAAGATGTGATAGACATTCAAATCACTGTCTCGAGTTTAGATAACCCAGCCTTGAAAGGTGCGCTCGAGTCTTGTGGTTTAACTTGGCGTGAAGAAGCCGTTTTTGACCATATACCACCCGGTCTGACGCTTAATCCCGATCAACTCGAGAAACGTTTTGCCAAGATGTTATTGCCACGTTTTGCCAATGTGCATATTCGCCTCGAGGGGCGTTTTAATCAGCGGTATGCCCTTTTATGCCGCGATTACTTACGAACCCATGCTGGTACTCGAGAAGCGTATGCCGAAGTTAAACGCCAATTGGCTCGGTATTTTCCCGATAACGCCGAAGCCTATTACGATATCAAAGACCCAGCATTTGATTTGTTTATGACAGGTGCTTGGGAATGGGCGACTTTGACCAACTGGCAACTCGGTGCATCGGACGCTTAACGCAATGGTTTATTGGCAAGGGTGCCGCGCTTAGTGCTTTCTTCGATGTGCACAATCTCGAGGCTGTACTCGAGTTTACGGTAGTACATACGGTACGGGCGTTCACCAAAACTAAAGAGGTTCTCGTGGCGTGGATTGGGCACAGCAATACCAAGGGTGTCATCGGCAACTAAATCTTCAATTACACCAATCAGGCGTTGCACAGTACGGTCAGCCGCGTCTATTGAATGCTGCTCGAGGTTTTCATAGATTTCCTCGAGGTCTTGACGGGCACGGTCTGACCATTCGATACGAATGCTGGATTTGTTTTCCTCGGGTATCATGTGAATGTCTTCTTTCGGAAATGATTACGTAATTGATCAGTCGTCCAGACACGTCCGTTATCAAGGTCAACCACACCTTCGTGGATGCGATCAAAAACTTGAATAGCACGTTTAAAATCAAGCCAATTGGCTTCTTCTGGGAGTTTCTCGAGAATTGCAAGCACTTCGGCTTGCATGGTCGCCTTCATAAAGCCCAGTTTACTAAAGATTTTCAATTTCCGCGTGCAAATATCACATCAGCGCTGATAAGCACCATCTAAAACCAAGGACAAAGCCTTCTTTAGCTCGTCGGTGACAGAGCGATTAGGATGAAAAGCACTCCAACGCAAAGCTGTCATTAAGAAACTATAGGCAATGGTGGCTGCAATGCGTTCAACACTTAGGTCATCACGCAATTTATGGGTTTCACGCAACAAAGGTTCAATAATTTTTGCCAGTGGCATGGCTTCATAAGCCGCTTTTGCCCGAATCGGGTCTGGGTTAATCAGTTCGTAAGTCAAAGGCGGGATCAGGTCGCGTTCTTCTTCGGTGACTCGAGCCAGTTCTAACCAGAGTTTCTCGAGCAAGGTGGGTGCGTCTAAACCAGCGGTGCGGTGTTCTTCGATGACATCGTTTAAATTAGAAACAATGTAAGCACCATAATCGAGCAGCACAGCTTCTTTATATGGGTAGTAATTAAAGAAAGTGCCTCGAGAAACATGGGCGGTACGGGCGATGTCGGTGGCTGTGGTTTTATCAAAACCATTTTCCTTAAATAATTGGATTGCCACTTGATAAATACGGTTGCGTCGCCGAATTTTTTGGCGTTCGCGTAGCGAAAGTTTGACATCGTCTTGTAAGAGTGGTTTGGGAGCAGCAGTTATCACAAGAGCGGATGATAACACTTTCTTGGCTCGAGTCCAAAATTGCACAGGGCATAAGATTAAGATGGTGTTGTGACGCTGATTTTATAGTGCTTTGTGAAGTACTGAATCAAGTTGTGGCAATGCTGCTTTGATTGGTGTTAACCAATTTTTGAGGTGATTGTCAAAATCCTTGTTGTGAGTTTCTGACTTGCCATTTTGTTTAAAATTATCTTCTCGAGCATTAAACAGAGCACTTATGTTTCCATTGGGCGTAATTGTTCCTCGAGTGAACGGGTTTTATCGGTGATGGTTGTGCCAGTATGCAGTGTGGATTTACGTTCAATCAACATGATATGACATTCGTTTTCGGCAATTGGGTTATGTCGCACGCCTTTAGGCACAACGTAAATCTGACCTTCGCTGAGTTCTACAGCTTCGGCATTTTCAATTTCGATGCGCAAATGCCCTTTCAGAATCATAAATAACTCGTCTTCGTGATCATGACTGTGCCAAGTAAACGAACCTTGAACTTTTGCCACTTTAATAAACGTATCGTCCACTTCGGCAATGACTCGAGGGGACCAGAATTCGGTCAGGCTGGCAGCAATGTCTTTTGGTGTGGTTGGTCGCATGACCTCGAGTCTAACTGTGTACAATGGACTATGCAAGATCAATATTTGCAAATCGGTGCTTCTCGAGTGCGTTACCGTAGCGCAGGCACAACGGGTTCTGTGGTTATCTGCATTCATGGCATTGGACGTTCACTCGAGGATTGGTCTGAGAATATGGCAGCCCTAGGGGAGAGGTACAGGGTTTTTGCTTTGGATTTACTGGGCTGTGGTTTATCTGATAAGCCAGACATGCCGTATACCACTCCATTCTTAGCGAAGTTTGTCCAAGATTTCATGCAAGCCTTAAACCTCGAGAAAGCCATACTGATTGGTAATTCTATGGGGGGTGCTGTTGCCCTCGAGTTTGCTTTTACATACCCAACAATGCTCGAGCGATTGGTTTTGGTGGCTCCTGCAGGCATGGGTACAAAAGGTGCTAAATTCCTTGGATTATGTAGCTTGCCAATACTCGGCGAGATCCTGACACAACCTTCCCGAGCCAGTGCAAAACAAACCCTAAAAGCTTTATTCGCCAATCCTGCTTTACAAACAGCCACTCGAGCAAAGCGAGATTACGAACTTGCTAAGCAACCAGGGGCAAGTAAGGCATTTCTGAAAATGCTGCGCTTTATGACAACCAACAAAGGCTTAAAACCCGCTTTTTACAACCCAATGCTTGAGCGAATGCCTAGTCTCAAAGCCAGTACCTTGGTGATTTGGGGACAACAAGATCATATTTTACCAGTCGAATATGCTCCAGTTCCAACTCGGCTTATTCCCAATGCAAAACTCGAGATTTATAATCCTTGCGGGCATTTCCCGATGCTCGAGAAAGCCAAAGAATTTAACCAACATGTGCTCGAGTTTTTGGATAATTAAGTAGGAAAAAATAGACTATCGAAGTAAATTTTTTTGGTAAAATTCAAAATGTATTGTTTCATAGGGTGAAGATACGAAAAATCTTTGAATCCTCATCCCTACTTTCCTCAAGGACTCCTATGCTTCCAGATTTTCAAATCGCCATTATTGGTACGGGTTTCTCGGGAATCATTGCGGCGTTGCGTTTGCAACAATCTGGACGTAATTCTTTTATCATGCTCGAGCGGGCAGCAAGTATTGGTGGAACGTGGCGTGATAACACCTACCCTGGGTGTGCTTGCGATGTGCCAAGTTTGCTGTACTCGATTTCGTTTGTGCCTAAACCAGATTGGTCTCGGGGGTATGGCACACAACCCGAAATTCTGGCATATATGCAGGATGTGGTGCGTTCAAATCGGCTCGAGGCAAAGATGCGGTTTGATGCTGAAATTATTTTATACGAATTTCTCGAGGAGCATGGTTTATGGCGTTTAACTGATGCTTCTGGACGAATTGTCACTGCTCGGCAAGTGATTGCAGGTTGGGGTCCGTTTAACCGACCAACCATTCCAAAAATCAGTGGACTCGAGCACTTTCAAGGTTTAACCCTGCATTCGGCACGTTGGAATCAGACTATCGAACTTTCAGGTAAGCGGGTGGCAGTGATTGGCACAGGAGCCAGTGCAATTCAGATCGTGCCAAGTATTGTAGCTCAGGTAGCGCATCTAACCGTGTTCCAACGCAACGCAGCCTGGCTGGGGGATCGCATGGATGCGCCTGTACCAGCAGCTGTTCAGGAGCGCTATAAACGCTACCCGTGGTTGCAGCGTTTAGCTCGAGGATTTTTATATCAATTGCTCGAGCTTCGTGGGCAATTATTTCTTGGTAATAAATTGGTGCATGGGTATATGCAAAAACTCAGTTTGCAAAAACTCGAACGTGAAGTGCAGAACCTAGAAATTCGGCGTAAATTAACACCAAATTACACATTGGGTTGTAAACGAATTCTCAGTTCTGATGAGTACTTACCAGCCTTTAACCGCGATAATGTCAGTCTCGAGACGGATGCTATTGCCGAAATTACCTCGGGCAGTATTTGTACTGTTTATGGCACGGAACACGCTGTGGATGTGATTATTTTTGCCACAGGATTTGAAGTCGCCGAGATTACCACCACAGCTAAAGTCATTGGGCTGTCTGGGCGCGAATTATTTTCGCAATGGAAAACCACTGGACTCGAAGCATACAAAGGCATTTGTGTGGCAGGATACCCAAATTTTACTTTGTTGCTTGGACCAAACACAGGGTTAGGACACTCTTCGATGCTTGGGATGATCGAGGCGCAAATGAATTATATTATGCAGTACACGGAATTGCTCGAGAAAACCAAGGGTTACTTAGATGTTCGGGCTGACATTCAAAATACCTATAATCAGCACATTCATCAGCAATTCCAAGGGACTGTCTGGGCATCTGGTTGCAAAAGTTGGTATGTGGATTCTCGAGGTAAAATTACGACCTTATACCCACGACTGGTGCAGCATTTTCGTGGACAAACAAAGAACCTCGACCCACTCGAGTTCTCAGTGACAACTATCGAATAATTTTTGGTTTTAAGTTTGTTTTAACAGCTTTGACAGTTTGCCACGCCACGATTTGTAAGGTTTTAGCTAAACCAGCTTCGAGATTGATAGGTGCACTGAGTTCCTGATCGGTGGCACTGGGCGAAACCTTAAATTGTTTTGGCAAACCCAACGGATTTAAGCCAACTAAACTCGAGTAAATTGTCAAAGCTGTTAAGTACGATCCCGCAGGTGCAGCATGGACACCATCTGAGGAGCGTAACTTTTCGATTTGAACACCAGCTTTGACGGCATTCGCCCAAGCTGTACCAACAGGGGCAAGCTTTGTCTGAGTAGCTGTTGCCACAGTGGTAAAACTTGTATCCCAATTTTTTTGCGAATACCCTTGGGCTTCTAAATCAGCTCGAGACCAACTAACATACAAGACCACTTGGGTTTTGGCGGTCTTTGCCAAGGCAGCCAGTTGTTGAACTGAAGCCTTAAATGCCGCTGCCTCGAGTACAGGGCGACCACTTTGTTCTTGCAAAATAACAACGGTAAATTTCTCGGATTTCAAAGCAGCCTGAACTTTTCCATCGGCTACATGATCCTCGAGCCGATAACCACCCGCTGTTATTGCACTGACCTCGAGCTGAATCCCCTGAGTGGCTGCCATTTTCTGTACTAACTCAGGAATGTTATTGACATAGGTATGGCTATTACCGACAAATAAAACTTTGGGAATTTGCAATTGTGCTTCGGCAGCAAAACCAAATACAAAGCACACAAGTATCCAAACGGTTTTTGCCATACGGACAGTGTAGAACGTCTTAGGCAAAAGCATAGGGTGTTTTGTAATCATCAATTTGTGACATAAAAAATAATATATGCCAACCCTAACCCAAGGGTGTTGCAACCCCTCATGGTGTGATGTTGTTTTGACCAACCAATTGTGACTTGATTCGGTATATTGAAGTGATTTGATGAAACAATTCTCGAGGTTTAAGCAGTGCTGGCAACCATTTTTACTGATGTGGTTGATTCTTTGTTGTGCTGGACAAGTTCAAGCTCAGTTCGCAGTCAATGAACCCTTCACCAATGCTACAGCCCCTGGTTGGGTTTTTGGTAATAATGCCCGCCTGACTTCGGCGGCAACACCAACAGTCATAGACCCTGCAGGTTCTGGTTGGTTGCGCTTAACCAGTAATGCAGGTAATCAAAAAGGGTATTCCTATTACAACACTGCCTTTCCGACACCGCTAGGGTTTGAAATTGATTTCGAGTATTTATCGTGGGGCGGTACTGGCGCAGATGGTATCACCATGTTTTTATTTGATGGTTCAACCACCACTTTTCAAATTGGCGATTTTGGTGGAGCGCTAGGGTACTGCCAAGGGTATGGTGGTAGTCCTGGTGGCTTATCCAACGGCTATGTTGGCATTGCTTTGGACGAATTCGGTAATTTTTCTAGTTCAGCAGATCGTTGTACCACTGGCGGACCGGGTGTACGCCCAGATGCTATTTCGATTCGTGGACCGGGTAATGGGGCAACAGGCTATAATTATTTAGCAGGTACAGCCACTTTAACGCCTGGCGTTGATGCTGGTACAGGCACAACCACTACCCGACCTGTTCCAACAGCCTATTACCGCCGAGTCAACATGATTATCCAACCCAATGGTGTGGGTGGGTATTTGGCTTCTGTCCGTTGGATGACTGTACAAAATGGCACTTTTACGCAGGTTATTGCCCCTTTTAATTTGCCAAGTGCACCACCAGCCACTTTAAAAATTGGTTTTGCAGCTTCAACAGGTGGTTCGACCAATTTTCACGAAATTCGCAATGTCAAGGTTAGTTTACGGGTGGATTTACAACTGACCAAAATCGCTAGTTTAGCCAACGCAATCCCTGGCGATACTATTTCCTACACACTAGGAGCATTAAACACCAGTGGTTTTACTGTGGTTGGCGCAATTCTCACGGATACTGTTCCAACCACCATTCAAGTGACAAGTTGGACGTGCGTTGCTTCTGGTGCAGGGTCTTGCTCGAGTGCCAGTGGTACAAATAGCAATATCAGTTTGTTGCTGACTTTAACGGCTGGTGGTACTGCCACCATTGTGATTACAGGTAAAATATTGCCAGCAGCAGCGGCTACTACAGTTATCAATTCGAGTAGTCTGAGTCCACCTGTAGGCATTGGTGACATTGATGATACGAACAATCTTCCAAGCGCTAGTACAGTTGTGCAAGGGTACCAGATCACAGGTGTCGTCTTTATTGATGCAAACCATAATTTAGTTAAGGAAACCAGCGAAGGTATTTTGCCAAGTATTACGCTCACCTTAGCTGGCGCAAGTGCAGCCACCACAACCTCGAGTGCCAGTGGTGTTTATACATTTACCAACTTACCAGTTGGTAATTACACGATCACCCAAAATGCAGTGACAAATTACGTGTTTACCACAGCTAACCCTCGAGTGACCAGTATTACGCAGTTTAATTTGGTGCAACAAAATTTTGGTAATTTCCAAGGGGCTAAAATTACGGGCAATATCTTTGTTGATGATGGTTTAAACAGCACCGCTACAGCACCGTACAGTGTGGTTACAAATGCCAATAATGGTATTCGCAATGGTATCGAAAAACCTGTGACAGCAGCGGCAGTGCAAGTTACCAGTGGTGTTAATGTAGACTCGAGCAACACCGATGCCAATGGTAATTACACCTTATGGGTGGGTTTTGGCTGGGTGAATCCCGTGGTTATTTCTCATGCACTCAGTGTGCCAACAGGTAAAAATATCAATAATGCTTCGCCTGTGCTTGCCTCGAGTTTTGGCGATGTAGCCGCTCGAGCGCAGACATTAACAGTTGCGGCGGGTACAGTTTATGCAGGTTATAACTTTGGGATTGTGCCAAAAAGTACGTTGCTGTCAAATCAAACAGCGCAAATTCCCAGCCCTGGTAGCACTGTCTTTGTGCAAGCGTATCGCCCTGGAACACTAGGGGCTGTGCATCTGAATTTAGCTGGGGTAACTAATTACAGTTATTTGGTGTACGTAGATAGTAATTGCGATGGCATATTCAGTGCTGCCGAACGAACCTCAAGTGTAGCCGTGCCAATCAGTAGCAGCGCGCCCAGTTTTACTGTTGATGCCAATTGGCAACGTTTAGCCGATGGACAATTAAAAACTTGTAATCTCGAGTTTGTGGTGCGTTCACCAACAGGCAGACCTGCAGGTGAACAAACCATGCCAACTTTAAATGCACGTTTGTTCTGGCAAAATAATGCTGTTTGTATAGATGCGGTTGGGGTTAAACACACTGTGCGAATTGGTGGCTCGAGTATTGGTAGTGGTTTAAGTTTATCAAAATTGGTACGAAATTTCTCGAGCGGTGGAACATTTTCTTTAGCAGCTCAAGGTAAACCAGGTGAAACCCTCGAGTATTGTATTTATTTTCAAAATAGCAGTACGGGTACAATCACCAGTATTGTCATTCGTGATTCAATTCCGTTTTTTACCAATTTTGTAACGGGTTCTTTAAGTTTGGTTTTGAATACGGTCACAACACCACTCTCTGATGCTGCCGATGCTGATGCGGGCGAATTTGCGGCTGGTGTTGTGACTGTTCGAGTCCCAACGTTACTGGCAGGTCAAGTAGGTCAGGTTTGTTTCCGAGCCACGATTCGTTAGCGCTTACAGAACCCTTACACTTTGCCTAACCAGAAGGTTTTGTGCTGATATTGTGATTTGTGTGACAATAAGCAGTATGTTGCAGCAAAATATAGTTTTTAGCGTCTCAGAGCCATGTCGGAATCAACCAAAGAATCCAAACCCCAAGCCATAGAATAAAACCAAGGAGTATCTATGAAATTAGCAATCTGGCTGATGTTTTTTACGAGTCTTGCAGTAGCGCAAGTTGCTCAACGCCCACAATTATTGCTTGAGAGTTTCTTGGTGGTCAGCACAACCAGCAATGGTAAAACCACGGAGAAATTCGAGAAAGCAAATAGTGCTAAACCAGGTAGTGTTCTCGAGTACCGAACCACTGCTCAAAACCCAACAGATAAACCAATCACAAAATTGGTGATGGATTTACCCATTCCAAAAAATACGGTTTATCTCGAGGGAAGCGCCACTAATGTGGCAAGTGTTGCCACTTTACTAGCTTCAGCAGATAACAAACGTAGTTTTGCAGCGTTACCACTGAAACGCAAAGTCACCAAAGATGGCAAAACTGTTGAAGAACTCGTCCCAGTCAATCAGTACACCCATTTGCGTTGGGTGGTCGGCGCTCCACTGGCAGCTAAAGCCTCAGTCACCTTTAAAGCCCGCGTCAAAATTAAGTAATTCAACCTAATCCTTGGAGGATGTATGATTAAAAAAGTAGGAGCAATTCTCGCCCTGACAGGTTTGCTGTTCTCAAGTTCGGTATTTGCCCAAACCACTGGAGCGGGAGAAACCATTTCAAACACCGCTAGTGCCACCTATATTGATGGTTTCGGTGCACCACAAGTAACCACGTCTTTAGCGGCTGTGACAGTGGTTTCGCAAGTTTTCCGTTTGGATATCACACCAAACACTGTTTCAGCAACAGGCTCTTTTGCTGCTGATGATGCAACTACCAATTTTACAGGCGTACCCGCCAATTCAAATATTGACTCGAGCTTACCGGGTGGAACCACAAATTTTGGATATATCATTAGTAACCCTGGTAATGGTAACGATGTTTATACCTTAAATGTCGAATTAAACCCCGCCGATGCAGCATCACCTTTAAGCAATATCAATGTGTATTTTGATACTAATAACAACAGCGTTGCTGATTCTGGTGAACTATTAATTACAGGTTGGAACTCAACCACCCGCACAGGAACTGTGAGTGTTGCTGCTAATTCGAGTATTCGAGTGGTTGTGACTTCCACTACACCAAATACAGTTGGTTTGGTACGTAAACTCGATCTGGTTGGTTACCGTGGTGCAACTTTTGCAGCTTCAGCAACTAACGAACGTGATCGCAATAATTTATCGCAAGTGACCACTGTTTCCGATGCTATTTTAGATATTAACATCACCCCATCGGGTCCAAATCCAACAACTGGTCAGATTAACTACGCTGTTGCTGGAACAAACTCGGGCAATCAATGTGCTCGTTCTGTGCCAAACTCGGTACAAATTACGGGTGCAACGGTTGCTTTGCCAAATGCCAATTACAGCGGCATTTTAATTAACAATGCCATCCCAACCGTCCCTGCTGGTACAGTCTTTACGGGTACTGCCACAGGTTCATCAGGTGGTGCTTTAACCTTTGTGGTTTATCAAACAGCTGCAATTGCTCCTGCTTGGACTGCAACTGCTCCAGCTGCCGCTTCGATTACTCGAGTTGGCTTATTGATTTTGCCAGCCAGCCCAGTGGCTGCTGCTGCTAATACTTCTGCTACACCAGCCAATACGCTTTGTGCTAGTGCCGATTATGCTTTGAATTTTTCAGTGACAGTACCAACCACTACCGCATCTGGAACACCAATTGTTGACACTGCAACCATTACTTCCAATGGTACAAGCTCAGTCGTACCTGTTGTACAAACTGCAACAGCGACTGTCAATATGCCGAGCATTCTTGGTGTAGCTGTCGCGCCAAACGGACAAGCCAGCCTTGCCAATGGCACAGTTTTAACAGGCAACTTAGCTGGTGCAGCTGCTTCTTGTACCGAATTAGTAACGGGTCGCCGTAACCCTGTTGCTCCTGCTGTTTTTGCTATTGCAGGCACAACGGGCACAACCACAGCCACTGGTGCAGACCGCACGGTTGTACCAAATGCTTTCCCAATGAATTCAACAGGTTGTTTTGTCAACACTGTTCGTAATAACAGCAATTCAACCCAAAGCTTTGATGTGCTTTACGACGCTGCATTAAGTAATTTGCCAGCCAATACATCAGTGGCTTTATTTGCTGCTGATGGTATCACCCCAATTTCAGGTCCTATCAGTCTGACCGCAGGTGCAACAGTTAACGTGGTTGTCAAAGTTATCTTTGATGGTGCAACCGCACCTACAGCTCCCGTCAATGGTTGGAACGCAGTTGTTCGTGCAACTTCATCAGCCAATGCAACCATTACCGATATTACTGTTAATCGTTTTACTACCTTAACCGATGGTGTCAGTGTTGAAGTTTTCAATAACGACTCGAGCGCCACAACCAACCCAGCTACGGGCGGCTTTACACCAGCTGCTCCAACAGGTACAAGCGCTACCCCAGTTGGTTTAACAGGTAACGCTGGAGCAACTGTTTCTTATCCACTCGTTATTCGTAACACAGGTGCAAGTGCTGACAACTTTACACTGTCGGTTAATGGCACAGGTGTACCAAGTGGTGGTTCGGTTGTGTATTACGTTGATACCAATGGTAACGGTGTTGTGGATGCAGGCGAACCTGTTGCAACAACAACGGGTGTGCTCAATCCAAGCACAGCGACCAGCAACGGTGTCGTGCAACTGGTGGCTCTTGTCACCATCCCAAGCAATGCAGCTCCACAAAGCAACTTGCCAATTAACTTTACAGCCACATCAACTTCCAATGTCGCTGTTGTTGGTTCAATTGCTAATACCTTGACCATCAATGCAAACAATGCTTTGGACTTTATTGCCAATAGCACCCGTACCGTTTCAGTTGGTGGTACCGTTATTCACACCCACACACTAACCAACAATGGTAACTCGAGCATTACTGCTTTACAAATGACACCAGCTGCTGGTTTACCAGGCTTTACGTATACTGTTTACTTGGATAACCCATCGGGTGGCACAGTTGGTAGCATTGATGCTACAGACACAATTATCTCGAGTACCAGTGCAACCACTATTGCGGCAATTTTGCCAAATCAACAACGCACGGTTTTTGTCCAAGTCAGCACAGCTTCTAACGCTGTTTCGATTGGCGATTCAGATGTTCGTGACATCGTAGCAACCGCAACTTTCGGTGTGAATGGTACTTCAACCGCTAGTGTCAAAGACACCACCACTGTTGTGGCTGGTAATGTGCTGGTAACAAAAACAGCTACTACCATCAATGCTGGTAACGAAGCTAAACCACGTGGTTTGTTATTGCCAGCCGCTTTTAACCAAAGTGAAATTACCTATACCATAACGGCAGCTAACCTTGGTAGTGGTCCTGTGACCAATTTAATTGTCTTTGACGCTATTCCAGCTTTCACAGACTTTAAGTTTGGTTCGATCACCGAAGATTGCGCTGCTGTACTTGGCGCAGGGTACACTTGCACCCCAGAGTACTCCACTGATGGTGGTGCAACTTGGAGCACTACTGCTCCTGCTGATACCAACGGTAATGGTTACAGTGACGACGCTGTGCGTGTCACCAACATTCGTTTACAAGTGATCAATGCTGCTGCAACACCCGTTAATGCCTTTGCAAATGGTAGAACCATTACGATTACCTTCAAGGTCAGTGTTCGCTAATCCGGACAATGCAGCCCTCACAATGTGGGGGCTGCACCTCGTCATTGGTACTGCCTCACGAAGTGCAGACCTCTTCTGTTCGCTCCCGTAGATTCGTCTAACGGGAGCGGGTTATTGAGAAACGCAATACTTTTTATAAAGTTACTTAGGAAAATAAAATGATTACTTTAGCAACAATGCCAAGCATTTTCTCTCGAGCAGGTCTCGAGTGGGTTTTGCGTTGCTGCTTATTTTTGCTTTGCATTTTTACCAATACTGCTTTGGCACAACGTGCCACATTGGCTGGTACGTTAATCGAAAACCAAGCCAGTATCAGTTTTACAACAGCCGATGGCAACACCTACAATGCGCTTTCTAATGTTGCCAGCATTGTCACTCGCTCTATTTATTCAATCAATCTGATTCCAGATGCAGGCAATACCAGTAGTGTGGGCGCACCAACCAGTAATTTTACTTTACCTGTTGCCCCAAGCAATAATCGTATTGGTAATCCTGGCTCGAGTGCTACATTGGTTTACACTTTAGAAAATTCGGGTAATGCTTCGGACACAATTACCCTAAGCTTAATTCAGGATACCACCGATGCTTTTAATCTCGAGAATTTGCTGTTGTACCGCGATGCTAATGGCAATGCCATTTTGGACGCAGGCGAACCACTGATTACAGGTAGCGTAACGTTAGCACCTAATGCCAAAATCAATATCTTTGCTGTTGGTACCATTCCTACTACTGCTGCCAGCAATGCTGTGACGCGGATTGATTTACAAGCTCGCTCGAGCGATACCACGCTTTGGGATAACAATAATTTGGGTAGTGTGACTGTTGTTCGTGATGCTGCTCCTGTGCTTGCTAAAAGTGCCACCGAACCTGATTTAACTGGTTTAATTGAGTACCAAATTTTTGGTAACAACATTGGTCAGCGGGCGGCTCGTTCAATTGCCAGTGTGGTGCGCGTGGATGGCAACCCACTCGATGGTATTTTACTGACCGATAGTATTCCCGCAGGTACACAACTCGAGATTCGTAATCCAGCCACTGCCAGTACAGGCACAGGTTTTGGCAGCCTGATTATTTATCAAACCAATGGATTATGGAGTTCAATTCCGAATCCTCGAGCCACTATAATTGGTTTATTGCTGCGCGACCCACACAGTACCGATGCTTTGCCCGAAGATACTTTTGCGGTTGGCTCGAGTTTCCAATTTTCTTTTTTTGTTCGCGTTTTAAATACTGTTCAAGGCGGCACACGGATTCGCAATGTTGCCCAGCTCGAGTATGGCGATGCCACAGATAGCAAACGCCAAGTGTTATCAAACGAGGCGGTCTCGAGTGTTTTTGAACGCAGTGGTATCAGTATTTTGCCCCGCGATGGTTTAACCAGTGGCACATACATGTTTACTGAACCAACCACTGGTAAAACATGGAATATTACTCGAACTGGTGATAATACAAACCAAACTGATAGCCAAAGTATTGTCAATGTCCCAGGTGGTATTGCAGTCAGTTTTGTCAATACCATTCAAAACACAGGTAACATTGCCGATACATTCAGTCTTGAGTTAGATACCAGTAGCGACTTACAAGGGGCAACACTGCAATTTTTAGACGAAACCATGTTGCTGCCACGCAATTCGGTGCGTTTATTACCAAATGAACAAATTGATCTGGTGGTACGAATTGTGCTGCCGCTGAATTTTACCAATATCAAAGCTGTGCTGCGAACCAAAGCCAGTTTATCCACGCTAAGTGATATCAGCACCAATATAGTTGTAGCAGCCAGCAGTGCTGCTATTTGGATTGGTCCACTTGGACAAGCCACAGTCAATGAATACCCAGACCCACTTGATAGCCAAAGCCAAGAAATTTTTGTGGGTGCTAATGCCAATTACAATTTCAGTGTCCTCAATGCCAGTTCATTCACCGATACCCTCGAGTTAAACCTCGAGTCGGTATTACCCACAGGTTGGACAACCCGTTTTCTGGCAGCCGATGGCAGCGTTTTACTCGATACTAACAACAATGGAAAACCCGAATTAAGCAATATGACAGCGGGTGAAACTCGAGCCATGACTTTGCAAGTGATACCGCCAACTGGCACGGTTGGTAATAATGCGGGCAATGGTTGGCAAGCTGTGCTGCGTTTACAATCCATTCTTGCACCACGTTTACAAAACCGTACCCTGAGTATTCTCAGCCGAATTCGTCCATCCAGCGATGCCTTTACTTTAGAAAAGAAAGTCAGTGCTGCTCGAGTCAACCAAGGTACAACCCTCGAGTTTAATTTAACTTGGCGCAATGTTAGTGGTAGCGTACAAAACAATGTTGTCATCACAGATATTCTCAGTGCTTTACTCGAAATGCCAAGTAATATCTCGAGTAATGGCACATTTGATGCTGTGAGCAAAACTCTGACATGGCGTTTTAACAATGTTGCCATTAACGAAAGTAAAACCCTGAGCTTCTTAGCAAAAGTGCGTGTAGATACCCCTGACCTCGAGCGAATCCTCAATACCGCTAGTATCAGCAGCCAAGCTGTGGTCATTCCTGTTGTTTCAAACACCACACAAACTGATGTGCTAGGAAGTATTTTACAACTCGAGAAAAGTGCTTTACAAACCGTGGTCAGTATTGGTGGTAGCATTGATTACGAATTACGCATCCGTAATGCTTCACAAAACGCTAAACTCGAGAATTTAACCCTGACCGATACGATGCCCGTGGGTATTGTTTATAAACTTGGTTCGAGCCGCTTAGGGGATATACCACTCGAGCCAACCGTAACTGTGCAAAGTGGTGTACAAGTGCTGACTTGGGCTATTGGCACACTGAACGCCAACACTACATTGCGGATTCGCTTGGTTGGTTTAGTCACACCCAACGCTCCTGAGCGCGTCGAAAACCGTGCCATTGCCACCGCCATTGGTGGGGCAAATAAAATTTCTGTGACCAGCAATAATGCGATTGCTGCTGTCAAAGTTGAAGCCAGTATTTTTGGACGAGCCAGTGCTATTCTGGGCAGAATTTTCTTTGATAAAAACCGTAATCGTATGTTTGATGGCTCGGATTATCCGCTTGCTCATGCCAGAATTTATCTCTCTAACGGTGCATACACCATCTCTGATAGCCAAGGGCGGTATAGTTTCCCTGAATTGCAACCAGGTTTATACGCGTTACGCCTCGATCCATTATCCGCGCCGTGGACATTACAATCTATGCCAGGTGACACCAATGTTGGCACGCGCCACGTCAGCATCAACGACCCAGCCCCACAACAAATTGATTTCCCATTACTTGCCCCAGAAGCCCAATTACAAAAATCACGCCGCACCACATTAACTATGGGCATTGCTAACCTCGAGAAACAAGTGGTGGCTGGTGGCGCAGGGTATGCTGTGAATTTGGTGTTGCAATTACAACAAAATGTGGCAAATTTGCGCTTAACCGACCCACTGCCAATAGGTGCAGAACGCAAGCAACTCGAGGTGCAAAACGCTGCGGGACAAACAGTAAATTTCTCTATCGCTGAAGATGGCGCTTTACTATTTGCTCAACTCGAGGCTGGTACATACCGTATTCGTTATGCACTATTAACCAATGTGGCAGCTGAACGTGCTTGTACCGACCCCGATTTGTACTGGGATGAGGTGCTGCCATGAACAGATTTTTACTGATGATTTGTTTTTTGCTTTGCTCGAGTTTTGCTTTTGCCCAAGAAACCAATGTTTTTCCATTGGTGAGTTTTGGTAATGTGCAAAACTGGCAAGCTGGCACAGATGATTATCGTTTGATTATTCCACCGTTGCAAAGTACACAACGGGTTCGTATCGAAGTGCGTAGCCCCAATATGAACTTAGCCGATCCAATTGCTCGAGGTGATTTTAATTGGTATGTCGGCGATGAACGTTACGACCAAAAAATATGGAAGACACAATTTATAATTCGCACCCCACAACAAAAAACGCTTTTAACCCAAAACTACGGTGCAGATTCAAGAAACCGTTGGGAACGCTTCTGGCATGCTCCGTTGTCTGCGGGCACATATCCGCTCGAGGTGAAAAGCACAGGCAATGGCAAAAATGCTTTTGTTGTGGCTTTACAATACGCCAAACTCGAGTCCAGCCAAATGACCGCTAATGCCTTTGGCAATCTTGGTTTAGAGCGTACCGTAGCACAACTCAATGTGACTGCTGCCATGATCGGACATGGTTTAGAAATTGGTAATTACGACGCAGATGGCAACGAACTCGAGTTTTACTTGCAATTACCAAATGGGCAACGGCAACGCCTGAACAGTTCGGCATCTCGAGCTTGGGCATTAAACGAGATTCTTGTAACCAAAGCATTACTTGGTACTTGGACAGTTCGTGCTAAAATTGCTTCGCTAAAGCAGCGTTCAAATGCGTTTACTATGCGTTTTCGGGAAGTGGCACGGCAAACAGTTAAACCATTTTTTGCCACGGTTTTCGTGACCTTACCAACCACACCGCCACTCTTAACCACACCGCGTTTAATTCTAGGTAGAACCAATTCCAATATTGTTGTGCCACCATTACCACCCATTGGTAATCCTCCTACCACACCCACAAAACCACCAGCAAACTCAAATGGTATCCCTCCAACCCCTCCCACCAATCCAAATAATCCAACCACACCAACTACTCCCACCAATCCAACGAATCCGACACCAAGCAATCCAAACAATCCAACAAACCCAGTTAATCCCACCCCCGACCCAAACCTCAAAGCAGACCTCGAGATTATCCAAGTTGCCGAACCCAACCCTGTGCAACCCAACGAACCTTTTGTCCTCACTGCGACCATCAACAATAACGGTGCAAACACTTCCAGCAACGCTGTTTACCGTGTGACTTTACCAACGGGTCTCGAGACAACTTCGCAAAGCAGCAGCCAAGGCAATTGCACCCTCGAGCAACGCGTTTTAACTTGTCAACTTGGCACCATCGAAAATGGCGCGAGTGTCACGGTTTTAGTGGCATTGCGTTCCAGTACTGCCAGCACCTACGACTTAGTGGGTGTGGTCTCGAGTGCCACAAACGACCCAAACCCAAGCAATAACACAGACCGTTTAACAGTGGCAGTACAACGGGCTGTCAAACCTGCCGAATTGCGTTTGACCCGCACCAGTATCCAAGCCACTCCAGCTTTACCTGGTGAAGTTGTGACGGTGCCGTTACTGCTCGAGAATATTGGTGAGCAACCCACCGATTACGAATTGACTGAAAGCACAAACCCGCTTTTAGAAGTCCAGAAAGCCTTACCCAGCACAGGCAGACTCGAGATTGGTGAACGCCGTCAACTCGAGTACCGTGCCACTGTCACAGCTGGTTTACCTGATACCGCTACCTTAACTGCTACTGCTAGCGCACCTGATCTGCGAACAGTCACAGCCCAAACAGCGTTTACTCGAGTTAATGCAGGTTTGCGTTTGCGTTTAGCCAGTACAGTCACACCACGCCCTGGCACAAGTATTCCACTAGAAATTGTTGTCAGCAATCCGCTTAACCGCCCAATCACACTGAATTTAACGTTTAATGCCTCAGACCTAAATTTTGAACCACTCGAACCAACCATTACCTTAGCTGCCAACGAAACCCGAGTTATCCCTGTGGCAGCTCGAGCCGATATTGCAGGAGATTTTCCAATCAGTGCCAGCCTCAGTTTAAACACCACAGCTGTTGCTCCAGATGCCACTCTCAGCATTCCAGTCCGTGAATTGCCAGCTCGAGTGCGTCGTAGCGAAGTCAGTTTGCGCTTTACCCTCGAGAATATCCCCGCCAATGCCGAAGTGATTATTGTAGACCGCATCCCCGATGATGCAACACTCGAGACCGATTCAAGCCGATTAGATACTAAGCCGCTTGCCAATCCACTCGAGTCTGCCGATTATTTATTCTGGGAAGTTGGGCAATTGCGTGGCAAACACGAAATTGTATATGTGCTAAACCACACCCAACCACTGAATTTGCCCGAGAATCGCGCTGGTATTATTATTCGCTTACCCAGCCAAGGCAATCGCCCAGCCCAGTACCGTGTGATTCAAGGTGACCCTGCTATTCTCGAGGCATACCAACGCCAAGCACAAGCAGCCACCACACCGCTGCCAGCCTCACGTTTACGGGTTGGTGCTTTGATTGTTAACCCTGCTAGTGGCACAGTCATTCGTAACCGCGATCAAATTAATGTCTTGGTCGATTTACCCTTAAAAGCCGAGCAAATTGAATTTCGGATGAACGGTGTGCTTGTCCCCAAAGAACAAGCAGGTAGCACCACTTACGATGAAGGCACAAATCGTTTAACCATTGAATATATCGCTGTGCGTTTGCGACCAGGCAAAAACGAATTAACCCTGCGTGCCTTTGACCCAGAAACCAAAGCCTTTGTTGCTGACTCGAGTGATGTGTTCTTAGCAGGTGAAGCCACAAAATTACTGATCGAAGCTGTTGGCGATTTAACTTCCGACCCTCAAGACCGTCCAACACTGCGTTTACGGGTTTTAGATGGCAATAACTTAACCACAGGTGATGGCGTACTGGATTGGTTCTCTGACCCCTTACCGCTGCTGCCAGATGCTGTGCCCAATATCGCAGGGTATCAAGTGCGTTATATCAATGGTGTAGCTGAAATTCCACTCTCCAGCATCCAAGATCGCACTGTGGTTCGTGCCGAAGCTCGGCTTGGCGATTTAATCACCAAAGTTGAATTTGCAGTTGTCTCGAGTCAACGCCCGTGGATTGCGATTGGAAACGCTTATATCGCCGCAGAAATCACTGATCCTTTTAGCATTGGTGCGGGTTTACAAGGCTTTGCTAGGGGCAGTATTGGCAATGGTTTCTTATTAACCATTGGCATTAACTTACGTGCTGCGTTCGCTCCCGTCTTTGAATTTAGTGGCACACTCGAGCCAATTGCCAACCCATTTGAACGCTTCCCACTTCTTGGCGATGCCGCTTTGCGCGGACAAGATGTCAATTCTTCTGACCCATTTTATATTCGTCTCGAGCGTGGTCCAAGCTTTGCTATGTATGGCTCTTATCAAGCGGGTTTTGTTGGCAGATTGAGTGCGTATAACAGTCGGCAACAAGGCTTACAACTCCTTTGGCGTGACCCTGTTTTAACCTTAACAGCCTTTGCTAGTTATCAACCTCGAGCCACTTTAACCAACACCAATGCCAGCCAACCTTTTGGCGCTCCTGGCGATGGTACAAGTTTGTATCGTTTACCCCAAGCTGTACAATCTGGTAGTGAACGTATTCGCATTGTTACTCGAGACCGTGATAACTCTGGTTTGATTCTGGCTCAACGCGAATTGGTGCGTTTAATTGATTACAGTATTGACCCAATCAGTGGCATTATTTTCCTGACCAAACCACTAAGCACCTTTGATAACAATAATAACCCACAGTTTTTACTGGTCGAATACGCTCCAGCCACAGGTACAGCTCCACTCGAGTACCGCTTTGGTACACAAGCTCAAGTGCTCCTTGGTAACTGGCGAGTTTCAGGTACAGCTCTGGCTTTTAACCCCAACAGCAGCCCGTTAGTGGCATTGGGACTGAATTACACCAGCGAAACCTTACGCTTAGAATCTGAATTGGCATACTCGAGTGATTGGGCATTATCGGTCGGTGGACGTTACAAAAATGAAGCTATTGAAGCCCTTCTCGAGTACCAAGCCCTTGGCATTGGTTATGTGGCAGTCAATCCAAGCCAACCTGCTAGTTCTTTACGAGTTGGTCTGACTGCCACACCAATCCCTGATTTGCGCCTACAGAGCACCTTCAGCACCTCTCGTAGCTTTGTCACCTTTGACACTCGCACAGACCTTGGTGCAGGCGCTACACAACGCTTAGGTGCTTTCAGCATCGGCTTAGGTATTGTATGGCGTTGGCAAAATACCAATCCTAATAGTCTTGGCTATTTGCTTACCAGCGGCGCAGTCAATGTTGGACGGGTCAAATTCTCACTCGAGGCTCGAACACCATTAACCTCAGACACCCCATTTCAAATCGCAGGTGCAATCGAATACGCCATCACCGATAACCTCAAACTCGAGATCCGCGATACCTACAGTTTTAATGGTAATAACGATGGCGCAATTGCCTTACGTGGCACATTTGGCACCACCAACGTTAGTGCGGCTTACGACTTACCAGCCAACAGCGGCGACGCTGGACGCGCTCGACTTGGCATCGAAACCAGCATCCCACTCAGCCCCGCCCTCACAGCCAACATTGGCGCAGAATTGAACTCTGTGATTGGCTCGAGTCCAACCATCAGCCTTAACACTGCCTTACGCCTCGAGACCGAAGATATTAATGGTACTGCTGCCGCTCAATTTGCTATTGGAGTCAACGGCTTAAAACAAGTTTATCGCCTTGGATTTATCTTACAACCCAAAAATAGCCAGTTGGTTATCTCACCAAATCTCGAGACAACCTTTGCTGCAAACGGCGACGGTTTACGCTTTAGCATCGCAGGAGCTTACCGTCCAGCCAATCTCAGTATTCTGACCCAAAACCAAATCCGCACAGGTGTTTACGCACCCAATGGCAACGAAGCGCTAGGCGAAATCCAAAGTACCTACAGCCCTACCGAACGCTTCACGATACGCGGCGGTATTGCTTACAAATACGCCAGCAATTTATTCACAGCGCAAATAAACATTGCTACTCGCTACTGGATTCAAGATAACCTCGGTATTGGTGCACAAGCTATCTGGCAATTCCAACCCAATGTTTCCAGCCGCATCGCCATCGGACTCGAAGGTACATGGCGGATCACCAACGAACTCGGATTAACCATTGGCACAAACCTGATTGGCTTTGACTCGAGCTTAGGAAATTTCAGTGTCCGCCCAGGTTTGTATATCCGCCTCGAGTTTTTATTTAACGAACAAACCTTTGGTGCAAAATAATATAAAATGGAATGGAATCGTGGATTGCGAGGTGCTAATAGTTAAACCACTTGAGCAACTTTCCTACAGTTGGGATGCAAAGAAGGCACAATTAATATGAATGGAACAATCTTGTTTCAGACCCGACCAAACGCAAGCCTATTACGGCGCTCAAAGTGGCTGGACGCATTTTATTAGCAAGTTAACGCAAATTCTCGAGTAACGGAGCTTTGACATGAATCCAAAAGTAGACTTCTTTTTTAATAAAACCAGCAAATGGCAAAAAGAATACCAGCACTTACGAACTATGATGCTCGAGTGTGAACTGACCGAAGAACTCAAATGGGGTGTCCCTTGTTACACCTTACAAAGTAGCAATGTTGTTCTGATTCATGGCTTTAAGGATTACTGTGCGTTGTTATTTCACAAAGGCGTTTTACTAGCAGACCCCGAAGGTATTTTGGTTCAGCAAACCAAAAATGTTCAATCAGCCCGTCAGATTCGTTTTGTTGGTTTGCAAGAAATTTTGGCATTAGAAGAAAAAATTAAAACCTATATTTTTGAAGCTATTCAAGTTGAAAAAATGGGCTTAAAAGTTGATATGAAAAAAACAAAAGAATTTGATATTCCTGAAGAATTTCTAACCGAGCTAGAAAAAAACCCTGCCTTAGAAACAGCTTTTTCTGCCCTCACCCCAGGGCGGCAAAGAGGTTACTTACTTTATTTTTCTGCGCCCAAACAAGCTAAAACTCGAGTTTTGAGGGTCGAAAAATACATCCCGCAGATTCTCGAGGGACGAGGCTTGGACGATGAGTAAATTTGACTCCATTGAGGATTATTTAGCTTCGCTGGAGGCTCAAAAAGCCAAGACACTCAGAGCAGTGATTGATTTGATTCTGAGCCAATTCCCAGAACTCGAGTGCAAAATTGCTTGGAATGTGCCACAAATTCACTTGCGCGGAAAATACGTGTTTGGTGTTTCTGCACTGAAGAATCATCTTGCTCTTGCTCCTTGGAGTGCTCGAGTGATTGAAGATTTTAGGGTTCGGCTAGAAAGTCAGAAGTATGTTGTGCAGAAAAACCTTTTCCAAATTCCTATTAATTGGGACATAGATATTAAATTACTAAAGGATTTAGTTGCAGCCAGATTAGCCGAGTTGGAGTAGTGTTTTTCGTAGCTCCTCAAGAATCCCAGAAAAATACTGCGATATTATTTTTACCAAGTTTTTTCAGATTATTCGCCCATATTACTTGGGCAATTTCGGTTTGCTCGAGTGCGTTAAAAATTGGTTTTGTGTTTTTCAATTTGGCTTTAGACCTAAAGCTAAATCCAAGACTGAAAAATCAATTATCTTTTGAATAATCCTTCTTGTAATGTCTGCATCACACCTCGAGCTAGGTATTCGACACCCTCGAGATTTTGTGTTAAATCTGAACGTGGTCCGTTGACCACAAGTGTTGCTAGTCCGTGTGAGGTTGACCAAGCCGTTAATGCCAATAATTCAATGTCTTTACTGGCAAGGAATGATTGGGCGCTTTTCATTGTTTCAAGTAGTACCGCGTAGGCTCGCTCACCAGCTTGATTGGTGGCACTTTCAGCACTTGGGCGTAGGTCGTTGCGAAAAATAAATCGAAATTCGTTTGGATGTTGATAAGCAAAGCGTACATATGCCACACCGATTTCCTCGAGCGCCGAAAGTGGGGTGGCGTGTTTGTTTACGGCTATTCGTAAAGCATTGGCAAGTTCTTGAAAAGCATGGACAGCCAGCGCTTCGACTAGGGCGGTTTTATCGGCAAAGTGATTGTACGGTGCGGCGTGACTCACGCCTGCACGACGAGCCACTTCGCGCAATGTAAAACCATCAATGCCAACTTCGGCGGTGAGTGTTTGGGCTGCCTCGAGTAACACTTGGCGTAAGTTGCCATGATGATAGGTTTTTGACGGCATTTTTTTGGATGTTGACATAAGCAACATTATACGCTATATTGACAATGTCAATATAAGTTCGTAAAAAACAAAATGAACTTGAGACAGGAGACCCCATGAAAAACATTGCAATTGTCTATCACTCAGGATTTGGTAACACCGACCAGGTTGCCCACGCCCTCGAGCGCGGCGCTCAAACTAAAGGCATTGATGTTGAACGACTGATACTGACAGGTGAACAAATCCAAGCAGGACGCTGGGCAGATGACAGCATTACCGAAAAACTGAATGCAGCTCACGCCATTGTCTTTGGAGCGCCAACTTACATGGGGATGGTCTCAGGCATCTTCAAATGCTTTGCAGATGCAACCGCACCGCATTGGATGAGCCATTCATGGCAAGATAAACTGGCAGGAGGATTCACAACCTCAAGTCATCCAAGTGGCGATAAACTCATGACCCTACACTACCTAGTGACCCTTGCGGCACAACTTCGTATGGTTTGGCTTGGACCGACTGCACAAGCATCGCACATGACAGGCTCGAGTGAAGGCATAGACCAATGGGGTTATTACATTGGCGTTGGCGCACTTGGAACAGTCCAGCCAAGCATAGGCAGCCAACCCACATCAGGTGATTTACTAACCGCCGAAAAATACGGTCAACGAATCGCTCAAGCCACACTGCGATGGAACAAATGACCAACCTCGAGCCACAAAAACTCCTCGAGATATTCCAGTCAAGCATTAGCAATATAGAGGGAGTTCGAGTACGGAAAATGTTTGGTTTCCCCTGTGCTTTTTTCAACGACCAAATGTTTATGTACCTTTACCATCATGGTCTTGTTTTACGATTAAACGAAGCAGACCGCGCCATGAGTCTCGAGCAAGGCGCAACACCTTTTGCACCCAAAGGTGGCAGAGGTATGCGCGAATACGTTGTCATGCCAGACAACATTGTTGGTCACCAAGTAGAACTCGAGCAATGGATTGCTCAATCCCTCGAGCTTGTCCAAGGGCTAAAAGCAAAAGCGAAAAAAAGAAATTAAGTAGGACGTATTCTTCAAATACTCGAATAGCACCAGTCGCAAGTTCTCAGAAAGCCATTTTTAACTCGAGCAGAAACTGAATCTCGAGCTGTCGAGCCGCGTATTATACAAGATCATTGACATTCACTCGTAATAAAATGCCATTATTTTCTGATTTCATTCAGCCCTGAGTGGAATCAGATCAGACCACATGGTTTCAAGGTTCTTCTTGAGCTAGACTTTGGTTTTGTACTTGGCTGGCATGGTTTGCAATTAAAGTCTTTGATATTAAATGCTGCTCGAGTTGGCAGGTCGAGTAGCCCATATTGCTGGATTTTTTGAAAATAAAACCCAGCAATACCAATACTTGATATTGAATGAAAACAAAGTGTACGATTGGTTTGTGTATAACCCTACCTTGTTGGAATCACAGTCTTATGCCACCATGCTTGAACGTCTGGAAAAACTAACCCCACAAAGCCAAGCTGGGTGGGGAAAGATGGACGTAGCCCAGATGATGGCACACCTCGCAGGAGCGCTCGAGGTTGCCATGAGTTCTAAGCCAACTTCATGGTCACTGATAGGACGGTTGTTCGGGGGTGCTGCTAAACGGCAAATCTTGTCCACGGGATTCTCCAAAAACTCGCCCACCGATGATTCCATTAAAATCAAGGATACCCGTGACTTTGCTCAGGAAAAACAACGCTTACTAACCCTACTAGAGCGTTTTAAACAGGGAGGAGAAGCAGGGATGACTAGCCAGCCCAATACATTCTTTGGTCCTATGACCCCCAATGAGCGGGCTAGGCTGCAATACCAACACCTCGATCACCATTTCAAACAGTTTGGGGTATAAGAGTCATACATGGTGCGGCAAGCTGAAAGCTAATCAAGTGATAGAAACTTGCTTACCTTTCTTGTCATACGTTATCCCGAGTTACTGTTCAAATACTCGCATGGCACGGGTTGCAAGTTCTCGAAAAGCTATTTTTAACTCGGGCGGAAACCGAATCTCGAGCCGACAATTAAATTCGAGTAACCGAGCTGCATATTGTTCTAGGTTGTTGACATTGGTGCGTAGCACAATTCCATTATTTTCTGGTGTCCATTTGGCGCGAGGTGGAATCAAATCAAACCACATCATTTCGAGTGTTATCTCGAGCCAAACCTCGGTTTTGTACTTTGCAGGTGTGGCTTGCAGTCTTTCCTTAGTGAAATCTTCGATATTAAACTGTGCTGATGTAGTAAAAGAAATCTGGGTTTTATGAACACTCGAGATTCGGTCTACGCGAAATAACCGTAAATCCTGACGCAACAAACAATACGCACCCAAGAACCAAACACCATTGTCACGTACCAAACCAAGTGGTTGAACCGTGCGTTGACTCAAGATACGTTGATAATTGGCATACTGCATTTGCGTCTCGAGCCGTTCTTGTATGGCGCTGGTAAGTTCGGAAATCAGGGTTGCATCCACAGGTGTAAGCCACGGTTGTTTCTCGAGTTGCAAGGCTGCACTTAGGGCTTGCATTCGCCCCCAAATCGCAGTTGGTAAGACCCGCTCGAGTTTACTTTCTACACCAACTACGGCTGGAGCAAGCGCAGTTAAGCCAATGTGCTGCAAAGCATTTAGCCCGAGTGCTACAGCAAAAGCTTCTTCGGTGTTAAACATGATTGGTGGCATTCTAAAACTGGGTTTTAAGCGGTAGCTCGCGCCACGCCCACGGGAGGAAGTAACAGGTACACCAAGGTCTTGAAGCCGTGCCACGTAACGCTGCACAGTACGAGTGCTAACTTCAAGCCGAGCAGCTAATTCTGTGGCAGTGACACGTTCTTTGGCTTGTAACATCTCGAGAACAGTCAGAACTCGCATTGAGGGGTCGTACATGACAGGCATTATAAAACGACAAAACTGATGGTCTTGAAGCAGATTTGCGTCAAACCCTAAACGGCTTAGAATCATCTGGACAATTTGTGCAGCAGATACATACCGAATATCAGTTGAGTTTCAAACATGAAGCCAGCCCGTAAGTTGTACAACCTCGGCAGCCAACTGATCCAAAGTCTTCTCGTTTGTTTGTACCCGATGAACCCATGCAGGCGCATTTATTTCTAAATGATTTCGACGTTCGGCGTTGCGTTGCAGATGACGCTCGAGTGACAGTCCAGATTCGCGTTGACTGAGCCGCTTTTGCATCACCTCATCGGAAACATCGAGCAGCACGGCTATGACTTTTGGATCATCACCCATTGCACGAATAAGTTTATCCGTTTGAAGTACGCTCACCACATTGGTGTAAATCAACCGAGAATAACCAAGCGTGGAATAATTTTGCCAAATTGCTTGTAAATTCTTTTCCTCCAACTCATGTTTCCAAGGCGCAGGATAAGCCATGTCGAGGTAATCTCCTTCGATGACAGCGTGTTGAATGTGGTATTCCGAGAGTAATTCGTGCAATGCCGAGGCGACACTGGTTTTGCCTGTACCACTTCGCCCACCAATAAATAGCACTTCGCTTCTTTGGGTCATGCAGAAAGGATACTGTGAAACTACAAAAGTTTCTTAATTCGCCTCCTCGAAAATCCCTAAACGCGCATTGCAGAATCGCCATTATCAAACGACAAAACCTGACGGCTTATAAGTTTAAGCTTCTTTTGGAACAAAGAAAAATGTTCTAAAAGGAGAAAATTATGAGACTTGACCATATCAACTTAACCGTTAGTAACGTAACAGAAGTCAGTTCATTCTTCAAAAAAAACTTTGGGTTTACTGATGCTTTTGAAGATAATAATGCAGGCATGGCGGTGTTGAGTGGCGATGATGGAATGCACATAAATTTGATGAAAGGCTCGAGAATCAGTTATCCAAAAATGTTTCATATTGGCTTTGATGCCAGAACCGAAAGTAAAGTCAATGAAATCTTTGAACGCCTAAAAGCTGCTGGGTTGGAGATGAAACCCCCAGAACACACTTGGGGTTCTTGGACTTTTCATTTTGAGTGTCCAGGTGGCAACTTTATGATCGAAGTGGCTTGCGAGAAAGTGTAAAATCACAGTGCCTCGAGAACTTGAGCCAGTGCTGTGTTCAACTACTTGGAAAGGATGCAAACTTGAGGTGGCAGTTGGACTTAGCTTGATGGTTGGACGTATCACAACCACTGAGGCTCGAGAAAGTTAGGAGTAGGTGCAAACTTAGGGTAGTTCTAACGTTGCGGTGTAAAGTTTGGGATCATTTGAACAATCCCAGTTCAACTAAACTTCTTGCCGTGCGACGTAAGGTTTCTTCGTTGCTGCGCGGTCTCCAGCCCAACATTTGTTGGGCTTTTTGATTGGAGATCAAAGTCTTTTTGCCCAGTTGGTTGGCAACCACTTTCATTTGAGGCATAAACAATCCTGAAAAACGAATAAGCCAATCGGGGAGCGTTAAAATTCCAGTTTTTTGACCCAAAGTTGCCAGTTCAACTTGTAAAATTTGGGCAAACGCTGCTGCCTCAATTAAACCATCACCGACTGCTAAGAATCGTTCGTTGTTGGCTTTTGGATTTTCCATTGCTAATAAATGAAGCACTGCGAGGTCTTCTACGTCTATAACGCTAAGAGTTAAGCCTGACATACTTGGGATTCTCCCAGCAATTCGGGTGGTTACTAACTCCATTGATGGTGAAATGTCTGTGCCAAGTGCTGGTCCAAAAATACCTACTGGGTTGACTACTGAAAGCTCGAGTCCGTTACCCTCTTGTTTGATAAAATCCCAAGCGGCTTTTTCGGCTAAGGTTTTGGATTTTGCATACCCATTCACCCCATCTCCCTCGAGGTTGGTCCAATCAGTTTCGGTGAACGGCTTGGCTCGAGGTTCGTGTCCGTAACCGACTGCCACAAAAGAGGATGTAACTACCACCCGCTTAACGCCTGCATCTCTCGAGGCTCGTAGCACCCGCAATGTGCCTTCTCGAGCAGGAATAATCAATTCGTTTTCGTCTTTGGGAACTACGATTAGAAATGGACTGGCAACATGAAGCACGTAAGTGCAACCAGCAACGGCTTCTCTCCAGCCAAGGTCTGCTGTGAGGTCTGAGGCGAAGAATTTCAGGCGGTCTCCTGCCAAAATCCCGCCTCGTTTGACCATTGTGCGGACTTCGTTTTCTCGAGCTAGGTTTCTGACAGTGGTGTTGACGTTGTAGCCTGCTTTTAAGAGTTGCACAATGCAGTGCGACCCAACAAATCCCGAACCGCCCGTGACCAATACTGTTTTGCTTTCCATATTTCCCCTGACTTGGAACATTCATTCCAATTTGGAATATACATTCCAAATTTCAAAAAGTCAAGAACCCACCAAACAATTGTTCCGATCCATTCAAGTACAATACATTCTTGTGAGCAAACGTGACGATATCCTCCAAGCGACCCTCGAGTTAATTGTTGAACACGGACTGCAATCAGTCTCGTTTACTAAAATTTTTGCCAAAGCAGGGGTAGGTGCAGGAACAATTTATAACTATTTCTCGAGTAAAGAAGAACTGGTCAATACCGTTTACCAAGAAACCGCAGACTTGTTAGAAAACCACATCATGGCAAATCATGATCCTGAAAGCAGCATCGAGGTGCAACTCAAAAGTTTTATACGAAACATGGCAAAATTTGCGTTGCAATATCCCAAACAACTAGAGTTGATTTCTGCTTGTAAGCATTCACCGTATGTGTCAGCAATATTGCGTCAACGAACCACCCCATCTGTGGAAATCACTATGCGTTTAATTGCTGAAGCGCAAGCACAAGGCATCATGAGCAATATAGACCCAAGGGTTGCCGTACACCTTAGTTCGGGTGCAATCCTTGCCGTGGTTCAAGCCAGTATAAGCGGGTATTTCTCACTTGATGATGTCATTATCGAACAAGTGATTGAAGCCTGTTGGAAGGCTTTTGCCCAAGATTAAGCTTTTGAACGCATCTGGGGTCTCAAGGTGGTACAGGTATGCGCGAATATGTTGTCATGACCGATACCATTGTCGGTCAGCAATTAGAACTCTAGCAATGGATTGCTCAATCCCTCGAGTTTGTCTAAGAGTTAAAAGCAAAAGTGAAAAAAAGAAATTAAGCAGGATTTACTCATTTGAGATGACTTCGAGAACTCGAGCCATTGCAGTATTGATGGTCTCGAGTTCGGTTTTACCAAGTTTTCCCCTATGGCATTCGCTCATGCTGCTTGAGCCGTTTCGATTTGCTCGGGGTTAAAGAAGAATTGGAGCGTTTGGCAGAACTCGAGGAGAGTATAGTTTCTAATTTGTAAAGTTTATCCTTACAAATTAGAAGTTTAACATGGAACAGAATATAAATATTGATATTTTTGTTTGACAGAATAATCAATTCCTTTTATCATGTTGTTGTTCTAAGTACGCAATAGCTTATTCTCGAGAACTACTTTTCTAAAATCCTTCGCGCTCTTGGTTAAGCAACACCAAGACTATCTTTATCTGGAGTTTTCATGACTGAACGAAACTTTATCCATATTCGCGGCGCTCGAGAAAACAACCTTAAAAACATTTCGATTGACATTCCTAAGAATCAAATCACGGTTTTTACGGGCGTGTCTGGCTCGGGTAAATCCAGTTTGGTCTTTGATACGATTGCTGCCGAAGCGCAGCGGCAACTCAACGAAACCTTTACTAATTTTGTGCAAGGTTTCTTACCAAGTTATGGACAACCTGATGTGGATTCAATCGAGAATCTGAATGCTCCAATCATTATTAACCAAAAACGGGTTGGTGGTGGTTCACGCTCGACAATGGGAACGTACACCGATATTGCAGGACTGTTGCGCCTCTTATTTTCTCGAGTCGGTACGCCCTCGGCTGGAGCAGCATTTGTGTATTCATTTAACACTCCACAAGGAATGTGTCTCGAGTGCGAAGGCATAGGCAAAACCGTTCAACTTGACCTCGAGAAGTTTCTTGATAAAACCAAGTCGCTTAATGGTGGCGCGATTTTACATCCAGATTTTAAGGTTGGAACGTACTGGACTTGGAAAACCTACACCGAATCCAAATTTTTTGATAATGATAAGCCACTTGAGCAGTACAGCCCTGAAGAAATGCAAATACTCTTGTATGGTGCAGGTAATCATAAAGTTGCTTTCACGGATTTTAATTTGAAGTACGAAGGTTTAATCGAGCGTTTTACCAGAATGTATATTAAAAAAGATGCGGCTGCCATGTCTGACCGTAACCGAGCCATTTTTGAAAAGTATGTCAACACCCAAGTTTGCTCTGTCTGTCATGGGGCAAGGCTGAACGCGGCTGCGCTCGAGTCTCGAATTAATGGCTTAAACATTGCCCAAATGTCTGATCTCGAGGCAACCAAGTTGATTGAAACGCTAAAAGGCTTAACTGACCCAGTTGCCATTAAAGTGGCTGCCAAACTGCTTGAACGTCTCGAGCATTTGGTGGAAATTGGCTTGGGCTACCTGAGCCTGAGCCGTGAAACCACGACGCTATCTGGGGGCGAATCGCAACGCATTAAAATGATTCGCCACTTGGGTAACAGCCTGACCGATATGCTCTACATTCTCGATGAACCAAGCGTTGGGCTTCATGCTAGGGATGTGGCTCGGCTCAATGGCTTGCTACAAAAACTTCGTGACAAAGGCAATACGGTGCTGGTCGTCGAACACGACCCCGATGTGATTCGAGTGGCAGATCATATTGTAGACATCGGACCAAAAGCGGGTTCTCATGGCGGTCAGGTTGTCTTTGAAGGCAATGTGTCTAAACTGCTCGAGGCGGATACGTTGACAGGTAGATTCTTGAAACAGAGTTTACCAATCAAACTCGAGGTACGAAAAGCCACAGGATTTCTCGAGATTAAAAATGCGAATTTGAACAACTTAAAAGATGTTTCGGTTAAGATCCCAACGGGGGTTTTCACAGTCGTTACGGGCGTGGCGGGAAGTGGAAAAAGTACCTTGATAAATGATGTGTTTCTCGAGCAACACCCAAATGCCATTGTCATAGATCAATCTCGAGTCACCACTTCGGTGCGTTCAGCGCCAGCCACATATACGGGCATTATGGATGAGATTCGCAGTGTCTTTGCGAAAGCCAACAAAGTCAGCCCATCCTTATTTAGTTTTAACTCCTCAGGAAGTTGCCCGAATTGTAATGGACTTGGAGTAGTGTACACCGATCTTGCTTTTATGGAAGGTATTACTTCGCATTGCGAAGTCTGTAACGGTAAACGCTTTAAGCCTGAAGTGCTCGAGTATCAATTGCGTGAAAAAACCATCAGTGATGTTCTCGAGATGACTGTCGAAGATGCGCTTGGGTTTTTTAGTGAAAAGAAAATTCGGGTGGTGATACAAGCCATGTTTGATGTCGGACTTGGCTACTTAAAACTCGGACAACCCCTGAGTACCGTGTCTGGTGGCGAAGGACAACGTTTAAAACTTGCAACAGAAATCCACAAGGCAGGTACTGTCTACGTGATGGACGAACCCACCACAGGTTTGCATTTATCGGATATAGGGCAGCTTATGCGAATAATAGACAGACTTGTAGATGCAGGTAATACCGTTATTTTAATTGAACATCATCTCGATGTGATTCGCCAAGCTGACTGGATTATAGATATGGGACCTGAAGGTGGTAATGCGGGTGGGCAAGTGTTATTTGCTGGCACACCCAAGGATTTGTTACTCGAGAAAACTTCGATAACAGCTCGGTATTTGTAAATCATCAGACCATCGTTTCACTGGTTACAGTGTCAAAATCACAATCAGTTGCTGTTCGTAGTTTGCTTACAACAGACCATTTGATTATTTGTCATGCTTGGTGAAGATGTGGTGCTTCAAACCCTGATTGTCTCGAGATAATTTGATTGCCATGCTTTATTTTTGTAACAACAACTGAAAAAAAAGTAAATCCAACCAACGATCAAATTTCCAACCTACCTCTTTGAACATTCCTACCTCGAGAAAGCCAAAGTGCTGATGTAAACGAATACTGGCAGTATTGGTTGCATCGATTCCTGCGATAAACGCATGTTTACCATTGGCTTTTGCGTGTTCTAAAAGCGGCGGAATTAAAGCCTTACCAATACCCCGACCACGATGCTTGGGATGCACATAAATACTACCTTCAACTGTGAATTCATAAGCTGCCCAAGCCCGAAAAGCTCCATATGAAGAAAAGCCAAGCACTAAACCATTTTCCTCGGCAACAAACACAGGAAAACCATCTTTTGCTCGAGTTTCAAACCACGCTAAACGCATCTCGAGGGTATGTGGTTCGTAACTGTACACAGCCGTGGTGTGCATAATTGCATCGTTGTAAATCTCGAGAATTGTGAGTAAATCGGCTTTTGTGGCTGGACGAATAATCATGGCATCAGAGTATGCAACTTAGGTGGTCAGTTCAAGCTGCAAAAAGCCATCTCTGGTATCGAAAAATTCAATGGGAAAAAGTTCTACTGTTGTTGAAAAAATTGCCAAATGACTTCGTTAGCATTGATGTCCTGACTGGTTTTTCCAATAATGATTTCGGGTAAATACTGCAAACCACCAGCCCAAGTATGCCCACCACCAAGAATCTTGTAAAACCAAACATCATGCCCAGAGCTGCAATTCTGGTATTGCTCGAGTGTAATACTGGTACCATCTGCTAGCGGATTGATGTTGCTCGAGGTGGCAGTATTACAACCATTTAAGGATTTCCAAAAATTGATCGTAGCAGCCGTTGAAAGAATTTTTCCACCATTACCTTTAGTGACAACTCCACCACTGGCTGGCACAAAAGTATCGGCAGTGCCATGTATTAATAAAAATGGCATACCACCAATTGGCTTGCAACTCGAGACAAGATTTTGTGGCATGGTCGCACTGACTACTGCGACAGCCACAAAGATACTCGAGGCTTCGCAAGCCAATTTAGTCGCCATAAAACCACCATTGGATATCCCTGTGGCAAAAACTTTTTTTGTATTGATTTTATATTGACTCGAGATTGCCCGCACTAAACTAGAGAGAAATGCAACATCATTCACGCCTTGAAGCTCGGCAGGTGTTGTACCTCGACCATCTGCCCAAGTTTTTTGTAGACCATCTGGGTAGACTGTAATAAATCCTTTTTGGTCGGCAAGAGCGTTTAAATTTGTTAATTGCTGCATACCACGACCATCACCACTACCACCATGCAAAGCCACCAGCAGCGAAGTACCAGAACTCGGGATGTTTGCAGGTACATGTACCAGATACGAGCGTGTCAAACCACCAGAAACCAATGTCGCAGCATAATCTAAACTCGAGGCAGATTGAATGCTAGTCAAGCACAATAAAAAAACTATGAGTACAAAAATAGTGAAGTGCTTCATACCATCAGTTTACTCGAGTGGCAGATACCGCAACAAATCCAATTGTGGTGGATTAAAACCTTGCAACCGTGCCAACAAAGCAATCTGAGCTGTGTGCCGAGTTTCGTGTTGCAACACATGCCAGAGTAACCCCTCAACTGTCCAGTTTTTATCCACGACACGCTTGAGATCAGCGTCTGGTAATTGCTCGAGAAACCCCAATGTGCTTTGCTCCACTGCTTTCCAGTACTCGAGAATCCAAGCCAAAGATTCAGTGGCAAAATAAGGTGGTTCAAAACGCTTTGGATAACCCTCTGTGCGCTCCCAAACGGGTTGGTCACGAAGAATATCTTCGTGAACCCAAGAATCTTCGACAGTGGCAATGTGCAGCAGCAAATCTTTGATGCAACGAAAACGCTCAGCGGGAATCATGTTTTTGGATAGCACTTCGTTAGGTAATCTCTCGAGAAAACCCCATAAATCTCGTCTAGCTTGAGTGAGATACTGATAAAATGTTCTAATTTTCATGTGTTCTCCCTTTGTTCAATCTCGAGCAGCACGCGTTGTACCACATCTTCTACCGAAAATAACGCAGTATTAATTTCCAAATGACAACCCGCTCGTAGCAAAGGCTCGATTTCCTCGAGATGACTAAGAATTTCGGCTTGCTCGGCTAAGGCTTTACCATACTGGTTATTGGAACGATTTTGAACTCGCTCGAGAATCGTTTCTTTTGGAGCAGAAAGCAGCACCACACGATCAAAAAAAGAATAAAACTTACCTCGATTTGCCACACAACCCGACACAAAAAGAAGACGATGCCCAGAAGTGAGCAGGGTTTGTATTTTTGTTTCATTCCAAAGCCGTTTACCGTTCAGCTCGAGACAATAATCATCGTAATCGGTGTCTACAGCAACATAACCAAGTTTCCGCAATGCCTTTATTACTGAGGATTTACCTGTACCAGACATCCCGGTTAAGAGAATATTGCTTTTTTTGGTTTCGGGCTTCTTAGGCACGATTCTTCTTTAATTTCTTAGGCGCTGCAATCTGCCAAGTATTCACAACTAAGTGTTCTAATTCCTCGAGTTTTACCGTTGGTAATTGACGTAATGTGCTGGAATCGAAAATGTTTCTGGCGCGCATCGGTAGTCCGCCTCGAAGGTTGAGCGAATTGCTAACGAAACACCATCTTCTCGTAGTCTTGCCAAAAGTTTTTTCTGAACTTTAATGGCAGGTGTGTTGTAGGAAGTTGATACTTCGGATTCGGGAAGTTTTAAAGCTACAGCAATGACATCATCAAAATTTTTTATGTATGTCAATCATGTACTCACCACCAATATCTATTCTGCCAACTCGAGCCGCCGTTTTTTGCATTGGCGTATTTACTGCCCCAATGGTGCCATATAAACAATCGGTGTCGGAAAATTCGAGACTCGAGACAAGTGCTCGTTGCACAGCCACACCCAGCCCTTGTCCTTGCCAGCGTTCCTCGAGCGTAATTTCGATCATGTACCAACCGCTTAATCCAAATTCTGTGCTGCGTGAAGCAATGGTAATTCCTGCCCATTCGTCATCTACAAAAATCTCAAAAACTTTGTCGTTGGCTAAATAGTACTCGAGATCATCATAAGATTCCATACGTGAAATATCTGCCAGCCAACTGTGTTTCGCATGTAAATTCTGATATGAAGCTTCGTAACGCGGATAAAACTCGAGATTTGTGGCAGGTTCTAAACGCACTCGCTCGTGATTCTTTGGTTTTGGCAAAGCATTAATAGTTTGCATGTTGCCAACCAATACGCGTTTGTCGCCAGCACAATTCGGAAATTGGTATGACAAATGCGAACTTTGAAAAATATGCCAAGTCAAGGGTTTGAATTCAGCAAATTCATTGCGTAAAAACGCAGTCAGTGCTTGTTTATCTGTATCTGATTCAAGCGGTTTAGAAACCCGAGCAACCTCAATAAAGGGGCGTTCAATGTTTCTCGAGAAAAACCGAATGCCAGCAATCAAACGCCGACCATTCACTTCGAGTAAACGATGACTGTAACGACTATCTTCTATCCCAAGTGATGTAAAATGTTCTGCAAAGCGGCTTGAGAATTCTGGTGTAAAAAACTCAGTGGTATCTCGAGTGACATCCGAGAGTAAAGCTGTTTTGATTTGCTCTAAGCTGTACCACTCGAAGAGTTTAGGATGAACTTGCTGCACGGCGTACTCGAGAAATTCGTTGGTCATAATAAACCTCTTTCAAAATCAACTAGGATTTCCTGCATAGAATGCGTGGCAATGCTAGTTAGCACAGGGTTAGTGTTCACATAGTATGGGTACGCAAATGCTGCGAAGCGCAATGCCACACCTGCCGAGCGCAACCATGTTGCATCATCTAACTCGAGGGCAGCTCGAAAAGTTGTTCGAGCGGGTTTTCTCAGCAACATCCATGCACTGGCATAATCATAAATAGGATTGCCCACCCCAAGCGCCCCGAAATCCAGCACGGCACTTAAACGTCCATGCTGACCAAGTAAATTTGCGCCATGTAAATCCCCATGTGACCAGACAGCCACACCTGTCCATGCAGGTGCAACAAGTGCTTTTTGCCAAATCTGCTCGAGTTGTACAGGTTGAAATTGTGTTGGTAGCAATGCCAAATTTTCACGCACACCTATGTCATCATCTGCAAATGGTTTGCCTCGAGCAGGCGGTGGCGCTTCTGGAATTGGAATACGCTGCAAAGACTGAATCAAACTCACCAAATCCAGTGCCAATGCTTCTTCATTCTCGAGTGGCGCATTGAACAAATCCTGCCCTTCGAGCCAAGCGTACACACCCCAAGGAAACGGGTAGGCTTCGGATGGTAATCCTTGAGCCAGTAGCTTAGGAATTTGCAGTGCTATGTACGGTGCAACAAAAGGCAACCAAGTTGCATCTTTCTCGAGTGGTGCAACTGCCCAGTCTATCCGTGGCAAACGCACCAACAATGTATCGCCAAGGCGATACAACACATTTTCTGTACCACCAGCTTTGAGTAGTTTAATTGGTAAATTTGCCCAATGTGGAAATTGGGTCTCGAGTAATTGTTGTACCAAGTTCAGGCTGATGTTCACTTCGTCTGGATGTAATTTTTCTGCTTGCATTATTTTCCTTTATGAACGCAACGGCATCCAGAGCGAATTTTCGTCGGGCAGTGCAAATCCTTCAGCTTTCAGTGCCAGCAAAATTTGTCCTCGATGATGCGCGTCGTGTATCGACATGTGCATTAAAAACTGTGCAGGACTCGAGTGCGGCAATTTACCTTTGCCAACTGCGTTTTGAGCGGTTTTGAGAACTAAATCTCGAGTTTGTTTCATCACGCTTTTGATTCGCCCGAGGTTCATTTCTGCATCGAAATGACCTGTTTCATCATCATAATTCGAGTACAAATCTGGCAAATTCTTTAACTCGCTATCCCCGAGTTGCATTCCCCAGCCTTTGGTACATTCGACCATATGGGCAAGATGCTGCGCCACGGTGTACCCACCTCCTGGAGTGCCAGCTTCAAGCATTTCTGGAGTCAGATGCTCGAGCAGCACAGCATTGACGGCGTTATTGGTGTTCCAAGCGAATGCTATCTCTGGGCTTATCATAGATTCTCCTTTTGACTGGCTTGAGCGTACATCGGTAAGGTTAAAACCGTAATCAATGCACTACTCAAAAGTGCTAACCGCAAACTCGAATTACCTAAAAACCCAATCAGCGGTCCACCTGCAATTTGTCCAACTGCATCGGCTTGACCGTTCAGCGATAACACAGTAGCGCGGATGTTCGGCTCGAGACGCTGATTAAGCCAAGCAGTGTGCAGTGGGTGTTGTAGGTTACGAATGGCTCGAGCCAGCACAAATGCCACTAACGCCAACCAAAAACCACCCGCCAATGCAAATAGCACAAGGCAGACAATCAATGCACCAGTGCTGAACAACAAGACTCGAGTGATGGCACGAATGGACTTGAGGTTGATTCGTTTTGCCCATAACGTCAGTGGTAATACCACTATGTCAATCAAGGCATCGAGCAACAAAAATACCATAAGTTGCTGTTGCACCGCACTTAAAAACCCTAGCTCGAGTTTCGGTAAACCAAAGCGAAGTAAATGCAGTTGCCATAAACGATCAAACGATTCTGATGCTGCTCCTAAAACAATCGTCACTAGCAAAAGGGTTCGCATACTTGGGTTTTTTGTGGAAAAACGTAATGCCTCAAGCAAAGTATTTTTCAGTGAATCAAAGAGCTTGCCTTTTGGTACAGGTTGCGGTTTGAAATGTAATTCGGGCATGACCAACCATAAAAAGGCACTTAAAACAAGAAAGCCTAGCCCAGCAAACACAATCGGAACTTGTAAACTCGAGCCTGCCAGCAACAACACACTGAGAACAATTGCCATCCGAATTGGGAAACCATACGCACCGACCCGCAGCATTAAGGCATTGGCAGCTTGCTCGCTGATTTCATCGGATAGCCACGCTTGGGTTGCGCCACTGGTAAATGTGTAACCAATTCCCCAAAGCACTTGCGCCATCAGGATAGCTAAAAATGCTGGAATCAAACCCTCGAGTAAAAATCCAAGCCCAATCAGTGCAAAGCCAATTAAAATCGAAACTTTACGAGAAATCGTGTCTGCAACAACGCCTGTGGGTACTTCAAAAAGTAAAATAGCTAACTCGAGCGCGGTGCCAACCAAGACCAACTCGAGTGGTGAAAGTTTAATCACTGTAGCGTAGTACAGGGTATTGGCACTGAATACTAAGCCAAACAAGAAACTCGAGCCGATGTTTAAAATAAGAAAAACCAGTTGAGGTGATAAGCGGTTCAATGTGTTGCTCCTGGCTATAAGGTGAGCTGATTTAACTGTGCTCAAATTCGAGGGCATATTGAATGAATGCTAAGCTTCGTTGTACGTCTCGAGGATCAGCGATGACTTTATAATTTTCGCGTTGCTTGGCGTGTTCTTGCCAAGCTGTTGCAATTAAATCATGCCAGCGAGGATCAAGATTTTGTTGCCCCCAAATGGCTGCCGAACGTTTTGACAAAATTTCTCCTGTGCGGAGTGTTTGTAACATTCGGCAATAAGAAATGATCGCAAATTGCTGATACCAACGGGTATTAATTTTGCTTGGAGACTCGAGAATGTCTGTACCCCAATTTTGCATCACCAATTTAACCTCGCGTTTTAATTCATTGGTATTAACAGGTTCAATCAAACTTTTGGCATCTGCTCCAGCCAAAGTAATCCCATGTTCTCGAGTTGTCCAACGTGTCACCAAGGTATTACAATGCGTATCCAGACTCAGTTTTTGGCTACCATTATTTAAGTACCATAGCGGGATGCTTGTATCGTTGTTTTGCAGCACTTTTTGGCTGATATACGACCCCTCGAGATGTTGTGCCCACACCGATGGAAGCGCGTAAATTCTCGAGTGCATGGTTTGTAATTCAGGCAGCAAAACGAGCGGTAATTCGTCTTTGAGTACAATCAAAAAATCCACATCGCTGTGTGAATCCCAATCGCCAACAGCAAACGAACCTTGCAAGTACGCTGCTAAAAAATGTGTGCCTAGAATCTGTTTAGCACTATCAATAAGCTCGAGTAGCACATCGTTTAACTCAGGTAATGAGGTTGGTGTGTTCATAGTTGGATTAAACCTGCTTTGGTTGGCTTAAAGCCGCATTTTTCATAAAATGACTCGAGGTGGTCTTCAAAATCCACATGTACCCATTCGCAACCGTGTTCTTTAGCAAATGCCACAGCTCGAGATACCAATTCTTGCCCAATGCCACGGTGTTTGTACTCTGCGTGAACAGATGTGTCGAGTAAAAACGCATGAACCCCAGCATCGCCAATCAGTTTGACAAAACCAATCAGTCTCGAGTTATCGAATGCTGCGACATAACATAAAGCAGCCTCGAGTTCAGGTTGAAAATTCACATTGTAAGGCTTACTCCATGCGCTCGAGAAAAGCTCGTTTAGTGCGGGGTTATCGAGTGATGGATTGATTAAGTAGGTTATGTTCATCTTTGCAACACCAATTGCCGAATTGCTCCAAAGTGATAAGCACTATGCACCAAAATCGCTATGCCCTCGGATAATTTGACATCGTTATCGTCCAGTTTCTCTAAATCTTTCATCAGTGCTTCGTAAGTAACTTTTAAATTGTCCCGCAAGATCCGCCACTCGAGTTCAGTCACAGTGTGCGTTTGCCAACTGGCATCCCAATCGGTGGGAGAAGTTGCACCATTCATATACCCATGCAATGCCACCAAATAAACTCGAGTATGTTCGATATGCGCTGCGATACTGCGCTGATTCCTAAATTCTATGGATGCGGTTTCGGCACTTATTTTTTCAAGCGTCTCGAGAAGTCCGCCTTTAGCACGGTCAAGATAAATTCCTCGAGTCTGCACAAAAGTTTCCTCGAGCATTTCGAGGATGTTACTTTTCAGGGTTTCTTCAGTCACAGAATGTTCTCCATTTCCTCGGAGAGCATCGAAGTTTGTAGCGCTCTTGCTTTGGTTTGAATGATTTTTAAGGCTTCTTGCCAATCTTTTTTAATACCAAAAGTGCTAAAGGTACGGCACAGCCCTTGGATGTCACGCTCAAGGATCATTTTGGCAGTGGGTTGTTTAATACTGACCACTTGTGGGAAATCAATCACCACGCATTCACCGTGCCACCACAGCAAATTAAAGGTACTAAAATCGCCATGAACCCTGCCTGTGCTTAGGATTCTGGCATATTGCTCGAGGGCTTGGGCAAAGGCAATTTCGGCATCTGCTCGAGAAAGTCTTGCATCGGCGACGCGTTGGGCAACTTCATTTTCGTCGCCAATAAATTCCATTAAAATCACACTGGCTTCATGGGCGAGTGGCTTGGGTACACGTACCCCTGCGTTGTGCAATGCGTGGAGCTGCTGAAATTCTTCTTGTACCCATAAAAAATTTTGTGCTGAAATACCTGTTTCTGAACGTTGGTCTATGGCTTTTTTCAGGCGTTTATCGTCTATGTTGCGTCCTTCGCGGTACAGCGCATCGTCTTTGAAACCACGCACTCGAGAATCTACATAGAGTTTGGCAGCAACCAAACCTGTTTGTCCTTCGCAGACATATACAGTGGCTTCCTTACCGCTTTTTAATTGCCATAGCACTTCTTTGATTAAGCCTCGAGTGTGTAATTCCTCGAGTCCTGGGTCTATGAATTTTCGATCATCGTTTTTGAAGTCAATGTCGTTGGCGGCATGAAGTTGCGATACAGTGCGCCTTCGAGCCGGCTTACCTTTGGCGAGGCGGTATCCTCGCTCTTGGAATTCTTGGGTTTTATCTAAGCTATCGAGTGCCATCCACCAAGGTTCATCACCATCACTGGGTTCTGGTTCGGGTGGGGTTTCGTTTTGTGTGGCAATCACACCTGTTTTGGTCAGCTCGAAAGCATTGCTGGCAGGATTTTCGGTCAGCGCCATCAGCGCAGGATGACGCGGCATTAGTCTACCGCCAAATTGTGTTTACGCAGATAGAACGAAGGTGATGCTAGGACGGGTATTGGAATCACGGGTACTCCTATGAGTAGGGGAGACAAGGCTATTATTTGCACGAGACACAGTTTTCTCGAGTCGGATAGTGGTTTGGTTGTGATTCATATTCTTAGCACCTCCTTTGGTGTTGGTAAGAAAATCTTAGCACGTTCTTTGGGTTGGTGTCGCATCGGCTAAATGGCGTAGTTTCAAAAATTGGTTTGTGGTTATTGAACAACATTGGATCAAAAAAACATCTATGCTTTGGGGGTGTTTGAACAGGTTAGGTCAAGGTTTTTGAATGGTTTTTGGTTCTCGGCGCTAGTTGCCCATACGCTTGGGGCGCTGAGTTATTTTACTCGTCCAGTACAACAGTGGCTCGAGTTGGGAATTATTCCTTTTTTTGCGATGGTATTGGGTATGTGGTTGTGTTACGGCTGGTCTAGGTTGCAAACAAAATCAGATTTACCGCTGGCAATAATGGTGTGTTGTTCAATGCTGGGTTTTGCTTGGGTTTGTCGTTACCCTGCGTTTGTTGAAGTAACCGAACTGAATGAAGCAGCACGGATTTTGTTTGCGCTTGTGCCAAATTTTACGTTGGCATTACTGTTTAGCTGGCGCGGATTTGTGTTCGGGAGTGGTTTAGCAATTATTTTCTTGGTTTCACAACACAGCCCTTGGCAATTTTATTTTGGTATTAATGCTTCATTATCGTTTAGTGGAATTGGGGTACTGTTTTATTATGCAGTTGCCGAGTTACAACGCACATACAGTAAACTCGAGCAAGCAGCAACCACAGATTCATTAACGCAATTAAGAAACCGACGGGCGTTACGGCAAGATTTTGCCGATTCACACCATTTTGTCTATCTGACAATCTGGGATTTAAATGGCTTAAAAGCCATTAACGACCATCAAGGGCATGAAGCAGGCGATGCGTATCTCCTCGAGTTTTCGCAGTGCCTCAAAGAAAGCGTTGCCACTCTTGGAAAAGTTTATCGTATTGGTGGCGATGAATTTGTGGCTTGTTTGCAAGAGCTACCCGAAATAGTGATTGCTCGAGTGCGGCAACGTTTTGCTGGTGTGGCAGTTGGGGGTGTTAAACTCGAGGCATTGACTTTGGATGAAGCGTTGCACTTAGCAGATATGCGTATGTACGAGGATAAACGCAGTTTGGGAAATTCGCGTGTAGCAAGCCTAGAGCAATAAATACCAATATTATCGCTTATGGTACACATGAACTCGAGATGTATTGCTAAAGATATGTTTAATTGACAACGTGATTCTATATACTGGGTAAGTATCAATAAATGTTTTATGGTAGTTTATTGTGTGTTAACGCGTTTCAAACCCAACGATTTAATTAATACTGTTTTTGAAATTACTCCAGATTTTCTCGAGCGACGTAACTTGCGTGGTTTGTTGATTGATATAGATAACACTATTGTGCCTCATGCGGTTTTTAAAAGCACAGATGAAGATATTAAGAAAGTACAGGAATGGCTCGAGCCTTTAAAAGCAGCTGGTATTGGTTTGCGGATTGTTTCTAATGCTCGTCCGAAACGGATTCAATTTCATGCTGAGGCTTTGGGGGTGAAAGCTGTTGGGTCTGGCGGCATGGCGGGTAAGCCGTTTGTAGCGGCGTTTCGTACAGCTGTTCAAGAATTGCATCTCGAGCCGCAGCAAGTGGCGATGCTTGGTGATCAGGTTTTTACGGATGTACTTGGGGCAAATACTGCGGGTGTTCATAGTATTTTGGTGCGCCCAGTCATTGATAATGCTTTGATGCACACGGTATTAGCTCGTTCGCTCGAGCGGGCTATTTTGAAGCGTTTTGGTTTTGATTGGTAATTAAACTGTTTGTATGCTGTTTGAGCACAGTACTCGAGAAAACCTCAGATTAGCAAAGCAATCCAGAAGCTAATGGATCAATTAGGTGAGGAAATAGCTTCTGGTTTTCAAAAGCAGCCTGATTTTACGGCTTTTGAGCTAAAGCTTATTTCTGTTCGAGCACACCTTTTTCGGGTGTTTGCCCTTGTAATCCAACTAAGAAATCGGTGTAAGCAGGAAAAGTATCTAGTACCCAAGTTTGAAATTTTCTATCGAAGTTAAATCCCATACCCAAAGCAAAAACCACAAGTACTACGCCAAAACCACGTTGCACATTGCCAAGGTTATTCATTAACCAACCAACTCGGTTGAGTAGTTTTCTGCCACCCAGCATAACTGCCAGCATGGGTATGGCTGTGCCAATAGAAAATGCAAGGGTAACAAAAAATGCTTGGGCTGAAACATTACCAGATAATGCTAAGGAAATCACACTTGCCATGATCGGACCAACACATGGACTCCACAATAAACCAAGGGTCGCGCCAACGCTGATACCGCCCAGAAACCCATCATTTTTGCCTTGTCCAAGCTTGCTGATACCACCCATAGCACTGCTCGAGAAACGTTCATAAATGCTGTGTAGTTGTGGTACACAAAGCATTAGACCAAAAATGAGTAATACGCCAATACTGAATAAACGCAAAATATCGGCTGAAATGCCAAGTACTTGAACAATACTCGAGAGAAAAAGTGTGAACAAGGTAAACGAAGCAATGAAGCCTAGAATAATGCCATAAGGTCGTGATTTACCGCCTATTGCTCCTGAAAGGAGAAAAGGCAGGACTGGCAGCACACAGGGCGAAGCAATGGTGAGAATGCCAGATAAAAATGCAAAAAAAGTTGTGGTCAGCATAAAACCTCTATAAAAACGCAGAGGCTAAGTATGTCTAGCCTCTGCGTTTTTGTTCATTTATTTCTTGTCTTGGGTATTGACTAAAAGCTCGGCAAAACCGCCACCGGACCACTTTTTCAAAGCTTCGCCTTTAGCATCAACATAGACAAAAGTATGCTGACTGGTGATATTAAACTTTGTTTTCAGGGCTGCTTCGGTATCGTAATCGGTCTTGAAAACCATGACGTTTTCAGGAATTTTCTTGATATTCGCATTAAAATCTTTATCAGCTGCACGGCAACTTGGGCACCAAGATGCAGCAAAGAAGTACACACGTTTTTGTTTTGCAGCTTCATCAAATGCCTTTTTGCTGTATGTCACATACCCAGCCGATTTCATCATCGTATCGGATTGTGCCACAGCCACTGACATTGCCACCAAACCAACCAAACCAAGCATCAATTTCTTCATAAAGCCTCCATAACGAACCTCGAGTCGACTCGAGCAGTCCTACCATCAGATACGCAGCCATGCGAGCAAAGGTTCAAAGGTTTAGCGTCCAAGGTCATTGACTCCAATTTCACGTAGGTAATCACGGAAATCCACGGTGTTCATACCACCCAGAACGGTGCGTCGCACCACGCCACCAGCGTCTATGAAGTACGTTGTTGGAATGGCTTCAATCCCATACCGATTAGCCACAGCTCGAGTGGGTTCGGTGTTACCGCTGTTGGCAGGGTCGGTCAGTACGGTAAATGTGTATTTGTTATCTTGCATAAATTTTAAGCTTGTTTCTCGAGGCTCGGAAATTGCCACTGCTAAGAACTCAACTTGTCCTTTATTACGCGACCACACTGTATGCAGACCAGGAAATTCTCCACGACAAGGACCACACCAAGAAGCCCAGAAATTGAGAACAACAGGTTTACCACGAAAATCTTCGAGCCGCACCACTTGCCCCAAATGATTGGTGAGAACAAACTCAGGAGCGATTAAATCGAGTAACTTAGACCCACTTGGAGCTGCACTGGAGAAACCAAGTAAGGTGAAGATCAAGGCTAGGAAGTATTTTTTCATAACAGACCTCGAGTAAAAAGAGAGAGTACAGTTAAAAGATAAAGGTTAAATCAGCGCACCTAAAAGCTCATAGCCCATATATTCCACTGAATTTCTGCTCGAGATAAGCTAAGTAGTACTTGGCACTCAGTGGTTCACCTGTGGCTTTCTGAATCAGTTCTGGAGGTAAATAGGTTTTACCGTGGCGCAAAACAGCATGTGTTAGCCAATGAAGAAGCGGTTGGTATTCACCTCGAGCAAACATGGCATTTAAATCTCCCATTTGCGAGCTGGCTTTATTAAACAGTTGGACGCTAAGAATATTGCCTAAGCTATATGTTGGAAAGTAAGCAAATAGCCCTGCTGACCAGTGAATGTCTTGCATCACACCACTGGCATAATCAGGTGGGGTAACACCAAGGTATTCTTGCATTTTGGCATTCCAAGCTTCGGGGAGTTCAGAAACTTTGAGTTTATCTTCAAAGATGGCTAACTCGAGTTCAAAACGCAACATGATGTGCAAGTTATAGGTTAATTCATCAGCTTCAACTCGGATTAAACTTGGTTTGACTCGGTTGACAAGTTTGTACATCGTAGCTGCATCCACATCGTGTAAGGCTTGTGGGAAATGCTTTTGTGCCAAATGAAACCAGTGCTGCCAAAAACCACTCGAGCGCCCAACAAGGTTCTCCCATAACCTCGATTGGCTTTCATGAGCGGTACTCCAAGCCCCTCGAGCCAGTGGTGTACGACGCAATTCATCGGCAGTGTTTTGTTCGTACATAGCATGACCAGCTTCGTGTAAAACGCCGTAGAACGCCATTGGGAAGTAATGCTCATCAAATCGGGTAGTAATTCGCACATCATCCTTGGAGAAATTGGTGGCAAAAGGATGGGCTGTCACATCTAAACGCCCATGTTGCAAATCATAACCAAAGGCTTGGGCAACCTCGAGTGAGAAAGCCCGTTGAGCCTCGAGAGGAAAAGAACGAGTTAACACACTGTAATCCACCTTTTCACCAGCAGCCACAATGCGTTCTAAAAGTGGCACAGTAAAGGTACGAACATCAGCAAAAATTTGTTTGATATCGGCTGTTTTTAAACCAGGATCGTAATCCCAAAGCAGTGCATCGTAAGGATGGGAATCGTAACCATAATAATCGGCTGACCGACGCGCCATCGAAAACATTTTCTCGAGATGTGGTAAAAACGCAGCCCAATTATTCTGATGCCGCGAAGCTTCCCAGACAGTACCTGCTTCGCTGCGAGCTTTAGCAAAATCGGCAACAAAATCGGTGGGTAATTTGGAACGCCGCTCAAACTCGAGGCGTAACAAACGAATCAGTGCACCATCTAAGGAATCTTTGTTGCCAAGTTCAGGCTCGAGAGCTGTTAACAAGTTTTTGATTTCAGAAGACGTATTTTTTTGATGCAATAAACGTGCCAAAGTAGATAACTGGTTAGCTCGAGAAGCCGCACCACCTTTAGGCATTTGGGTTTCTTTATCCCACGAGACAAGTTGTGAAACAGCAGTTAAATCCGAGATTTCCGCCAGCAACGTTTTTAATTCCTCGAGTTGAGTCATGATGATAGTTTAAGCTAAAAAAGCCAACAAATTGTTAAGTAACTGAAAGTTGTGATTAGCCTTGTTTGGACTTTTTTTGTAGATTTTTTGCAACCCGAAATGCCACCATTCGACGAATCAATGCCCACGGTAATGGTTGATCTATCGGAAATTGTACCGAGCCTTTGGCATTTTTGTACACCTCGAGTTCGGCTTGAAATTCGCTGATACCGTCTGGCGTGGGGTAAAACCCAATATGATTTTTATAGGCTGCAAAATGTACTAAGTTACCCTGCAAATAAAAAGTTGGTATTTGATAACTGATTTTTTCGGTTGCCTCAGGGGCTGCGGATTGAATAACTGCTTGCAGTTCAATCAGGATTTTTTGTACAGGTGCGGGGAAACTTTGAATGTACTGGTCAATCGAAACAAAATCAGTTTTTGCCATAGTAAACTCCCAATTGCCTCAGGATATGCCGTGCCACGGCTGCTGCGCCACCAGCTTGACCCATACGTTCTAAGCCCGCCACTCGAGCGGCTTGGGCATTGGCATTGCGAATAGCTGTCACTAAAGCGCTGGTGCTTTTAACTTCGAGTAATGTTAAACCTGCACCAAGTAATCTGGCTTGAGCTTTAGCAAAATTAAGGGTGTATTGGGGTCCGCTGGTCGGGAAGCTAATCACTGGTTTACCCAGTCCCACAGCTTGTTCGTTGCCAGTGCCACTTGTACCCAGTACCACTGCAGCATTGTGTAATAACGATGCAAATGCCTGCTCGAGAATCGGTACGCGCAACCCAGAAGTATGCACAGCCACTTTTTTGGCACTGACACTTTGTTCGAGTGCGTTGGCTGTTTCCCAGAACCACGAACTTGGTAATTGCAAACCCGAATGAAGGTGTGGCAAAGCAGCAAATGCTTGAAAATCGGGTAATTCGGCACAAACCTCGAGCATTTTTGGCAAACTTTCAAGTTGATCATCTCGAGTACCTGGTAGCAATGCCAGCACAGGTTTTTGCTCGAGAATGGCTGTAAAATTCTGCTCTGGCTCGAGACAATCCATCATCAGATTGCCAAGATAACTGGCAGCAGATACGCCAAGTTTGTGTAACCAATCGGCTGTATGTGCATCTCGAGCATAGACATGCTGCACCATGTTTTTCATTAGCCATAATTCGGGTGTAGTAAAACTGTCCACTGTTACCCGATTTAATCGCTCGAGTTTATCCTGAGCATTCATACCATCTTGGTAGTACCGACTGACCAACGGTTGTACTTGAAAGACTTTTGGTTTGGCTTCCTTAAAGGCAAAAAGCTTTGTCACACCAAGCGCATAAATATCGCCAACCACAATCACCACATCGGCTTTGGCACGACGCACAGCCCAATGTTGCAAATGCGTTTTTTGCCGCATTCCATCACGCCAATCCTCGAGAAAACGTGCCAAAGAGGTAAAAGTAAACCCACCTGAAGGAGGCGACCAGCGAGGACCAGAAACCCGTATACCAAGCCGCTCGTAAGGATTACCAGCCCCGACAATTGGTACAGCTTCTAACTCGAGATTTGGCAGGTGCAGGAATTCTCGAGCCAACCGTGCCCCAATGGTATCCTCACCATGCCCATTTGAAACAAAGAGAATTTTCAAGATAAGCCCCTAGCTATTTACTCATCTCCTCGAGTGTTGGTGGGTTACAACCAGCTCGAGTGCAGTTTATAGCAGCGGCTTTGGCAGCAAAATTCAGTACCTCGAGTAATGTCTCATCAGAAGCATTTTGCAAAGCGGTTTTGCTCTCGAGGTTATGTTTGAGCAGTTGTTGAATAGTAGCTCCACTGAAAGTATCACCAGCACCAACAGTATCCACAAGACTGATTTTAGGCGATGCTACCTCGAGCATGGCACGATTTTTGCGGTACAGCCTTGCTCCTTCCCCACCATCTGTGACCACCAGTACAGCAGCATGTTCAAGCACTTGGTTAGCAAATTCGCTTTCGGAAGTATTGGGGTAGAGAAATTCAAAATCTTCTTTGGAACATTTCACCCAATCAGCTAACGCAAGCCAACGCGGTAAAGTGGCACGGTAAATATCGGCATTGCTTTCGATGGCAGGTCTGGCGTTAATATCATAATGCTTTAAACCCTTAAAGTCTGCCATTATTTTATGGGTGCGCTCGGCAAGGGTTGGAAATAACACAAAAATACTGCCAATATGCACAGCTCGTAAATTTGTAGGCAAGGTTTTAATGCCTTGATACTCGAGAAAACTTGTACCAACAAAACGAAAACTATAATTGGGTTGATTATCTTCGATACGCACAAAAGCCAATGTACTTGGTTCATCACCACGCTCGAGAAAATCGGTTTGCACATTATTTTTGGTTAAGACAGCCATGATTTCCTGACCAAAAAAATCGGTCGAAACTCGAGTGGCAAGGTGACTCTGTAAACCCAGCCGAGCGGCGGCTAAAGCAACATTTAACGGTGAACCACCAACAAAACCCTCAAATTCAAGCGCAGATTTTGCTTTTAAGTCTATTAAGGCTTCGCCAAAGACAAGAAGATCGGACATGAAGTCTAGTCTAACAAACTCTTGAGCGCCTATGATGCACTCATGACAGATACCTATCAAAGTGCCCATACCGATTTTAAAAATGGTTTTTCGTATGGCAAATACTTGCAACTCGAGCAATTACTGAGTGCACAAGATTGCTTAACCCAAGCCCACGACGAACCCTTATTTATTATCATTCATCAAGTCCAAGAACTCTGGATGAAACTGATTATTCACGAACTCAGCAACGCCATGCAGCACCTTGGTAACACCACCATAGACCCAGCCATGAAAATGTTAGCTCGAGTAGCCCGTGCCCAAGAACAAATGGCGAATGCTTGGGAAGTCTTAAAAACCATGACCCCAACCGATTATCTCGAGTTTAGAGATGCTTTTGGACAAGCTAGTGGTTTTCAGAGTTATCAGTACCGTTTAATCGAATTTTACTTCGGTAATAAAAACGCTTTTATGTTACGTCCACACAAAGAAAACCCAGAACATTATGCTTTACTCGAGCAAGCCTTACAGTCACCTAGTCTGTATGACCTGAGTATTCGCTTACTGCACCAAGCAGGCTTTGCTATTCCCACCAATATCCTCGAGCGAAATTATGCCGAACCACACGTAGTCTCACCAGAAGTACTGGCTGCTTGGCTCGAGGTGTACCGCAACACCAGCAAATACTGGGAATTATATGCACTTGGTGAAAAACTGATTGATGTCGAAGATAATTTCAGACGTTGGCGATTCAATCATTTGGTGACAGTTGAACGTGTGATTGGTATGAAAACGGGGTCTGGAGGTACAGCAGGCGTGCCATACTTGCGCCGAGCACTCGAGATTGTACTTTTTCCAGAACTCTGGCAAGTCAGAACTGTTTTATAGGTACAATAAACCTGTGGAAATAACCCTTGGCACACCCGCATTGCTTTTTCCAGCCATCTCGTTATTGATGTTAGCGTACACCAATCGTTTTTTGGCACTAGCCGCCCTGATACGCCGCCTGACCGAAAGTTACCGCCAAGACCACAACAAAGCGATTCTCGAACAAATCGCCGCTTTGCGTTACCGCATTCGTTTAATTCTTTGGATGCAAAGTGGTGGCATTGCCAGCTTAGCGCTATGTGTTGCCGCAATGCTGGCAATACTTTTTAAACTCGAGAATATCGCCGTTATTTTATTTGCTAGTAGCCTCAGTTTAATGCTGGTTTCGTTGGTACTCAGCTTACTCGAGATTCGAGTTTCGACAAATGCGTTAACCGTAGCACTCCGAGACCTCGAGCAACAATAAACTCAGCGCACTTTTTGCACAAAAACATTTTCCATCCGAGCAATAAACCGCCCAGGATCGGGCTGCATGGTTTTGCGCTCCTCAGAATCAAAATAAGCTTGATCGGCAGCCTCCCACGTATTTGAACCAGCGTAACCCATCAACCAAACAAACTGGTTTGAACTGGGCAACGAATACGCCTCGAGCACCACAAAACCCAATTTCTCACGCAAAGGCACAAGCATGGTTTCCCATTCTTGCACCCATAATTCAAGACAGCCCTTATTGATGGTGTATGTCCGCAATTGCAACTGCATAAAAACCTTATTGATGACCCGCCACTGGGTGCGGTTCGTACAATTCCTCGAGTTGCTGCAGTTCCTCCGCCGAAAGTTTAATCTCTACGGCTGCAATGGCATCCTCGAGATGCTGGGCTTTACTAGCACCAATGATTGGCGCAGAAATAAATGGTTTAGCAAGCATCCAAGCCAGTGCAATAGTTGCACTTGAAACGCCTCGAGCAGCAGCTAACGCATTTAAGCGTTCGATAATCACCCAATCATTGGGATGGGTGTACAAAGTATCGCCAAAGGAATCGGTTTCGGCACGTTTGGTCAGTTTTTGCCCATCTGCACTTCGGTTTCCAGCCAATTTACCTCGAGCCAAAGGACTCCACGGAATCACACCAACCCCCATATCAAGGCATTGAGGCATCATTTCGCGTTCTTCTTCACGATAAATTAAATTATAATGATTCTGCATCGAAATAAACTTGGTTAAACCATGTTGTTCTGCAATTTTTTGTGCCTTAGCAAATTGCCAAGCCCACATACTCGAAGCGCCAATGTAACGCACCCGACCCGATTTCACCACATCATCAAGTGCCTGCATGGTTTCTTCGATAGGTGTATTGGCATCCCAACGATGAATCTGATACAAATCCAAGTAATCTGTTCCCAAGCGTTTTAAGCTCGCATCAATTGCCGAGAAAATATGTTTCCTCGAGAGTCCTTGTTGATTCGGAGCAGATTCGCCAACTCCAAAAAATACTTTACTCGCCAGTACATACTCGTCGCGCTTAGCAAATTTCTTCAGTAAAGTACCTGTGAACTCCTCAGAAGTCCCCCTCGAGTACGCATTAGCGGTATCAAAAAAATTAATACCCGCCTCGAGTGCCCGACACACAAAAGGTTCGGAATCCTCGAGATTTAAAGACCACGGACGAAACTGAGGATCGCCATACGTCATCATGCCAAGACAAATTTTGGAAACGGTTAAACCCGAAGAACCTAATCTTGTATATTGCATAGAAATAAAGTCTAAACCCTAAGCCCTCGAGATGCTGGTATTGGTTCTAACGAAGCTTTTATTTTGTTTGCATATACTATGAAATATGAACTGGCAAGATGTACTCGCAGACCCTAGTCTCAAAAATTTGCCATACAAAATCGAATTAAATCAAGAAGGCAAAATTGAAATGAGTCCTGCATCAAACCGACATGGTTGGCTACAAGCTAAAATCATTGCTTTGCTCTCTCGAGTCCAAGAGCATGGCACTGTACTAAGCGAATGCAGCATCGAAACTAGCACAGGGGTTAAAGTAGCTGATGTCGTCTGGTTTAGCCAAGAATTCTGGAATATTCATGTCTTTGAAACACCGTTCAGGGCAGCACCAGAAATTTGTATTGAAATTATCAGCCCAAGTAACTCGAGAAAAGAGATTCGAGAAAAAATTGAGTTATACACAAACCAAGGTGCACAAGAAGTTTGGACATGCAATCTAGATGGTCTAATGCAATTTTATACAGCAAAAGAGACATTAGAACACAGCACCTTAATTCCTGTTTTTCCAATGCAACTCGAGTTGTGATTTAAGGCTCGAGATAAGCACGAATGCGGCTTGCAACAATTTCGGCTTCTTGAGGTATTGCATTTGGTAAAAGAAATAATTCTGTAGGCATATGAAAAATGTGTGCATTTTGCGTATTTGTTTTGAAAACCAAGTGAAGATAAAAGGTGCCTTTTTGGTTGCGAAACCATTTGACATAGAAATAAGTACCTATCGAAATAAGTATTGCTGCTACGGGTAGTGAAATGGATAAGTCTTTTAAAATACCAAAAGTGATTGCTACACAGAGTAATCCTAAAAGTACTACCCAGACGCCTGGTTCGCCACCCATAATCATTTTGAGCGGCAGTTTTGTTTGATCGTTAGTAACTTCTGCTAAAGCAAGATCAGATATGAAATAAGTGCTAACAGTTCTATACTGATCTTGCTGTTTGATTTCTATTTGTTTGGAAGTGACAAGCATATCGTTATTACGAAATAAAATTGTTTCAGTCTGTTTGTTGGGAATGGTTTGACTAAATGGCTTTGATATTGGTGTGAACGACTTCTCCTCGAGTAATTTGACAAAATCTTTTGCTGTCTGTGGACGCTGATCTATACGTAATGCCAAGCCTCGAGTCAGGGCTGTTCTCAGTGGTTCTGCAATATGGCTTGGCATGTGCAAATCTGCATCGCTCGAGATCACTCTGTCGCTGGCAGTGGGTGGTGGTTTGCCTGTGGCTGCATGGAATAGTGTGGCACTTAAACCGTAGACATCGGTGTAGGTTCCAAATTTTGCTTGGCTGGCATATTGTTCTGGGGCGGCATAGCCAGGGCTAACCAGTTGTGTGTGTCGTAGGGCTTTGCCTGTTTGGAAACCTCGAGCACTACCAAAATCGAGTAGCACCACTCGGTTATCGGTGGTGATGAATAAATTGTCGGGTTTGATGTCGCGGTGTAATAAACCGTTTTGATGCACAATCTCGAGAGCATCGCATACATCGGTGGCAATGCGTTTAACGTAGATTTCGGGTAAGGTGCCATCTCGAGCCAGAATATTGCCTAGTGTTTTTCCTTCAAGGGCTTCCATGACTATGTAAGCTGTGCTGTTGGCTTCAAAAACCTCGAAAACGCGAACAATATGCAGATGATTGAATTGCGCTAAGGTTTGGGCTTCCTCGAGAAATCGTGTTTTGGTTTCGGCAAAGCCACTCAGCCCTAAACTCGTGGCAGGAATTAAGGTATTGCCGTCTCGGGTGCAGCCTTCAGGGAAGAGTTCTTTGATTGCTACTTTACGATTTAGGGATTGGTCGGTGGCAAGGTACGTGATACCAAACCCACCTTGTCCTAACACTTGCTCGAGAGTGTACTTGCCGATTAAGACCAAACCTGTCTCGAGTTGTAAGCCTGCCAGTGTAGCTCCGCAAGTTGGGCAACTGATGGCATCTTCGGGGGTGCTCGAGGCACAGAATGGGCAGGTGGTCATGACTCTGGGTTATTCTACGAGATTGGCGTGCTAAAAGTTCCGTGGTTAAGCAAAGGTGTGCTGCGATGAGTTTCAATCGTACGAACCCGCATATCAATTGTTTTTTGATGCGTTTACACTGCTTTCAAGACCGCCAACGTGGTGGGTCTACCCTTTCAATCAGGAGTTTTCATGAAGAAATTTGCACTAGTAGGATTGTTAATGGCTGGAATTGCTCCAGCTCTTTTGTTACAAAGTAATGCTGCTACACCCAGTATTGTTGGTGTCGCTGTTTCCGATCCACAATTTAGTACCTTAGTGGCTGCCTTAAAAGCGGCTGATTTGGTGAAAACACTCGAGGGTAAAGGTCCGTTTACTGTGTTCGCTCCAAACAATGCTGCTTTTGCGAAAATCAAAAAAGCTGATTTGGATGCTTTGCTAAAAAACAAAGCCGAACTAAAACGTGTGCTGTTGTACCATGTGGTCTCAGGCAAAGTCATGGGAGCCACTGCCATGACAATGAATGGGAAAACTGCAACCAGTGTTGAGGGTTCAATGCTGAATATCTCGGTGATGGGTAAAGTGCTCGAGATTAACAATGCCAAAGTGATCAAAGCTGATGTTGCTGCTTCTAACGGCGTGATTCATGTGATTGATACAGTTTTAATGCCAAAGAAAATGAAGTAAAACCAATGGGTTATTAAGGCGCGAGGCTGTTTGCTTGCGTCTTTTTAATTGCAGCACAAGAATTGATGAGTCTCTCGAGAGCAAAATTGTTAAACTCTTTTGCATGAAACAATCTTGGAATATTGCTACGCTTGAGTGGCAGGATATCGCTGCTGATGGCACAAAATACAGTTTGCTCGAGGGTCGGCGTGACGTGGCTGGTACGGGTTTTACCTATGCGTTTGCGATTCCCAGTGGCTTTTGGGATCCTCCACATTGGCATACCGCCGATGCTCGAGTGGTGGTGCTGCATGGCACGTTATACCTTGGTTATGGTGATGTTTTTGATGCGGCTAAGCTCGAGGCTTACCCTGCTGGCAGCGTGGTTTTTGTACCAGCTAACGCTGTGCATTTTGATGGTAGCGATCAGGAAACCACGATAGTTGGTATGGCTATTGCACCTTGGGCTACGCATTATGTGGACTCGAGTGTGCAGGCTTCGGCTGGTACAATCGGATAATGCGAATTGCTGATTTGTTTGTCTATCCGATTAAATCGGTGGCTGGTGTGGCAATGCCCAGTCTCGAGTTGGACGAATTTGGTCCTGTGTTGGATCGGCGTTGGATGTTAGTAGATGAGGCTGGCGTGTTTGTTTCGCAACGCAACGATCCGCGTTTGGCTTTGGCTCGAGTTCATCTAACCGCCGATGGTTTGCAAGTTTCAGCGGCTGATATGCCGTTGCTGTACGTACCATTTGTGGCAATTGGTCGGCGCATTATGGTGCAACACATCACCGATGACTCGAGTGAAGCTGTGTTGGTTAGTTCCGAAGCAGATACGTGGTTCTCGAGCTTGCTTGGGCGAGCCGTGCGTTTGGTTTGTTTTGCCAACGAACGAACACGGCGAGTCGATGCTGAGTATGTGCCAGAGGCAAGGTTCACCAGTTTTAATGATGGTTTTCCGTTGCTGATCGCTTCGCAAGCCTCGCTTGATGCCTTAAATGCCAAACTCGAGCAAGCTGTAACTTGGGCGAGGTTTCGTCCAAATATTGTGATTGCTGGCAATCTCGAGCCTCATGCTGAGGATACATGGCAGAGCATTCGATTAGCTGATCTGACCTTACAAGTCGTTAAACCTTGTGCGCGTTGTGTGATGATTACCAACCACCCTGAAACAGGTGCTCGAGGGGTTGAACCGATGCGAACATTGGCGAAGTATCGTACGCAGGGTCATAAAGTGTTATTTGGTCAAAATGCAGTTCATCTTACCTCTGGTGTTTTACGAGTGGGTGATGCTCTCGAGATACTGCAATAATTGCAGCACAAGATTTGGATTGATGGCATCTTTGATTACTTCTAAGATAAGGCTATGAATACTTCTGAACTCCGTTGGCAAGCTGTACAAACCCGAGACTCAAGCTTGGATAATGTATTTGTTTACGCTGTCAAAACCACAGGGATTTATTGTCAACCCAGTTGCAGTTCGCGTTTACCAAAAGTGACTAATGTCGAATTTTTTGATACACCAGCCGAAGCAGAACTGGCAGGCTATCGGCGTTGCAAACGATGCTGGGTAAGGCTGCAGAACATCAATGCAGTGGTACAAAAAATGATTGCTTTACTCGAGCAAGCCGAATCTGAACCTTCGCTCGAGGTTCTTGCAGCAGCGGTTCAACTCAGTCCGTGGCATTTGCAAAAAGTGTTCAAAGCAGCAGTTGGTGTCAGCCCTAAGCAATACGCTAAAACATTCCGCGCTACGCGTCTACGCAACGAATTAAAAAGCCATGACAGTGTTACTCGGGCTTTATACGAAGCTGGTTTTAACTCGAGCAGCCGAATATACGAAGCGCAAAATGCACAACTGGGCATGAATCCCAAGCAGTACAAAGCGGGTGGATTGGGTGAAACTATTTTTTATACGCACCTCGAGACGCTGCTTGGTAGCATCTTGATTGCAGCAACTGAACGCGGTTTAGTGGCAGTGCGTTTTGGAATGGTTGCCGAAACACTGCTCGAGTTACAAACCGAATTCCCCAACGCTATGCTCGAGCAAAACTCCGAGTTGTTAGCCATACAAAGCCAAGCCATTCTCGAGCATATTCTTGGGCAGCAACAAACCCTCGATTTGCCCACCGATGTGAAAACCACGGTATTCCAAAGCCGAGTTTGGAACGCCTTAAAGAGTATTCCTTACGGGCAAACACGTTCGTACTCGGAAATTGCTGTGGAAATCGGGCAACCAAGTGCGGTGCGTGCCGTGGCTCGAGCCTGTGCCACTAACCCAGTGGCGTTGGTGGTGCCGTGTCATCGGGTGATTGGTAGCAACGGAGCGCTCAGTGGGTATCGGTGGGGCATCGAGCGCAAAAAACGTTTACTCGAGCAAGAACGGGCTTTTGCTGCCGATTGAATGGCAAGTTTTGGAGTCTCACCACTTGGTCTCGAGCGAGTCTGGTGTAAGGACTGCAATCTTGAGTTACGAATTTCGATTGAGGATTGCTAAGGCTTGATTTGTTGTTTCTAGAACAACGTCAGCCGCCGATTTGATTTCATGGATCAATCCTACGCTTTGACCAGCATATAGGGCTTGTGCTTCTGGGTTGCCTTGTATTACGGCTTTGGTTGGTGCATCGGAATCGTAACGAAAAATGTTTATACCTTGCTCGAGGGTGCTAACAATTTCGTTTTCCCGAGGTCGTTGTCCTACATCGGGTTGTCCAGCGAGCAACCAGTTTTGATACGTACTATTTTTTAGTACTCGGTGAGCAGCATGATCCCATCCAATATTGAATAAGCGTTGCTGATGTGTGGTACTGGTTTCTTCAGCCTCGAGTATGGCTTGTTGGTAGTGGCTGTGGGCATAGGCTTCGTGGGTGGCAACAAAGCGTGTACCCATCCAAACGCCACTAGCCCCTAAACATAGCGCGGCAGCTAAGCCTCGTCCATCGGCAATGCCACCTGCGGCAACAATTGGCGTATTTGTTACCGCATCAGCAATTGCTGGCAGCAGTGCAAAACTTGAAACTTCACCCCAGACATGACCTCCTGCTTCGACACCTTGAGCAATCAGAATATCAACGCCATTATCCACTGCCGTTCTGGCTTCGGCGGCACTGCCCACGGTGTGCATAACAATACCTTGCACTGCATGAATTGCTGCAATATACGGGCTAGGGTCTCCCCAGAAAAAAGAAAAGATTTTGATACCCGCCTTTAAGCAAAGCTCGAGTTGTTCGTGAATATCAAATGCGAGGACAAAATTGACAGCAAAAGGTGCGTTGGTTAAAGCTCGAGTTTCATTTAGTAATACTTGTAAGTCAGTAGGTTTACGCCAAGTGCCAGACAGCATACCCAATCCACCTGCATTGGAGACAGCTGCAACCAGTGTTGGCATGGAAATTCCACCGATTGGTGCTTGGATAATTGGGGTACGAATCCCGAGTTTTTTGGTTAATTCAGTTGTTAACATGGTTGTACATTATAGCGTGAGTTAACTTGTTAGATTTGTTTTTGTACGCGAATTGGCGTATGCGCCTAGCCGCTTGCTCATGGCAAACTCGAGGTTATGAAATTCGCATCGCTATCACCAGCCGATATTCCAGATTTGGCGCATTTTCTGGCTACAGCCCAAAGTAAATCTGAAACGCATATGGGTTATGTGCCAAGTAACGAAGCAGATATTGCTACAGATTTAGCTGATCTCGAGTTGAGTCAGTTTTTTATTGCTCGAGATGAAAGTGGTATTTGTGCTTTTCTTGGTGCAGATATAGATAATGATGCTCGAGCTTGGGTTTATGGTTCTGTGGGTGAAATTGCTGTGGTAATGCAGCTTTGGCATTTACTCGAACCTAAACTTGTGGATTCTAAAGCATGGCTGTTGTTTGCCGATGCAAAAAATGCGGGTGTTGCGACTTTTGCATCGCAGATTGGTTGTGTGGTTCATGGTCAAGAACATGTGCTCGAGTTGACTAAGCAACAATGGGTACCACAACTCACGACGGCTCGAGTAGCGACTGAGCAAGATGCTGCTGCGTTTATAGCCTTGCACGATCAGATTTTTGCGAATACATATTATGATGGTGCGGAAATTCTCGAGCGTTTATCCGAGTATCATGTGCTTTTTGTACTCGAGCAGAATAATACTTTGCTCGGGTATAGTTATGCCGAAGTCGGCGAATACGGTACAGCCAGTCTCGAGTTTATTGGTGTGCAACCCAGTGCCAGAGGACAGGGTATTGGTCGGCAATTGATGAGTAAAACCCTCGAGTGGATTTTTACTTTTGCTAATGTAGAAAGTGTTTTTTTAACGGTGAATAGCACAAATCTCGAGGCGATTACTATGTATCAGCGTCTTGGTTTTGTTTTACAACGGCAAATGGTTTCGTATCGCAAAACGGTCAATGTATGAATTGGGTTGTGCGGAAAATACTTCGAGCTGATGTGACTTTGCATCTCGAGATGGCTGGTTCTGGAGCGCCGCTGCTGGTGTTATCGGGTGGTCCTGGTGATTCGTGTTCGTATATGAAAGCTGCGGTGCAATCCTTACTCGAGACTCGAACGGTGGTTTTGCTCGATCAGCGTGGCACTGGGCAGAGTATCTTAGAAAGTATTAGCCCAGAAACATTACAACTACCTCTTTTGCTCGAGGATTTAGTGGCGGTGCAGTTTGAATTAGGTGTGGCGCAACTCGAGGTTCTAGGACATTCGTGGGGTGCAAATCTAGGTTTGTTGTATGCCAGTTTTTATCCAGATAATGTTGCAAAGTTATTGGCAGTGTCGCCTGGTCCGATTCGCTCAGATTTTAATGCGGTGGCAGGTGCGAATTTCTCGAGGGGATTTAGTGCCACCGATTTTGCCGAATTAGCCGAACTGCAATTGCAACGCAAGCAAGCTTTGGCAGCTTTGGATGTGATGGTTTTACAGCAATTACATCAAAAAAGTGCGACTCAATTCTGGGCACGTAACGCGGTGTATAACAACGAAGCTCGAGCGGCGTTTATTCAATCTTTTGATGCCAGTGAATTTCATCCTTTGGTGCATCGGTACATTTGGAACAGTATCAACTGGGATGATCTCGAGGCAAAACTGGCTGATATTTCCGCGCAAGTCAAAATTATTTATGGCTATCAAGATTTTGAACCAATCACGCAGGCGTACCGTATCAAAGAACTTGTGACTCAAGCTCAACTCGAGTTTATCAATCATTGCGGGCATATTCCTTGGCTCGAGCAACCGAGTGTTTTCTCAAAAATTTGTCAAGATTTTTTTACTGCCTAATTCGCTCGAGTAAAGCAGTTGGGTTGGTTTCGACCAGTAAAAAATCGCGGTGTATGGGTTTTTGAAAACCTACTTTTACAGCCATATCCAAAAACTCGAGAAGCTGATCGTAATACCCAGCAATATTCAACAATCCCACAGATTTTTGGTGATACCCCAGTTGCGCCCAAGTCCAGACTTCAAATAATTCCTCGAGTGTGCCTATGCCGCCGGGTAAAACGATAAAAGCATCGGCAAGTTCAATCATTTTGGCTTTGCGGGTGTGCATATCGGGCACAATAATTAACTGGGTTAAATTACTGTGTGCCACTTCGCGTTGCTCGAGGGCTTTGGGGATAACTCCGATCACATTTCCACCAGCTTCAAGTACGGCATCGGCTATCGCGCCCATTAAACCAACATTGCCACCACCGTACACTAAACCAGTTTTCGCTTCTGCCAGACTTTTCCCAAGGGCTTTAGCAGCATTTGCAAATTCAGGGTTGTTACCAAAACTCGAGCCACAATACACAGCGATATTCACAGTTTAGAGTATAGCAATTAAGCCCTGCTTTTTAGCTTGGCGCTCGAGGAGTAGAGCAAAGTTTTTAGCGGCAGCTGAGTGTTCTTTGTGGCGTGTCAGATGTACTAAAGCGGTTTTTCGCTGAATGCTTGGCATATCTAGAACTGGAATCTCGAGCATGGTGCCGTTGGCTAATTCCGAGGCGATGGTGGGTTTACTAAAAAATCCTGCGCCTTGTCCGTGGGTCACTAAGTACCGCCCTGTTTCGTTGGGCACATCGAGGGTGGCTTTAGCTTGGGTAGCCAGTAATTCTATTTCAAATGGTGTGTTTTGCCACCAGCGCAACAATAAAAACGGGTTGGAATGGCTAAGGATTTCGGCTTGGGTAATACCTGCTGGTTGTGCCAGTCGGTGCTGTGGAGACACCACAAAAACCATGTTTTCTTGCAACTGCAAAACAGGGGTGATATCGGCGAGTAAAGGGTCAACACAAGGAAAGCAAATCAGTGCCATATCGAATAAACCATCGCAAAGCCATTCGACCAAATTCCAATGGTCACCTTCTCGAATTTGGCATTCGACTTCTGGGAATTGTTGTTGAAACTCGAGCATCACAGGTCCAAGTAACCCACCCGATAACGAGCGCAACACACCAATTCTTAACAAACCGCGTTCGCCATTTTGGGCTAAACGCGCTGCCTCGAGACCATCTTGTAAGGTTGCCAGTGCTTTGCGTGCATAGGGTAAAAAACTTGTTCCTCGAGCGGTTAAACGTACCTTCCGACCTCGAGTAAATAATGCTCCACCTACTGTATTTTCTAGTCCTGCCACTCGAGCACTGATGCTGGGTTGGGCGATACCCAATGCCCAAGCAGCTTTACTAAAACTACCTTCGCGGACGATGCGTTCAAAAGCAATTAACTGATCTACGTCCATTGTCCTATTATCAGGTTTTTCGATAGCAATTATCAATACTTTGCGCTTGAACTCGTGAATCAAGAATTTTAAGATGGTATGGCATTCAATTATTCAATCTCTCGAGTCAAGGAGCACTGTGGAAATCAAACGAATAACAAATCTCGAGCCATACCTTGCAGACCTAATTGCGTTGCTGCAAAATGCTGTGGATGGTGGTGCTTCAATTGGTTTTTTGCCACCGCTGGTAAGCGCCGAAGCTCGGGCTTATTGGCTCGAGGTGAATACGGCTTTACAAGGCACAAATCGAGTGATGCTGATTGCGCTCGAGCACAATTTAGTTGTTGGTACCGTGCAACTGGATTTAGTCTCTCGAGCCAATGGTTTACACCGTGCAGAAGTGGCAAAACTGATGGTGCATTCAGATTTTCGCCGTCAAGGTATCGCCCAAGCCTTGTTGCAACAAATCGAACTCGAGGCATTGCAGCAGTATCGCACCACGCTCATTCTTGATACTCGAGTGGGTGATCCTTCGGAAAATTTATACACAAAATTTGGTTGGCAAAAAGCGGGTGTGATTCCAGAATATATTCGTAGCGAAACCCGTCTATTTGATGCCACAGTGTACATGTACCGTTTGTTGCTCGAGCATCATCCAATCACAGTAGAAGTTGAATCGGTGTACAGCGAAGATGCTGCTAACCTGATTAACCAACTAACCCTCGAGTTGCGAGGTCGTTACCCAGAAGACCCGCAACAAGGCGCGGCGCGTTTCAAACCCGAGGATTTAGACGTGCCAAACGCTGCTTTTGTGGTGGCTCGAGTCGGTGGTGTGGCTGTTGGTTGTGCGGCGATTCGCCCACTGAGTGCTGACACCACTGAATTAAAACGTATGTTTGTGCATCCGAACTTACGAGGTCGTGGTTTGGGGGCAAAGATTTTACTGAAACTCGAGCAAGTTGCCCCAAGCTTAGGCATGAGAACCATTCGGCTCGAGACAGGTGATCGTAACCCCGAAGCGGTGGCTCTGTACGAAAAAAATGGCTACTCGAGAATTTCTGCGTTTCCACCGTACGAGGATGACACGTGGAGTATTTGTATGGAAAAGATTTTAGAACAGTAAAACCATAGCGACCTTGAGCCTCGTACTTATTTTTGGCGAACCAATTCTTCGCTGATTGTCCAGAGTTGTTGTTGTAAAACTGGGTCGAGCGCATTGGCATGGGCAGGAATTTCATTGCGATCATCCGAGAAGTATTTACCCGTTGTTTTATCTAGGCTGGGGTCGCTGGCAAGATAGATAGATGTTCGTGCACCACGTTCTGGTTTGGGCATGGTTAGGTTAGCAACAAAACGCATAAAAAACGGTAATGTGCGCCAAAGATTAGTGCCAATCACCCCTGGATGTAAACTATTCGATGTCACTCGAGTATGAGCAATTTGTTTGGCTAATTCGTTGGCAAATAAGACATTCATCAACTTGGTATTACAGTAGGCTTGCCAGCCTTTGGTAGGAGCACCGGTTTGGTCGTACGCAGTGTTTTGGATGTCATTGATGTGTCCACGTGCATGTACCACACTCGAGACGGTAACAACTCGTCCTTGTTCGGCTTGCTCGAGTTGCGGTAAAAGCAGATTGGTTAGTAAGAATGGGGCAAGATGATTGACGGCTAATTGCATTTCGATGCCTTCGGTGGTGAGTTGTCGTTCGGTAGGAATAATCGCAGCGTTGTTAATCAACACGTCCAGATGCGAGTATTGTTGTTGTACCTCTCGAGCTAATCGTCGTATATCGCTTTGTAAGGCTAAATCGGCGAGGAGTAATTGAATCTTTTGGCTGTTTGCTCGTTGCTTAGCAGCTTCGAGTGCAGCTTTGCCTTTTTGCTGATCTCGAGCGACCATCAATACAGTTGCACCTTGTTTGGCTAATCCGATGGTTGTGGCTAAACCAATACCTGAATTTGCACCTGTGACGAGTACAATTTTGTTTAGAGCGTGTTTATAAAGTGGGTAAAGCCGGTCAGAATTAAGCTGTGAAACAAAAAATCTACACCAGTAGCCTTACCCGCCAACAGTTTAAGCATCTCGAACCACTTTTACCAGCCGCCAAAAC
>JAAFIG010000029.1:3101-54099 GCA_013298595.1 Deinococcales bacterium | reverse complement strand
GAGCTTTTCTCAAGGTTTTTGGTTGTGGCGATCCTGCTACAGGACGAACTCATTGGGTTCTAGCGGCGAACGATCTGCCACATCATTTCTAACCTCTTTTAATATACAAGGGGCGAGGCATGCCTCGCCTCTACGGCAAAATACAGTTTGTAATACCACCGCAACATGCAGCTTTGTAGCAAAGGCGTGTTACCTCGAGGCTTGCTCGAGTGCTAAACTATATCGTATGACCCCGAACCAAGATACGATTTCCGCGATGCTTTCTAGCCCCGAAGCCAAAGCTAAAGCCGAAAGCCCTGATACCTTAAAAGCTATCGAAGCTGGTTTTGGTACGGCTTTTGTTGCTGTCAAAGATAAACTAGGTGACTCTTGGCAGGATGTGCAAACCATTTACCAGATGGGTTTTGATGCGTCTTTTGACATGAAACCCGAAGTGAAATACGCCGTCATTGGCGCATTGGCATATTTGGTCAGTCCGTTTGATTTGTTGCCAGAGCGTTTCCTTGGTGCTTTTGGACTTGCTGATGATATTGCTGTGCTGCATTTTGCTTTGCAATTTGCCAAACCAGAAATCGAGCGGTATAAAGCTTTTAAAGCAGCTCCAAAACCTGCCACTCCAGTTGCGCCAACAACGAATAACACTTGACCCATACCGTATACTCGAGCAGTGATATTTTCTTTGCCAAAATCTTGTGTCATTACCTTAGATGGGTTAGCTGCCAGTGGTAAGTCCAGTGTTGCCAAAGGTATTGCCAGTGCGTTGGCTATTCCGTATATCTCGAGTGGATTGTTGTACCGCTTGGTGGCTTTGGCGGCGCTTGAAGCAAGTACTGATGTGAAACTTGAAGCTGCGGTGCTGGCTGTTATTCGCACCCATGAATTGTGTTTCGAGGCTCGAGTACCAAGTAATCTTGTTTGGCTGGATGGCATAGATGTTACAGCGCTTTGTCATTCGACTCGAGTTGACTTAGCAGTGAGTGTTGTGGCACAACACCCACAAGTTCGGGCTTGGGTGAATACACAAATTCGTTTGCTCGAGCCGCCTTTTATTGCCGAAGGGCGTGATATGGGGGCAGTGGTTTTTCCTGATGCAGCGGTTAAACTGTTTTTAACTGCCAGTAGCCAAGTTCGGGCATTGCGTCGCGTGGCGGAGCGCAGCCGTTCTTTGGAAGAAGTGCAAAAAAGTATCGAAGCTCGAGATGCAATGGATGCCATTAACACCCAACCAGCCAAAGATGCAATTCATATTGATTCCAGCAATTTAAACCTTGAGCAAACAGTGCAGCATGCCCTTGAGTTGATTCGTGGCAAATTAGGGGGTGTTTTGTGAACGATAAAAATCCTGATTTTTCCAATAACCCAGTGGCGTTTGATGCGATTAAAGGTATTTGGGGTTGGTATTTTCGTTTTATTGGTGTGCAGTACCTTGGTACTGAGTATTTACCAAAAAGTGGCGCAGCTATACTGGCACCAAATCATATTACTGCCATAGACCCATTTGGTGCGGCACAACCAACAAAACGCCGAGTGCATTACATGGCAAAAAAAGAATCTTTTGAAAAAAATCCTTTGCGCTGGTATATGTTAGCGGGCAATTCTTTTCCTGTGGATCGGCATAAAACCGATTTACAAGCGATTAAAACAGCTTTACGGCTATTACAAAACGGGCAGTTACTGGTTATTTTCCCACAAGGTACTCGAGGTGGGCAAGAAGTCAAAGGTGGCACTTCGTTAATTGCTTTAAAAGCCAAAGTGCCAGTTATTCCTGTAGGTATTCATCTCGAGCGCAATTGGTTTGGTGGTAAACGTTTTGTTTTTCGCTATGGTCAACCCATTCTGCCCACAGGTACACTCGAGGAGCACAACAAACAACTCGAGGACGCAATGCACGCCCTCGAGAAGTAAATTTTATTGTACGCTGATGGTAATACCAATGTTTGTGGTTTGACCAGTTTGCGTATTCTCGAGCACAATAATTGCGGGATATGTGCCATATGCCGTGTTACTTTTTAGGGTAAAAGTCAGGCTGAGTTCTGGGTTGCCGTTGTCATCTGCCTCTAGGCTATATTTTTTTGCAGTAATGCCAATTGCCTCGGAAACGATCACTTCCTTGATGCGAAGCATATCTTTGAGGTTTTCAAAACCATATTGCACAAGAATCAATTGGTTCACATCGAGCAAGCTACTGGAATTGATCTGTACAGTGCTTTCGGCACTCGAGAAAATATTAACCACAGCTGTATTTTCCCAATCAGCGATATAACTTGGGGCTGCGATAGTTGCAGCACTCATACCAAGAGCGGCGATCATTCCAAGGGCGATTAACTTGACATTTTTCATGTTGGTTCTCCTTTGTGCTTCTTGAAAATGTAGGTTGTTGTTGCTTTGCTCAAGAAGTCAGTGTCAGGGTATTTAGCAGTCGCTAAGTACCAACGGATACCTAAGACCATCATTGAATAAAATGACTCCTTTACAGCGTTATACAAAAAGGCAGACTCGAGACTTTCGGCTGTCCTCGATTTTTAGAGTGACACTTTTTAAAGAAAGTTCCCAAGTTGTTTTTTTGTAAGTATTGCATGAAAAACGCAACATTAGACACACATTCGTAAATTTGCGCCACGCAAGCACCGATGCTCCTCATAAAAATTGGCAAAGCTTTTTGTTGATTGGTTTCTCACTAAAAGTATTAAGGTTTTAGGCAAATAAAAACCTCGAGCACCTTAATTAAGGTGCTCGAGTGAACTTGTACGGTTATTGTTGTGTGTTATTTGTGCTCAAAGTCCATAGGCTTGTGGCATTATCTAAGACCACAGTTGCACCTGTTGTGCTGCTGGCAAAACCACCATCGCCTGCTGAAAGTGGCTCGAGGGTGACAAAAACTCGGCTAAATTTATCTTTGGCATCGACAATACTGCTTGGAATAGTGCTGTTGCTTGGTGCTTGTGCATTGAAGTTGCTTGTTCCATTACGTCCATTGCTGTTAAAAGTAGCAACTCGAGTGCTGACACTGGCAGCATCGGTGGTGTTGAGTACATAGACCCAGCCACTTGGATTAACAGGTAAACCAGTCCAAGCAACCGAAATACCATCGCCTGCCACGCCTAAATTAATGTTCGGATTGGTCAGGGTGACTTGAGCTGAGGCACTCGAGACAGTATAAGCCGTTGGTAAACGCAATCCTTCGGCAGATAAAGTCATGGCAACATTGGCAGTGCCTGCGGCAACTGGAGTGAATGCAGTGACTAAAGTGGCATTGTTCAAATCGTTGACACGACCTGCGCCAATGGCTTGCAAAACAATGGCTAGTACATTGTTGCCATTAGTGGCTAAATTTGTTGGGGCAGCAAGGGCTGCTGGTAAAGGAAAACTCGAGCTTTTACCCAGTAAGCTAACGTTGCTGATGTTACCATTGATATCTTGGCGAGCCATATAAATACCATACGTATGGTTGCTGTCTGGGGTTGGTAAATTACTGGCAGCACTGATGTTGACACTGCCAGTGGCTGCTCCCGCATCGGTGACTGTGGCAGTGGCTGTTGGTAAAGCTAAGGTGCTGACTAAACTTAAATTTCGCTGAGCTGGACGTATAAACGTATTGAATGCAATCGTTCCTCGAGAAACTGTTTGTCCAACAATTGTCAAGTTGCTGTTGCAGGTAACACCTGTGATCGCCAGAGCAGTGACTGTGAACGAGGCATTGCCATTTGTATCGGTGCTGGCGGTTGCAGGGCTGATACTGCAATAACGGGTGTCAGTAAAAGCGGCAACTGAAACACCACTGGCAGCACCACTCGAGGAAACCACTTGGATAACCAGTGGCGTACCAACGGCAGAACCACTGGCAGCTATTTGATTATTGCCACTGACAGCATTGATGGTTAATGTTGCAGGGATACTGGGTGCAGCGGTATTACAACCAACCAAGGAAACAGCGGCGAATGCTAGAAAAACCCATGAACGCATAAAAACTCCTTTTGGTTTTGCATAGAAATACAAAACCAGTACCAGCACAGTTGTGCTGTTCTAAAATTGTGAACAGCTCGAGGTTTCAACCTGCTGTTCGCTATTTCATCAGAGTTGTTTTATCGCTAAAAAGTTCCCGTGTCGTTTTACCGAGTTCGAGGTAAGTTTTCGCAAGCCAGTTTATCTTTACTGCGATCAATATTATATGGGTCTTGTTCATCAAATTTTTCGGAACGCCAGTTGCTGCTGGCATTATAAAATTTTTGTGCATCTTCCCAATATGTAAAATCCTCACAAGTAATTTTTTGCGGATAATTGATATTTAATACATCTCGAGACCCGTTTTTATCGGTAACTTTTTCAAGTTTAGCCGTATAACCAAGACCTTTAGCAACTGCTAAAGCATCAACATATTGCCAACCAAGATTGCCACTTTGGGTGCTGTCAACCACCACTTGGGCTTTTTTACCTAAGTAAAATTTGATTTTATCGCCCTGCACAGTCATACCAATACCAAAACCAAAACCAAGCTCGCCCGCTTCGGATAGTAATTTCCCATTTTTTTCAATGGTATCAACCACTCGAGCGACACTACGAAATTGTATTGTCAGCGTGCTGGCAAGGGCACTCGAGATGAGGGTTGTAATAAGAATAATCACCACTTTTTTCATAAAACCTCCTGATGCTCACCGACGTTTCTTAGGGTCAAAAGCCGCACGTAGACCATCACCAAGGATATTCCAAGCAACAATGGTAACAAGGATGTACCAGCCTGGCATCAATGCCCAAGGATGCAGATTGACACCAGCAATTCCATTGGTTGTAATATCAGATAATAACGAACCCCAACTGACAGAAGGCTCACGAATACCACGTCCAATAAAGGATAACCCGCTTTCGGCAAGAATGGCACCAGGAATGGTAATCGAACCCAGTATTACTAAGTAACTAGCCGTGTTTGGCAAAATATGCCGCAAAATAATCCGACCATCACCAATGCCTAAAGCTCGAGCTGAAACAATAAACTCTTGTTCGCGGATAGATAGCACTTGTCCACGAATAGATTTCGCTAAATCCATCCAACTGGTTAAACCAAGCATGATAATCACACCATAAAAGTACTGTTCTGGCTCGAGAAAACTGGGGATTAAAGCCGATAATGCAATCAATAGAAAAAACGGTGGGATAGCTTGAATCACTTCGGTAAAACGCATCAGCAAAGCATCGAGTAATCCACCATAAAACCCTGCCAACCCACCAAGGATGGCACCGATCAGAAAACTAATACCAACCGCCACAAAACCAATCATTAAACTGACTTGTGCGCCATAAATTATTCTCGAGAAAATATCGCGTCCAGAACCATCGCTGCCCATGATAAAAATTCTGGCAGGTGCACTGACCGAAAATAAGCGCAGACGCATTGGAATAAAACCAAATAATTGGTATGGCTCGCCACGCTGTGCAAAAAATTGCACATAATACTTGACCGACCGATCCTCGAGAAATTGTAATTCAAAAGTATTTGGGTCTACACGTCGAGTGGTGGCGTAAACAAAGGGGCGTTCTAAGGCTCCTGTTTCGGGGTCTACGAAACGAACTTGGGTTGGTGCTTGGTAACGAACTCCCTCGGTTACAGGAGCTGTTTCGTTGCGCTCATAAGGGGCGAGCATTGGTGCAAAGATGGCTGCAATATACAGTGCCAATAAGACAAATAACGCCACAATAGCTGGTGGTTGTTTCTGGAATTGTTCCCAGATAACCCGCCATTGCGATTTAGCTCGAGGTTTTGTTTCTGGTAGAGGTAAAGTCAGACTGGTCATAGTAGCGTCCTTTACGGTGCATTAATACTTCACTGATAACGAATTCGCGGGTCAACAACAGCCAGAAGAATATCGGCGATTAAATTACCAACAATTAAAATCAGGATACTGACACTAACTAAACCCGTGAATAAGAAAAAATCTTTAACTTGTAAAGCACTCAGCATGACATTGGTAATACCGGGCCAATTAAAGACTGTTTCGACCAGTCCAGCGCCACCAAGTAAGGTTGGCAGTAAACCACCAACACCTGCCACAAAAGGCACTAAAGCATTACGTAAGGCGTGCTTAAAAAAGATGACTCGAGTGGGTAAACCTTTGGCTTTGGCAGTGCGAACAAAATCGTCTGCTAAGAATTCAATCATTTGTGAACGCAATAAACGGGCATAAATTGCCACTTGCGATAAAGCAACACAAAGCATGGGGGCAATCATATGCCAAAAAATATCAATCAATTGATTAAACGAGGACAACGAATCAAAATTATCTGAAGTCATACCACCAATGGGTAAAATACGCCATCCACGCCAGCCTAACTCGAGAATCAGGGTAATAAAAATAATGGCAAGAAAAAAACTTGGTAAACCCAGAAAAATATAAGAAATCATACTGATAATTCGGTCAAACCAACTATTTTCGTAGACGGCTGAGTAAACCCCAACAAATGTGGCAATGATAAAAACTAAGACCAAACTCGAGGCTGCTAGAATAAGTGAATTGGTAACAGGAATACCAATGGTTTCATTGACAGTGCGTTTGCTCTCTAAGCTGCGCCCAAGGTTGCCTGTTACTGCTCGTCCTAACCACTCGAGGTATTGCACCACCACAGGTTTATCTAAGCCAAATTCGGCAATAAAACGTTGTACTTCTTGTCGTCCGTATCTGTCATTGCCAAAGGCTTGTAATTCGGCTGGGTTGCCCGGTCCTGCTTGGATGATCATAAAAGCAAACAAGGTTGAAAATAAGAACATGATTGGCGCATTGATTAACCGCTTAGCAATGAATAAGAACATCTTGCCTCCTTGTTATAATTACCAAATACCAGAATTACAATGACCAAATATTCAGAATTGCACTGACTTAATATCAGAATTGCAAATAACCAATTCTCGAGAAAATCGTGATAAATGATGCGACAAGCACCACGATTCCAGCCGCTAATGTGGCACCAAGTTCTATGCCTAGCAGTTTTTTGCGTTGCCAAAAAACAATGCAACTAGCAAAGATTAAACCACCAATGACCACCAACCACGATGGTGTCAGCAGTGGTGTAAAAACCCAATTGGGGGTGTTGAGTGTGCCGCCCCAAATGCGTAACGCCAGTAAAATAAACCAAGCAAATCCTGTGCCAAATAATACGCCTTGTTGCAAATTCAGTCTGCCATGCAAAAGCCAAACAACAGGTACAACAATAATCATTGCCAGTATCGAAAGCACCAAGGTTAATGCCGATTGTCCAAGTAAGTTTTGTAATGGAAACCAAGGATTCCAGCCCAATGCCACCGATGCTTGATCTACGAAAGAAGGTGTAAAAGCTTGGCTCGAGTCGGCAATCCAGAGTTGATTGCTAAAACCATCGCGTTGCAAACTTTGCCAAGCCATAAATTTATCAGAACCACTGGCGAGAGCAGCAGTACTAAAACTTTCTGGCGTTGTAATTTGCACTTGGCTACTAAGCTTCTCAAGATCAAAAGCGTAAATGAAGTTCTTATTGGCGTAATATATGGCATTGCCGATTTGTCCAATGATATTGGCAGGGGCAGCAAACTCGAGAATCTGATTATTATTTAAAATTGCTAAACGCGGATAATGCTGATGCGTGAAAGCAGCAAGGCGTTGTTCCTCTACGGTTTCAAACCACCAAATGGGTAAGAGTTGCTCTTGATAGACGGCTACACCGTATCGTTGATCTTTACCAATGAACACAGCAGGAGCAATTAACTTTGAGGTCACAGTTTTGTTGTTACTGATTTTGAGAAAACGCGCATCGTATTTTTCGTCTTGGGCGTTTCGGTAACCTTCAGCAAAAAGCACACCAATTTTGCCTGTACTGGTGACACTGGCAGCCAATGCTCCAATATTTAAAGTAGTCTGATAAATACGTGTCGCTTTCTGTCCCCAGCTTTGCATGTACACTTCGGTTTTTGTACCCACTTGATTGATTGTCAGTAGCGTTGGTACGCCTTTGACTAATAAAACCACAAATTCACTGATCGGAGTCTCGAGGGCAAGAACAGCTTTGCCTTTGTACCACCACATCACACCAGATGGATTGATGGGGTCACGGCGATACCACGCCATCGTTAATTGTTGACCAGTTCCTGTGCCGCGCAAATAACGAACACCTTGGGTGGCAAACAATATTTTTGATTGTTGACCATTCAAATCGCGTTGCTCGAGTCCGTTGACTTCAGCAATAATAATGCGTTTTTGCTCAGGGTCAATAACTATACCCTGAGCAATATTAGGGGTTGCAATATGCTGAGCTAATCCCCAACCATGTTGTGCTTGAAAAGCATTCTCTGCTAAAGCAGAAGAAAAACAGACCAAGAGTACAATCATGAATTGCTTGGCAGCACGTAACTTCATATGCTGACATGCTAAAACCAGAGCATGTCAAATTTATGACACTCAAGCACTCGAGCTAAACGTTTGTACGTCTGGATTGGGTTGTACAAGCACCAAACGTTGGTATGCCTCGAGTGTGCGTGGATGCACGATACGACCTTTGCTTTGTAAGTAATGGACTTTGCAAGTTAAAGCCTGATGATATGCTTGCTCGAGATTATCAAAAGCCAATTCGCGGATGTCGTTATTAACCCCACGTCCTGGTTCGGAAACATCGGCAATATAAACACAAATTGAGAGCAAATTACCATCACGAGGACCTGTCACATGTTCTTCAACAGCATCGAGAATAACCTGATCGGTAACACCCCACTGCTCGAGAATTGTGCGCCCAGCCCGCCCATGAACAGCCAACGGATGGTCTGCGTCGGCAATGGTTTCTGGTGGGGCAAGTTCGAGTAATTGTGCACTTGGTAAGTCCCGAGCGACATCGTGCAACATACCAGCCCAGAATGCTTTTTCGGCATCTAAACCGTGCGCCATAGCAATTTGTTTTGCTAGAATCGCAACCCGCTCGATATGAGCAAAACGTTCGGGTTTAACCATTGACCGCACTCGAGTTGCTAGTGCTTGCATTTCGGGGGTATTTGGTTTTTTAGTGACAACAGCAATTGCCATACAGCCCTCCACTCCCGAGGACAGATTGTACTGCGTGGATTGCAAAATGTCACGTCTTTGTCAGCCCTTTGTGAAAAGTAAAAACAAGCTATTCAAACTTTCGGGAATTTTATCTGAAAATTTGAAAAAATGTTTTGTAGACAATAAATCTTATTTTTATCAAGATGCCAACTTATCAGACAAAACAAATTGTCTCGAGTCTAAACAGCCTAACCTCAAGACCAATTTTCGTCCTTGAACAAAATAAATCCTGCCATTAGTCTCAAGGCATGACCCGAATCGCCATACTAGGCAGCACAGGCAGCATTGGTACCCAAACCCTCGAAGTGGCACGCTGGCGTGGCTGGAAAGTGGTTGCTCTAGCGGCTGGGAAAAACCTTGAATTGGTTGTGCAGCAAGCCAAAGAATTTCAACCAGAAATCATCAGTGTAGACCCAAGCATTCTACAAGCTACAAGGGAAGCCCTACCACACAGCAAAATTGTGGCAGATGCCAATGAAGTCGCTACCAGCCAATGTGATGTTGTGATTGGTGCCATACCAGGATTGGCTGGACTCGAGCCAACCAGGGCTGCCTTAGCTGCAGGCAGACACGTTGCTCTTGCCAATAAAGAGGCAATGGTCTGTGGTGGCAAATTGATTTGGCAAATTGCTCGAACCAATAATGCCCGCATCACCCCAATGGACAGCGAACACAGTGCTTTGTACCAATGTTTGGTAGGCGAAAAAATAACAGATGTTGCTGAGCTGATCTTAACTGCCAGTGGCGGACCATTCCGTGATACCCCCGAAGATTTAAGCACAGTTACCCCAGCTATGGCACTGAAACACCCAAACTGGGTGATGGGCGCAAAAGTGACTATAGACAGCAGCACACTAATGAATAAAGGACTTGAAGTGCTCGAAGCCCATTATTTATACGAATTTCCACTCGAGCAAATCAGTGTTTTAATTCAACCAGGCAGCATTATCCATAGTATGGTGCGCTTCAAAGATAACCAAATTAAAGCGCAACTTGGTGCTCCAGATATGCGCTTACCAATTCAGTACTCGATTTTATCTGCCCTCGAGCCATTAACCACAAAAATATCAGGCGCAGAACGCCCTGATACTCCACTCGAACCATTGAACTTAATCGGTAACCTCGAGTTAAGAGCTGTGAACCAAGAACGATTCCCCTGCCTTGGTTTAGCCTTTGCGGCTGGCAAACTTGGTGGTGTTGCCCCTGTAGCTCTCAATGCTGCCGATGAAATTGCTGTTCAAGCCTTCTTAGAGCATCGTTTGCCATACCTTGGCATTGCCAAACTGATCGAACAGATTCTGGCAGAAACACCCAAAGCCGAACTCACATGGGAATCCATTGCCAGTACAGACGCATGGGCAAGAACTCGAGCCAAAGAATTATTGCCGCAGTAAAGCATCAATTTCAGCTTCGGAAGGCAGACTCGGTTGAGCACCAACTCGAGTACAAGCTAAAGCCCCCGCAGCCACAGCTCGTTGCACAGCCACCTCGAGTGAACTTTGTTTTGCCAATGCCGCTGCTAAAGCTCCAATAAATGCATCACCTGCGGCTGTGGTATCTATAACCTGCACAGCAAAACTTGGTACATGCCCAGTGCCATTTTGATTACCGTAAACTGCGCCATTTGCGCCAAGTGTAATAATTGCTTCAGGCACAAGTTCAAGCAAAGCTGCAACTTCGAGCAAAGCTTCTTTGACATTCTGCGGAGCACGACCAAGCAAAATACTGGCTTCGGTTTCATTAACCACCAAAGTACTGATATGGGCTAAATCTGCTGCCTCGAGTTTCTGAGCAGGAGCCAGATTCAAAACCACTTTAGCACCCCGCTGACGTGCCAATTGAGCTGCGGTTAAAGATGTTGCCCAAGGAATCTCGAGTTGTAACAACAACACCGAAGTCTGCTCGAAGAATGTTGCCTGCAAATCAGTTGTTAACAAACGATGATTACTACCAGGTGCAACCACAATCGAATTTTGCCCAGACGGATTAACAGTAATAAAAGCGGCACCACTAGCACCATCTCGAGCCAGCAAATGCGAAGTTAGAACACCTGCCCGTTCGAGGTTAGCTTGTAAAACACTGGCTGCTGGGTCAGTTCCAACACAACCAATCATTTGTACACCCGCACCTGCTCGAGCGGCGGCAATAGCTTGATTTGCCCCTTTGCCACCAGGGTGAAGTTCGACATCGGAACCTAGTACTGTTTCACCGAGTTTAGGGTGATGCTCGACACGAACAACATAATCAAGATTGAGACTACCAACAACAGTTATCATGATTGGTATTGTAAAGGGAAAGTATGCCAAAGATTCAATTGCCTCGAGTTAGAATTGGTGGTATGTCGTCTGATCCAATGTGGTTTCTCGAGCAGCACTTGTTTTTGCAGGGTTGTGATTTGATTGCGGGTGTGGATGAAGCTGGTCGTGGTGCGTTGGCGGGTCCTGTGGTGGTTGCAGCTGTGATTTTACCGTTTGATGGTGCGCCTCGAGCGTACCGAGACTCTAAAACCCTGAGTGCAACTAAGCGTTCTGAATTGGCTGCCGAGATTAAACTCGAGGCACTGGCTTGGGCTGTGGAGTTTGCGCCGAGTGGCGAAGTGGATGAGTTTAATGTTTTAGGAGCAACCAAACGAGCAGCTTTGCGGGCATTAGCGCAATTACAAGTACAGCCTACAGGTATCATTACCGATTATTTGAAGTTGTTGTTGGATGTGCCGTTACTTTCCCCTGCTCGAGCTGATGCAAGTAGTTACAATGTGGCGGCTGCCAGTATTTTAGCAAAAACCACTCGAGATGCGTTTATGGTTGGGTTAGACCAAACTTTTCCTGAGTATGGTTTTGCTAAGCATAAAGGGTATGGCTCGAGTCTGCATTTGGCAGCTTTGCAACAGTTTGGGGTTTGTCTCGAGCACCGCAGGAGTTTTGCCCCAATTGCTCTTTTGACCGATGGTTTATTTGCTAGTACTGCTTTGGGGTAAAAGTCTCACACTTTGTAGACTGTGGTTTATGCACACAATTGATTGTCAAAAACGCATAGAATGAGGCCATATGGAAAGGTCTCGGGTTCAGTTAAAACGCGCTTCAGTGCGGTTTGAACCTTTGGATATTACCAATGCTAAACGTGTTGCTGTGCTGCAATCTTTTACCGTGGTTCGGCACGAAGTTTCGCGGCAAGCGCAACGAATGGCTCGAGTGGCGGCTTTGTCGGTGAATGCTAAGTCGGCATTTGTTTGTTGGGTTGGTGAAGCCAGTGTGCACTTACTGGCAGCGCATCAATTGAATGTGGATTTGTTACCGCGCGGTTTGCCTTCACAAGTGCAGGTGCTTTTACCCGAGGAGGCATTTCAGTCCGAAAGTGCTACACATTTACGCATGGTTTCTGGGTTGTTGCAAACTTCTCAACGATTTGCTTTTATGGCAGTTGCTCCATTAAAGCACCGTGATGGGCACATTTTGGGTTGTATTTGTGTACTGGATGTTCAGCCGCTGCGTTTAAGTTCGGGGCAACTCGAGGTTTTAACTTTGTTGGGTGACGAATTTATTGACCAAATGGAAGCTCGGCTCGAGGCGTATCAGGCAAAATTAACAACTAATGCGCCATCTATTTCCGAGCGTAAACAAATCGCAGAGCAATTGCTTGAAGGTACAGACGAAGCGATTATCACCGAAAATATGGATGGTGTTGTGACTTTTTGGAATGCTGGGGCAGAGCGTTTATATGGTTATAGTGCCAAAGAAGCGCTTGGACGTAACGTCACTTTTTTAATTCCACAAGGTAACGAATTAACCGCTCAGAACTTTGCAGCTCGAGTTATGGCGGGTGAGCGTTTACCGCCGCTCGAGATGCAACGAGTGCACAAGTCTGGGTTTCGCATCCACGTGCGAGCCGCTTTTAATGCTTTACGCGACGCAAGCGGCAAAGTGATTGGGGTAATGTCTTTTTCAGGTGCACCTGGAAATCCTCAGCAGACAACGCAAAATTTGCGGTTACAGCAATTAATGCAGAATATACCAGTCTTTGTTTTACAACTCGATCATGCGGGTGTGGTGGTGGATATTTCTGGTAAGGCATTGCATGATCTTGGTTTTCAACCACAACAACTGATTGGGCAATCGGCTTTTCATATTTTCTTAGATTCACCCAAAGTTGTGCGTTTACTAGCCACAGTGCTTGGTGGCGAAGCGCTGCATACAACACTCGAGTGGCGGAATCGTCATTTTGAAGTGTGGTTTTCGCCTTTGATGCAGCACGATCAGCCCAATGGTTTATCGGCGTTGGCTATTGATATCACTGATCAGATCAGTACTCGAGATGCTTTAGAATATAGTGAATCGCAGTTGTTTGATGTTTTACAAACCCTGCCAATTGTGGTGGTTCGTTGTGATGAAATTGGTACGTTGACCTTATTTACTGGGCGTGATGTTAGCCTAGAAGTGCGTCAACGCCGAGTTGGTCGTAATGCTTTTGAGATTTTTGCCAGTTCACCACAAGTGATTGGTGCGCTGCGTCGAGCTTTAGCTGGTGAACCAGTGCATGAAGTCATGGAATGGCGTGGTACGTACCAAGAAGCTTGGATCAGCCCATTGTTTGTGCAGGATAAAATTTCTGGAGCAACCGGGATATTTACGGACGTGACCGCTGAACGCCTAAAAGACCTTGAACTCGAGCGTATTCGTGGTGAAGTATTGCGTGAACAAAGTTTAACGTACACAGTGGCTAATTCGATTTCTGAGGGTTTAAGTATTAACGACCGCGAAGATAAATTTATTTATGTCAACCCTGCTCGAGCTGCGATGCAAGGTTATACCACCCAAGAAATGATTGGTATGCAGATCGAGCATTTCTTGTCGGATGCAGAAAAAATGCAGGCTCGAGCTGCCCAAAGCCGTTTGTATGTCGGTGAAATTGTTCGCCAGACCAGAAAAATTTTGCACCGAAATGGTTCTGAAATGGATATTGAAGTTGTTATGCACCCACAGTTTCTGGATGGGGAGTACACAGGTTCGATCAATGTGATTAGTGATATCACTGCTCAATTGCAATTAAAGCGCGAATTGGCAGCAGCTCAGCTCGAGATGGAGCGTGAACAACGTTTCGCTTTAGATATTGCTACCAGTATTGTTCAAGGACTTTTTATTACTGATGCACTTGGGTTGGTGCAATATGCTAATCCAACTCAAGCACGGTTACATGGCTTAGATGTTGTAGCCGTAGTTGGGCAATCTTTTGCAAAATTCTTAGCGCAGGATGAAACACTCGGCGTGGTACTGGAAAGGCTCGAGTCGGCTGAAGTTGTGCGGGTGCAACAGCAAGTTGTTACCAAAGAATTTGGTCATCGGGATTTAGAAACCTTGTTATACCCACGATTTGAAGCGGGTCAGTTTATTGGTGTAATCGGTATTTCTTCTGATATTACCAAGCAACTTGAGCAGCAAAAGGCTTTAGATGCAGCCCGTTGTATGGCTGAGCGAGAGAAAAACTTTGCTTTAACTGTCACGCAGACCATTAATCAAGGTATTTCTGTGACCGATGCAGATCACCGAATTGTTTATGTCAACCAAGCTCGAGCTAAGATGCAGGGTGTGCCTGTTTCACAGATGATTGGTATTGATATTTTATCTTTATCCAATGCAAGCGATCACCAAGTGGTGCTTGAGGCTCGAGCAAGGCTTGAAACAGGTGAGATTTTTCATGAAATTCGCTTGTTGCATGGTGCCGAAAACGCCGAGTTATTGGTGGATGTGGTTTCTTATCCGCGTTTTGAAAATGGTGAGTTTGCGGGAGCTGTCACCATTATGACCGATATTACCGAGCAACATGCGCTCGAGCATGAACGAAAAATCACACAGATTATTACCAATTCGGTGCATCAAGGTTTGGCTTTGCTTGGGGCAGATGGTGTCGTGGAATTTGTCAATCCTGCTTTGGCAGAAATGATGCAATTACCAACCACTGAATTACTGCAAATGAGCAGTCATGATTACTTTGAACCAACTCAATTACCACGACTCGAGCAAATTTGGCTTACACAACGCGATGGTGTGCTGAATGTCTACGAAACGCGGTTGGCTTCTGGTGTGCCAGTGCGAGTTGAGGAAACACCGCGTTTAGATAGGCAGCGTTTTATGGGTTCGGTTATCGTTGTGACCAATATCACAGCTGAACTCGAGCGGCAACTCGAGATGAAAGCTTTACTGGCTAAACTTGAAGCAGAACGGGCTGCCGCACAAACAGTGGTTGAGAATTTACCGTATGCTTTTACATTCGCCGATGCAAAACAGCGTTTTGTCTACGTTAATCCTATGTACGAGAATTTGTTTGGGTATTTGAACACCGAACTGATTGGTACGCCAATTGATGATACCTTTGGTGTGCAACCCGAGGCAATTACGACTCGTATTAATGAGGATTTTAAAGCAGGTAAACGCAGTTTGGTTCCATTGCGAGGCAATAAAAAAAATGGTCAGACGCTGGATGTGCTGGCGACAATTACGTTACTTTCTGATGGTGGCACGATGGCAACACTGATTCCACTGGATACCAATTTGCGTCGAGCATTAGAACTCGAGCGGCAACTTGAAGTGGTCAGTGGTCAACTTGAGTATGAGCGCCAACAGGCATTAACCATTACCAATGGAATTTTACAGGGCATTGTTTTATTGGATGCAAAAGCCCAAGTGATGTGGGTCAATCCAGCTTGGACAGAAATGACAGGTTATACGCTCGAGGAAGCTCGCAATCAAACGGGTACATTTATATTTCACCCAGATGATGTTGAAAAAGGTAAAAAACGTTTTATTGAACGACAAAACGGTACCAGCAATGTTTACCGCACTCGAGTGATTCGTAAAAATGGTGCAGAATTGGTAGTAGAAGTGCGTGGCTCACCGCGTTTTGAAAATGGTATTTTCCAAGGTGCGATCATTTTGTCTCGAGATATCACGGCAGATGTTGAACTCGAGCAACGTTTAGTGGCAACAACTGATGCACTTGGGCGCGAAAAAGATTTTGGTCAAGTAATTGTTTCGGCTGTTTCACAAGGACTTGAGTTACTCGATGCGGATCATAAAATTCAGTTTGCCAATGCAGCTCGAGCCGAAATGCTTGGCTATGTGGTCGAAGAATTAATTGGTCGGGATAATACCGATTTTGTGCTTCCTGAAGATGCAACTGCCATTCGTGTTGCTCGCCAAGTTCGGCAACAGCACAATAGCATTGCGCGGCACCAATACAGTTTTATTCATAAAGATGGCTCAGTGCGGCAAATCGAATATACTGCTCATCCGCGTTTTGAAAAAGGGGTTTATGTTGGTGCAGTTGGCGTACTGACCGATGTTACCGAGCGTAACGTTCAAGAAGAACTATTACGTGTTTCTGAGCGCCAATACAGGGAATTGTACGAATATTCTGCCGCGCAAACCCGTAATCTGATTTTAATAGACAAAGTGCGGTCTTCGTTGCTTGGAGTTTTAGATGTGCAAACAGCCATTGAAACCATCGTCAACAGTATCTCGGCAGCTTTTAATGTCAGTTTCGTCAGTATTTATCTACTCGAGAATGATTTATTGGTTTTAAAGCATCATGTTAATTACCCAAGTGTGATTGAATGCTTTGATTTAACAGGTGATGGTGTGATGGTGCGGGTGGCTCGAGAAGGTAAACCCATACTGATCAAAGACGCTAGTCAAATCTCGGATTTTAAGTACGCTTTTTCGGATGTTCGCAGCGAAATTTGCGTGCCAATTCGCTACGATAATCAAACTTTGGGTGTCTTAAATCTTGAATCACTCGAGGTGGGTGCATTTTCAGAAACGGATATGACCACCATGCAGCAAATTGCTGGTTACGCCGCTAATATTATTGTACGAAACCAAGCTTTAGAACAACAACGCGCTCGAGAATTACAACTTTCCAATATCGTTAAAGCCTTACCTGTAGTGATGTACTCAATTGACCAAAATGATATTGTGCGTTCACTCGAGGGACAAGGTATTACCCCAGAGCAACGCGATATGGTTTTACATCGTTCTCTGAACGATGTACGGCATATGCTTGGTTTACCTGATCTAGCCGAATCGGCTAAGAACGAAGGGATTTATCAATTACAAGCCTCTTGGCAAAATAGGCATTGGGAATTTTGGAGTGCGCCTTTACTGCAAGGCACTCAAGTTATGGGTCGGGTTGGTATTGCCATAGATGTCAGTGACCGCAAACGCATTTCGCATCTGGTGCACGAATTACAAGAAGTTGTGCAACGGGTGCAAAACTTAGATGCGGTTACCAGTACAGCCCCAGCTACCACAGACCTAGAAGCCCTCGAGCAGCAATTGATGTTGCTAAAAAAGAACTTGTTGCACAGCAGTAATATTCACGGTTTACTCGAGGATATTGGTGGTGCGGCGGCTTTGGTGCAAATGTTTGCTATTACGCAGCCCAAAGGTATGATTCGTTTTGAAGGTGGTTGTGCGTTATATTTACAGCAGGGCAAAATTGTGGCTGTGCAACATCCAAAATTACAAGCTCGAGCTGCGGTTTTGGATGTTCTTGGTTTGAATCAGGGTTTCTTTCGTTTTGACCCGAGTGCTGTTGCCGAAAAGCCTGATTTATCATTAGACCCAATTGCTATGACGCTCGAGTACACCCAAATGTTGGATGAGGGCAAAAATAAAAAAGGTCGAACAACCCAAAAAATATTACCAGTTTTACCCACCGCCCAAGGCTTTATTGCTTTGGCAAACATTGAGGTGGCTTTGATGTTTATGCGTGGTGTTGGTGGCGAAACTGCTTTTGTGGCAAGTTTTGAATACGGCACAGGTTGGCAAGGTGAAAAACTGGTTTTACGTGGAACTTCATTTACCATTTTGGTCTTGCAGGGCACATTAGCCGAATTGCCAGATTCAATCCCCCGAGCTTGAATTGCCAAACAAACGTTTGATGTATACTCCTTAGTAAAGCAACAGTCACCGCAAATGCACTTGAGCAAAACTCGAGGTTCAGGCGGGCTGACGCTTGGAGGACACATGACCGAGCCACAAGCTCGTAACGAATCACCACCCGAAAATCTTAACCTTTGGCACGCTTTCCTCGATCAACTCGAGGACATTCAACAAATCATTAGCTCCGAAACCTTAGAGCATTTACGTCATCCTAAACGCATGGTGACCGTTTCGGTTCCAGCCCGAATGGATGACGGCTCGGTGCGATTTTATACAGGCTACCGAGTGCAGCACAGCATCTCAAGAGGTCCATCGAAAGGCGGTATTCGTTACCGTGCAGGTTTAAACCTCGACGAAATACGCGGCTTAGCAGCAGCTATGACCATTAAATGTGCAGTTATGAACTTGCCATTTGGTGGGGCAAAAGGCGGGATTAACTTAGACCCTAAAACCCTCTCGAGATCAGAAATTGAACGTCTGACCAGGCGTTACACATCTGAACTGGTAGATCTGATCGGACCTGACAAAGATATTCCAGCCCCAGACACAGGCACCAACGAACAAGTCATGGCATGGATCATGGATACCTACAGTCAAAACCGAGGCAGTACCGTCACAGGTGTGGTCACAGGTAAACCAGTTGCCCTTGGAGGCAGTTTAGGGCGTGTTGAAGCAGCAGGGCGAGGCATTGCTTACACCATTTTTGGTGTTGCCAGCCGCGAAAATATTCCCCTCGAGAAAGCCAGTGCCGCCATTCAAGGATTTGGCACAGTTGGACGTTACGCAGCCCTTGGCTTATTTGAACGAGGTGTACGAATTGTGGCGGTATCCGACTCAAGTGGTGCCATATACGCCCATGATGGTTTTGACGTACCAGCGTTACTCGAGCATAAATTAGCAACAGGTAGTATTCAAGGTTTTCGTAATGCTAAACGAATAGACCAAGAATCCTTATTAACATTACCAGTAGATATCCTGATTCCGGCTGTTCGAGAAGGTGCAATTCATGCAGGGAATGCCAGTAAAATCGAAGCCCAAATTATTGCTGAAGGCGCAAATCACGCGATTACTCGAGCAGCTGACACCATCCTCGAGCGAGAGGGTCGATTTATTATTCCCGATTATCTCGCTAATAGCGGTGGTGTGACCGTTTCGTATTACGAATGGGTACAAGATTTTAATAATTTATACTGGACAGAAGATGAAATCCGCAGCAATCTCGAGCAACACATCAACCATGCCCTCGAGAGTGTTTACGCTGTTAAAAACCAACACAATGTCAACCTCAGACAAGCCGCTTTTATTTTAGCAGTCAGCCGAATTAATGAAAGCACAAATTTACGAGGCTTATATCCGTAGTTAATAGCAAACTATGACGACCCACTTTCGATCTTTATCCTTCCCTTTTCATCCTTTAGGAGTCTTATGCACCAACATGAAGTCCCATCTTATCTATCCGACGATCTCGGACCTTGGGAAATTTACCTCGAGCAAGTAGATCGTGTCACACCATATTTAGGTAAACTTTCTTATTGGGTCGAAACCCTGAAACGCCCAAAACGTATTTTAATTGTGGATGTACCAATTCAACTCGATGATGGCAGTATTGCCCATTTTGAAGGATACCGTGTGCAGCACAATAGCTCGAGAGGTCCTGGCAAGGGAGGCGTGCGCTATCACCAAGATGTCACACTTTCCGAAGTCATGGCATTATCAGCTTGGATGACGGTCAAAAATGCAGCGGTAAACCTGCCGTATGGTGGTGCTAAAGGTGGTATTCGTGTAGACCCTCGCAAACTGTCTCGAGGCGAACTCGAGAAACTCACTCGGCGCTACACCTCAGAAATTAATTTTATTATCGGACCTGACAAAGATATCCCAGCTCCAGATGTCAACACCAACGAATTAACCATGGCTTGGATGATGGATACCTACAGCATGAACCAAGGGCGTACAGCCACTGGTGTGGTTACGGGTAAACCCATTGCCCTTGGAGGCAGCCTTGGCAGACGTGATGCCACAGGACGAGGTGTTTTTGTCACAGCTCGAGAAGCAGCGAATCGCATTGGGTTACCAATCGAAGGTGCTCGAGTGATTGTGCAAGGTTTTGGTAATGTTGGTAATGCCAGTGCACGCATTTTTCACGATCATGGTGCAAAAATTGTGGCAATCCAAGATGTCAGTGGCACGATTTTTAACGGTGATGGTATCAATCCTCATGATTTACTCGAGTTTATTAAAGAAAACCCTGATGTCACTGCTTATCCCAAAGCCAGCACCATACCTGCTAAGGATTTTTGGAGTATCGAAACCGAATTTCTGGTACCAGCTGCTTTAGAAAAACAAATCACCATGGATAACGTGGCACAAATTAAAGCTCGAGTGGTGGTTGAAGGTGCCAACGGACCTACCACACCAGCTGCCGATGATGCCCTGCGAGAGCGCGGCATTATTGTTGTGCCAGATGTACTAGCGAACGCTGGTGGTGTGACCGTATCCTATTTTGAATGGGTTCAAGATTTTAGTAGTTTCTTCTGGACAGAAGACGAAATTAACAAACGCCTCGAGAAAATCATGGTCGAAGCTTTCAAGGGCATTTGGGATGTTGCCCAAGATAAAAACGTTACTATGCGAACAGCAACCTTTATTGTTGCTTGCACTCGAGTCTTAGAAGCCAGGGCATTACGTGGTCTGTACCCGTAAGTATTTAAGAAGAGCTGCTAGAGGCGAGGCATGTGACCATACACACCGAATAGGCATGGTCACATGCCTCGCCTCTTGATTGAAGATTACACTCGAGATAATGGTGAATCAATGACAATCGGATAGAAGTATTCCTCGAGTTTATCCGCTAATTGTTCAGCACTCAACAACCCATCTACCTCAAGTACCATAAAACCCCGAGCTTCAGCTTCACGCCTTGAGCGAAGGGCTAATTCTGTGTCACGCTCGAGAAATTTTTGTAATACCAACTCTGGATTCATGGTCTGATGACGAAAGGCTGGTTTATCGCGCCGCAGCATAGACTCGAGCTTAAATTGCGGCGTTGGAAATAACCAAATCGCCTGATTCTCATGGGTCAACAGTGGCGCAATTAATTCTGGGGTGAGTCCAAATCCTTCAATCAAGAGTGGTTGACTTGATGTAAACATATGCAAATCGCTGAGCACAAATGGTAAACGAGCCACAAAAGACTCGAGCGAACGTTGTACCAAGGTGTCAATACTGGGTTGAACCCAACGTTCCTCAAGAGAGGCGGAATCTAGGGTTGCGTACTCGTTTTGAGTAAGTGCAAGTAATGTGTGATGTAAAGTATCGGTGCGGTCGTAATGATAAATATTCCAACCCAAACGAGCTACTAAAATATCAGCGATTGTAGTTTTTCCTGCATCTGCGCCACCACCAATCCAAAGCGTGTGTCGTAGATTTTGCCTAAGTTCGGCAAGGACTTTTGGGTTCACACTCGTATAGTACCGTGTATTTTAGAGATTTATCAAAGTGCAGTTTGATACAGGAAAACTTCTCTGGGTTTTAGAACGTTCCTCAATTGCATCCTCGAAAGCTTTTTTGCGAACGCAAAGCCAAAAGCCAAATCATCTTCGATTATAATCCCGTTCATGCCGCGCTTCTTACGCCCTAATCAATTCTTGTATCCACAGCCACTCGAGGCTTTATTTGCCAATTCCAAACCACTTTTTTTAGAAGTAGGATTTGGCGATGGTCGCTTCTGGGCAGCCCATCATGCACTCGAAGGGGCTGTTAATTACCTTGGGGTGGAAGTATCTGGTGTCAGTTTACAAAAAGCTTTTGCGCGGTATAAAACAGCGCAGCTTGAGGATGCTGTTTTAACTCGGATTAGTGCTGAGTTTTTAATTCGTAATGCCTTACCCGAAAAAAGTATCTCGAGGGTGTTTTTAAATTTTCCTGACCCGTGGTTTAAAGGTAAACACGAGGAAAATCGTTTTGTGCGAGCCGAAACTTTTGAATTACTTTCCACACGTCTTACCGAAAATGGTGAGTTGTGGTTGACCACCGATCATCCACCGTATTACGATTTTGCGCTCGAGCAAGCTGCCAGCACAGGTTTATTCGAGGTCACGACTCCCGAGCCACCTTCCGCTGCTTTGCAAACCAAGTATGCCATGCGCTGGCAATCGCAGGGTTTAAATATTCATCATGCTCGTTTCAAAGTAATAAAACCCGCCAGCCGCGAATTTACTCGCCTCGAAATACAAGGAGATGCCATGCCTCACGCTCAACTTTCAGGAGATATTCCCAACGCACCACTCGAAAAAACTGTGGCTCGATTCGAGCATTGCACCGTGATTTTATTAGAATCCTTTGCTCGAGAAAACCGTTTATTGATTCTGGCACGGATCGAAGAACCCGATTATGCCCAAGAAATCCTGATTGGTGTTGGCGTAAACGATGATGGTCGGGTGATCACACAACTCGAGACATTCGGGCAACCACTGATAACAGCGGGTGTGAAAAAATCTATTGGAGTGGTAACAGATTGGCTCGAGACGCAAGGTATGACTGTGGTTCGGCGATCGTACTAATGTGTAATGTTCTTTTCACCTTTGTCCTTGTTACGATGCGGTCATGATTTTATTGCATCAACAAAAAATTCGAGTGGCAAAAGTGGCGCTACTTGGAGGTTTGTTGGTCTTTGCGTGTAAGTTACTGGGTGCTTACTTAACAGGCTCAGTGGGTGTGCTTTCGGATGCACTCGAGAGTACGGTTAATATCGCGGCTGCGATTGTCATGACTTGGGCAGTGAGTATTGCAGCTCGTCCACCTGATAAAGAGCATCCTTATGGACACGATAAAGCCGAATCGCTTTCGAGTTTACTCGAGGCTTTACTGATTGGTGTTGCTGCTGCACTGGTCATGAGTGCTGCAGTAAATCGTTTTGCTCATCCCAAAATTCTCGAGTTTTCCTGGCTTGGTTTGATTGTGACTATTGTGGCAAGTCTGATCAATTTTTTGTTAGGGCGTTACTTGGTGACAGCAGGTAAGCGTTTATCCTCGAGTGCCTTAGAAGCCGACGGGCAGCATGTACTGGCAGATGTCTACACCAGTGTTGGGGTGCTTTCAGGGGCGTTACTGGCGACTTGGACGCGTATTGCATGGCTTGACCCATTACTTGCCTTGGGTGTTGGTGCATTGTTGTTAGTCACAGCCGCACAATTACTCAGGCGCAATGTCAATTTCTTAATGGATGCAGCTCTTGAACCAGCCGATCTCGAGACCCTACAAGTTGCTTTTGAAAGCCAACGTGCGATGTACCTCGAGATTCATGATTTGCGAACAAGGTTGTCTGGTGCACGACAATTTGTGGATTTTCACTTAATTTTACCTTCGGGGTTAAGTGTACTCGAAGCGCATAGCCGCTGCGATCAACTCGAGAATGCTATTCTGACAGCGCTACCCAATGCCAGTGTGACCATTCATGTTGAACCCGAAGAATTTTTACAAGGCGAATACCCCGATATGCAAATGTCCAAACGGGACAAAAACTCGAGTGTCACAGTCTAATATAATGTTGTGGAACGAATTTTGTTCTTTGATGGTATCTGTAATCTTTGCAATAGCTCAGTGCAATGGATTATTCGTCATGACAAAAATGCGGTTATCCAATTTGCTGCTTTACAATCTGGTGTTGCTAAACAATTACTCGAACCAAAAGGTGTGGATGTCAGTAAACTTGAAAGCGTAGTCTTGCTCGAGGATGGCGTGGTGTTTACAAAATCTGATGCAGCGTTGCGAATCGCTCGAGCCATTGGTGCACCGTGGGCTTGGGTTGGGATTTTTCGCTTTATCCCTAAACCCATCCGTGACGCACTGTATCTGTTTGTGGCAACCCATCGTTATGCTTGGTTTGGGCAACGCGATGCCTGCATGATGCCAACTCCTGAATTAAAAAAACGTTTCTTATGAGCCATCGTCCTTGGGAAATACCACGTCGTCCTTGGGCGATGTCCATGGAATGGCATAAACTCTTATTTGCTCATTGGGCAGTCAAACCTGCATTACTCGAGCCTTTGATACCCAAAGGTTTAACCCTCGAGACTTGGGATGGTTTCGCATGGCTTGGTGTGGTGCCTTTTCAAATGCGACGCACCATTCCGCGTGGCTTATTTGCAGTGCCTGGAATTTCAGATTTTGACGAGTTAAACTTGCGAACCTATGTCACAGATGGTAAAAAATCTGGAGTCTGGTTTTTTAGCCTCGATGCCAGCAATAAAATCGCTGTCAGAGCTGCTCGAATTGGTTTTCATTTGCCTTACATGGATGCCAACATGCAAGTCTCGAGTAGAGGAGAGCAGATTTTGTATTCCTCGAGTCGTACCCATAAAAATGAACCAGCTGCGAATCTCGAGATGACATATCAACCTTCTGGGGCAACCTACCAAAGCAGTGCGGGTTCACTCGAACACTGGTTAACAGCTCGGTATTGCTTGTACAGTGCCAACAAAGCAGGGCAAGTGTACTGCGGCGAGATAGATCATCTGCCTTGGCAATTACAACCAGCCACAGCCGAATTCTCGAGCAACACAGTGGCACAAGGGATTGGAATTCAATTACGCAGTCCGCCTGAAACCCTGCATTACTCGAATCAAATCGCAGTTAAAGCTTGGTTGCTGACTCGAGTGTAGCATTTGAACCAAATGCTCGAGCGGATACAAATTTGTCATATTTGTATTACGCCATGTGAACCATAGTTTATGTCAAGAGTTGTTGTTTAAGTAATTGAATGTTGTTTTGTAGCTCGTCAAACTCGAGTTGTTGCTGTTTTCTTTGAGCAGCTAACCATTCGATATGCCCTTGGCGTTCAAGCCCTAGGGCTTGTAGGGTCAGTAGTTGTTCTAAACCATCTCTGGTTTCGCTTAAATCATAAATTTGGTCTCGAATGGCTAATTTCTCGGCTCGAGTTTCAGGCAACCAAGTAGCAGTGGCGTACTGTTTAGCAAAGCTACTGGCTATTTCGGTTTGGCTTTTGCCTAAAATCACTTGCGATTCCTCGAGCCAAGCCTTTACTTCAGGGGTTAATGGCAGTTTGGCTTGTCGTTGATACCATCGTGTGACATCGCCGAGAGAGTCGTATTCCTCGAGCAATTCCATTGCGGTTTTAACAGGTTTTGTGTCGTCAGGTTCAGGATTTTCGATTTTCTCGAGCAACCCTTCTACCCGAGTTAAGCGAGCTTGGTAATAAGTGCGGTCACTTTCAATAAGTTGGGTTTGTAATAATGCCTGTAAAGCCTCAGCTACATTCTTTAAGTGTTGTGCTCGAGTCATATTGATACTGTACCAAATGTCTCATGAATCCCAACGGTGGCGTGTTACACTCTTACGGCTGAGAAGAGCAGCCGCTTGGGGAAATTAAAACCCCAACCGAGGGGCTAGGGTGTGCTGAAAGTGGTGCGCCCGAGGGGATTCGAACCTCTGACCTTTGCCTCCGGAGGGCAACGCTCTATCCGACTGAGCTACGGGCGCGTGCATGAATTTGTAGCACGCACCGAGGAGGAATGCAAGTGAACGATACACCCCGTAAACCCCGTTACGCCGCGCTCGAGACCCAAGAACCTGTCTCTAAACGCACTTTAGTCTCTCGAGTTGTGCTTGGCGTTGTTGCTGTGGCATTGCTGGCTGGTATGGTTATTCAATTCACCCCAAACCTTGGTGGTGGTAGTGCTGGCGCACAAAGCAATGGTAAAACAGTGATGACTGTAAATGGTTTACCCGTTACAGAACGCGAAATTGATCGTAATCGTCAAGGTAGTCAATTGTTTAGCCTTGGCTTAGATGGTGTGATCGGCGAAGATTTAAAGAATCAACTGATGAGCCAGACAGTCTTGTTTAAAGCTGCCGAAGCCGATTCTAAGAATGTGCGTTTAGGTGCGAGCGAAATTGCGGATACCATCAAAACTTTCCGTGCCAATAATAAACTCGAGAAAGATTCTGATTACCAAAATGCTGTGCGTGCTCAGGGGTACACCGATGCTACTTTCCGCGACACTATTTCTTTGCAATTAAGAATTCAAGCCCGCTTAAAAGAAATCCAAGAAGCCCAAAAGGTTTCAGAAGCCGAAGTCAAATTGTTCTGGGAACTGAATAAAACCAATTATAAAAACGAGGAACGCATCACGGCTCGGCAAATTGTGGTCAATGACCAAAAAACTGCTGATGAAGTCCAAGCCAAGCTTGATGCCAAAGAAGATTTTGTTAAATTGGTACGTGAATACAGCAAAGACGATGGCAGCAAAGCTGAAGATGGTGCTATCGCCAGCGAAAAAGGTAAGAAAACACCAGCTCCAGTGGTGCAACTTGCTTTGCCAACCAACGTGGCAACAGCCGCTTTTGCTCTGAAAGACGGCGGTGTTACCAAAGCCATTGCCGATAGTGGCAAGTTTTTCTTCTTAAAAGTCGAAAAGTACTTCCCAGCAGGGCAACAAACCTTTGAAGAAGCCAAGAAAAAACTCGAGGAAGATGCTAAGCAACTCAAATCTAATGGTGCAACCGAAGCTTGGATTAAAGCCATTGAACAGAATGCTAAAGTTGAATTTACCAAAGATGGTGTTGAACAAAAACTCGAGTATTTCAATCCACCAGTGGCTAAAGTTGGTACTGAAGAAATTCGGTTAAACCAACTGAATCGTTTGGTTTACTTGCAAAACCAACAAATTCAACAATTCTTACAACAAGGTGGCGCTGCTCAAAGTGCTCAGTTGGTCGAACAATTCTTTAAGCCACAAACCTTAGAAACGCTGATCCAAGGTGCTGTCGGTGTCCAAGCCGCTAAGAAACTAGGTCAACCGTTCTTTGGTTCAGAACAAGATGTTGTTAACCAAGCCAAGCAATGGCAAACTCGAGCTGTCGCTGTTTCTGGTACCGAAGTCTCGAAGTACTACAATGACAACATCGCTTTATACAGCACCCCAGCCAGTGCCAATATCAACGAAGCCACCTTCAGTACTATCGAAACTGCCAAGGCTTTCCGTAGTGCCTTTATTGCCCAAGCAGGAGGCGACTTCACCAAAGGCGCTGCCAAACAACAAGGTACTGTTTCTGAACTTGGTGCATTAACCCCAGATAGCATTGCCAAGGAATACAAAACCGTGGTCTTTGAAGCCAAAGCCCTAACCAAAGCAGGTGCATTTGAAGTTTCGGATGTGATCCAAAAGGATAAGAAATTTATTATCCTCGGAGTCTCGAGCTTAGTAGAGAAAAAAGTCAAACCACTGACCGAAGTACTCGAGGATGCCCGTGAAAAAGCTTTGGCTTCAAAACGTAGCACCGAAGGTACAAACTGGTTAACAGCCGCTGTTAAAGCAGCAGGAGCCAAGAACTTGTACGAAGGTGTACGTAAGCAACTCGAGGCAAAAGCCACAGAAACTGCTAAAGCCAAAGCTGCTGCCGAAGCTACCCGTAAAGCCGAAGACGATAAGCGCAAAGCTGACGAAGCTGCTAAGAACCCACCACTCGAAATTAAATTGGTTGGTGCAACCGAAGCCAAAGTGACTTTGCTCGAGGGTACAACCACATTGCAAAGCGTGGATGCCAAAGGTGGCACTGCCAGCCTGAGTAAAATCCCAAATGGTTTTTATGTGTTAAAAGTTGAAGCTAAAGGTTTCAAGCCATTCCAAAAAGAATTGCGTTTCCCAGACGAGAAGAGTGTAGAAGTTAAACTCGAGAAATAAGCGTCAATCATTCTAAAGCGGAGGCGTGACTGCCTCCGTTTTTGTTTTGGAAACTTTTGTATTCTCGAGTATGTAATATTGAAATGCCTGATGAAAAAACTTCGTCCGAATGGGTGATTCAGATTTCTAAAGCTCGAACAATGCTGGTGTTGCAAATCGCGCTGATTCTCGTTTTGTCATTGCTCGTATTGCGTGGTTGTCAGATAGCGTTTACATATCCAGGCACAATGATTACCTCTGAGGTACTTGCTCCAGATCATCGGGGTGAGCCTTGGGGAATCAATTATGTAGCCAGAACAATTCAAACCCGAAAAAGTGAATACCTGAGGATCGTTCGTTTTATCAAAGGTCAGGAAGTTAATTCTCGAGACGAATACTTTAGGTCTTTAAATTTTAAGTGGTTATCAGGTCGTCATTTACTGATTTGTAAAGTTGGAGGTAATACTCGTGATACTCGAGGCGACGAGTTTACTGAGATTTGGCACGAACTAAAAATTTCATATCGATTAAACTTTCTTGAGTACACAGACCTTGAAAAAGTGTGTCCATAAAGTCATAAATTATTTCTATGGACGAAACTCAAGGATGCGTTTGTTGATTTCAGCATCCATCTCGGGTCTTGCTCCAAAAACACTGACTACCCAACCTGCCACTTGTGCAGCGAGTGTGGCAGCGGCTCGAGCGTTTTTAGAACGCAGGTAATGCCCTAAGAATGCACCGCAAAAACTATCACCAGCGCCTGTGGCATCTATGACAGTATCTTTGGTGGCTTCGACTCGGAAGATTCCGCTCGAGTCGGCAATCATTGCGCCTTCCTTATCGAGTTTTAAGCACATAAGTGTAGTTGGGTATTCTTCACGCAGAATATGCAGGACATCTTCAGGGCTTTGTGCGCCCGTTAATGCCCGACCTTCCTCGAGATTCGGGAACATGATATCTACCGATAATGCTTTGGTGGCACGTTTGAATTCTTCGCGTCCGATTTGCCGAATCATTTGGTAACTGCCAGGGTCAAAACTGACACTTGCACCAACGGCTGTGGCAATCCTAGCCGCTTCTAATGCGGCGGCTCGAGGTGGGTCGGTAAAGACACTCCAAGCGGTAATGTGAACGTGTTGGGCAGCACTAATAACTTCTTTGGGCAGTTCGTGAGGAAGTAATTGAAAATCTGCGCCTTGGTTGGTTAGCATACTGCGTTGACCGCTCGAGTCTACCAGCACCAAAACCACACCTGTGGCATGTTGATCTGACCAGATAATATGCGGTTTCACACCTTCTTCCTCGAGTTTAGCCAGTGCAAATTGCCCAAATTGATCACGTCCGATTTTGCCTAGAAAACCTGTTGACATGCCCACCCGTTGTGCCCAAACGGCAACATTGGCACTTGAGCCGCCATGAGCCAATTGCACTCGCCCAGTAGTGTCGCCACCGCTGAGCAGAATGTGGTCTGGTTTAGCAAGTACATCCCAGTTGAGGTCGCCTACACAAAGTAAGCTCGGGGTGTTGGTTGATTGCTGGGTTGCTTGTTTGGTCACGGCTAATGCTACACTTTTTAGCACATCAACATGCATGAAACAAAGCTTTTAATTTGTGGCAACTAGCCACAAATACTGATATGGCTCGAGCCAAAGTAAACCTTGCTCGAGATGTACGGGCTTACCTGTGATTTGGTTGATGGCATGTTCAAAACCCACCCACCAAGCTGGTAGAACTTGGGCTGTTTCCGAGAAATTAAACACTCCCAATAAACGCCCTTCTGGGTGAAGACGCTGAAAAGTAAAGACATGCTGATTAGGTGATTCCAACACATGACTTTCAATAGCTGCGTGCAAGTGTGGTGTGCGAACTCGAGCTTCAATTAAGGCTTTGATACCTGTTTGCATTTGCTGTTGGGCTTTTTGTTGCAAGGTTTTTGCATCTTCAAGCTTAGCCACTGTTTGCCACGGCATTGCAGGACGATGCACCCAACGATTATCCATTGCCATTTCTGGGTTCTCGAGAAAAGAGTGATCGTTGAGTAATGCGATTTCGTCACCCATGTACAAAAGTGGAATACCACCAAAGGACATCACAATGGCATGGGTCATCAGTAAGCGCTGCACACTCAATTCAACCTGACGAGCATCGTTATTTTCTAAGGCTAACTCGAGACCAGCTAAACTGGCAGCACTGCCTGAAATACGGCGGTCATGGGTTTTTAGGTTTTCTTGAAAAACCAAGCCTTTAGCGTGTGTTCCAGAAAATCTGCCACTGTAATAATCGGATAAGAACTTGCGGTGGGCGTAACCATCCATGCCGATTTCTCTGGCATCATCATCAGAAATTGCCCAACCAATATCGTCATGGCAACGCAAATAGGTATTCCAAGCTGTGTTGCTGGGTTTGGCTGGAAAACGCCGCAAGGCATGGGTCATTAGGCGGGTATCTCGAGAAGCCAGACTCGACCAGAGTTGCACCATTAAACTGTTGTGATAGGCAGTATCGGAGACTTTGCCAAAATGTTCTTTGCAACCTAAGTAATGAATTAAATCGTTGGGTGGCACAATGGCTTCAGCTTTGAAAAGTATGGCTGGGGCAACAATTCGTGCCACGCTGCGTAAAGCTTGGGTGATCTGATGTACTTCTGGCAGGTTCTGGCAATTTGTGCCCAGTTTTTTCCAAATAAAAGCAATTGCATCGAGCCGAAAAATATCAATACCTTTGTTGGCAAGCCATAAAATTGTGTCGGCAAATTCGAGGAAAACATCAAAATTACCCCAATTTAAATCCCACTGCCAAGTATTAAAGGTTGTCCAAACCCAATTTTTTGAGGTTTCATCCCAAGTGAAATTACCTGGCGCAAAATCGGGAAAGACTTCTGGTAAGTGTTGCTCGAGTTGGTCTGGCATGGTGCGATTTGGATAAAAATGAAAATAATTCTGGTATTTACAGTTACCGTCTCTGGCTTTTTGTGCCCATTCATGTTCCATTGCCACATGGTTTAAAACCAGATCGCAGCACAAGGAAATACCTTTTTCATGCAGCACTGCAGTTAAATGCTCGAGGTCTGCCATTGTGCCAAGGTCGGCACGTACTTCGCGGTAATTTTGTACAGCATAACCACCATCATGAGGGGCAGGGCGTGGTTGCAAAAACGGCATCAAGTGCAAATACTTAATTTTTAAGGATTCCAAGTAAGGCACTTTTTCAAGCACACCTTGGAATGTGCCTGCAAAACGCTCGGTGTATGCCACATAAGCAATGGTTTCTGGGCGCTCAAACCAATCTGGAGCCAGTAATCGCTCGAGGTCTAAAGCACGCAAACTGGCTTTTCGTGTGCTGTGATGGGTAATAAAAACGTCTAGCAGTTGCTCGAGTTGAGTTTGGCTGGGTTTGTAGACTTCAAGTCCTGATAATAATTCGGGTAAGTAACGTTCAAGCCGTGCTCGTAAGATATCTCTTTCTGGCACAGCCGTTGCAATCTTTGTCTCGAAGTGCTCGAGCAAATGTTTTTCGGAAAATGATAGAGGAGATGAAAACATATCGTAAACGCTTACGGTCAGTGTAACATAGATAACCTCGGTTCGTCAGCACTTCAATTGTGCTTTTGTAAAATTGAACCAAATACACTTTTTGAGCGTACACTTAACCATGATGCCCGCCTTTATTGCCAGTGTAGTACTTGCTGCTCTTAGCCTGATTGCTCGAGTTTTTGTTGGGCTACCTTCGCCACTCGAGAAACTCTATAACACCATCACATTCTGGCTAGGAACCCCAGCAATGTTTCAATTTGTCCACAAATTACTTGGTTTTGGTGAAGCAGGTAAAGTCATGGCATTTCTTGGCTCGAGTTTACTTTGGATTGGTGGTTTTACAGTTCTGGGTATGGTTGGCACACTACCAGCCACGATTGCTGTGGGGCTTGCCACGCTTGGGTTGCTGATCTCGAGCCAAGGCTTTATGGCGATCGTTTGGGCAGTGGTTTATGCAGCAATGTATTATGGTATTCGTCTGGCGCTCCAGCCATTACAAAGCAATCCAAGTCGGCGCGGGGCATTACAAACCCTGACAGGTGGCGCAGCTGGTATTTTGGGACTCGGTGCGTTTGGGGTTTTACAACCACTTCTACGTGGCTCTACGGCTGTGGCGGCTCCTGTAGGAACTGAACCAGTCTTACCTGAAGGTATTGTCTCACAAAAAGATTTGTACTATGTTTCGATTAGCAACGAAGCCTTAGACCCCAAACTCAACGAAGCCGATTGGAAACTCGAGGTTGCTGGAATGGTCAACACACCCACAAAGTTTTCCTTGCAAGAACTCAAAGACCAATTTACCCCCAAAGATATGGAATTCACCATGAGCTGTATTTCCAACCCAATCGGAGGCAGTTTAATTGGTAATTGCAATTGGCGTGGTTTAAAAGTCAAAGATTTACTCGAGAAAGTTGGCATGCAAAGCGGTGCAAAATGGATCACATGGGAAGCCGCCGATGGTTTCTACGAATCCTTACCACTTGGACAAGCCATCGAAGACGATGTGTTACTGGCATACTTTATCAATGGTGAACCACTGAATTCTAAGCATGGTTTCCCATTGCGCGTGATTCTGCCAGGGCATTATGGCATGAAACAACCACGCTGGTTAACCAAAATCACCCTCTCGAGCGAAGAGCGTCTTGGTTACTGGGCAAACCGAGGTTGGAGCCGTACAGCTTACGTGCAAGCGCTTAGCCGTATCAACGATTTACCAAAACTCGAGGCAGGAAAACCAGTCACCCTAACAGGTATTGCCTACGCTGGCATAACCAATGTTGAAAAAGTTGAAATCAGCTTTGATGGTGGAAAAAATTGGAAAATAGCCACCCAACTCGAGAAACGCGCCCGTTACGCTTGGACACGCTGGACACTCCAGTGGACACCAACCAGTGGGCAACATCAATTACAAGTACGCTGCTTTGCAGGTGGCAAAATGCAAAGCCAAGAAGTCAAAGACAGTCTGCCAGAAGCTGCAAGTGGCTGGCATACAATTAACGTTACAGTATCCTAAAATAAAGCTGTTATCTCGAGGGGCGAATACGAGTTCGCTCCTTAATTATTATACTAAATACTGCCTAAGCACTTGTCAGGTATATGCTGACTCTCTATACTTCTGCTTGTGCCCAGTGCCATTTATCCAGGTAGTTTTGATCCCATGACCAATGGTCATTTGGACATTCTCATTCGTGCCTCGAAGATATTTGATCATGTGACCGTAGCGGTCTTACAAAACCGTGAAAAACGAGGCAAAAACTTATTTGAAATCGAAGAACGGCTCGAGATTATTCGTGAAGTTACAACCCAAGCGCATCTGAAAAATATTTCTGTGGATAGTTTCCAAGGTTTACTTGCCGATTATGCCAAAGACCAAGGTGTACCTGTGATTGTTCGTGGATTACGAGCTGTATCCGATTACGAATTAGAATTGCAAGTGGCGCATTTAAATCGGCAACTGAACAAAAACCTCGAGACAGTTTTTATTATGGCTGCTACGCGGTACAGTTTCCTGAGCAGTACGATGGTGAAAGAAATCTCGAGTTATGGTGGCGATATCAGTAAATTTGTGCCACCTGCCACAGCTAAAGCCTTACGGCGCAAATACGATGAATTGCAGATTCTTCCTTAGAAATATCACTGGCTTGAGATTGTGATAATTAGGTTGTGCGTCTAATCGTGGATACTTGTATACTCTTGGGAATGTCTCAATTGTTGCGGAGGTCGGCGTGAAAGGTTCTATCAACGTCACAGAGAATGCGTTAGCCAGTTTACTGGGTTTGGCAGCGCATGAAGTGCCTGGTGTGGTTGGTATGGCACCAGCAAATCTGAAAGAAGGTATTCAGAAAATTCTTGGACAACCACAATCCAGAGATGGTGTGGTTGTGTCTGGTGAAGGTGCCACACGGACATGCGAAGTCTATGTGGTGGTGGCATTTGGTACTGCTATTCATGCCGTTGCCGAGAATGTTAAAGATCGTATTGTCCATGCAGCTAAAGCCTTGGCTGGTATTGAACTCTCGAGTGTCAAAGTGCATGTGGTTGGTGTGGCTAAACCAGGGGCGAGTGGTGCTAAGAAAAAAGGAGCACGTGGTGGATAAGTTAAATAGTGAAACTTTAGCAAAGTGCTTCTTGTATGCTACAGATTGGCTAGGTGTTTATAAAGAAGAAACGAATGCCTTAAATGTGTACCCTGTGCCTGATGGTGATACAGGTACAAATATGCACTTAACCATGCAGAGTGTGCGTCGCGAACTCGATGTGGCAAACCATACCAATATGGCAGAAGTGGCTCGAGCTATTTCGTATGGTTCTTTGCTTGGAGCGCGTGGTAATAGTGGTGTGATTTTATCGCAATTACTCAAAGGTTTTGCCGAAGTGATTCGTGATCATACTGAAATCTCGGCTTTAACTCTGACTGAAGCTCTCGAGCGAGGCGCAAAAGCTGGGTACGACGCGGTTAAAAAACCTGTTGAAGGGACTATTTTAACTGTAGCTCGAGAAACAGCCATAGCAGCTCGGGCTTTATTGACAAAAACTGCCGATTTGAGTGTAACGGAGCTGCTGGCTGGTGCACTTGAAGGTGGTAAAATCAGTCTCGAGCACACCAAAGAATTGCTACCTGTTTTAAAACAAGCCAATGTTGTGGATAGTGGTGGTGCTGGGTATTTGCATGTACTGACTGGTGTGTATGCCAGTATTGTTGGTCTCGAGTTGCCGCCAGCTCCTGTGATCGAATCCTACGCTCAAGATCAATTTGAGAACGAAGAATTTGGTTACTGCACAGAATTTTTACTCGAGAATGCCATTAAATCAGCGGCTGAAATTCGGGAAATTGTACAAGAATTTGGTGATTCTTTGTTGGTGGTTGGCGCTGAAGGCTTTGTTAAAGGGCATATTCATACTGATAACCCCGATGCTTTGCTGGCAACTGTGGCTCGATACGGTAAAATGGTACGTAGCAAAATCGAAGATATGTCCGAACAGCACACTGAAATCCTGGCAATGGCAGGGGCGGCTAGTAAATCTGAAACACCAACCACAGGCGCAGTCGCAGTTGTTTCTGGGTATGGTTTAGTCAAGGTTTTTCGGAGTCTTGGGGTGCGAATTATTTCCGGTGGACAAACCCAAAACCCCAGTGTGCAAGATATTCTCGATGCAGCCAGAAGTGTTGAATCCGAAGATGTGATTGTTTTACCCAATAATAAAAATGTGCTGATGGCAGCGCAAAAAGCAGCTGAACTCGAGACAGAAAAACGTTTGCATGTGATTCCAACCAGAACCCTTGGGCAAGGCTTAGGGGCTTCGTTTCGTTTTCATAAAGAAAATACAGTTGAGGAACTTTTGCCAGAAATGACCGAAGGGAGTGCTCGAGTACTGACTTTTGAAATCACTAAAGCCAGCCGCACTGCCACCATAGACGGACTTGAGATTAAAGAAGGCGAAGTGATTGGGCTGCGTGACGATGTGCTTGTTTATAATGGCGGCACATCCGAACAAGCAGTGCTAGAAATGCTCAAAGGTTCGTACACCATGCAAGAAATTGTCACGGTTTTCACTGGACCGAATGTCACACCAGAACTGGCAGAAACACTGGTCTCGAGTATCAACGAACATTTACCGCAACTTGGTGTTGAAGTGATGACTGGTGGACCAGATTTATACGATTACCTTGTTACTCTTGAATAAGGGTTTTTGCGGTTATTCAAAGTATCTATTTTGATATTTATCAATAATTTTGTTCTTTAGGCTAATCAATATCTATTTAAGTAAATTGGTTCATTTGTAAAGTTTTTTAACTTAAATAGATATTGATCGTTTAAGTTAAAAAACTTAGCCTAGTAAGTGGAGAATTTATGGCACTGGATATCCTTATAACTACTAGCCGAATTACCCAAGACCCAGTTGCTCGAGATTTTATAGAGTATCTAAAAGATCATGAGCAAAACGCGAATTTGCAAAATGCTATTGTTTATTATGATTTTCCAGCATATTCGGATTACGAAACAGTCGCTCATAAACCAGATGTGCTGATAATTTCAAAGAATCATGGGGTTTTTGCAGTTCGATTATACTCAGAAAATAAAAATTTGCAAAAATATGATTGGATTGATGAAATTGACGAATCTTTAGGTCAGTTTTGTAGTATATTTATTGGTAGATTACTTAAAAGTCGCTTATTAAAAAGTAGTTTATCTACTCTGAAATTTCCAGTTATTCCAATAATATTAGGAAATATAAGCGAAGAATATGATTTAGTTAATAGTATTTTTATTAAATCATTTGATGGTTTTAAGACTTCGTTAGCTGAAAGCAGTTTGGATTTAAATGATGATATAATTACCGAAATTAGGTCAGTATTAGAAGGCGCGAAAGCTTTAACAAGACCGCAGCGCCGTATTATCAGTAATACAGAAGAACAGCATTTCGGTGTAACAATTGCCCAACTTGAAAGTGAAATTGCAAACTTTGATCAAAAACAGCGTCGCGCTGCATTAGTAAATACAACGGGTCCGCAGAGAATTCGTGGATTAGCAGGGTCTGGGAAGACAGTAATTTTAGCTATGAAAGCTGCATATCTGCATCTTTCAAATCCAGATGATTTGATCTTGGTTACATTTTTTACCCGCAATTTACGAAATCTATTGACAAATTTAATAACAAGATTTTATCGAAATTATAAAGAAGAAGACCCTGATTGGAATCGCATACATGTGAGACATGGATGGGGTGGAAATAACATTCCAGGAACTTATTCAGATACTTGTAAGAGATTAGGTGTAAAACCCATTTCATTTGATGAGGCTCGAGAAGCAACAGACCCATTTGATTATGTTTGCCGTCAATTACTTAAACAAGCATCAGTTCCATGTTTTTATGATCACGTATTGATTGATGAGGGTCAAGATTTCCCAAGCGGGTTTTATGAATTATGTTTTGCCCTTGCAAAAGGAACACGTGATGAAAAAAATATTGTGTGGGCATATGATGAATTGCAAAATATTTTAAATGTAAAAATGCGTTCACCAGAAGAATTATTTGGTATGGATGGCAATAATGAGCCTCGAATTTCTTTGGAAAGAGCTGAGGGGAAATTATCTTTTGGTACAATTAATGACACGGTGTTGAGTAAATGTTACAGAAATCAAGCGGAAGTGCTAGTTATTGCACACGCTCTCGGTTTTGGAATTTATAGCGATGAGATAGTACAACTTTTGGAAAGTAGGGAACATTGGCAAGATGTTGGATATGAAGTACAGTCTGAAGGAGAACTTTCAGTTGGTACAATAGTAGAAATTCTTCGTCCAGCGGAGAATAGTCCATTGAGTTTTAATGCAATTCAGAAAGCAAATATAGTCAAAACCTTTATTTCTGATTCACTTGATAATGAAGTGAACTGGATTGTGAATGAAGTGAAGGAATTTATAAATGGTGGTCTGCAACCAGAGGATATGCTAATTATTTCACTTGATGATCGAAATGCAAGGAGGAATTTTTCTAAAATTTCTGAAGAACTGGCAATTCAGGGTGTTTCTACAAATAACATAACTGCGGATCCATATAACGAACCCCCATTCATTATGCCAAATATGGTTACACTTTCAACCGTCTATCGAGCGAAAGGAAATGAGGCATCTGTTGTTTTTGCAATGGGGATAAATGCTATTTACCTACCAACTCGATCTGGTAGAAATAAGCTATTTACTGCATTTACTCGCACAAAAGCATGGTTACGTGTAAGTGGTATTGGAAAAGGTGCACGACTCGTGTGTACCGAGATTGATTTGGCAAGAGATAATTTTCCAATGCTTAAATTTGTTATGCCAGACTTGAGCAATATAGATTTGATTCAACGAGATTTAAGTAATAAAGCTAGTAGGGCAAAAAAACTGCTCGAAGAATATAAAGCAAAAGCTAGGAAAATGGGTTTAAGTGAAGACGACTTTCTTGAATCAATAATTTCTGAGGACTAAATGACTGAATCTGATTTTTGCGCGAGTATTACTGCTTCTTGGAGATCAATTTGTCAACTCGAATTAGAATCAACTTTTAGCAATCCAACGTCGGTAAGAATTAATAAAGAATTCCGAGATGTTTGTCTTTCGCCAGAATCAACATACCTAGACGTATATTATACAGGAATACGACTGTCAGTATATAACTTTATGTTGATTGATTACTCTTATTTTCAATTTAACTATGATAAAAATAATCAACTGAGATATGTTTTTTTTCCTAACCCTCATATTGGTGGTCAACTTGATAAATGTATTAAAGCAGCAGAATTCCATGAATATAGGGATGCAAATGCTATTTCAGAAGATGAATTCACTCAGAAAATGGGTGAGTTGAAATCAAATTATACGATTCCAATGATCAGATATGAAAATTCACCTAGAGAATACTCTCAGTTTTATCATCCTTGCTCACATCTGCACATAGGGTTTCACTCGAGTAATAGATGGGCTGTCAGACGTATTTTTACACCGCACGCTTTTGTCCTACTTATTTTGAAACACTATTATTCAGAACGATGGTTTTTCAATAAACACGTTGCAGATATTGAATTTCTCAATAGATTTGAAAAGGAATTAGTTGCAGAAAAAAAGAAGTGTCAGAAGTTAGACTCGAATTTTTTTTCGGATAATGAAGACCTCACATTCTATTGGGGGTAAGTAGCAGTTACAAATTTAATAGGTTACAACTAATTGCCAAAGGGACTAACGAAGCGGGTTTAGTAAGAATTCTATTTTATGCGATTTTACCATTCACTTCTCTTTGAAATTTAAATAACGGTTGTTCTAACCATGTTTTTGCTGCACTACTTTCGGCTGGTGCAGCAAAAACATAGCCTTGAATTGCATCACAACTTAGGCGTTGTAATTGCTCGAGTTGCTGTGCGGTTTCGACCCCTTCGGCAATAACATGAAGCCCTAATGTTTCACCAATAGCAATAATGGTTTTTAATAAAGCTTCGCTGTTGATGTGATTAGCATTAGCAATAAATACTTGTGCAATTTTTAAGGTATCTATGGGTAAATTATGCAAATACGATAAATTTGAGTAACCCGTACCAAAATCATCTATGGAAATTTTCACACCTAAAATCCGAAATTGGCGCAGTGCATCAGCCACATGCGGTTGGGCTAAGGCATCCTCGAGTAATTCCAAATGCAAATACTGTGCAGGCAAACCATGTTTTTCTAAACTTTGTTGGACAAAAACAAAAAAATCGGGTTGAGCAATTTGTGCCATTGGAACATTCACCGCTATTGGTACAATGGCATAACCTGCCTCGAGCCATTGGCGTTGCTGGGTTAAAGCTGTGTCAATCACCCAATTGGTGATTGAACCAATTAACCCACTTTCTTCGGCAACATGGATAAATTCGGCTGGTGCAACCTTGCCTAAAGCCACCGAATTCCAACGGATTAACGCTTCAAAGGATTGTAATTGCCTTGTGGTTGTTTGCACAATTGGTTGGAAATGCAAACTGAATTCATGACTTGATATTGCACCCCGTAAATGTTGCTCGATTTCTAAGCGGCGCTCGAGTTGATCACGAATTGCTTGGGTAAAAAACTCGATTTTACCTTGCCCAAGGTGTTTTGCTGTGTACATAGCAGCATCAGCGTGACGTTGTAGTGTTTCGGCATCATTACCGTCTTTAGGTGAAATACTCACCCCAATACTGGCTGTTAAAGCAAACTCGAGTTCTAAAACCAAAAAAGGTTTCTCGAGTTGCTTGAGTAAATAAGTGGCATGGGTTTGTGCATCTTCGTGAGAAGGTAAGACAACCACAAATTCATCGCCTCCTGTGCGACAAACTAAGCCATCAATTGGAATACTGCCACGCAAACGAAAAGCCACTTCACGCAGCAATTCATCACCAATCAGATGCCCGAGCGTGTCATTAATACGTTTAAAACCATCTAAATCAATAAACATCACAGCCACAGTACCTTCTTGCAAAACAGTGCTTAGATGTTGTTGTAAACGCACACGATTTGATAAACCTGTCAGTGCATCATGGGTTGCTGCCCACTCGAGTTGTTGTGTGCGTTGCTGCACACGTTGCTCCAGATCATCAGAAAAGCGTAGTAAATCTTCATTGAGGGTTTTGTTTTCAATAAACATGGCAGTTTGACGCAGCATGACCATCACCAAAACAATTAAAAAACCGATACCTGTGCCAGTGTGCTGTAACACATTATCAGGGGAGCTAAAAACATAAATAATTGCAGTGGCAAAACTTGCAAGTAAAGGGGCACTCATAACAAAGACTGAATTCAATACTAAGGGTTGATTGGTTAAATCTATTACTTTTTGTGAACGATGCAAATTAAAATAAGCGGCTGTTGAAATACAGACCGCAAACCAAGACCAACCTCCATTAAGAAACATTATTTGAGCTTCGATATCGTAGGCACTCGAGAACGAAAAACCTAAATCGGCAATGATATTAAAAAGAAAACCAGCGCCAATCCATAGGAATTCAGTGCGGTACTGCTGACCACCAGATCGAAAAAATGTAAAAAAGACAATTGCCAGAACAGTAATATCAGCAATGATGTAGGCGAAAGAAACCAAGAAACCTACGTCTGGTTGCGTATTTTGTACAATTTGTGAAAATAAGAAATGCCATAAAAATGTGCCAATTGCACCTAGCATCAGTAAAACATTGAGCAGAACTCGAGTAATTTCGTGTTGTTGAACAGGTTTTTTTGGAAAACTTAATAAACCAAAACCGCATAATGGCACAACGGCTAAATAAAAAATATCTGCTACAGAAGGAAAAGGGTCTTTTTGTAAAGTGAACTCAAGGATAATCCAAATGATATCGCCGAGGAAAAAAGCTGTAAAAGCTGCGGCAAAAAAATACCAAGCTTTTTGAGTAAACGTGTTTTGTCTAGCTATATAACTACACATTGCAGCGGTAAATAAACTTATAGTTGCCGCGATGATATTGTCTATCAAACTGATAACAGGTGTACTTTCTTGGAAGATCACCCAGCCTTGACGAATAAAAGTAACAATAACAATTAATACCAACAAAACCTTGGCAATTGTATATTTGGGACGTGCAAGTGTCATCATCAAATCCTAAAACAACTATGCCTCTAGGTTAGCACGCTCGAGTCTACAATCCTCACAAAAAAGCACACCCAAGTGGGTGTGCTTTCTCGAGCAAAATCTTATTTGTCAGCTACGTCAAGATCGCCATTGATGATCTTGGCTTTGGCAGATTCGACACCTTTGATGGTATCAGCAGAAATAAGGGCTTCGTTGTATTGATCCAGTGCGTAACCTACACCGCTGTTATCTAAACCAAATTCTTGTGCACCTTTAACCCAAGGCTTGCCTTGTTTAACTCCGCCAATTAGGTTGTAAACAGCCAAATCCACACGCTTTAACATGCTGGTCAGCACGTAATTCATGGTCTTTGGGTTCTTATCAGAATCGCCAAGGTAGTTTTGGTTAGCATCTACACCAATAAAGAACATTGGGCGGTCATTTGCGCCTTTGCACTTAGCAGTGTAATCCTTTGGCTTAGCTACAGCTTTGATGGTTGCAAGCATTGGTTTGAGTTTAATCATAGCTGGGGTTTTGGTACCACTAATGCACTTGGTATCCGTGATATATTTCAAAGCACCAGCACCTGAAGCACCAGCAGCAGCGTAAATAATATCTGCTCCTTTAGCACCTTGGGCAGCTGCGATTTCTCGAGCTTTGGTTGGGTTGTTCCAAGCTTCTGGGGTTGTACCAGTGTAATTCTCGATGGTGGTGCAAGTTGGGCAAGCGGCTTTAACACCAGCATTAAAGCCAGCGTAGAACTTACGGATGAGTGGAATTTGCATACCACCAACAAAGCCAATCACACCTGTGCTGCTGGTTTTACCAGCAATGTAACCGACTAAGAAGCTGCCTTCGTGTTCACGGAAAACTGCGCCAGTGGTGTTATCACCAGTTGGTACGTCATCAATGACAGCAAATTTAACATCTTTGAACTCGGCAGCTGTTTTGGTAATGCTTGGTTGATTGGCAAAACCAACACCAATGACCAAATCAAAACCAGCTTCGGCAAATTGACGGATACCAGTACCAACTTGGCTAGGATCGGTTGGCTCGAAATCTTTAACTTCGACACCAAACTTTTTAGCAGCGCGTTGAGCGCCTTCATAAGCGCTTTGGTTAAAGCTCTTATCGTTCTTACCACCTGCGTCGAATGCCATACCAATACGAATAGGTTGTTGTGCCGATGTGATGCCGAATGCGAGCATAACGGCAACCGCGCTAAGTGCCAACGGTTTTTTCATAAAATCCTCCTAAAAACTGGGGTGAACCCACACGGATTATGGCATTCCTAGGGGCAGTTTGTATACGGATGAGCTTGCAATAAGTAGAACTTTTGGCATCACCCTAAAAATCAGTTTTTTGCCCAGCGTTCATTTGCTTTCTGCTCGAGAAAAAGTACCACATCTTGGGTGTTGGTTCCTGGTGTGAATAAGCCGCTAACACCGAGTTCCTCGAGTTTTGTCATGTCTTCATCGGGGATGATGCCACCACCAAATAAAATAATATCAGTGGCTGTTTGTGCTTCCAACAAACTGCGAATCTCACGGAAATAGTGCATGTGTGCTCCAGATAAAATCGATAATCCAATGGCATCCACATCTTCTTGTACAGCGGCATTAACAATCATTTCGGCAGTTTGTCGCAAGCCTGTGTAAATGACTTCCATACCAGCGTCGCGTAAGGCTCGAGCAATGACTTTGGCACCTCGGTCATGACCATCTAAACCTGGTTTAGCAATGAGTACACGAATTTTTCGTTCCATATGAGGGTAGTTTAGCAGAGATTGCAAGCTTTCTTACTGCAAAGCCATCAACCGAGCAGTACAGTGATGTATGAAAAAATTCTTACTCACAGCAACATTGGCTTTAGTGGGTTTGGTTCAAGCACAAACCACGTATGTGGATGTGCCACCATGCCATTGGGCAGTAGAAGCAATTAACATTGTCTCGAGCGGTGATCAAGTCACACCAGCCCAAAGTGCTGGTAATGCCCAAAATGCTGTGCGGCAAGTGCTCGAGGGCTTGCAATGTGGTGACGTTGGTTGGACTGGGAAATTTGTGGTTGGTGCACCCAGTGCGTTTGCCAGTATTGTCTCGAGTAAACTACTAAAAGGTTATCAGATGAGTTTTGGTAAAACCACGGTTTCGGGTAATACCGCCAGTGTAGCAGTCACAATGACCCTAAAACTGGTTTCTGGTGAGGTTAAACGCAGTGGTGTGATTGCCTTATCCAGCGATGCAAAAGCTGCTTGGAAAGTGTCTTATGCTTCTTTAGCTGCTTTAAACGTAGCAATTTTTCCAAAATAAACTATAAACCTGCAAGCACTTGATACGCACCTAACAAGGTTTGGGGTGTATCAGTTGAAGCTCGTACACTGATACGGTGCGGATTTTGGGCTAGTAAACGCATATCATCGCTGTGTGGTGAATTATGCGTTCCTTTGGCATGCAAAGCACGTATGGTACTGCTGGCAATGGGTGAACCACATAATAGGATATTCTCAAATGCCTGCTGGCTCGAGAGTTGCTGGATGGTATCTGCTAGTGCAGTTCGTGCTTTGTGTTGTAATTGAGTTGCAGGCAAACCAAAAGCAGTACTGGCATTAAAATCTAAACTCACAGCACAACTACCACGCTTTAAGGCTTGAGTGACCCGTTGCACAAATGGCTCGAGTACATCGCCATAAAGTAATTCAAGGGCATCAAAGGTGATGGTTTGAACACCAGCATCACGTAAAACCTTGAATTGTTGCATGGTTTGCGGTGATGAACCACTAAAAGCTAATAACGTTGATTTGCAACTTATATCTGGCTCGAGGAATTCATCTGAAACACTAGGATAAGTTGCCCCAATCGCTCGAGCTAGGTTAGCACCACCTGCCCAGAGCACAGCATTGGCATCTGGCACACTGGCAACTAAGCGTTCGGCATCGCCACGATTACCACCATCAACGATAATAAATTTGGCTTTCTCGAGTGCTACCCCAATGGTTTGCGGCGTAATGTCGCGTACCAAAGCCACTGTGCCAAGCCCTTCGCGTTCCAGTAACTCTGGTAAGTTGGCATCGTACACAGGGTTTAAACGGTCTCGAGCTAAAGTTGTGCGATGCAAAGGCGAACCATGCCAGAACACAGTGCCGTGCCGAACTTCAAAGCCTTCGAGCGGATTAAAGGCAGCCAGAATGAGTTTATTACGCCCACTGGCTTCGAGGGTAGCAAATAAATCATCCCAAGGGCGGCGTAAACTCGAGTCAAAACGAAAAAAAGCAATTTCACTACTACGCAACTGACGAGCTAGACGCTGCAAACGCATTCTTGAATCAAGCTTAGATAATCCACGTAAATCCGCATCGAAAACCAACGCATTTTGTCCCTCGAGTTGCAAGCCGTACTCACTGTGTTCGTGCAGCAAAAGGGTTGCATCATGACCAGCTCGCGCAAAGGCACTGGCAACCCTTGAGGCATCCACGATTGAATCGGTGATTGCGGCAAATCTCATAAAGTGCTAATTGTACAGCACAAAGGTACAAATTACCAGATGCTATTCGATCATTTCGCTATAAAATCTTCTTTTTGGCAAAATGTACTGAACAACATTCGGAAAGAGTTTAACTCGAGATAAGCAAAAGCCGCTGATTCGCTCAGCGGCTTTTGAACAGCAACTTACTTTTTCTTTTTAGAAACGATATACACTTTGACCATCTTTGAAGGATTTGCAGGTGGCTCACCCTTATTTAAGGCGTTCAACACTTTTTCACCCTCGAGCAGCTTACCAAAAATTGTGTGTTTGCCATTCAAATGCTCGGTTGGAACTAAGGTAATAAAGAATTGGCTACCATTGGTGGCAGGACCAGAATTTGCCATGGCTAAAAGCCCCTTTTCTTTAAAAGTCAGTTTGGTACGGAATTCATCGCCAAATTGATACCCAGGTCCACCTGTACCAGTACCCAGTGGATCGCCTGTTTGCGCCATAAATTGGTCAATGATACGGTGGAAAATAATACCATCGTAGAACTTATTACGCGCCAAGAAAACAAAATTATTGACTGTAACAGGGGTATCGTCTTCAAATAAATCCACCACAATACGACCCTTATCAGTTTCGATCACAGCGCGGTAATCAGTGTTATCCGCTAGTACATACTTAGGTCCCTTAAAACTGACCACTCGAGTTTTAGATAAATCAGGTTCGACCTTAAAACCTGCTGGAACATAGAGTTTAGCGCCTTGTGCCAAAACACTCGAGACTGCCACGCCAGCCAGTAGCAGCGTACCTAAGAACCACTTTGAAGAAATTTTCATCTGCACTATTCTAAACGTAAAACCTAAAAAATCAGATGAGGAAAAGATGTAGACATCTCCATCAATCCCAGTCAAGCTCGGAAAAAGCTGGATCATCAAATTCCAGAGCACTTTGTAATTCATCAATAAAAATCGGTAAAGCCGCTGCTAAACGCTCAACACGATCCACAGCTAAACCCATTTCTTCGGGGCTAAAAGCCGCCGCACCAACTTTTAAGCACGCCACATAGAACTCGGCAACTTCCACACCACGCAGCGGCAATCTCGAGCGTTCTGTTTGGCTTAAAAGTAAAGCCGCAAACTCTGTTGGAAACTCGAAAATACCATGACCACCACGTTTCCAAACAGCACGAAGAAAATCATTAATCTCTCGAGGATTACGCCACATACCAAAACACAGTTCATCAGTAAAATCATCCACTCGAGCTAAACGTTCCATAGATAAAGGCTTTACCGTTACCAACTCTCGAGCTAAACGTTGCCGTTCAAGTCGTCGCTGGGCATAAATCGCTAGACTAAGGAAAATTTTTGGCTCGAGTTTACCGCCTAGCAATTTCCGAATTCGGTGCGCCATCACATAATCTTGGTACTCTTTTTGTAAAGCTTCCACACCGTGATTCATTGAAGTCAGTCTATAAAAACTCACGAAGGCGTTTGACCAAATGCCAAAAAATGCCACAACCATAAGCATTTTCTGTGTACACTAAACTATGCACCCACGCGCAGTGCGAGAAAAACTTCTGCATGTATTCTGGCTATTATTGGCTGGAGGTGTTGTACTCACCGCACCATTATTTGGTACAGCCTGGTTGCAACCAGAGCGATGGATAACAGTAGGCATTGGTGACATGCTCGTGGTCATTCTGTGGGCAATACTCGGCTGGATCATCTCGAGACGCTACCTTGTGATTGGTGAAATTATATTTCTCTGCGGATTAATTCCATTTCTGGTATACAGTACAGGCTCGAGTAGCAGCGTCATGACCCAACTCGATTTACAACCCGCAAGCCGAATCGCTTTGATGTCACCACTGGAATTATTTTTAGGTGTCCTTGGAGGTGTAGGTGGTGCCGTCCTCGGTTTAGTAGTGATCATACTGAGTTTCTGGGGTTTGCCATTTCACCAACTGATTATCACTGGGCATCAACTGCTGTTATTTGCCATTTTTGGTATCTTAATTCATCAATTACTCAACGTACTCGAGCAACGCCACGACCGTTTAGAAGCCCTTAACTCACAACTCGAGCAAGCCGCCCTGACTGACCCAGCCACAGGTTTAGGGAATCGCCGTGCCCTCGAGCGAGACTGGCAAACGATTCCACGAAGCAACACCAGCTTTGCCTTATGGGATATAGACGGATTAAAACGCATTAACGATACCCAAGGACATCAAGCAGGTGATGCTTTTATCACAGCATTTTGCTTAACTTTACAAAAACATTGTCAACCTACAGATAAACTTTACCGAGTTGGTGGCGACGAATTTATCAGCATTCACCCGAATCAAATAGCACTCGAGACCCTGATAAACACAATTCGAGCAGACTTTACACAAGTTAGCACAGGTTGGATTCAACTCGAGCAACAAAACTTAGATGCTGCATTATTTGAAGCCGATACCTTTATGTACAAAGATAAACAAAGCCACCATGCACAACTTCTTCAGGTTATAAAGCAATAAAACCTCGAGTTCAGTACTCGAGGCAAGAATGCTAAAGTGGAGTTGTATAAGCAGAAGTAATACCACCATCAGCTAAAAATGTTGACCCAGTAGTAAAACTCGAGTCATCAGAAGCTAACCACAACGCTGCTTTTGCCATTTCCTGCGCCTCGCCAAACCGACCCATTGGAATGTGCACCAAACGCCGTTGACGTTTCTCCTCGGTATCCAAGTACTTCATCAGTAATTCAGTGCGTAACGGACCAGGGCAAAGTGCATTCACCCGAATTCCCTGCCGAGCATGAATGGCAGCTAATTCCCGTGTCATACTCAGCACCGCACCCTTACTCGATGTATACGCCAGTTGCGGTGTAGCCGCGCCTAGCACCGCCACAAACGAAGCTGTGTTAATAATGCTGCCACTACCAGCCCGCAACATGGCAGGAATCGCGTATTTGCAACCCAAAAAAACACCTTTGACATTGATCGCAAAGGTTAAATCCCAAACATCTTCCTCGGTATTCATTGCGTTATCATCGTCGGCGTGGGAAATACCTGCATTATTAAAAATCACATTTAGCTTACCAAACGAATCCTCGGCAACCTGCACCATATTCTGGCAATCAGCAGCCTTAGATACATCGGCTTTGGCAAAAACTGCCTTGCCACCCGCAGCCACAATACTCGAGACAACTGCTTGACCAGCCGCTTCGTTGAGATCTACCACCACCACGCTGGCACCTTCAGTCGCAAACAACAACGCTGATTCTTTGCCGATGCCACTACCAGCACCTGTAATTAAAGCCACTTTATTCTCGAGACGCATATAAAAACTCCTCCAAAATTGATGCCTCGAGTTGGTATTTTTGAAACTCGAGTTTGCAATGAAAAATCAAAGTACAGTGTACGAAATCTTTAACGATATGGCTTTTGCCATTCCAATTCACCAAATAAAATAAGGGTGCCTAGCGCTTCGGGGGCAAATTTGCGCCGAATGAGTTCTTGGAGGGCACGATCATAGTTTTGGCGGGTTAAGTTATCTTCAAAATAAAGGATTGCCAAACCGTTGGCGATTTCAGCATCATCGAGTTGTGCAAGTGGTCGTTCAGCCAGTTGAGTCATAACAATTCCTTGATTTGAAGCTCGAGTAACCCAAGTGCTTCGATGATCATGTTATACCCAATTTGATCATGGTGCATGAGTTGATCTTGGCAGAAAACAAAAGCAGCAAAGCTCTCAGCAAAATACTCTAAGTTGTCTTTAGCCGCATACTGACTTATTGAAAACACCCGAGGAATTTGCATTGTACGACGGAAAAAAGGCAATTGGGTATTTCGTAGCCTGTTGTGAATATGATGACCAAGCTCATGAATGGCGGTTCGTTGAATTGCAGCGAATTCGTTTGTTGCCAATGAGCTGATACTGTACACATTTTGATACGAAAACTGTTGTCCAAATTCATGCGTGCCACGTGAAACACTCATCTCGCATTCCTGTGTTCGGTAATTGTAAAGACCATTCACTTGGAAATTTGCCACAATAATCTGTTTGAGTAACGAAATTTTTTGAAACGGAAATAATACCAAGAAATCAACAGCACCAATGCTTTCAAAAACTTGCAGAATACGCTGGGTTTCAATGTCATGCAACACCGAATCAATTTCGAGGGCAATTGGAAACTCAATCATTTTATAATCGCTCAAAGCCCCTGAAACGTTCCCAGTCCGTCACAGCGGCATCATAAGCATCCAGTTCCACATCCGCATAATTTAAGTAATGTTGCACCACCACATCACCAAAAGCCTCCTTGGCTAAACTCGAGTTGGCAAACAATTCTCGAGCCACGTGCATGTTGCGTGGCACTCGAGGCTTATCGGAATGGTACGCGTTGCCTTTGAATTCTGGCTCGAGGGTTAGTTTGTTATCCATGCCGTGTAGCCCAGCAGCGATCATGGCAGCTAAGGCAAGGTATGGGTTGACATCTGCGCCGGGTACGCGGTTCTCGAGGCGTAAAGAGCTACCTGAACCAACCACTCGCATACCGCAAGTGCGGTTGTCACGTCCCCATGCGACAGCGGTGGGGGCAAAACTGCCAATGGCATACCGTTTGTAACTGTTGATATTTGGCGCATAAAACAAAGTTAATTCGCGCAGGGCAGCTAATTGTCCCGCCAGAAAGGCATCAAAACTTGAGGGATCCGTTTTGAAAATAGGTGTGCCATCTTGTTGCCGTAGTGAAAAATGGATATGGCAACTGCTGCCTTCGCGCTCGTTAAACTTTGCCATAAAAGTTAATGAATGCCCCATGCGACTCGCAATTTCTTTGGCACCTGTTTTGTAGACCACATGGTCATCGGCGGTGGCTAGGGCATCTTTGTACTTAAAATTGACTTCGTGTTGACCAAAATTACATTCGCCTTTGGAGTTTTCTACCACCAAACCAGCTTGTTCCATTTGCCGACGAATTTGCCCAATCACAGGTTCTGCTCTCGAAGTACCAATAATGCTGTAGTCTACATTGTAATAATTAAAAGGCTCGAGGTCACGGTAAGCCTTTTTCCAAGCGGCTTCGTAAGAATCTTTGAACAAAATAAATTCGAGTTCGGTGGCAGCTAACGCCACTAAACCGCGTTCCTCGAGTCGTTCGAGTTGCTTTTTAAGAATTTGCCGAGGGCTAGGCAGCACAGGCTGATGGTCGTGCCCCTCAAGATCAACTTGTACCAACGTAGTTTTCTCGAGCCACGGCGCGATTCTTAGGGTTTTTAGATCAGGTTTCATGACAAAATCACCATAACCTGTGCCCCAACTACTCAGGGCATAACCATCCACGGTTCGCATTTCGGTATCCACAGCCAGCAAATAATTACAACCCTCAGCGCCGTTAGGTATAACTTCCTCGAGAAAAAACTTGGCGGTTACATGCTTGCCCATTAACCGCCCTTGCATATCGGTCAAGGCAATCACCACGGTGTCAATCGCACCACTCGAGACAAGGGCTTGCAATTCAGTTAATGTGATCATGATTTACCTCGAGAGAGCATAAAGACGAAAGCGAACTGTGCTTTCGTCTTTGACGAAACTACTTGTTAGAAAGAGCGTTCTCGGCATCTTTAATTGCGGCTTGACGAGCTGCTATACTTTCGCCAGTAGGGGGTCCAGTAAAGCGATTACGCTCGAGACCAAACCACACAACGACCAGCAAAGCAAAGAAACCCAGTGTGACCCATAGCGCTTTATCGTTTGGTGGCTGAATACCAATGTAAAAAATAAAGCAAATTGCCAGCATAACAGCGATACTGACAGCTTTGAAGGCAGTGCCAATATCCCACGGACCCATTGTTGTCCAAGATTTTCCATATGCTAAATAGCCAGCCGCAATTGGCATGGCATAACTCAAGAATAAAAAGATCACGCAAATGGTAACAATGGTGGTGTATACAGGTGCATACAACGTAAACAAAATGCTGATGATACCTGCTGTCCAAATTGCCGCAACGGGTGTGCGGTAGTTTTTATCAATCACTTTTAAGAAACTTGGGAAACCACCATCTCGAGCAAACGCAAAGATCATTCTCGAGGCACTGGTGACAGTTGCAAGTCCACAAAGAAATTGTGAAACAAACACGCCAACGTATAGAATTTCGCGCAAGCCACTTGGAATGACTTTATTTAGCACGTAAAAGAACACGCCAAAACCTGTTTTGGCAGCTTCGTTCATATCAGGAATGGCAATCACAAAAGCACAAAGCATGATGTAACCAAATAACCCAGACCATAATGTACTCGAGATAATACTGCGAGGCACGCTGCGTTGCGCATTGACAGTCTCTTCGGAAACATGGGCGCAAGCATCGTAACCTGTAATGGTGTAAATCGGTAAGAGCAAGCCAAGTAAGAATACAGTGGTTAAATCAGTCTTGGGCCAGACTACGGGATCTCCAAAACCCGAGTAATTGGTAAAGGTAAATAATCTCGAGAAATCTCGAGTTGGTGCATAAATGATGAGTGCAAGGGTTAAAGCTATGGCTACAGCAAAGATCAGATAACCAGAAAAATCTGTCAGCATTGTGGTTAGGCGAATTCCAAAGTGGTTTACAGCCGCTTGGATACCAGTCAGTATGACCAAGAAAATAATTTGGGTGGTCAGGTCACCTTGGAGTTTTAGGGTTTCGCCAAAAGCACCAATAAAAAAGAAGAAAGTACCAACATTGATCGCGCCCAGTACGGTTACTAAACCAAGTAAGTTCAGCCAGCCTGT